>DAOULH010000026.1:0-6839 GCA_034420475.1 Dehalococcoidia bacterium
TGGGCCGCCACCAAAAACTGGATGTAGTCCAACTCGTCACACCGCGCCGCGTTCACGTCCTCACACCTCCCCAAACCTCCCTCACAGACTACACTACCCACTTCCTAACCCGCCTTTCACCACACCAACCCATTTCAACTGCGTAAGTCCTATGACAGTCCCAACTGCGTAAGTCCTATGACAAATGGGAAACTGAAAACCCGGGGCGAATGTTCATTCGCCCCTACGAGTTCTTGCGGTAGATCTGGACGCGGTGGCGGCAGGAGTCGACGACGTAGATGCGGCCCTCGTCGTCTAGGTTGACCGCCGTGGGTCCCCAGAATCGGGCCTCCACGCCGGCCGAAGCCTCGCGGTGATGATCGCGCCACGGGTTGACGGCGGGGGCCAGATTCGCTTCGCGCCGGGCCCGCTGTTCGTCGGGGTTGGCGGCAAGGTAGTCTTCCGCCCATGATGAGGTCGTCGCGTCGCCGTGCAGGATGGCGGCCACCTCGCCGTCGGGCGCGAAGATCTGCACGCGCTCATTGCCCCAGTCGGTCACGTAGATGTAGCCCTCGTCGTCAACGGCTACGGATGAAGGCCGGTTCAACTGGCCCTTTCCGTCTCCGGACACTCCCCACTGGCCGACGAAACGGCCGTCAGGGGTGAACGCTTGGACGCGGTCGTTGCGCCAGTCGGCGACGAAGACGTTGCCGTCGGCGTCGCAGGCCAACCGCCAGGGGGTGTTGAACTGGCCGGCTTGAACGCCGTAACTGCCCCATCCGCCCAGGTACTCGCCGTCTGCGGTGAAGCGCTGGATGCGATGGTTCATGCCATCGCTGACCAACAGGGTTCCGTCGGGGGCGATGGCGATGTCGGCGGGACGGTTGATCTGGCCCGGAGCGTCGCCGACTTCACCCCAGTGGCGGATGAACTCGCCTTCGGGACTGAACACGATGATATGCTGGAGAGCCTCGTCGGCAACGTAGAGACTGCCGTCACCAGTCCGGACAATGGCCGATGGCCACCAGAACTGGCCGTCCTCGGTGCCGCCGGTGCCCCATTCCCCGACGTACCCTTCGTCTGCCGTGCAGACGCAAACGCGCTTGAGGTCCAGGCGTGTCACGGACTCCGCCCCGCCTCGGTTGAGCACGTACATCACGCCGTTGCCGCCCAAGGCCAGGTCAACGGGGTGGATGAAGCCTCGGCCGCGGTAGGCGAGGAAGCCCACGGTGTGGCTGTAGGTGAATGTTGCGGTCATGGTGGTGGTCATGCCAGTTGGTACTCCCGGGACGCCACGATGAGTTGGAGCATTTCGACGACGCGCTCTTCGGCGCAGGCGACGGTGTCGTCGCGGTCGAAGCGTATCTCGCCCCACGGGGCGGCGAACGCGACGAGGCTGTCCATGGTGCCGTCGGACACCTCGAACATGCCCATGGCGTCGAGGCAGGCTTCGGCCAGCGGACGGGGCTCCAGCCGGTCGCCGCGGGTCTTCACGCGGTCGATGATGGCGCGAACGCCGGGGCGGGCGGTATCGCGCATTTCGGCGCCGGCGGCGTTGATGCGCTCGACCAGGTTGCCGGTGTCGATCCACTCCATGCCGGTGTGCCAGCCCTCCACGGTGGGCGGGTTCAGGATCTCCTGGCCCATGAAGTTGACGTCCATGGCCAGGTTGGAGATGGTCCACTCCGGAGATTGGTGGCTGCCGGCCAGGCGTGCCGTGCCGCCGACCAGCTCGGCGGGACTCTTGACGCGGCCCAGGCGAACGGCCTCGTCGGCGAAGAAGTCGGAGAGGAACATGCGGCGCATGACGGCGCGGATATCGCCCTCGGTGCGGGTGAACTCGTCGGCCATGATGCCGATGGCTTCCTCGTCGGGCCGGTCGGATACGAAGAAGTTGTAGAGCTTGCCGGCGATGTAGTGAGCGGTGGCCGGCTGTTGGACGATGATGTCGATGACGTCCTGACCGCTGAGGGGACCGGTGTGGCCGAGGAAGGTCTTCTCGGTGTCGTCGTGGTCGTCCTCGCGGTAACGGAACTGCCAGTCGATGCGGCCGTAGGGCCAGAAGGAGTCGCGGCTGGCGCGGATGCTCATGTACTCGGTGTTGTCGATGGTCCAGCCGGTGAAAGCGCGGGCAGCGGCCTTGACGTCGGCCTCGGTGTAGTTGCCGATGCCCATGGAGAACAGCTCGAGGAGTTCGCGGCCGTAGTTCTCGTTGGGGGCGTCGCGGTGGTTGTCCTTGTTATCCAGCCAGAAGATCATGGCGGGGTCACGGGAGAGCTCGACCAGGATGTTGGCGAACTTGCCCAGACCGTGGCGGCGGAAGGTGTGGGTCTGGTTGACGACCGCCTTGGCGTGGTTGAGCTTGCCGTAGGCGGTGGCGAAGAGGCCGTGCCAGAACAGGGCCATCTTCTCCTCCAGCGGGCGCTGGCTGTTGATGATGCGATACATCCAGTAGCCCTGGCTGCTCTCCAGGAGCATGAGGCTGTTCTGGTCGACATGGTAGCGGCGGATCAGGTCCTCGATCTCCAGATCGGGCCGGTCTTCGGGATGCAGCAGTTCGTCGACGGTGGCCTCGTATCCGCGCTCCACGGCGCGATCGATTTCGGCGCGGGTGGGGGTGAAACCGGCGCGGCGGAGGAGGTGGGCGGCGCGGATGGATTCGGCGTCGGCCAGGGCGATGCGGGCGGAGCCGAGTTGGGGTTGTTGCGTCAATGTCATCATGGCATTCCTTTGCACTACGGACGGTTAAGGACTGATGAAACGGCCCAGGAATGTTTCCCAAGATAACACCAGCAGACCGGAGCCGGTGAGGGCCAAAGCGATGCCGGCGTTGCGGTAGCGGTAGGAGGCTTCCAATTGAGTGTCAGAGAGACTGTCCGAACGTTTCAAGCGAGCCATACCTTTTGCAGAGGACCATACCCCTGATGCGGCCATAGCTAGAGCCAAGATACCAGCCAGGACATCGGCATAACCGTAGGCCAACAACAACAATGAGAATGTGCCGATGAAGTAGGCCGAGATCAACACCCAAAGGGCCAGCCAAGCCCAGCTACCGCGCATGGATAGTAGCCAAATACAAGCCCATCAATGACATCAGTACGCCGCCTCCGCCCATAATCAGCAAAGAACCCAGCCGGCCGGCGACCGCACGTTGGGCCATCCAGTCCGGCCAAATCCAGTAGATTATGGCAGCCGTGACAATTATGAGAAGCCCGGCTCCGATAAGGGATTTACTCCATTCAGCGGCAGTCATGGTCAAGTCTCTCCAAAGTCAATCAGACCTGACGGTTGGACATTTGGAAACCTACATCAGGCTCCAGCGGGGGTTGGCGTCGACGAGTTCCCGGAGGTAGTCGACCAGCCAGGGGCGGACTTCCTCGGCCAGGTAGAAGGTGGGGGCGATGAGCTCGGTCTCGTCCTTGATGATGCCTTCTTCGATGCAGCGGGCGGCGACGTCGGTGCCGGGCATGACGCTGACGCCGACGCGGAGGTTGGCCAGCGAGGGCTTGAGGCCGCGCAGGAACTCCAGCTTGTTCTCGACGGACTCGCGGGTCTCGCCGGGCTCGCCGAACTGCTGGCTGATGGTGTAGTGGAGGTCGCCGGCCTCGCACAGCTCGGTGGTTTCCTTGAGGGAGGCGTAGCGCGACGTATCGTTGTCGCCCTCGTGGGGATCGCCGCCGCGGGTGCCGCCCATCATGACGAGGCCGCAGCCGGCCTGCTTCATCATGCCGATGAGCTCGGCGTCGCAGGCGTAAGGGGCGAGGCAGGTGTTCCAGCGGACCTTGACCTCGGATTCCATCAGGGCGTTGCAGAGTTCCTTGGCGTGTTCCAGGGGCACGTTGAAGCAGTTATCGACGAAGAAGATCTTCTTGAGGCCGTAGCGGCTGGTGACCTCGGCCACCTCCTCGACCACCTCGTCAATGGGGCGGATCACCCGCCAGGCGCCCTCGGGGGTGCGCATGTCATCGGCGGAGGTGGGATAGTAGAACCCGCCCAGCTTGGTGAGCACGCTGACGCCGAAACCGGCCTTGGCGTACTTGGGCATGTCCAGGTCGTCGAGACTGGGGCGGCTGCCGAAATCGGATGAACAGCGCATGCCGTTGTACACGATTTCGCCGTTTTCGCGGTAGAGAACGCCGGTCATGCCCCGGTAGTCGGGCTCGCCGATCTCGACGCGGTTGGCCAGCTCGGCGAAGGTCTCGCCGGCGTCGCCGGCGATGCCGAGGTCGGGCTGAACGAAGTTGAAGACCTGCTGCGGCATGATGCTGAAAGCGGGACCGCCGCAGACGATGGTGGCGTCGGAAATCGTGCGGATGCGCTCGATGACGCTCCGGGTGATGGGCAACTGCCACTGTGGGTCAACGTAGCTGTGGTTGCTGAGGTTGCGGATGGAGATTCCCACCATCTCCGGCTTGAAATCGAGGACGGTGCGCTCGACTTCATCCAGGTAGTTTTCGTCGGCGAACATGAGGTCGACCAGCTTCACCTCGTGCCGGGAGCGGTCGAGGTGGCCGGCGACGTAGGCCAGGCCGATGGGTATGGGCTGCGCTCGCATCCGGCTCATAACCCGGTTGTGGCGGTTGGTGGCAATCAGCAGGATACGCATCGAAAATCCCCCTCGCGGCAACAGGACAAACGGCAACAATTGGGCCGATTGTACACCAGCGCACAGGAAGGCGCTATTGTGGGAGGGCGCGGTTCGTTCTCGGCGGCGCAGCAACGGTTCTGCGCCGACGGGATTGCCACTCCCGCATCAAGCGCTGGGGCGCAATGACATAGGACTTACTGACTTGAAATTCCGCGCCCGTCACTCCGGCGGAAGCCGGCGTCCATTGACCATATAGTGAACGAACCAGCGGAATGACTAACGAATTCGTGCCCTGGATTCCGGCGTTCGCCGGAATGACGAGGGGAAAGGGATACAACTGCGCAAGTCCTATGACATTCCTTGCCAACTGGGTACGCATGAGGGCGTACAGGGACGACGACGCTTGGGTTGCAGATGTGGCGCCAGCAGCAGACAGGCGATGACCGCTGCTGGCGCGGTACTTCAGAATAATGTAGCTATGGGCTTCCTCCGAAGGTTCAGGTGTGCAGGCGATGTGGTTGGTAGTGTTGACCAGGTTCCGAGCGGTTATCAGCCCTACGGCCGGAGGATTTGCGCTTGGGTTTTTTGCTCTCATTGTCCATGCCCACGGCATGGCGGGCTGTGGCGGGCCCGGTGGCCGAGGAGACTACACCGGTTAAAGTGGCCGGCGGCAGTCTCGTGCAGAGGCCGTTAGCGACTTGGATGCTGATAGAGGTGGCCGTGAATGCGGGGAACCTGGTCGGTGGAACGGATTCATCGCCTGCAAGTCAATGATAGATCATACGTTCTGCATACGGCAAGCGGGTGATGTCACAGAGCTTTGGTCGTGTTTCGGGAGCGGGGCATTGGCATGGATGGACAGGATTTCACGGGCTGTTATCGGGCTGCTTTCGCAGCGGTCAGGATGCCTGCCGGTCGGCAGGGTCGGTGGCGACCGGGGTGTCGGAGGTTTGGTCAGGGGGGTCGGGGTTGCCGGTGGACGAGGGGGCATGGTCCGCCGCGTGCCATTCCTGAACGACATAGCTCAGCACCCGGTAGCCGGCGGCGGTGAACGGGGCGGCGACCAGGACGCCCCAGAAGCCGAGGAACAGCCCGAATAACGCCAACGCGAGAATGACTGCCAGCGGGTGCAGCCCCAAGGCCTGGCCCTGCAATCTGGGCGCGATCAGGGTGTTCTGCAACGCTTGCAGGAGCAGGTACAGTGCGATGACGAAGGGGGCCTTGGTCCAGTCGGTGACCAGGACCACTACGACGGCGATGACCAGCGAGACGGTGGGACCGACGATGGGAACGAGTTCTCCGAAGAACGCGATGATCGCCAGGACCGGCGCCGCGGGCACCCCCATGACCCACAAGCCAATGCCGGTGATCACGCCGATCATAGCGCCGAGGAGAAGCTGGACGCGCATGTAGACGCCGATGGACTCACCCGAGAGGCGGGCGATTTCGCACAGGTCGTCGCGGAGAGAGTGGGGAAGCAGCCGGCGCACCCCGCGACCTATCCCGTCCGGCTCTGCCAGCAAGTAAAACAGGATGATAGGCACCGTTACCAGCGAGACCACCAGGCCCACGCCGGTTTGCAGGATCTGGAACAGCCGGACAAGGGCCTGGTTCAACCCCTCGATCAGCGCCTGCTTGATTTCCTCCAAGCGCGGATCGATCATCTCCCGGATGTTGGGCGGGACGCGGGTTTCGTACTCCGCGATGACCGCGTGGTAAATCTGCTGGGTTTCGGCCACCAGGTCGGGGGCGCGTTCCACCAGAGCCGCAGACTGGTCGATAATCCGCAGCACACCAAGCAGGAGCACGATCAGAATGGCCAGCGTGATCAGCAGGAGCAACAGGGCTGCGGTGGCTATCCGCGTGGCCCGGGGCCATCGCCGTCCCGGCGGGGTCCGTCGTTCCGCCAGGTTGACCAACGGCAACATCAGGTAAGCCACCGCGGCGCTGAGGATGAAGGGGATCAGCACGGCCAGCAGTTGCCAGATTACGACCAGCGCGATGACGGCAACAGCCAGCGCCGTCATCAAACGGAATCGACGCGATGCGGTGGGGGACATTTGCGGGAGTGAAAGCATGGGCGGCCGTAGCGCGGCCAAGGCCGGGCACAGGGATGATAACCCAGTGGAGCGCGCTTAACAAGGCAAAGTGGCTATGCTAACCTCGTTGACGCCGATACCTCGTTGACGCCGATACCTCGTTGACGCCGATACCTCGTTGACGCCGATACCTCGTTGACGCCGATACCTCGTTGACGCCGATACCTCGTTGA
>DAOULH010000027.1:0-9291 GCA_034420475.1 Dehalococcoidia bacterium
GACGCCGATACCTCGTTGACGCCGATACCTCGTTGACGCCGATACCTCGTTGACGCCGATACCTCGTTGACGCCGATACCTCGTTGACGCCGATACCTCGTTGACGCCGATAAATGTACGGGTTTCTCCGAGAGGAGCATACACACCATGAAGACCATGACATTGGCAATAATGGGTCTGACGATGATACTGCTGGCTGCTGCCTGTTCGAGCGGAGCTCCGGCAAGGGGGGCCCAACCGTCGGAGCCGGTGGAAACGATCTACGATTTCAACATAGCGCTCTACCAGGGCAGTGAAGAGTTGGGAGCGGAGACGGTGGCGGTTTCCGACCTGCGCGGCCAGCCGGTGGTGTTGAACTTCTGGGCGGGGTTGTGTCCGCCGTGCCGGGCGGAGATGCCGGAATTCCAGGACTTCGCCGACGAATACGAGGGCCGAGCGACGCTGGTCGGCGTGGACCTGGGGCAGTTCTTCGCGCTGGGCAGCGAAGCGGATGCCATCGCGCTGCTCGGCGAACTGGGGGTGACCTATCCGGCCGGCGCGACGGACGACGGGAACGTGGTGCGTGAACTGGGCGTCTTGGGCCTGCCGGCGACGTTCTTTGTGGCGGCCGACGGCAGCCTGCATCGCAAGTGGCAGGGCGTCCTGAACGGCGAGAAACTTGCGGAGATCACCGACGAGATGCTGGCGCAGTAAAGCGTCAATGGGAGACATGGCATGGCAGACAACACGATCACCTTCGGTCTGAACCTGAGCGTGGACAACTTCTGGGACCTGCCGGATTTCGCCCGGCGGGCCGAGGACCTGGGATACGACCGGGTGTCGATAGGGGAGCACGTCATGGATGGCAACCCGCCGCGTCCCACGGTGATGGGACTTCCAGCCATGGCGGCGGCGGCCGGAGCGACCACGCGGCTGCGGGTGCTCACGGGGATCGTGATTGCGCCGCTGTACCATCCGGTGATGCTGGCCAAGCTGGTGGCCACGGTGGACCAGATTTCGGGCGGGCGGCTGGACTTCGGCATCGGCATCAGCGGCCAGCGGGACACGCGGGCGGAGTTCGACGCGCTGGAGATCCCGGTGAACACGCGGGGACGGCGCACGGACGAGATGCTGCGGGCGATGAAGCAGTTGTGGACGGAGGACCACGTCTCCCACCACGGTCGGTTCTTCAACTACGACGACGTGACGCTGGAGCCCAAGCCGCATCAGCAGCCCTACCCGCCGATATGGGTAGCCGGACGGAGTGACGCGGCGGTGCGCCGGGCGGCGATAGCCGGCGACGGGTGGTATCCGTACCTGTTCACCGTGAACCGGATCCGACGATCCAACACCAGCGTGCGGGAGATGGCGGAGCATTCAGGCCGGGATTTGAGCCGGTTCCACTGGGGCCTGAACCAGCCCACGGCCATCGACGAGGATCCGGACAAGGCCCTGGAAACGGCGATTGCCCACGTTGGGCAGCGGTACGTCACGCCGGAGCGCAGCGCGGAGGACATCGCGCGGGCGCTGTGCATCACGGGCAACGCCGAGGACTGCATCGGGGCGGTTCAGGAGCGGATTGACGCCGGCGTGAGGGATTTTGTGTTCGGTTTTCTGGCCGGGGAGGCCGACGACTACTTCCGGCAGATGGAGCTGTTCTCGAGCCGGGTGCTTTCGCATTTCAAGTAACCGCCGCCGGTTCGGCAGGGTTATAATGCTGCCAGATTTCAGGACAATACTGGTCGCCCTGTGGGCGCCGGCGCTGGCCGGGGCGCTCGCGATTGCGGCGACGTGGCTGGCGTGGCATTTCACGGCGATACCCTGCACCATTGAGACTGCGGCTGAGTTGATGTGCCGGCCAGGTCCTGTCTCAAGGTACATCTCAACATCGGTACTTCACCATTGCTTCATCCACGGCAGCATTGCCGTAGCCATCGTCGGAGGGCCTGATTTTATGCTTTTCTTACGTGAGCGACGTCGCAACAACCAAATGATGGAATTCATACAGACCACCTTGGAGCAGATGGCTGAAGAGCGCCGGCAAGCCGCCGAGGAGCGTCGCCAGGCTGACGAACGGGCTGCCGAGGAGCGTCGCCAGGCTGAGGAACGGGCCGCCGAGGAACGTCGCCAGGCTGCGGCGCAGGCGGCCGCTCAGCAGGAGGCGTTTCTGGAAGCATTGAATCGTCTGACCGAGGCTATCGCCCAGAATGGGCGCAACCGTCAATAGCTCAGATAGCTCAGACAACCACCGAGGCTCGCGCATGAAATTTGGCATCTACAGTTCCATAGCGGACCCGCCGGCCGGGGAGAACCTGGCGCTGCGGGTTGATGAAGTCGTGGCGGAGGCGAAGCTCGCCGAGTCGGCGGGGTTTGACTCGTGCTTCTTCGGGGAGCATCACCAGGACAAGGATGGGTTTTTGCCCTCGCCGCTGATCGTGTCGGCGGCGGTGGCGGCGCAGACCACGACGCTGAACCTGGGGACCTCGGTGATCCTGCTGCCGCTGCATCATCCGGTTCACCTGGCGGAGGACGTGATCACGCTGGACATCGTGTCGCGGGGGCGGTTCATCCTGGGCGTGGGGCTGGGCTACCAGCCGGTGGACTTCCGGACGTTTGACATCGCCATCGAGCAGCGGGTGAGCCGGTTCGAGGAGGAGATCGAGATCATCCGGCAGTGCTGGAGCGGCGAGCGGTTTTCGTTCTCCGGCGAGCACTTCAACCTGGACGACATAACGATCACGCCCAGGCCGTACTCGGATCCGGCGCCGCCGCTGTGGATCGGGGCGAGCCGGACACCGGGAGCGCGGCGGGCCGGTCGAATCGCGGACGGCTTTGTGGCGGGGCCGAGCACCGACCTGGAGAGCACTATCGCGCTCACCGGCGCCTACCAGCGGGCGGCGGAAGAGGCCGGCAAGGAGCCGGTGACGTGCCTCATGCGCGACGCCTGGGTGGCCCCAACACGAGCCGAGGCGGAGCGGGTGTACGGGCCGGAGGTCATTGACGCCTACAAATACTACTGGCGCAACGGGCTGAACGAGTTCCGCCGCTACACCGAGGAGTCGCAGATCAACATTGACAACCTGGGCCCGGATAGGCTGATCCTCGGCGAGCCCCAAGAAGTGGTGGACGAGTTCCACCGCTGGAAGGAAGCTACGGGCGCGGACTACTTCCTGCTGCGGCTGAGGCATGCCCACTCGGGCGGGCCGCCCCACGAACGCATCATGGAGGCCATCCAGCTGTTCGGTGAGGAAGTTATTCCGCACTGCCAGTGAGGCAAGCGGAATCGGCCGCGTGAAGACCAGCAAGGGGGCAGCTAATGATTGGAAATGCCGAATTGATTGCGATTGTCGGTTTGGGAATAATGCTGTTCGTCGCCGGCGCTGGAGCAGCCTACGCTTTGGGCAACCTGCCCAGGCGGAGTGAGTTCAAGGACGCCATCGAGAAGAACGAGGTCTCCCACAAGGAACTTTCCGACAAAATTGAGGCATCCTACAAGGAACTTTCTGACAAAATTGAACAATCCCACGCGAACCTGGTGGCCGAAATTCGGCGCAGCCACCAGCAGCTGCTGCGCGCCTTGATCAACCACCGACACCTGGAACCAGATGGCGAACCCGTCTTCACCGAACCGCCCGACGCTGAACTAGTCGCTGCTGACAACTAAACCCCAACTTTCAGGAGAGTTCATCATGCCTCGTTTCCCCATCGCGTCCCGGGATGCCGTGCCACCGGAACAAGTTGACGCCTTTGACGCTATCGTATCCGCACGCGGCGGAGCGGTGCCCGAGTTCGGGCCCATCGCCGTGCAGCTCCACGTGCCGGAGATCGCCCAGCGGGGCGAGGTGCTGCGGGACTACCTCCGAGCGGGCGGTTCGACCCTGCCCGACAACGTGGCGGAGCTGGCCATGATAACCACCGCCCGGGAGCTGGACTGCCAGTTCATCTGGCACGCCCACGCCGCGGCCGGACGGCGGGCGGGGCTGAGCGACGCGCTGGTGGACGCCCTGCGCGACAAGCAGGAATTGCCGCCGTTGTCGTCCGCTGAAGCGGCGGTCATCAACTACGGGCGGGAGTTCTTCCGCACGCGGCGGGTGTCCCAGGCCACCTTCGATGCGGCGCGGGCCGAGTTCGGCGACCGTGGGCTGATCGAGCTGACCAACCTGATGGGGTACTACTCGGTGCTGGCGTTCAACATCAACGCGTTTGAGCAGCTGCCGCCGGCTTCGGACGAGCCGTTTTTGCCGGTGTAGGAGTCTGGCACGGGCAGGCAACAGCCGAGCCGGTTAATGCTGTGGAAGATTGCCGAGGTCGCCCGGCGGTGTGTAGTATCCGTCACAGGATAAGACCGGCCAGGGAAGGACGCGATATGCCATGACCACGCCCGACATCTTCGTCAAGCGCCCTCCAGCCCCGGGCCGCTTTCGTCTGCCCGACATCCCCGAACGCGAGCCCGACGAAGTGAGCCAGTACGACCAACTGTTCAAGACCGGACGCTCCCATGCCCTGGCCATCCACCTGGGCAATCCCGAAACCACCCTGGTGGAGGCTGACCGCTGGATCATCGCGGAGCCGGGTTCCTTCCGGGATTTGGCCCGCTATCCCGACCTGCTGGTGGCCTTCGACGCGGACCCGGAGTTGTATGAGGCCAGCAACGGCTACATCGTCTCGGAGCAGGGCAAGGGGCCGGACTTCGTGCTGGAAGTGGCTTCTCCCAGCACTGCTGCTGAAGACACTGGTCCCAAGCGGCGGGACTACGCGGGATTGAGGGCGCTGGAATACTGGCTGTTTGACCGGACGGGGGAGCATTACGGGACGCGGCTGGCCGGCTATCGCCTGGAGGACGGCGAGTACGTTTCCATAGATATAGAGGAGTTGCCCGACGGCGGTTTGCAGGGATACAGCGTCGCCCTTCACCTGAACCTGCGGTGGGAGGGCGGCGAGTTGGCGTTTTACGACCCGGCTACAAACCGGTCCATCCTCACCTATGAAGACCAGCAGGCCCGCGCCGAGGCCGAGCAGGCCCGCGCCGACGCCGCCGAGGCCGCACTGGCCGCCGAGCGCGCCCGTGTCCGCGATCTGGAGGAGAGACTCCGCCGCCGGAATCTCTGACGCTGACCCGATCAGAGCAAGCAAAGCGCCGCAAAGGAGGGGTATTCAGGAGCCATGTTCAACCGCGGCAGAAGCAACCACAGCGGGCAGATCCGCCGTTGCCTGCCCCGGTCAGGATAAGGGTATAGGGGTAGGGAGCGTGACGGAGAAAATCTACATACGCAACGCCAGCGGCGAAATGGAACCGCTGGCGGAAGAACGATTCCAAACCGAGGAGTTGTTGCAGGAACTGATCGGGCAGCACCCTGAGCTACTTGCTGGGGATCAAATGAGGCCAGACGACCCGCTGCGCTGGATTCTCGTTCGGCGTGAGATGCCCATCGAAGGGTGGGCAGTGGATCACCTGCTGATCGACCAACACTCCCGCCCCACACTGGTGGAAGTCAAGCGTGGTTCCAATCGTGAAGTCCGGCGCACCATCGTCGGTCAAATGTTGGACTACGCTGCTACTGCGGCCAGCGTATGGTCAGAACAGAACATACGGCAGGTTTTCGAGGAATCCCAGGACGATCCCGACGATGCTATCAAAGACATATTGCCCGATGATGAGCCGAATATTGACGCATTTTGGGACCATGTAGCCACAAACCTCGAAGCCAATCGATTGCGTTTGCTCTTCGTTGCCGACGAAATACCAGCCGAATTGGAACGAGTGGTAAGGTTTCTCAACGAGCAAACCCGCGACAATCTAGAAGTGCTGGCGGTCGAGGTCAAGCAGTATCCGGGACAATTCGGGCAAGCACTGGTTTCGCGGGTTATCGGTCAAGTTGACGCTAAGGTGGATAATCTTTCTAGACGTTCGGATCGCCGGCTGACCGACGACGAGTTTCTGGATAGTTTCCGCCCCGATGTAAGAGCAGCAATCAAATCAATGATGGCGGCTGCTGTCAAAATAACCGGCGACCCTCGTGACACTTTCCGTGCGCGTCCAGCGGGAAGGACCATCCGGGTACGCTGTAGGCTGTGGGATCGTCCAATATATCTGGGTTTATTGCACTTGCCCGATGCCAATAATGTCGATGGGAGTTTCGTGTTCCACGCTGATCTGCGGCAAATGCCTTCGGCACCCGCATACCCATTCGCTATACGTTCCACCCTCGAAAAGTGGATTGGCAACTTCGAGAACGATACTTTTGGAACCGACCACCAATCCGGCGCGCGCATCGGACGCGAGGTTAACGCGGAAGAACTCGTTGCCAATATCGACGTGCTGACTGAACGGCTGTGCGGCGTCTTGCTCGAATTGTCCGCACTATAGACGCACTCTCGCATGATGGACCCTCTCATCGCAACTGCGCTTGATACCGCCCGGGCTCGGGGGGCGGAGTATGCTGACATCCGGCTGGTGGCCAACCGGGAGCAGCGGATTGTGGTACGGAACGGGGTGGTGGAGACGATGACGGCCGATGAGTCGGTGGGGCTGGGGATACGGGCGGTGTACCAGGGGGCCTGGGGGTTCGCGTCGACGCGGGAGTTGACCGGCGAGGCGGCAGACCAGGCTGCCGGCCAGGCGGTGCAGATCGCGCGGGCGTCGGCGAGCCAGAACGGCGCGGGAATGACGGCCGCGCAGTTGTTGGGCTCGCCCGTGTCCAGCCGGGGCAGCTACGTTACGCCGATCAGCGTCGATCCGTTTGCGGTGCCGTTGGAGGACAAGCTGGCCCTGCTGCTGGAGGCGGACCGGGAGATGGCTTCGGTTCCTCAGGTCACGGCGCGGATGGCCAACGTGGTCTTCATCCGGGAGGAGCGCACCTTCGCCAACACCGAGGGGGCGCTGGTGACGCAGACCATCTACGAAGCCGGCGGCGGCGTGCAGGCGACAGCCGTGGGCAACGGCGAGACCCAGCGGCGCTCGTATCCGCAATCCCACGGGCGGCAGCAGGGATGCGCCGGGTGGGAGTACGTGGTGGCAATGGATCTGCCGGGGAACGCGCGGCGAACGGCGGAGGAAGCTGCCGAGTTGCTCACCGCCGAGCCTTGCCCCTCAAACATCCACACCGACCTGATAATCGACAGCAGCCAGTTGGCGTTGCAGATCCACGAGTCCTGCGGCCACGCGGTGGAGCTGGACCGGGCGCTGGGCGACGAGGCGGCGTTCGCCGGCACGTCCTTTCTGACGCCCGACCTGCTGCACGATTTCCGGTATGGGTCGGAGCAGGTGAACATAACTGCGGACAGCACCAGCGCCACCGGGCTGGGCACATTCGGGTGGGACGACGAGGGGCTGCCGGCGCAGGCGACGGACATCATTCGCGATGGTCAGTTTGTCGGCTACCTGATGAGCCGGGAGTCGGCGACGCGGCTGGGTATGGATTCCAACGGGTGTATGCGGGCGTCGTCGTGGAACCGCATCCCGCTCATTCGCATGACCAACGTGAGCCTGGATCCGGGCGAGTGGACGCTGGAGGATCTGATTGCCGACACCGACGACGGCATCTACCTGGAGACCAACCGGTCGTGGTCGATTGACGACCGGCGGTACAACTTCCAGTTCGGCACCGAGGTCGGGCGCGAGATCAAGAACGGCAAGCTGGGCCGGTTGCTGCGCAACTGCACGTACACCGGGATCACGCCGGAGTTCTGGCGGAGCTGCGACGCCGTGTGCGGAGCCGAGCAGTGGCAACTGTGGGGCACGCCGCGATGCGGCAAGGGACAGCCCGGTCAGATCGCGCACACCAGCCACGGGGCAAGTCCCTCGCGGTTCCGCAACGTGCGCGTCGGCGTGATGCGCTGAAACCCGGACGCGCGACGATGCTGGGGCAGGAACGGATACGGACGCTGCTGCGGGAGGCGCTGCGTCACTGCCCGCCCGATGCGGACGGCGACATCTACCTGACGGCGACGGAGCAGGCGCTGACCCGGTTCGCCAACAACCGCATCCACCAGAACGTGGCGCACCAGGACGCCATCGCGCACGTTCGGGTCGCGGTGGGCAAACGGCAGGGGCGGGCAGTCACCAACAACCTGTCCGAAGCAGGGCTGGCCGACGCCGTGCGGCAGGCCACCGAGTACGCCCGGCTGATGCCCGAGGATCCGGATTTTCCCGGACTGCCGGAACCGTTGCCGGCGCAATCAGTGGCCGCTTACGACGAGGCGACAGCCGCTTGCGATGCCGACCGGCGGGCCGGCGTGGTGGGCATGGTCTGTCACAAGGCGGCTGATCTGTCCCTGGACGCCGCCGGCTTCTGCCGCACGGGCGCCACCGAACTGGCGGTGGTCAGCACGCGGGGCGCGGACGCCTACCATATAGGTTCTTTTTCGGGTCTGCTCATCACCGCCCGCAGCGATGACTCCGCTGGCTGGTCCAAGGGCGGCGGCTGGCGCATGGACGGGATCGATGGCGAGGCGTTGGCAGACGAGGCCATCGGCAAGGCGGTGCGCGGCCGCAACCCGCGAGACCTGGAGCCGGGGGAGTATCCGGTTGTGCTGGAGAACTACGCGGTGGACGACATGCTGGAAGCGCTGAGCTTCTACGGCATGGGCGCGCAGATGGTGCAGGACGGGCGCAGTTGGATGAGCGACTTGCAGGGACAGCAAGCGATGAGCCCGCTGGTTTCGATCTATGACGACGGGCTGGATCCGGCCGGGTGGCCGGTTCCCTTCGACGCAGAGGGGGTGCCCCGGCGGCGGGTGGACGTCGTGACCGACGGCGTGGTGCAGGGGCCGGTGTACAACACGTACACTGCCGCCAAGGCCGGTATGGGCTCCACGGGTCATCAGAGGGGAGCGACGGGCGGGCCGACGGCGACCAACCTGTTCGTGCGGCCTGGAGACCGCACCACGGAGGAGCTGATCGCGTCGGTGGACCGGGGGTTGTACATCACGCGCTTCTATTACACGCGACTGTCGCACAACCGCGGGTGCGTGATGACGGGCATGACGCGGGACGGCACGTTCCTGATCGAAAACGGCGAATTGACCGCGCCGGTGAAGAACCTGCGGTTCACGCAGAGCTACGTGGAGGCGTTGGCCGGGTGCCAGGCGCTTTCGAGTCCGGCGCACCTGAACCTGAACGAGGCGGGCGTGGCGATGCACGTGCCGGCGGCGCTGCTGGGGAGTTGGCGCTTTACGGGGCAGACGGTGTAATCTGGTATAAGAGCCCCTAACATAAAGAGGTCAAGCGTCGGAAGCAGATGATTGAGCAGCCCAGGGACATGAAGGCTTCATGGATGTCAGCGCGGCGCTCGTAGCGCACCCGCAGCCGGC
>DAOULH010000028.1:0-54032 GCA_034420475.1 Dehalococcoidia bacterium
GACCCCATAATTCTGCGCGATTTCCTGCGTGCCATCGACCGCTTTGACACCACCGATACCGAGAAAATCGGCGACGCCTACGAAATGCTGCTGCAAGACCTCGGCGCCCAGGCATCGGCGGGGCAGTTCCGCACCCCGCGCCATATCATCGACTTCATCGTCGCCATCATCGACCCGCAGAAGCACGAGACCATCCTGGACCCGGCCTGCGGCACCGGCGGGTTCCTCGCCTCTGCCTGGGAGCACGTCAACCGGGCCGACCGCATCTCTGCCGCCGACCGTCTCTCTGCCGCCGACCGTCTCTCTGCCGCCGACAAGGGGAACCTGGCCCGCAACCTGGTGGGCTACGACATCTCCCCCACCATGGAGATGCTGTCCACCGTCAACCTCTTCCTGCACCACCGGCAGCAGCCCAGCGTCAGCGTGTACGACACCCTGACCAGCGAAGAACGCTGGAACGACCACTACGACGTCATCCTCGCCAACCCCCCGTTCATGTCGCCCAAAGGCGGCATCCGACCTCATGGCCGCTTTTTC
Source organism: Dehalococcoidia bacterium (assembly GCA_034420475.1). GTDB lineage: Bacteria > Chloroflexota > Dehalococcoidia > Lucifugimonadales > UBA3495 > Bin87. The sequence continues at coordinate 538 of DAOULH010000028.1, forward strand.
AGCAGAAGCAAACGCTCCGAAGTGTTGTTTGTGGATTACATCATGGGGCACCTGAACGATAGCGGCCGGGCCGGCGTCATCGTGCCCGAGGGCGTCATCTTCCAGAGCCAGCGCGCCCACACCCAACTGCGCCGCCTGCTGGTGGAGACGGCGCTGGTGGCCGTCATCTCCCTGCCCGGCGGCGTGTTCCAGCCCTACAGCGGCGTCAAGACGTCCATCCTGATACTGGACAAAGCGCTGGCGCGCCACGCCGACGGCATCGCATTCTTCAAGGTGGAGAACGACGGCTACGACCTGGGCGCCCAGCGCCGCCCCATCGCCCAAAACGACCTGCCCGCCGTGTCCGGCGAACTCACCGAGTACCTGCGCCGGCTGCGGGCCGGCGAAACGCTGGACGACTTTGCGCCGCAGACGGGCCTCTTGGCGACGAAAGAGCGGATCGCCGAGGACGGCGAGTACAACCTGAGCGGGGAGCGGTATCAAAATTCCACCATCAGTAACTCAGAATTCCGCATGGTGCCTTTAGGTCAAATAGCCGAACTGATCAGGGGGATCACGTTTCGCAAAGGGGATCAACTCGAAAGCGAAACTGCTGATTCCCTGCGGGTGGCAACGACAAGGGCAGCTCAAGAGTCTGGGATTGTAGAGGAAGACCTGTACCACATTCCTATGAAATTGCTGAAAGACGGCAAAAAGACGCTACGGCCCGGCGATATTTTGATTTCGACTGCCAACAGCCTTAATCTATTGGGTAGGACTACCCACGTTCAAAGCGTCGCCCGTCCCACTTCATTTGGCGCCTTTATGTCCTTGATACGTCCCAACAAGGAAGTGTTGGACACATACCTGCTACATTGTCTTCGTACGGATCTTGCCACCGAGTTTTTCAGGACGAACGCCAATACCACGACAAACATCTCGAATCTCAATTTAGGCACGCTCGCTAAGTTCGAAATCCCTCTACCGCCGCTGGATGTGCAGCGCGAACTCGTGGCCGAGATTGAGGGCTACCAGGGGGTGATTGACGGGGCGCGGGCGGTGGTTGACAACTGGCGGCCGCGGATTCCGGTTGACCCTGAGTGGCCGCTGGTAGAGCTGAAGTCCGCCTGTGTAGTGAACCCCAAAAAGTCAGAAGTAACCGGAATAGATGACCATGCCTTGGTTTCTTTTGTGCCTATGGCCGATATGGGCGAAAATGCCATGTACTTTGCAACAAAGGACAGCAAACGTTTGGGGGACGTTGGTGCCAGCTATACGTACTTCAAAGACGATGATGTTCTCATTGCGAAAGTTACGCCGTGCTTTGAGAATGGCAAGGCTGGTATCGCTAAAGATCTGTGCAACGGGATCGGCTTTGGTTCCAGCGAGTTTTACGTGCTGCGACCCACAGAGCGTGTACTATCCCAATGGATTTATTTGTGCGTGGCGACGCCAAGGTTCAGGGCATGGGCAACGCCACAAATGACTGGGACGGGTGGACTGCAACGCGTACCCAGAAGAGTGATAGAAAACTACAAGATTCCTGTCCCGCCGCTCGCCACTCAGCAAGCCATCGTCGCTGAGATTGAGGCGGAGCGGGCGTTGGTGTCGGCCAACCGTGAGTTGATGGAACGCATGGAACGTCGCATCGCAGCGGCGGTGGGGCGGGTGTGGGGTGGTTAGGCATTGCGGTTTGCCAGGCTGACTTTACGTAGTCTTTGCGAGCCGAGGGGAGACGCGCTCAGGTACAGCCTGCTTCTAGCCTTGGTCTTTTTCCCGCGCTTGACTGCCATTATTTTCAACTTGAACATCCGGTCTCGCTGAGGGTTGATAGTCATACCACGCTTTTCAACGGCGAAACGCGCAGATATACCCCTTTTACCCTGTTGCGCGCGCATCCGGTCGTTAGCCGCCGTCAGCACGTCGTGCAGTTCCACGGCAATGTCAGGGTGTGGGTTGTTGGCCAGCGCTTTTTCTGCCAATTGAGCCGCTTGCTTCGGGCGGTTGCAGTCCATGGCTAGCCAGCCGGCGCTGCGATGCAGGATGTCCCAAGCCAACCCCGACTGTTCCGGCAGTCCGTCGATGGCAGCCAGCTCAAAGTCCAGGGCCTGCTCATAGTAAGGCAACGCGCCTTCTCGGTCGCGGCTCGCCCGCTTTTTGTTCCCTAGATCGGTAAATTCCATAGCCAGATTGTGGCAATCTCTGACGGAGCTCATTTCTCTTTAACCACTGCCAGTGGCCTCCCAAATTCAATGACGATTGCGTGAGCCGGAATGCCCAAATGATCGGAACGGCCCATTTGTTCCAGCTTCTCATTAACCCTTTGATTGACGGTGTAATCGTCGCCGTCTCTAATGCCGGATACTTCAGCCCTGGCTCTCACGGCAATGCTGTCGTCCTCAAGAAAAATAGCCAGATCATCGGTTATTCTGCGTTCAATATCAGACATATCGATTATATCGTAATCTCCCAGCCAGTAATCGAAGCCGGTGCCTTTCCATGAACGCAATACAACCAGAAAACCTATTTCCCGGATTGCCAGCAGAGCCGCTATGCCGGCAGCCCCGTGTTCGGTGGCTTCGGTGTCATCGCTCCATGTGCGTCGGGCGTGTGCGGTCGCCGGCGTCCAAGCCAACCGATAGCTGTTGCTAACGCTGCCCCGCACGGCGAGCATGACGCCTTGGGCATGACCTCGTTCCTCCAGGCACACGGCTCCCGCTTGGGCCAACTCAGCGCCTTTCTCAGCGGTAATGCCCGGGTGATCTCCGGCGGCCAGTTCGTTCAGGTCCAGCATTAGCCCGTTTCCGATGCGGCCCGGTCATGCGACCTGCGCCGTTGTCCAGCAGGCGCGGATTATACGGGGCCTCAGCAAAATAGCAATCTCCCGCGTTTCTGAGGAGCTATGCTATCATTCCCGGCGTCGGCGGCGAAGGAGAGGACGATGAAAGATCCCAACGTGTACCCGCCCGGCCTGGACGCCGAAAAGGTGCGGGAAATCATCGCTCACTACGATTCCCTTACCCAAGAGGAATGGGTTGCCCACGACGAATACGCTTACGAAAATCCCTATACCGTGGACGTTCTGGTGCCCAAAGCACTGCTCCCCACCGTCCGGGAACTGGTTGCGCGCCACGAGGCCGCCCATCCCGAGGAAACGGCAGCGATTCAGGGCTGGCTGAATCGGAAGTCGGACGGGCCGGGCAACTTCCCGCCCGGTTGGGACGCTGAGCGCGTCCACTGCCTCATCGCCGCGGCGCTGGCCGAAGAGGAGGAGCTGGGCGAAGACGCCGCCGAGTTCAAACCCGACGGCCAGACACTGATGTTGATTCCCGCTGGGTCGGCGCCGGCTGTGGCGGCGTTGCTCGCGGGCAACGGCGCGCCAACGGCGGCGGACTAAGTTAGGGCTGCCCCCCGGCTGCGCCGCCGGCGAAGACCGTCGAATACACCGGGTTCGCAGCCGTAGCATCCCGCCCTCGCCACTCAGCAGGCCATCGCGCAGCGAAGCTAGATGCGGAGCGGGCGCCGGTGTCGGCCAACCGGGAGTTGGCGGTGCGGATGGAACGACGCATCGCGGGGGCGATAGGGCGGGTGTGGGAAGGGTGAGCCGGCTGTGCCCAAGCCAAACCCGGCAGAGTGGTGGCGCCCACGGTAAAGTGCATTGGCAGTCGCGCACAGGTACAACGCCATGAACCAAAGAGAACCGGACCAGCACGCCATCAACATCGCCAGGGCGGTGCAACGAGCCGTCCGTCCCAACACCGTGATCCTGCACGGCTCCCGGGCCAGAGGAGACCATGCCGCGGACTCCGACCTGGACCTGCTCATCATTGCCGCGCCGGGAAACAACTTTGACGGCTCCCCGGGAAAAGCCGCCGCCCAGTACATGAGCGAAAACCCGCCCACGCTGGACCTGGATGTCGTGTCAATGACAATGGACGACTTCGGGAAACTCCGCAAAGCAAAGCAACACATCGCCGGCCAAGCCGACCATTGGGGGATCTACATGAGCGGGGAGAGGCTCGACTACCGTAGCGACGGCGAGGACGCCTACCCCGATCACTGGCCGGCCACCCGCCAGCGACTGGAAAACGCCGCCGAGTGGCAAAAACAGTACAACGACATGGTGGACGGGGACGACTGGAATCAAAAGCTGATGGGTTTCTCTGCCCAGCAGGGTGTGGAAAACGCTCTGCGGGGCATCCTGTCGGCGTACAACGACCCGTCAATCTTCCGCCACGACCTGAACCGCATCTGGGAACATTACGTTGAGCGTTACCACGACGGGACTGACCCGGGTGACGCTGAGCTCTACCGAGCGGTACAGGATCTCCTCAACCACACCACGTACCCTGACTTCGACTCGGGCACCGGTTACTCAAACTGGTTGACCAGGTACGCCACCGAGTATCGCTACAACCGAGCGCCACGCCCCATGGATCGCAACGAGAAACTGGAACTGCAAGCACTGGTCAACAACGCCATGAACCGGCTGACGGTAAGAACCTACCAAGTCAGCGGCACCTCTGAGGAGGACGTGTTTCCAGGCGGCAAGCCGTGGGAATAGATGTATAATCGGCGAAATCCCCGTCCATCCGTGCCAAAACCAACCAGGAGCCGTCCCCAATGCTCATCGACCCCAAGACCTTTGATCGCTTCAACATGATCCTCACCGGCGTCGTCGTGCCGCGACCCATCGCCTTCGTGTCCACCGTCTCCACTGATGGCGTGGTGAACCTGGCGCCCTTCAGCTTCTTCAACGCCATGGCCTACAACCCGCCCACGGTGATTTTCTCCTCGTCCCGCCGCGCTCCCGGTTGGCAGGACAAGCGCAAGGACACGCTGACCAACATCGAAGAGACCGGCGAGTACGTGGTCAACGTGGTGGTGGACGACATCGCCGCCGCCATGAACGCCACCGCCGCCGAGTATCCCAGCGATGTATCGGAGTTCGACGTCGCCGGCCTGACCGAGGCGCCCAGCGAACTCGTGAAAGCGCCCCGGGTGTTGGAGTCTCCGGTGAACATGGAGTGCCGGCTGGTGCAGGTGGTGAACATCGGTGAGCAACCCCACGCCCACGGCATCGTCATCGGCGAAATCGTGCGCATGCACATCAGCGACGAGGTGCTCTACGATGGACCTAACGGCCTGCGGATCGACCACGCCGCGCTCAAGCCCACGGGCCGCCTGGCCGGCAACATGTACTGCCATACCGACGACGTGTTCGAGCTGGTCCGCCCGACCTACACCGAACAGGACGAAGGCGCCGGCCGCGCCGCCGATTAGCCGCCGCCAACGCATGGAGGCAACCCCATGACTACCGCCGAACCCGAAATCAAGCTCTACGGCGCCGAGTGGTGCCCCGATTGCCACCGCTCCCGGAATTACCTGGACAGCCGTTCCGTGGCCTACGAGTACATCAACGTCGATGGCGACGACGACGCGCAGGCTTACGTGAAGCAGGTCAACGACAACCGACTGATCATCCCGACCATCGTTTTCCCGGACGGGTCGGTGCTGGTGGAGCCGTCCAACGCCGAACTGGCCCGCAAGCTCCGGGACTGACCGCCCGAGCCGTTAATCGGGGAACTGCAAGAGTTGGAGAACGTTCCCGTCGGGATCGCTGAAGGTGGCAACCCACCCGCCCCAGTGCTCCCGCTCGGGGACACGGAGGAACGGCACCCCGGCGGCAGCCAGCCGCGCGTGCTCGGCGTGAATGTCGTCGACGCCCAGGTGCGGCATAACACGCAGGGGATCCTTAGCCTCGCCGCTTACCGACCCGTGCCGGCCCACGTTGAACCGGATATCGCCCAGTTCAAAGGCGGCAAACCCCTCGTCCTCGTGGAAGGAATGCAGGGGAAACCGGAGGACGTCACGGTAGAACCGCAGCATCCGGTCCAGGTCGTCGGTCCACAGGGTTATGCCGACAACGCCGGTAATCATGGGAACGCCGGCTAGCTGGAGGCGGAGTTGGCCGGCTCGTCAGAGGGCAGGCACGAACGGCACCAGCCGTGGAAATCAACCCGCTGCCACATGACCTGGAACCGGGTCTCGGTGGAAACCTGGTCGCGCAGCCGGATGATGATGTCGCTGCTGTCGTCGGCGTCGGCGATGTTCCCGCAACCGATGCAGACCAGGTTCACGTGCGGCGAGACGTTGCTCTCGTACCGGGACTGCTTGGCAAAGGGCAGTTCCTGGATCAGACCGCTCTTGGAAAGCACGCCCAGGGTGGAGTAAACGGTGGCCAGCGTCATGGAAGGAAAGTGCTGCTGGACGCGCTCGTGGATCTGCTGCACCGTGGGATGGTCGGTGGAGTTGAGCACGGCCTCAGCGATGGCCAGGCGCTGCGGCGTGACCCGCACGCCCCCCTGACGAAGCTGCTGCACAACGGCGCTTTGTATCATCGGCCCCTCCCGATACTGCGCCCGTCGCCTTCCGCAAAAACCGCTCCGGCAGCATCTCGCGGAAAGTATAGCATTCACGATTTTTGGCGGCAAACGGGCTGATCCTCAGTGCGCAGTGGGGGCATCCGGTGGTCTGACGGTCTAATGGCTGTCAAAGGGTGGTTTTTGCAGAAGAGGCGATGCTATGGAAAAGCTGAAAGAGATGGCCGCTTTGGGCGTTTTGTCGTCCCGGTCGTTGTGCTCTCTCTCATCGTGATTCCCTGGGCTATTTTTGCGCCGGTGTCGTTCTGTGCCGGCATTGATCCCAACAACTCCGAGCTCATGGACGGCTGGGGCGGCGCATTTCTGCGCACTCTCTTTTTCCACTGTTCCTGGGTAGGCAAGTGAGCGACGCGGAGATACTCGCTGCAATCTGGGGAGCGGTTCTGTTAGCAGTAGCCGCAATTGGCCCTTACGTACTGTGCTTCGCATCTGGGCAAAAAGCGAGGACCTGATAACCGCCCTGATGCATTCCTACCTGCCCTGGCTGGCGACGGTTCTGGTACTGCTGGGAACTTTTGGTGTAGGATGACGCACCGCAACCGCAAGTGAGGAGCAATTTCAAATGGCTACCACCCGTTCCCGCCGCCTGGCCCGCTCGGTGTCCATCGTCGGCGCCGGCCTGTCACAGTTCGGGGCCTATCCGGACAAGACCAGCCGCGACTTGTTCGTCGAGGCTTTCCACGATATGCAGGACAATATCGACACGGGAATCTCAGCCCAGGACATCGAGGCCGGCTACCTGGGCAACTACTCGGCCGACCTGTTTGAGCACCAGGGCCACACGGCGCCCATCATGGCCGACTGGCTGGGCATGACGCCCACGCCGATGACGCGCATCGAGAACGCCTGCGCCAGCAGCGGCAGCGCCCTCCGCGAAGGCGTGATGGCCATCGCCAGCGGCATGTACGACGTGGTCCTGGTGGGCGGCGTGGAAAAGATGACCTCGCTGCCGACCGAAGGCGTCACCGACGTGCTCGCCTCCGCCGCGGACGGGCTGTACGAAGTTCCTGCCGGCCTCACTTTCCCCGGCATCTTCGGCGCCATCGCCAAGGCGCACATGGACCGGTACGAGACCAACCTGAACCACCTGCTCAAGGTGGGGGTCAAAAACCACGAGAACGGCAAGCTGAACCCCAAAGCCCAGTTCCAGGTCACCGTCAGGGACATGATGGACCGGCGCAAGGCCCGGGCCGAACAGCGCGGCGAGCCCGTTCCCGATTGGGACGACGAGCTGGACTTCCTGAACGATGCCCGCGCCAACCCGTGGATCGCGTGGCCGCTGCGCCTCTACGACTGCGCGCCAATTACCGACGGCGCGTCCTGTGTCCTGCTGGTCGCCAGCGAACTGGCGAACCAGTTCACCGACAAGCCGGTGCATATCGCCGGCATCGGCCAGGCCACCGGCCGCCCGCTGCACGACGCCGACGAGCTCACCTCCCTGTCGGCGGCGAAGATCGCGTCGGCGCAGGCCTACGAGATGGCCGGCATCGGACCCCAGCAGGTTGGGGTTGCCGAGGTGCATGACTGTTTCACCATCGCCGAGATCGTCGCCAGCGAGGACCTGGGCTTCTTCGCGCCCGGCGAGGGTCCCCACGCGGTGGACGAGGGACGCACCGCCCGCACCGGTGATCGGCCCATCAACACCAGCGGCGGCCTGAAAGCCAAGGGCCACCCCGTGGGCGCCAGCGGCGTGGCGCAGGTCATCGAGATTTACAAGCAACTGCGCGGCGAGGCCGGTGATCGGCAGTTGGGCGATTCCAACCTGGAGTTCGGGCTGACGCACAACGTGGGCGGCACCGGCGGCACCTGTGTCGTCAACGTGCTGCAGCGCGGCTAGGAGGTCTCTTAATGACCACTGAAGCCGAAAGCCGTCCGTTCAACTCCGCGTCGTTCTACGCTTTCCTGCGGGAAGGTCGGTTCATGGGTGTCCGCTGCCGCGAAAACGGCAACGTTTATGCTGAAGCGCGGCCCATCGACCCGGTGAGCCACAGCCGCGACATGGAATGGCACGAACTCAGCGGCCGCGCCACGCTGAGCACGTTCACTTGCATTTCGGTCGCGCCGGCCTCCCTGGAAGCCAAGGGGTTCGGTCGCAACAACCCGTACTGCACCGGCATCGTCACGCTGGAGGAGGGGCCGCGCATTTCGGCTCGCATCGCCGGCGTGGACGCGGCCAACCCGCAGAACATCCGGACCGGCATGGCGCTGGAAATCGACCTGTCAGAGATTGACCCGGACGAGCCCGGCCTGGTATTTCGGCCGGCGTAACGCCTTCACCGTCCGCGCGCCTTCCCCTGCGGATTGGCGCCGGGAGCGTCCGGAATAAAACCGCCCCACTGGTGTGGGGCGGTTGTTCTTTCCGTTTTTGCCGTGACGCCGTTCAGGTGAGGCCGGCGTCTTTGCATATGTTGCAGGTCTTGTCGTACCACACGTAGGCGGAATTGGGTTCGTGGAAAACCTCGAACTGGGTTACGCTCCGGTATTTCCGGCAATTGAAGCACAGTTCCGTATGGGTGGGATCCAGCTGTGCGGGGATGCCCTTCTCGGTGCTGACGTAGGTTTTGCGAATCTGACGATTGGAAAATGGCAGACGCTGCAGGAAGCGCTCTTCAAATTTCAGCTTCCGCACCTGGCCGCCAGGCATTGGGCGGAACATCAACGTCTGCTCGTCATCGGGCTGGCGCTCATGGATGAAATCGATATAGTCCCCCAGGCGCTGGTGCATCTTCCCGACGACTTCTTCGTAGGTATCCCCGATGGCAGGAATATCCACTTCGACACAGAACCCCTCCCACGTCTCGGGGTTGGTCTGAGTTTTCTTGATGTAGCAAGTCAGCTGTCGCGGTGTAGTGTTCACAATACTCCAGGGCGATGCGCTGCCGCATCGCCCTCCTCATTTGACAATCGGAGCCGGAAGAGTTGTTCAGCTTCCGACCTAGTCAAGACCGCGCGTGCCCACCCATCCGGTTTCCGAAACGTCGATCATTTCGCCGTTGGGGCCCTCGTATTTGGTCTCCACGTTCTGCGTGCGCGGGCCGGTCATGCCGGCGTGCAGGGCGTGGTTCACCTCATCCATGGGCTGGGAGTTGGCGGCGGACAGGCGCGCCTCGGTCTCTTCAAGGCTTTCGACCTCGAAGCCGATGTGGTGGATGCCCTCCCAGTCCTTGCCGCGCTCGCCGGCCACCGCGTCGTTCTGGAAGTCCAGGATGGCCATGTTGACGTTCCCGTCACTGAGCATGTAGCCATTGGCGTTGTCGCTCTGCAGCCTGGCAACCTCGCGAAGGCCAAAAACTTCCTGGTAGAACTTGGCAGTCTTTTCCGCGTCGTTGGTTGCGATTGCGATGTGCTTGATCTGAGGCATTTCAACCCTCCACGTTGGATTTCCGCCCGTAGGTCTGACGGTTTCTCCCCTCAAACAGGTAAGCGCAACGATACCATTTTTGCGTCCCAGGGGCTAGTGCCGATTGGCGCCGCTCCAGGGTCTTTCCAAAGTCATCGTCAGAATCAGGATTTGCCGGATTCAGGGATTGTCAAGATAGAGCAGATGGCGCTGAGTATGACCACAATCCTGAAAAATCCGATAATCCTGTGAATCCTGATCCTGACGATTGATTGCCGCCAGTAAGGGCTTTGGAAAGGCCCTGACCCCTCAGCGGAACGCGACACGAGGCGGGTCAGTGTGTCGTCTCGTATCGGTTTCTGCTATACTTGCGCTCCAACCGACGAACGCCATCGCACAAAGATAGCCATGCCGCCGCCGGCAGCCGCCTGCGGGGGCGATTTTTCGGTTTACTTTCTAAACTATCCGGGAGTACAGGACAATGCCGGCTTACGCCGTAATCGGGGGACAGTGGGGCGACGAGGGCAAGGGCAAAGTTATTGACTACCTTGCCGGCCAATCCGATTGCGTCGTGCGCTACGCCGGCGGCAACAACGCCGGTCATACGGTGGTCAACGAGCGCGGCGAATTCCAGCTGCACCTGGTTCCCTCCGGCATCTGCTGGCCCGGCGTAACCGGCATCATCGGCAACGGCGTGGTCGTCAATCCCGAAGTGCTGCTGGGAGAGATCTCCGGCCTGGAGAAGCAGGGCATCGACACCAGCCTTTTGTTCGTCAGCGACCGCGCCCACGTCATCATGCCCTATCACATCCTCCTGGATGAGCTTCAGGAGGAGGCCCGGGGCCGCGGCGCCATCGGCACCACCGGACAAGGCATCGGCCCGGCCTACGTGGACAAAGCATCCCGCGACGGCATCCGCGTGGGCGACCTGCTGGACACCACCGAGCAGTTGCCCGACCGGGTGCAGGCCACCGTAGCAATGAAGAACCGGGTCATCACCGGCGTGTACGGCGGCGAGCCGGTGGACGCCGACGAGATACTGGAACTCTGCCGCCGGTGGGGGGAGCGGCTGCGGCCGATGGTCCGTTCCACCGAACAGATGGTGCAGGACCTGCTGGAGCAGGGCAAGCGGGTACTGCTGGAGGGCGCGCAGGGGACGCTCCTGGACGTTGATCACGGCTCGTATCCCTATGTAACGTCATCATCGCCATCCATCGGCGGCGCGATCACGGGCCTGGGGATCAACCCCCAGTCCATCGAGGGTGTGGTCGGCGTGTTCAAGGCCTATTCCACCCGCGTCGGCGGGGGGCCAATGCCCACCGAGATGCATGACCAGGCCGGCGAGGACTTGCGGGAGAAAGCCCACGAATATGGCACCACCACGGGCCGCGCCCGGAGAGTGGGTTGGTTCGACGCCGTGGCCGCCCGCTACAGCCGTCAGATCAACGGTTTCACCGGCATAGTGCTCACCCGCCTGGACATCCTGGACGGCATGCCCGACGTGAAAATCTGCATCGGCTACCGCGCCGACGGAAAGGACCTGGACCGCTTCCCGGCCAATACCACCCTTCTGGAACGTTGCGAGCCCGTCTATGAAAAGATGCCCGGGTGGATGGAACCCACGGCCAGCGCGACGCGCACGGAACAGCTGCCGGCCAACGCCCTGGCGTACGTGAAGCGCATCGAGTCTCTCGTGGGGTGCGATGCCCAGATCATTTCCACCGGTCCCAGCCGCGAAGAAACCATAGCGATTGAACAAATCATCCGGTAGCGCATTTAACATTTCCGTAATATCATTGCTTCCGCAGCGTCGCCTGATTGAACCGGCGAAATAACTTGCTGCGGGGGAGAATGTTATGGCCACAAATAACACGACCCAGGCGGATACGTCCATCTTTGGCCGTATCTTCGTGCGGTTCACCGACGAGTTCTACCTGCTGTTCAGGCTCATTTTTGCCTTCATCGTGTCGCTTCACGGAGCGCAGAAAGCGTTTCAGATGTGGGGCTTCCCGCCTCCCGGCAGCGGCCCGCCGGACATCGTATACGTAGCCGGTTGGATCGAGATCATATCGGCTTTGCTCATCGGCTTCGGCGTGTTGACCCGATTGGGCGCCGGCGCGCTGTGCGTCACCATGGTGATCGCATACTTCATGATGCACTTCCCCAATGGCATTGCACCCCACATCTTCCCGGCAGAAGGCGGATTCGTGGCCACTGGCGGCGAGGTCCCGATCCTCTGGTTCGCCATCGCCGGCATCATCGGCATCATGGGCAGCCGGAAGTACGGACTGGAACGGCTGATCCTCAAGAAGGAAATCCTTTAGAGGCATCGCAACACTCAACCAAACTCACACCGACCGCCCGGCGTCCCCCGCGATGCCGGGCAAAGAGTAGTCATCATGCAGCAACAAGCAGCGCGCTTCGGCATCTACTTCAACTCCTCCCAGAACCAGGTGGTGCGGATCAATTCGCCCTACTGGTTCCCGCCCGAACCGGAGTGGCAGAAAGTAACCGGCGAGGTCAACGCCACCCTGCTGGACCTGCGGCGGATGATCGGAGAGCAAGGGCTGTCTTCAGACCCCGACGGAGTGACCTGGACCACCCTGCCGTTGTTGGACGAAGACGACTAGCCGGTCATGGCCTCGGAGCCGCCGGGAGCCGCACCGGAACCGGCCCCCGAGACGTATGACTACCCCCGCCCGCCGGGATGGCGCGGGCGGATGATGGCTGCCAACCCCGAGCAGGCCCGCCGCTGGATGCAGTGGGCTTGGCTGGCAGCATTAGCTTGGTGGGTATTCAACACCGGCCTGTTGTTAGTGTGGCTGGTCGCATCCGTTATACCCCCCGAGGTTAGTGGAACCGAACCGGCAGACGCGCCTATCCCTGCCCGTATCGTCATATACCACGGGGTAGAGGGCTTCCTGATTGGGATGCTCGGGTTAGGGTTGAACTTCCGTGTGCCGCTGGCCGGCATTCTGTTGCCGGCGGTGTTCCTGATCGCCCGCGTCATCGCGATTACCAGACTGGAACCGCTACACCTTGACTTGAAAGCGCTAATGTGGGTCGTGGTTTACCTGCTGCTGCTGTTCCTGTTCCTGCGCGGAGCGCAGGGCGCTTGGACCTGGCGCTGGTTCACTCGACCGCCCATGCCGAAACGCAGATAGCAACGGGCTATCAGAAAATTGGAGGCGGGTTCATGACCCGCCCCCAATCACTCGGGTCGCTTTCCGCCATCAAGATTAGCTGCCATTGAAAGCCGGCATGACGTCCTGCGCGAACCGGGACAGCTGGTCCTTGAAGACTTCCCGGGGCATTCCCATCACCGAGCCCAGGTTCACCCGTTCGACGCCGGGATAGCGGGCCTCGTCCTCCTTGAGCGCATTGGAGATGTCGTCCGCAGAGCCGCAGAGCCACGCCCCGCTCTCCACCGCCTCTTCCAGCGTGGGAAGCTGCACGCCGCGACGCAGGCCGGGGTTGGCGACGGCTTCGATCTGGTCCTGCTCCAGGCGCATCAGGCCCAGCGGGGCGGCGAACTTCATGGCTTCCTCGAAGTAGGGCTTGGCCTCCTTGATGGCCTGCTCCCGGTTGGCGCCGATGAAGAAGCGGTAGCCCAGGGCGATGTCCTCGCCCAGTTCCAGTTCCCTGCCGTACTTCGCGGCGGCCTGCTGGTACATGGTCAGCCGCTCGTGGCGGGCCGGCTCCGGCGTATTGGCCACCATCGCCTTGATGCCGATGCGCGCCATGAAATCGACGCCCTTGGGGTTGCCGGAAACCAGGGGCTGCCAGATGTCCACCGGCTGGCGCAGGGGCCGGGGCACCAGGCTCAGCTTCTCCAGGGTATAGCCACGGTAGGGCACCCGCGCCGGTATCTGGTAGTGCTTGCCTTCGTGGGAGAAAGCTTCCTCGTTGAACGCCTTGACCATGACCTCGACCTGCTCCTCGAACAGCTCGCGGTTGGCGTCGCCGTCGAACATGGGTGAGCCAAAGGTCTCGACTTCGCGGGAGTGGTAGCCACGGCCCACGCCGAAAATGATGCGGCCGCCCGAGAGGATGTCGGCCATGGCGAAGTCCTCCGCCAGGCGCAGCGGGTGCCACATGGGCGTGATGTTGAAGCCGCAGCCGTACTTCAGCCGCTTGGTGTTGCAGGCCAGGTACAGCCCCAGCATGATCAGGTTGGGGATGCACTCGTACCCTTCCGGCTGGAAGTGGTGCTCGGCCATCCAGAACTCGTCGTAGCCGTTGTCCTCCAGGTGCCTGGAAATGTCCAGGGCCCAGTCGAAAACCTCGGCCAGTTGATCATTGGAGTACCAGCGGTCGTTGGCCGGAGTCCCCTCCAGCCCCAGGTCGTTGTCCACCACATGGCCGGCGTAGGATGCGCTAAAGCTTTTGAACATGATTCGGTTCCCTCATTGCGATTTTCTGAACGGGAAGGTTCGACCATCAATTGTACTGCATTTCGTCGCATGGCAGACGCCGCCGCCCGTGATGCCGGGGCTTGTGCAAAGCCCATCCCGGCGGCAGCTGTCAGAATCAGGATTGCCAAGATTAGAGGATTTTCGGGATTCATGAACATCCTGAACATCTCAAAATCCCGGCAAATCCTGATTCTGACGATGACTTTGCACAAGCCCTGTGGCTCGCGATGCCTTTGTTGACGCTCGCCGGCGCCCGATGCTAACCTGCCGCCACGGTCGCCGGCATCCCGGTTATTCAAGGGCCCGGCGCAGCCGCCATCGGAGGGAATTGAAATGAAGGCAGCAGTTTTGCGCGAAGTAAATCAGCCGGTAGTCATCGAGGACGTGCAGGTCGATGCCCCGGCCCCCCGAGAAGTCCTGGTGCGAACCGGCGCGTCCGGCGTGTGCCATAGCGACCTCCACTTCGTCGAGGGACTCTACACCACGCCCATGCCCTGCATCCTCGGCCACGAGGCCGCCGGCGTCGTCGAGGCTGTGGGAGAGCAGGTCAGTTACGTCCGGCCGGGCGACTCGGTGATCTCGTGCCTCTCGGTGTTCTGCGGGACTTGCGAATTCTGCACCCGGGGCCAGCCCTACCTGTGCGACCGCACGGCGGTAACGCGCCGGCGCGACGACCCGCCTCGCCTGCGCCGGGACGGCGAGGCCATCACGCAGTTCGCCCAGTTGGGTTCCTACGCCGCCGAGATGCTGGTCCACGAGAACGCGCTGGTCAAGGTGGACGACGATATTCCCTTCCCGCAGTTGGCCCTCATCGGGTGCGGCGCGACCACCGGCCTGGGCGCGGTGCTGAACACCGCCCGCGTTGAGCCGGGAAGCACCGTGGCCGTGGTCGGCTGCGGCGGCATCGGCATTCACTGCGTGCAGGCGGCCGCGCTGGCCGGCGCCTTGCGCATCATCGCCATCGACACCACCGAGGACAAGCTCGGCCTGGCCCGCGAGTTCGGCGCCACCGACGTCATCGACGCCACGGCCGGCAACGTCGCGGAACGCATCATCGACCTCACCGACGGCGGCGTTGACTACTCCTTCGAGGCCATCGGACTGAAACAGACCGCCGAGGACTGCTACAACATGCTCCGGCCCGGCGGCATGGCCACCATCATCGGCATGGTGCCCGAGGGCGTGAAGATCGAGCTGGACGCCGGCAACTTCCTGCGCCGGGGCCGCGCGATCCAGGGCTGCACCATGGGCTCCAACCGCTTCCGCACCGACATGCCCCGCTACATCGAGTTCTACAAGCAGGGCCGGCTCAAGCTGGACGAGCTGGTAACCCAGGAGTTGGCGCTGTCGGAGATCAACAAGGCATTCGCGGACATGAAGGCCCAGAGCGTCCGCCGCAGCGTCATCACCGATTTCGATAACTAGACGACGTTCCGATCTTTGGCGCACGACGCCGGCGCTGCAGTTCGAGTGCCGGCGTCATCGTTTGTCTAATTGTCGCCCGTGGGATATGGCATGAGAGCTTACGTCTACGGCGACGAGTCCGGCAATTTTGATTTCAGCGATCAGGAAGGAGCCAGCCGCTATTTCATTCTGACCACGGTCGTCGTGGCAGACCACGCTATTGAAGCGGACCTGATGGACCTGCGCCGTCAGCTGGCGTGGGAAGGGGAATCGCTGGCCAGTGGTTTTCACGCTACCAACGATAAGCAGCGTGTCCGCGACCGGGTGTTTGCCGTCTTAGGTCAGCATGATTTCCGGGTGGACGCTACGATTTTGGAGAAGCGCAAGACAAATCCTAGGATACGCACTACGGAAGCGCGGTTCTATGGGTTTGCCTGGTACGCCCATCTGGCTGGTTTAGTTCCAGGACTGGCCGCTGTATCGGACGAGTTGCTGATAATAGCGGCGTCAATCGGAACCAGCGCTATGCGCTCGGCACTCCAATTGGAAATTCGATTGGCAGGGCGCAATGCCGCACAGCCCAATACAATACGGGCTGATATGTGGTCAGCGGCGAGTAATCCGATGTTGCAGGCAGCGGACTATTGCGCCTGGGCGTTACATCGGAAATGGGAGCGTGCTGATGTCCGCGCTTATGCCCTGATTGCGGACAAGATAGCGTCGGAGTTCGAAGCTTTCCAGGGTAGCACGATTGCCTACTATTGAGGCGTAAGAAGCGAGCCGGCTATCCGATTTTTGCGAGAGTGGCCAACTCTCATCGGAAGAGGCCCCGGGCCTCTTGTCACCGGCTCATTCAACACCGCTATCGTACTATTGGCATCTGGCACCGTCAAGTATAATGCGCCCAGTCCTCATGATGGGCAAATCAGCGACGCTTTCGGACTAGCCAACATGTACGTCATCGGAACCGCCGGCCATAAGGCGGTTTTCCAACGGAGATGGATGCGATGGGTATGACAAACTACGAAACAGCGCCTGCTATTCCCGATAACGACGACTGGCAAAGCCGCATCGTCAAAACCCCGGGCATTCTGGCCGGCAAGCCTTGCATCAAGGGCACGCGCATTTCCGTGGAACTGGTCGATGAGCTGCTCCGCGGGGGCCGCAGCCCGGAAGATATCCGCCGTCGGCACTCGCATATATCCCTGTTGGACATTGAGGCTTGCCGGAAGTATGCGGCCACGGGTGCCAGACTCTCTGATTTCACCTGGCGGGATCTGTACGGCGATGAGGATGACGACTGACCGCGCGACGGCCATGCGGATACTGGCTGACGAAAACATGCCCGACCCGACAATTGAACTGCTGCGCCGGGCCGGGCACGACGTTCACTTTGTCAAAGAAACCATGCCCAGAGAGGCAGACCCGGACATACTGACCGTTGCCACCCGAGAGTACCGTCTGCTGGTTACGCAGGACAAAGATTTCGGCGACATTGTAGTAAAACAAAACCAGCCGGCACCCTACGGCGTGGTGCTGTTCCGGTTGCATAAGGACATCCCGGAGACCGATCAATTTCGCCTGATGGCCCGCATCCTGGACGCACCCGGTAGCTGGGGCCCCGGGATTTGGGCGGTCAGCATCCGGCATCCTCAAACCTCCTGAAACTAACCCACTGGAAATCATCATGTACGTCATCGGAACCGCCGGCCACGTCGACCACGGCAAATCCACCCTGGTCAAGGCCCTCACCGACATCGATCCTGACCGTCTCCCCGAGGAGAAGGAACGGGAGATGACCGTCGACCTCGGTTTTGCCTGGATGACCTTGCCCAGCGGCCGCGAGGTCAGCATCGTCGACGTGCCGGGACACGAGCGGTTCATCAAGAACATGCTGGCCGGCGTCGGCGCCATCGACCTGGCCATGCTCATCGTCGCCGCCGACGAGAGCGTGATGCCCCAGACCCGCGAACACCTGGCGATCCTGGACATCCTGCGCATTCGCCGGGGCCTGGTGGTCATCACCAAGGTTGACCTCGTTGACGAGGAACTGGTGGAATTAGTCAAGGCGGAGGTGGAGGACACCCTGGTGGGCACGGCCTTCGAGGGCTGCCCTATGGCGCCGGTGTCCGCCTACACGGGCGAGGGCATCGACGACCTGAAGGCGATGATCGACGACATTCTGAACGACACCGAGACGCGACGGGACCTGGGCCGGCCACGCCTGCCCATCGACCGCTGTTTCACGGTGAGCGGGTTCGGGACCGTGATCACCGGCACGCTGATCGACGGCTCGGTAGCCGTGGGCCAGCAGATCGAGCTGGCTCCTTCCGGCCGCCAGGCGCGGATACGCGGGCTGCAAAGCCACAAGTCGCGCCTGGACGCCGCCGCGCCCGGGATCCGGCTGGCCCTGAACCTGTCGGGCATCTCCCGCGACGACGTCATGCGCGGCGAGGTGCTCACCAACCCGGGCTGGCTGAGGCCCACCCGCCGGTTCGACGCCAACCTGCGCATGGTCAAGGGCGCGCCCCACGCGCTGAAGCACAACGAGGGGGTGACCTTCCATCTGTTCACCACCGAGACCACCGGGCGGGTGCGCCTGCTTGACGCCGACCGGCTGCAACCGGGCAGCGAGGGCTGGGTGCAGGTGCTGCTGGACGAGCCGGTGCCCATGGTCAAGGGCGATTTCTTCGTCCTCCGCTCCTCCGAGGACACCCTCGGCGGCGGACAGGTGGCCGACCCCAACCCCCGTCGCCGGCATCGCCGTTTCGCTCCCGAGGTGCTGGAGCGGCTCACCACTTTGGACGCCGGCGCCAGCGAGGACGTCATCCTCACCATCGCCGACCAGATGGGTCCGTGCGACCTGAAAACCCTGTCCCAACGCTCCAACATTTCTGAGGAGGAAATCCTTGAGCGACTCGGCGCCTTGATCGAAGCCGAGGAGATAGTGGCCCTGGGAGAAATGGGCGCTCAGGGCGACGCGGTGGTCTATTCCCGGCGCGGGTGGGACATTTTGCGGAACCAGGCGCAAGTCGCGTTGCAGGCCTATCACAACCAGTATCCCCTGCGGCGGGGAGCGCCTCCGCAAGAACTGCGCAGCCGGCTGCGTGTTTCCCAGCCCGTGTACCTCCGCGCTGCGGCCCGGTTAGCCGATGAGGGAGCCATCGTCGACGACAGCGGCGTGGTGCGGACGCCGGACCATCGCGTGGAACTCAGCGACGGCCAGCAGTCCGAGATTGCCGATTACCTGGCCACCCTGGCCGCCGAACCCTGGTCGCCACCCACCGACCGGCCGGTGGACCCTGAACTGCTGGCCCACCTCCAGGAACGGGGCGACGTGGTCAAGGTCAACGAGACGGTGGTGTTCACCACGGCCGCCTACGAGGATATGGCCGGCCGCATCGTGGAACACCTGAACGCCAACGGCAGCGTGACCGTGGCCGACGCCCGCACCATCTTCGGAACCAGCCGCAAGTACGTCCTGCCCCTGCTGGAATACCTGGACCAGCAGCGCATCACCCGCCGCGTCGGCGACGAACGGGTGCTGCGGTAGCATGATTGAAAGAGAGCCATCATGTTGACCGGGGAACATTCTCAAACGGCGCAAGATTTTCTGGCAGCTTCGGATTCGGAATTTGCCGCCGGCGACATTTTGCAGGGCTCCGAAAAACTGTGGGGAGCCGCCGCCCATGCCGTAATGGCCGTAGCCCAGCAGCGCGGGTGGCGTTTCGGCGATCATCGCGCTTTGCGAGCCGCGGCCAACCGTCTGGCCGATGAGTTGCGGGAACCTATTCTGGCCAGCAATTTCAGCGTTGCCGAAAAATTCCACGCCAACTTTTACCACGACTTCATGCAGGACTTTGAAATTGACGATGACCGTCAGAAAGTACGGGATTTCGTCAACCGCGTATTGTCGCTGCCCGAATTGCCGCCGGCCGGTTGCTAGATGGCGTTGGATTTCGGCCAAACGGCCCGCCAGATGATGTCCGCCATGGGCGACCTGTCCTCCACGGCCAGGTCACGCCGGCAACGGTTCGCCGACACCCTGGACCGGGCGGCCGCAATAGCTCCCAATGAGGCAGCCCAACGCACCGCGTCCGCCGGCAACCGCCCCTTCATTGTGACACGCACCGGAGCCGAGGGTCTGCTGGCGAGCATCCCGCCCTCGCCGGGCCCGTCCGATTGGACGGCGATCTCCGTTGACGGCTCACACATCGACGTTGACCGCCACCTGCCGCTGCGCTGCTACCTCATCAACCTGGGCGGATGCGTCCTGACCTACGGCGCCAACCCCGATTGCCATTTTTTCAGTGAACCCACCCTCGCCACCGGCGACAGCGACCTGTACCTCCGCCCCGACGACGGTTCAAACGCGGAAACTCCCATCTCCGGCCAACTGCTCGGCGCGCTGCGCACGGTACGAGAAGTGGAGCGGCTCGCCGACGCCGTGGAGGCATCGTCGCTGGATGTCCCGGTGCTGGCGCTGCTGGACGGCACTCTGGCTTTTTGGGATATCCAGCGCGGGAACTATCCCAGGTACGTGGTTGAAACCCTGGTGAATGAGCGCCTGCGTGGCGCGTTGGCCCGCTTGCGCCAGGCTTCCCGTGGCCCGCGTCCCGTGGCGTTGGCAGCGTACACCTCGCGGCCTCAGACTACCGAGGTGGCCGGAGCCGTGCGCACCTGCCTGTGCGTCAGCAACCCGACGGAGTGCACGCGACGGTGCAGCGCCCGCCGTTCCGACCTGGCCCAGTGCGACGGCGCGGCCGGCTTCGACGACCGTGAACTGTTCGACGCCCTGCTGGAACCGGGGCACCGCTCACCCCTCTACCAGACCGGTCGCCGCGCCTCGCATTTCGCCCTGGACCTGGCGGTGGGCACCGAGTGGAGCCGGTTCTACTATGTGAACAGCGGCACGGAAATCGCCCGCGTCGAGGTGCCGGATTGGGTCGCTGAGGACCCCGACCTGCTCGCGTTGGGCCACGCCATGCTGACGAAACAGTGCGAACTCGGCCTGGGCTATCCCGTGGTAATCTCGGAAGCCCACGAGCAGGCCGTGGTCAGCGGACGGGACCGCGAGGAGTTTCGCAAGCTGGCCCTGATGCTGATGGAACAAAACGGTCTGCCGACCCCCGAATCGGCCAAGACAGTCTCAAAACGACTGCCTTGGGCGTGAAGTCAATGCTCTGACATCGAGATACAGGATGAACAGGATTTGTTGATAGAAACGCCCATGATGTCTCGTTTAAGGCTAGCGGATTCTGTGTATCCTGTGTATCCATGTGAACTGAAATGGAGGTCTCTTTATGGGCGAACTGCAAGACTTGGCCGCGTCGGTTGCGGCTGTGCTGAAAGAGCGGGGAGACACCCTCGCGGTCTCCGAATCATCGTGCGGTGGGTTGATTTCCGCCGCCCTGGTGTCCATACCGGGCGCGTCCGACTACTACGTCGGCGGCTCGGTGGTGTACACGCGGGTGGCCCAGGCCGGTCTGCTGCAGGTGCCCGAGTCCGCCATGGAGGGCCATCGCGCCAGCACTGAATACTACGCGCTGCTCAACGCCCGCACGTCGCGGGAGCGCCTGGGCACCACCTGGGCCCTGGCCGAAACCGGCGCCAGCGGACCCACCGGCAACCGCTACGGCGACAACTACGGTCACGCCTGCTTCGGTGTCGCCGGCCCGGTGGAACGCTCCCAGACGCTCGAAACCGGCAGCCCCGACCGCGAAGCCAACATGTGGGAGTTTGCCCGAACCGCCCTGGCTTTGCTGGAGGACGCCTTGAAAGCGGCATAATTCTGGCTCTGCGCCTGGCTCATGGCGTCGGCGCGGACAGGTACGCCGACAAATCCTCCGCGCCAGTAAACTGGGCGGCGGTGCGGAGGAAGTCGGCCAGGGTCGGGCTGCGCCGCCGCAACTCTTCTACCTGCTGGCCGATGACGCTCACGCCGGCCGCCCCGGTGTCGGCGTAGGTGCCGTGGAAGGCAAAGTACGCCTGGTTCAGCTTGCGCAGCCGGTATCCGTGGGCCACGAATTCCTTGCGCCGCTCCTCCATGTACGCCTCAGCCTGATCCACCTGACCGGCTGCCAGCAGTTCGTCGACGCGGATCCTGGTGGCGCGCATCTCCTCCTGGAAATCAAAGGAGGGCGGATCGTTGCCGGACTCGCTGACCGCAGGCGGCGGATTGTGCAGATGCGCCCCCGGCGAACTGGGGGCGTACCGGTCCAGCCGTTCCCTCGCCATTTCGCCAATCTCTCTGCCGGCGATATTGGCCACCGTCTCGTTCATCATCGTCAAGTCCCCGCTCTGAAAATACCGGCGACCCAGGGGCCGGAACCACAGCCAGTGGTGCACCCATTCGTGGGCGGCCACCTCCAGCGCGAAATCCAGGCCCGCGTAGGGAATCGCAATGGACGGGTACAGCGCGATGCCCCCGGTATTCACCACCACGGCTGACAGGTCCGTCTGCTCTTCCACCCGAGATTCGATGCGTTCTCGTTCCTCGTTGGTCAGGCCCGTCTGCATGGTCACGTTGTCCTGTCGCACGATACGGTCCCGGGGTGAGGTGACCAGGATCGTCGGGGATCCGGACAATACGGTGTCCACCGGCGGGAACGGGCCGGTCACGGCCCAAAAGCCCAACGACCCCAGGGTTTCCGCTATGGCCGTTTCCAGGGTCTCTTCAACCGAAGGGCGCAGTTGGCCCTGGCGTTCCAGAAGCCGGTTTTGCCGCTCTTGCAGGGAAGAGACGTCATCGGGAACGGTTGTCATCCCGGCTTGCAGTTCCAGGAGTTGGCGTTCGACCAACCACAGCGATCGGCTGACCGCGAAAAATTCGTGCGCGTCTGCCACCCGTTGTTCACGTCTGAAATCCAAGGGCAGGGTAGATGGTCTGTTCAGCAACCTCCTGAACCATTTATCGGGCAGGTTGGCCAGTTCCCATCCCGCCGGGGTGAACCGGTAGGGGGCAGTTGCGAAGGTCACCGCGCCCCGCTCAAAGCCCGCCATCGGGACCAGCGCCGCGCAGAGGCAGCACAGGACAAACACCCGCCAGTACGTGCGTGTCCAGGGCCGGAGGGGAGGGCGCTTCGTTGGAGTGGCTTCATGGTGGTTCATGGGTTTGCAACCGTGCGACGATCCTCAGGCGTACCCATTTCGCGGGCAACGGGAAGTTTCGCATGGATAGACATGGATGGACTGGATACAACCGGATACGGATTGGAACAGGAATGGCGCTGACGAGGCAAGCATGTAAATTCAACTCTCAGGAGACGGACCGATTCAATCCAGTCTATCCATGTTCATTCATGCGAATTATCCTTGCCACTACCAAACCGGGTACGCTTGAGTGCGCCGATCCGATAGCCCCTCCCCGGTGGGAGTGCTAGAATAACTTGGTGTCCCATCCTCGTCCCGGAGCAAGCCCATGAGTACCTCATCATCGTCATCGCAACGCCGTAAGCGCGTTTATACCAAGTACGGCGACCAGGGCGAAACCAGTTTGCTCTACGGTGGCCGCGTCTCCAAGGCCAACCCCCATACCGAGGCCTACGGCATCACCGACGAGGCGGTCAGCCTCATGGGCCTTGCCCGCGCCCTCACCGACGACGACAAGGTCAAGAACATCCTGCGCGACCTGCAACGCGAACTGTTCACCGTCGCCGCCGAGTTGGCCACCGACCCCGAAAAGTATGACCTTTTCCACCAGCACTTCACCCCCGTCACCGAGCAAATGGTGGACAACCTGGAAGAGACTATCGACGAACTGGAAACGCACTTCCAGATGCCCCAGGTGTTCATCCTGCCCGGCGGCACGCCGTCATCGTCGGCCATGGACTCGGCGCGCACGGTCATCCGCACCGCCGAGCGCCGGGTGGTGGCGCTGGCCGAGGCCGACGGCCTCACCAATCCGCTGATCCTGGCCTACCTGAACCGCCTGGGCGATCTGCTGTTCGTGCTGGCGCGATATCACGACCGGGACATCCCCATCGAACGGGCCACCGGCGACCGGGTCTGACCTCAATATGGCCTCGCCAGAGACCGGACGCATTCGCCTGGTCGTCATCGATTACGAGTCCGGCAACCTGCGCAGCGTGGCGCGGGCGGTGGAAAAGGCCGGCGTCGTACCCACCGTGACCTCTGATCCGGCGGAGTTGCAGGACGCGGACGGAGTCATCCTGCCCGGCGTCGGCTCCGGCCCGGCCGCCATGTCTGCCCTGCGATCCCGTGGGCTAGTCGGTCCGCTGCTGGACTACATCGCCAGCGGACGCCCGTTCCTCGGGGTCTGCCTGGGTTTGCAACTGCTCCTGGATGCCACCGATGAGGGTGACGCCGATTGCCTGGGCCTGGTTCCCGGCCGGGTCCGCCGCTTGCCCGACGGCCTGAAGGTGCCGCACATGGGATGGAATACCGTGGAGTTCCAGCGGGAACATCCGCTGTGGCAGGGCATTCCCCAGGGCAGCCATTTCTACTTCGTCCACAGCTACTACGCCGACCCTGTGGCCCGGGCCGACGTGGCCGGTGTGACCGAGTACGGCGTCCCCTTCTGCAGCATCTATGCTCACGATAACGTCGTCGCCACGCAGTTTCACCCCGAGAAAAGCGGCGAGAACGGCCTGCGCGTCTACGCCAACTTCATCGGCCAGGTCACGGCGCAAGCGTAGCCGATCATCCGAACCGTTCGGACGCTCAAGCGCAACTGACATCATGCAAATCATTCCCGCAATCGACCTGCGCGGCGGCAACTGCGTCCGCCTGTACCAGGGCGACTACGAGCAGGAGACCGTCTTCTCCGCCGACCCGCTGGGCGTCGCTGAACGCTGGCAGGCCGAGGGCGGCGAGCGTCTGCACATCGTTGACCTCGACGGCGCGCACAGCGGCAACCCGGCCAATCTTGCCGCCATCACGGCCATCACCGGCCGCCTGACCATCCCGGTGCAGGTGGGCGGCGGCATCCGCAGCGTCGAGACGGCGGCGGGCTTGTTTGATGCCGGCGCCGCCCGCGTGGTCATCGGCACCGCCGCCGTTGCCAATCCCGACCTCGTGGAAGACCTGTGCCGGCGCTTCGGCAGCGAGCGGGTGGTGGTCGCGCTGGACGCGCGCAACGGCCTGGTGGCGATTCGCGGCTGGACCGAGATGTCTGAGATCAGCGCCACCGATTTGGCCGGCCGGATGCGCGATCTGGGCGTGGAGCGTCTGCTTTACACCGACATCTCCCGGGACGGCACCCTGGAGGAACCGAACTACGAGGCCACGGCGGCCTTGGTGCGCGACAGCGGGATGCGCGTGCTGTCGGCCGGCGGCGTGGGCGCGGCCGTTCACGTAGAGCGGTTGATCGATACCGGCGCGGAGGCGGCAATAATCGGGCGCGCGCTGTACACGGGTGACATCACCGTTGCCGCAGCATTGGCGGCGGCGCGAGGGTAACCGGAAACCTGATGGCCGGCCGGCGGCGGGCTAGACTACAGCCGCGGCCACCGCGTCGTCGTCACCCACCGCGACGCCGCCCCGTTGGTCCAGGTATCGCTGGCGCAGGGCCAGCCGCTCGAACGACGTCTCATCCCAGTCGTCCCGGTGGACTTCCATCAGGATGAAGTCGTGGGACATGCGGCGGACGTTGCGCACCGGGTTGAAACCGGAGCGCT
The DNA here is from genome assembly GCA_034420475.1 of Dehalococcoidia bacterium. Classification (GTDB taxonomy): domain Bacteria; phylum Chloroflexota; class Dehalococcoidia; order Lucifugimonadales; family UBA3495; genus Bin87. The sequence goes on from DAOULH010000028.1 coordinate 25,757, forward strand.
CGAAACACTTCTGCGCCCGGTGGTTCCACTCCAGGGTGTGCAGATAAACTCGCTTGAGCCGCAGGTCGTCGAACATGTGGTGCAGCAGCGTCACCACCGCGTCGTAGCCGTACCCGCCGCTCCAGTAGTCCCGATCCCCGATGACGATGCCCAGCTCCGCTTCCTTGGAAAGGCTGTCCAGGTCGTAGTACATGCAGTTGCCGATGAACTTGCCCCCGGCAACCTCGATGGCGAAGTGATGCGAACCGGGAGTGGGCCAGCGGATCTGGTCCTCGAAGAGCTTGAGGTATCGCTCGTACTTCATGGTCAGCGGGTAGGCGGCATCCAAGCGGGCAATCTCGGGGTCACTGCGCCAGATGTAGTCCTTCTCGGCGTCTTCCATCCGCTTGCCCCGCAGCAGCACGCGGACGCCCCGCAAAACCAGGTCCTTGCTCATTGCTCCGCCCCTCGCCGGTAGGAATCGATCAGCGAACGGGCCGCTTCCAACACCTCGCGCTCGTTGTCGTATTCGAGCAGTTCCACCGCCTCTTCGTAGCTCCACCATTCCACCACGTCGAATTCGGCGTCGTGGTCCGAGGTGCTGCCGCCCATGGGCTCCATGAGGTAGAAGTAGACGGTCTTGTCGTAGCGGATGCCGTCGTCGTGGCCCACGAAGAAATACCGAATGCTCGTTATGGGCGCCAGGACGTTGACGTGTACGCCGGTTTCCTCCTGCACTTCGCGGCGGGCCGTCTGCTCCACGGTTTCGCCTCGCTCGGGCGTTCCCTTGGGCAGGCGCCAGGTCAGCGGCGCATCCTCGCCTTGGAAGCCGGGACGCGCGCGGGCGCACAGCAGCGTCTCGACCAGGTCGCCGGTCTCGCGGAACACGAGCCCGCCGGCCGATACCACCTTCACGTTTGAGCGAGATCCGGTCGCGCACGGATCGGACACCGCCGGCACAGCGTCGCCATCGAATGCAAAGCCCGCGCTGGCAACGCGCGGCTCGTCATCTGGAAGCAGCGTGGAGTTGGTCATGATCTCGGATTCTGAAAAAGCATATCCAAGCCATTGTAGCCGCAGGGCCGGGAGGGGTCAAACGGCCCCCACACGTGGGCGGCAGGGCAGGGTTTTTCGGTTGTCCCTGATGTCATTGCCAGCGAAGCGCGGCAATCTCGTCGCAAAGTGAACGCCGCCGGATGCGGTTGCTCGCCCTCCCTATCCGCCGCCGATGGCCGGAACGAAGTGCACCTCGGCGTTCTCGCCGACCCGCTCCATCAGGCCCATGCGCGCAACTTCGCCGTCCACCGCCACCGCCAGGTTGGATCGGATCTCGCCGTCCTCCATCAGCCGGTTGGCGATGCCGGGGAACTGCTCGTCCAGTTGCTCGATCACCTGCCGCACGTTGCGGGCGGCAACCTCAACTTCCTTGACCCCGCCCGTTGTGGCCTGCAGCATGGTCGGCACAAACACTCTGGCCATGACCCTCACCCCCTTGCGTCGCTATTGCATTCCATCATACGTCGCCGACCGTGTACGGCTCAACACGCGGCGATGTCGGCGTCCGGCGCGATGATCCCATTGGCGCGCTGGAGCTCACGGATGTAGCAGATGATGTTGGGTATGTCCTCGTCCGACACCGCGGGAACGGGCGGCATATTCCCGAACTGCCAGTGGTGCGCCGGAACGCCGTTGCGCACCGCGCTCTGGATGGTGAAGTCCTGGTGGTGCCCCGGTTCGTATATCTTGTGCACCAGGGGCGGGCCGAGGCCCGTGCCCGAGGCACTGGGCCCGTGGCACAGCGCACAGTTGGCGTTGAACACCTGCTCGCCGGCCCGTGCGTTCGCGGACAGGTCGGGTACAACCACCGCCGCCATGTCAGAGACGGGCTGGGTGGCGCTGTAACCTGGCGCCGGCGGTTCTTCGGCCGAACAACCCACCAGGGCCAGCGCCAGCAGCGCCGCTGCCAACACGCCAAAAACCATCCGTTGTGCCGCGTTCATCGGCGAGTCCTGATGAGTTCCGCGATCTTCATGATTCGACTAGGCGCCCAGCGGCCCATGGAAGCGGGGCAGGATCTCTTCGCCGGCCTGCTCGAGCTGCTCCATGGACTCCGTGCCGGCGCACAGGGGCCGGATCACGAACTTGAACCCGCCGGCGTCGATGTACTCCTGGATGAAGTCGCCGATCTGTTCGGAGGTGCCGACGGCGGAGTACTCGGTGAAATGCGCGTCCGGGCGTTGGCGGGTGACGAACTGCTCCGACCTCGCTTCGCCTTCTTTCCGGTCGTCGCAGATGTAGTACCCGACCAGCACGCCCACGTGGTCTTCCTCGATCTCTCGGTCATACTGCTGGGCCGTCTCGAAGACGATCTCCCGACCCGACCGCACTTCCTCGGGGGTGGCGCTGGAAACCAGCCAGCCGTCGCCCACTCGTCCCACTCGGCGCGCCGCGGCCGGGCTGCGCCCGCCGATCCATACCGGAGGCGAGGGCTTGAGGAAGGTGCGCGGTGTCACGGAAACGTTGTGGGTGGTGAAGAACTCGCCCTCGTGGGTGACGCCTTCCTCCTCCCACAGCCGGCGCATCAGCTCGATGGCCTCGTCGGTGCGTCGCGCCCGGTCCGCCTTGGGCACGCCGCAGGCCTCGTACTCGTCCGGGTCCTCCTGTCCCAGGCCCACGGCGGGGAAGAAGCGGCCCTGGGAGAGCCAGTCCAGCGTCGCCACCTGCTTCGCCAGCACCACCGGATTGCGCAGTGGCAGCGCCAGCACGCTGGTGCCGAACTTCAGGCGGTCCGAATACCCGGCCACCAGCGACAGGGCCACCATGGGCTCCAGGCTGAACCGGTCGCTGCAGATGCGGTCGCTGAGCCAGATCGAGTCGTACTCGTACCGGTCGCCCAGTTCCACCAGGGTGCGGAGGAAATTGGGGTCGTCGCCTCCCTGTCCGAATGCTCCGGGCACGTAGCCGATGGCAACGCTCATGATGGTTGGCCTCCTTGGGAATTGTCGGTAAAAGCTTCCAGTGACACGACCAGTACGGGCAAATCATTGACCACCGTGTCGTGTACAGTGTCCAGCCTAACCCTGAAGTACTGGTGAATAAGAATGTTTCGCATCCCGATGAGTTGGTCCCAGGGATTCATCGGCAGCGAGTCGAGAGTCGCATCCGGAAGGTGGTTCGCAGCCTCGCCTACAATGGCTACCAGATAGCAGAGGGCCAATTGTTTTACCCGATCTCGCTCCAGATCCGTTAGGCTGGCGCCCCCGAGGGTGGCCATAGCTTCTCTGGCATGACTGATTATATGGTCTATCCGCTCAGATTCAGTGGGGGGAGGCTGATTGGAACGCCGCAGGGTCACGGTAAATTACCTCAAGGTCGGGGGGGAGTTCTTTGCCGTAGTCCATGGCCGTCTCACAACCGAGTATTTCGTCCAGCTCCTTCCAGCCATCTAACATTCCCCACGAGAATTTGGCGCCGGGAGCTAGTCCGGCCAGAAACTCAACGTCCGCGTAGTCGATTACGGACGCGCGGCTTGGGTAAGGGAACTTGGCCAGCCACAGTATTTTCTTGCGTTTGCAGAACTCGGCAATCTTCTCCCGCGGCATGGGGATGTCCATGTAGTCGGCCCGGTCATAGACGATGCCCGCCTCGCGTGGCCCATAGCCCAGGTACATCTCCCGCAGGTACAGGTGCAGGTCGATGCTGCGTCCCAGGACGCGGCTGATTTCATCCTCCATGGCCGCCAGCTTGGACAGCGACGGCACGTCGGCGGGGTTGAACTCAATCAGCAGGGCCGCCTCGCTGTCAGCGTCAGGGCCGGAGCGCAAGGGTTTGCCAAGCCAGGTAAGGCGGCGCACCTTACGCTGTTGGCACAGGGCGGCGATCTGCTCGTTTTGCGCGGCGGTGGTTTCGCGGTCGCTCATTGTAGGTATCTCGTTGCAAGGCTGCGCTGACCCATTGTAGCAAACCAAGCCGGGACTACCCCCGGATGGGCTCCAGCCCCGCCTCGACCCGGGCGTCGTTGATGTGGTCCAGCACTCGCATCCGCAACGGCGGCAGCTCGTAGCCCACGTCGGCCATCATGCGGCTGTTGTCCACCAGGTACACGTGAGGCACGGGACGGCTCCCGGTGGTGATGCTGGCGTCGGGAATGTACGAGCGCACCATGTCGGCCACGTCCGCGATGGTCGCCAGCTCGCCGCCGCTGATGTAGATGTGGTGGTTCAACGTGTCCGCCAGGGCCACCCGAACGAAGATCTCGGCGGCGTCCTCGGAGTGGATCATCGGCGACGCTTCCTGCGGGTCAAAGTCCATGCTCACCGGCTGCCCGATGGCCGGCAGGGACATCATCAGCCCGCCAATCATGCCCGTCATGCCCGTGACCCGTCCGTGTCCGAAGACGGTGCAGATGCGTACCCCGCGAATGTCCAGCCCATGCAGCGTCCGGTAGCGGGCGGCGGCAAAGTCGTTCACCGCCTTGGTCATGCCGTACACGTTGATGGGCGCCGGCAGGTCGTCCTCGATCAGCGGCCGGTCGCCGAAGGTGTCCTGGACGCCGTACACCGCGATGCTGCTGGCGTACACCACGCGGCGGATGTTGCCCCAGCGGGCCGCCTCGAAGATGTTGTTGGTGCCGTCGATGTTCACCGCCATTCCGGTGGCGGGCCGGTCCTCGGTGTCCGGCGGCAGCAGGGCCGCCATGTGGATGATCCGGTCCACGTTGTGGCGGCTGATGGCCTCCAGCAGGTGGTCCAAACGGGTCACGTCGCCCCGGTAGATGGAGATGCGGTCCAGCAGCGGCTGCAGGTTCGCCCGCGGCGGCGCCAGGTCAAAGCAGACCACCTCCTCGCCCCGTTCTACCAGCTTGCGAATGATGCGGTTCCCGATAAACCCGGTCCCGCCGGTAACCATCACTGACATTAATTGACCTCCAATTGTCGATTGCTAAAAGGCCTGGGGATGTTGCTCCCAGGTTATTCTTGCTTGGATCGTTTGCTGGGCGTGCTCTCATTCTTGGGAGGCTGCCACTGCTTGGGAATTGCGCTGCTGGTTCGGACTAATGGCGGTCCGCTTTCATGGCCAAACTGCCACGTTTTAATTTCGGTGGTTTCGACTTTGAGCTCGCCTGTATCCGCATTATTGTCCGGCTGGGGGTTCTGTTGATCATGTTGGTTAGCCACCTTGGACCTCCTGATCGACGTCTTGTTTCTTCCGGTCAGCGGGTGTGGTTCCTTTGGTTGGCGGTTGCCACATCTTGGGCTTGCCGCCCGCCGGGCGTGGCATCGGTTGGCCGCCGCCACGCCGCTTTTCCATCGGAACCGTCCTCTCGTGCGGATCGAATTCTTTGTCGTTCATGGGCTTCACGTCTCCTCATTCATGTGAATGGCCCTTCTGTACCAACCCTCAGCGTATTTAGGTTCTGACGCGTTGGCAACCCACGCTGAGACCACGACGGACGCAATTTCAGCCGGGATGATGAAATCGAATGTCATTTGGTGGGTCTCGTTGGGCTCAATCACGACTTCTTGCGCCATCTGCTCTTCCCGCAGTATGTGCCACGGAAATTCCACAAAGCGGGCATTTGCCGGCGCACCATTAAAATCCTGTTGCATTTCCGCGATGCTCTCGTCGTCATAAGGTGACAAAGCTTTTAGGGTCCAATACACCCTATAAACCCTGCATAATCCCGTGCCGGTATTCTTTGCGTTCAAGGCAACTATCACGGCGTCGTAACTCTGGCTCGCCGGAACCCTTCTCACTTGCAAATCCATAGTCAACCCAGGGATGTGCTCACGACCCCTACGGTAGTTACGATCTGCGACGTAAAGCGTAACCAGGAACGCCGCTGCCGTACCCGACGTGCCGACCACCATTCCCAGCCTCCCAACATCGACCGAAGCAATTCCTGGAGGCGGAGCAGCCGCTACCCAGTTGTAGATATTTTGCGTGATAGCGATAGCCAGGGTGAACGACAATGAAATTACAAAGGCGATGATGGCGGCTTTCGGAATCCAACTGCCAGCTATAGCGTCCAAAACATTCCGAATTTCATTCCCCATGCCCAGATCCTTCCGGTTTCTTGCGAGCCGGTCTGCGTAGGCATATTGCCAGCGAAGGCGGCTGCAGATCTCGGCACACTGCGAAAACCTCTAGCCTTTATTGTAACCCGGTCCTCTAAGCGGGCTGTCAAAATGCTCGCCCATCTTCAGCGTGCCCAGGACGTCGTTCCAGACGGATTTGGCGCGCTCAGTGTCTTCAGGCCAGTAACTCATGGTGAGCAAGGCGTGGATGGACTTTTGGGGGTCGCGGGTGATGGCCTGGAGGGAGTGGGCCGGACGCTTTTCGCCCGGGTCGAAGAACTCCGATTCGATCCAGGCCATCTCCAGGTTGCCCAGTTTGACGGTGATCGGCGAACCCCGTTTGGTGTCGTCCAGGCCCCGGCGGCGACGGCGGCTGGCCCGGCCGCGGCGGGCGGGGGCATCGTCCGAGGTTACGTCCTTGATCAACTGGTGCAGGGGCAAAGTGCTCCAGTCAATGTTCATGCCGTAACCGGCGTAGAATATGGTGACTTCCAACCCCATGGTGTCGTCGGGCGGCTTGCCGTCGCGGAACTTGATCGACTTGCGGGATGGCTCCACCAGCCAATCCTGCGGGATTTCGAAGCGCAACGCGCCCCGGTCGGCGATGAACACCTTGTTCCCCGGCTTGGCCGTCCACCCGTGGTTCTCCGGGAGATTGAAAACCTCTTTGTGCCAGTTCTCGTTTTCTTCCATGGTCATAACTGCTCACCTGACATCTGCAAAGGCGGGGTCTGATGCCGCCATTATAGACGATGCCGCCAGCGCGTTTGCCGCAGCGGTCCGAATTGTCGGCGGGTTGGAGCGCCGCCAGCGGCATCCGCGTGTTGCGGTCTGGCAGTCGGCAGATTATGATTCGTCCCGTTCGCTGGGCAACGGCATGCGCTTGCGAAGGTAAATGGCCCGGGCGAAATGGCGACACGAGCAAGACCCGTTGACTATGGCGAAAGCATCTGAAAGATCGTTTCAGGATCCTGCGTTCTCGCAAAACAAAAGCGTGCCGGTCCACCGTTGGGTGCCGTGGGTCGCCGGTTATTCACAACGCTTTGCGGAAGACGCTTTGACCCGGTATACCAACGGGACCGGGCAATTGGTTTTGGATCCCTTTGCAGGTGTCGGCACGACGCTGGTCGAAGCCGATCGCGCTGGGCATCATGCGGTCGGATTCGAAATCAATCCCTACGCGGCTTTCGTTTGCCAGACGAAGCTGCGCGCCCATCGCATCCGAACCTCTACCCTCCGGCAAGCAATCGATGAACTGCTCCGCTACGCGAAATCCATTGATAAAGACGGGCTTGTGCCCAAATCATCGCCACCGGATGGGTTTCGAACCCGCTCGCCGTTTTACAGTCCCAAGGTTTTGAACAAAGTACTGCTGTTGATGGATTTCATCGGCGATCAAGATGATGAGGTCATCAAGAACGTCATCCGGCTTGCTTTCGCCGCAACCATGGTTGACTACTCCAACTATTCGTATGAACCGAGCCTCGGCAGAAGAAAAGCAGTGGGCCGCGCAGAAGTCGACGATTTCCCGGTGATTGCCACCCTGGTCAAAAAACTGACCGAAATCGCAGATGATTCCGATTGGTACAGATCACAAAGGGTATATCTCCAGCGCCCGGATGGCGTCGTTCATGCTCAGTCGTTTTTTGGCGAAGATGAACTGGAACCTTCCAGCGTAGACCTGATAATCACCTCCCCGCCATACATGAACAACTACCACTACAATCGCAACACTCGACCCCACATGTATTGGCTCCAATTTTGCCAGTCCCCCGGGGATCTCAAAACCCTGGAATGGGAAAACTTCGGCACCTCCTGGCAATTGTCTAGAGAGCAAGCACAAATTGATTTGGACAATGTTATCGCCGATGAGGAGATTCACCAGGTCGTCCATAAAATCGGCCAGCAAAATCCGGGGAAAGGAGTGTACGGCGGGACGGGATGGGCGAATTACGCCACGAATTATTTGAACGATTGCGTTCGGTTTATGCGGGGCGTTCATCGTGTGCTGCGGCCCGGCGCATCCGCTTTGGTCGTGATCGGGAACAGCGTGGTACAGGGCGTACACGTTCCCACGGACCGATTTCTGGCCAAGATCGCAATAGACTGTGGACTCGAAGTGCCAGCCATTCATACCCCTCGCGAGGCCCGAGTCGGCAATAGCATCATCAACTCAAGCGTGCGCGCCGGTCAGGCGGGCAAACAAAACCGCTTGTACGAATCTGTCGTCGAAATCCGGCAAGGAACATGACCCAACTTTACGACCCGCTCACTTACGATAATCTGATGGCTGGGACCATCCTCGAATTTGAGCGCCGACCCCTTCTACGCCTGGCCGATGACATATCCGTGCGTGGTCCCGGAATCTATTGCCTGGTTTATACCGGGCCTTTTGATGTGTACGGCGAGATTGCCGCGTCCGGGAACCCCGTTTATGTCGGCAAAGCGGTCCCTCCGGGATCCCGCCGCGGCGACACGGTAAACGTTGACTCCCCCGCGCTGCGTAATAGGTTGAGGGAACACGCACGGTCAATCGACCAGGCAACGAACTTGGACAAGGAGGATTTCCAGTATCGCTACTTGGCGATCGAACCCGTGTGGATCACTCTGGCCGAGCGCTTCGCGATCGATCACTACAAGCCGGTTTGGAACCGTTGCCTGGATGGATTTGGCGACCACAACCCCGGATCAGGCAGATACAACGGGGAGAAGAGCTGGTGGGATACTATGCACCCGGGAAGGGGTTGGGCAGACAATCTGAGGCAGGTGAAGACCCTGGAAGAAGCGATCGAGCGGGTGCAAACGTTTTTCGCTTCCGAACGCTCGTGAAATCAGGCTAACCGTTCCCGCTGGCCACGTCCCGCCGTCCCGTCACCAGTAGCGTCAGGGCGCAGAACACCGCGATGTACGCCAGCGTAGCGGGCAGGAACAGCCACGCGCTCAGGTCATCGTCCCGACCCATCACGCCGCCCGACGTGCCGTGGAGCGTCCAGCGAACATACTCGGACAGCGAGATGTCCAAGAATAAGTCCGAGATCAAGCCCGCCACCGGATATACGGTGAACTCGATAATCAGAATGGCGACGGCCGCTCCCATCCCGAAGGCGGTGGACCGCCCCAGCGTGCACAGCAGGGCCGCCAGACCGGCATAGGCAATCGAGACCAGCCAGGCGCCGGCGAATGATCCCACGGTCTCCAACCATCCATCGGAGATGTCCAGGAACAATTCTCCTGCCACGGTGTCGGATTCCCCGGCCACAAGGCCAACCACGGCGGCCAAAATCCACGCCGCAATCCATAGGGCCGCCAGGATGACGGCGACCAGGGAGAGCTTGGCGACCATCAACTGCCAGCGTGGTTGTCCTCGGGCCAGCAGGGGACGCAGGGTCCCCCAGCCTTGGTCGCCGCCGAAGATCATCGCCGCCAGGATGATCCCCAGGAAAGGACCCAGCCGGGACAGCACCTCGAACGCCAGGAGCGGGAAACCGTGCGGCGCGATGGACAGGTCGATGGGCGTCAGATGCAGCAGCGCCGTCGCCACTGCCAGCGCGCCAATTACGGCCGCGCCCGACAAGCCGAGGATCACCCATGCGCCCGGTCGCCGGGACAGGCGGAACCACTCCCAGCGCAGCGTGGTTACGATGGCGCTGGCGTCCCTCATTCGGACTCGCCGTCGGCGTCACCCGTGACTTCCATGAACCCGGCTTCCAGGGAGCCTCCCAGGGGTCTCAGGCCCGACACGTAAATTTCCGCGGCGGCGAGATCGCGGCTGATTTCCCACTCGCGCCCCGCCGCGACCGCCACCTCCAGGCCGTCCTCGGACCTGCTCCTGATCTCCCAGCCGGCATCCGTGAGCGCAGCGTCCGCCCGGTCATCATCGGTGGTGCGAACCAGCGCCGACCCGGAGGCGCCCATACCGGCAACCGGGCCGCAGTACAGCAGCTTGCCCCGCCGCATTACGGCAACCCGGTCGCAGACCTGTTCCACCTCGTTGAGCAGATGGCTCGCCAGGATCACGGTGCGGCGCCCGTCAGCGGCCAGACCCCGGATGAGATCGCGCACTTCGACTATCCCGACCGGATCCAGCCCGTTGGTCGGCTCATCGAGAATCAGCAACGACGGATCGCCGAGCAGAGTAGCGGCGATCCCCAGGCGTTGTTTCATGCCGGTGGAACAGGCCCGGAACTTGCGGCGCGCCGCCTCGCCGCCCAGGTTGACGGTGTCCAGCAGGTCGTCAATTTCCGCGTCGCCGCCGTCGGTGCCATATACTCCCTGCAGGCACCTCAGGTTGTCCCGGCAGGACATATAAGGCCAGAAGATGGGGCGTTCGATCAGCGCGCCAACCATGCCCAACCCTCGCTCGTGACCGGCCGGCCCGTTGTGCCCGAGCAGGGTCACCGTTCCGTCGGTGGGTCGGATGAACCCGGACAGCATGGAGAGCAGCGTCGTCTTGCCGGACCCGTTGGGGCCGAGCAGCCCGAACACCCCGCCGGAGGGTATGTCCAGGCTCACGCCGTCCACCGCCGTAACCCGCCCGAACCGCTTGGTCAGACCCGAAACCGAGACGGCCGGCACGGCCCCCTCCGACATCGTAGGAACGGCGCTCGTCACGGCCGGAAGCTAGACCAGGACGTCAAAGCCGTAGCCGGCGTTGTTCAGGGCGCCGTCCGCAAACCGAGATAGCTGCAACGGGGAGATATCCATGGTCGTGGCTGCGCCCTTTCCAATCAACTCGGCCATCACCACGCCAACCATGGGCGACAGCTTGAACCCGTGGCCGCTGAAGCCGGTGCACAGGTAGAGCCCGTCCACGCCGTCGATGCGGTCCATGATGGGATGCGAGTCCGGCGTGTTGGTGTACAGCCCGGCGTATCCGGCGGCCAGTTCCGCGTCGGCGATGGCGGGAATCCGCCGCGCCAGCCGCTGCCACACGTCCTCAATGAACGACGGGCTGGCCCGCTGGGCGAATACCTCCGGATCCTCCACGACATCGGAATGGTTTCCATTGCCGACCAGCGTGAGGTCCTGCCCTTCCGGCCGGAAGTAGATCCGGTTGCCGATGTCGGCCCCGCCGGGATGGTACGGCACCACGTCCAGCGGCCGGCGGAAGTGCAGCACCTCATGGCGCGTGGCGACCAACGGCACGTCGATGCCGTGGGGAGCAAGGAATCGCGCCGTCCACGGGCCCGTTGCCACCACCGCGATTCCGGTCTCGATGCGTTCACCGGAGGCGGTTCGCACCGCAACGACCCGGCTGCCGTCTTCGCTGGTCTCGATGGCCTCCGCAGGGGTCTGCAGGCGAATAGTTACGCCCTCGCTGCGGGCGCGGGTAGCGTAGGCGTAGGCGGTGCCCGAGGCATCGGCGTGGCCGGAATAGGGCTCGTAGGCGATGCCCGCCGCGTCGGCAACCTCAAAACCGGGCGCCAGTTCCGCAGCGTCGGCGGCGCTGATGATGTCGGTGATCACGCCCACCGACTGCTGCGTGGCGATGTTCGCGCGAAAGGACGGCAGGTCGTCCGCTCCGGCAAACACCAGGTAGCCGGTGCGGGTGTATCCGCACTCGCCGCCGATCATGTCCTCGAAGTTGCGGAAGATGTGCAGGCTCCGCCACGCCAGTTCGGCGTTTACGGCGGTGGAGTAGTGCATGCGAACCGCGCCGCTGCTGCGCCCCGTGGACCCGCTGCCCAGGGTGTCGCGTTCCAGCAGCACGATGCGGCGCAGCCCGTGATCGGCGGCGGTCAAGGCCAGGTTGCAGGCGATGCTGCAACCCATCACGCCCCCGCCAATAATGACGACATCCGCGGTTTCGTTCGCGCTGGTCATGGTGCAGACCCGTCCGCTGGGAATAGTTCCTGGAGGAGGTCGATTGCCGCGGCCACGGCATCCGCCCGTCGCGTTACCGTTTCGTCGGGCAGGTCGTTCTCATAAAAATGGATATGCAGGCTATGAACTGAATTCACCCCATTGTCCAAAAGTGACCCGGCAACCGGATCAGCGCTGGAAACGAGCTCCACCAGTTGTTCAGAAACTCTCAGGATGCTAGTGTGGCTATGGACCCGCAGGCTGAGATCGGCGGCAATTGCATTAACAGTCTGGGAGTATGCCCCCCACGATTTCTCGGCGACCTGCCTATAGTCTCCTGCGTCCAGGCTTTTGCGGACGTGTTCCCGGTAATGGACCAAATTGTCTCGATAGGTCACTGCCGCCTCCGCCGCTTCGGAGTCGGGCAAGTCAACATCCGGTCGGTTCGGTAAGCCGGCGCGTATCGCGTCGCTCACTTCTCGAGGTGAGAGGTTTGGTGATCTCGCCATGTCGTTATCCCGTAGCCCTTGCGACGAATCATAACACGGAGCGATTGCGCTGAGGTCAACTCCGTTCCCGCGACCGGCGCACCCGGAAGCTGGCTCCCCGTTGCTTGCGCATCCAGCGGAGGAAGTCCGCGACCCTGGGGTTCGACCGGAGCAGCACCACGCTGTACATCTCCTCGGCCAGCGTGGTCACCGAAAACATGGCGTGAACCTGCCGGTGGCACGTGGAGCACAGCAGCGCGGTGGGCCCGTGGTTCCCTCCCCGAGCCCGGGGAATCAAATGGTGGACGGTGAACCGCTCCACAGCCCGTTCACATAGTTCGCAGGAGTCATGGTCTCCCCGGGCGCGTCGCGGTCGTATCACCGCCCCGTCTTCGGGCGAGTGTTCCGGAGAGACGGGTGCAGCGGCTTGCTCTTTCCGCGCGCCGCGAGAACGGGTGCGCGAGGGCCGCCTAGCCATTGCCGCCCTGGCCGGACGTGTCGAGGAACCGCCAGCCGGGCAGATCGACCTGCCACTGGGAGTCTTCCAGCAGCATCGGAATCATCAGGCCCGACATCAACCTGCTGTGCTGCACCACGGTCTCGTCGGTCACACCGAAGGGCAGGAACACGAAAGCGTGCTCATCGTCCACGTAGCGGGTGGGAGCGGCAGCCAGCTCGGACAGGTCTTCCAGCGGCCACAGGCGCAGGACGGTGGTGCGGAAGTCGTCCATCATCGAGTCGCGCATAGGGTGGTCGGGGTCGTAGGCGGCGCGGTAGGCCACCTGCATGTCGATATTGAGCCGGGTGGCCCAAACGCCCATGCGCATCCCGCGGGTCTCCTTGGACAACATCGACCAGGCCAGGTCCATGTCCCCGTCACGGATCGATTCGGCGAACAGGCCGGCGCGCTGCCCCACCTCGTCGGGTTCCTGGCTGCGGCGTTGTCCTGGCATTCTCATGCTGATTATCCTTGGTGCGGTTGGAACCGGGTGAGCGAAGAACGCTCAGTACCCCACCGCGTAACCGTCGTACCGGGGGTCGGCGGCGCCGTGCAGCGCTCCGGTGTCGGGGGCAATGTACAGCGCCATTTCGCGGCCGGTCACGCCGTCCCACGCGCCCAGTTCGTGCACCGGGTGGCCCATGGCCCGCAGTTGACGCAGCGCGCCGGCGTCGAAACGATTTTCGATGAGCAATCTGTCCACTGCGGTATGCGGAACCGTGGACTCGGTGCCGTCGCCCACGTGCTTCCAGCGCGGGGCTTCCACGGCTTCCTGCACCGTCATCCCATAGTCCACCAGGTTGGTGATGACCTGCATGTTGCTCTGCACCTGGCAATCGGCTCCGGGCGTACCCAGCACGTAGGTCAGGCGACGGCTTGAAGAGCCACTGCCGTTGCCCGATCCCGGCCGGCGGAACACCATCACCGGGTTCATGGTATGGCGCACTCGCTTGCCCGGTTGCAGGCAGTCCACGTGGTCCGGATCCAGGTGCCAGTAGGTCATGCGGTTGTTCAGCAGGATGCCGGTATCGCCGGCCACCAGCGACGAGCCCCAGCCGCTCTGGATGCTCTGCAACTGGCACACCGCGTTGCCCGCCCGGTCCGCGACCACGAAGCACGTGGTGTCTTCCTGCTCAGTCCGGGGACCGCGACGCCGGGCGCCCACTCCGGCCGGCGAACGGCGCTGACCCGCCGGCTGATGTTGCCAGGGATCTCCGGCGGTAACGTTCTCCGATGCCCGCTCCGGGTCGATGGCGGCCGCTCGCTCCCGCGCGTACTCGGCGGACAACATACCGGCTACCGGCACGTCGATGTAATCGGGATCCGCCACGTAAGCCTCCCGGTCCGCGAAGGCCATCTTCTTGGCTTCAACCATCAGGTGGATGGACTCAGCCGAACCGAACCCCAGGCTCGCCATGTCGTGCTGCCGGATGACGTTCAGCTCTTGCAGCAGGATGTGCCCGCTGGAGTTGGGAGGAGCCTCGTAAACCGTGTAGTCGCCGTAGTCCGTGGAGATCGGGTCCTGCCAGCGCGCCGAGCAGTCGTTCAGGTCAGCCATGGTGAGCAGGCCGCCCTGTTCTTCGCTGAACCGGACGATGGCCTCACCGATTTCTCCCCGGTAGAAGGCATCGCGTCCCTTCTCCGCAATGGCGGATAAAGTGCGTGCCAGATCCGCCTGCCGCAGAATGTCGCCGGCCCGCAGCGGCTCCCCGGATCCGTCCCGCGTGAAGATCGCCCGGCTGGTGGGAAACTCGCACAGCAGCGAATCGCCGGCGATAGCCGACGCCAGGTAGTGGGTGACCGGGAAACCGTCGTCGGCCAGGGCGATGGCCGGGGCAAACACCTCCGTCAGCGGCAGCGCCCCGTACTCGGAATGGACGTCCAGCCACGCGTTGAGCAGACCCGGCACCGACACGCTCAGGATGCCTTTCATGGGAATGCCGTCGCGGTATCGCTCCAGGGTCGCGGCATAGGGCGCGGCGCCGGTCCCGTTGGACACCCGCAGGGAGTCGTCCTCCGAGCGGTAGGCCATGATGAACCCGTCGCCGCCGATGCCGGACATCAACGGTTCGACAACGTTGAGAACCGCGGCCGTGGCGATGGCGGCGTCGAAGGCGTTGCCGCCCTTTTGCAGGACGGATATGCCGGCCTGGGCGGCCAGGGGATGGCCGGCGCAAACCATGCCGTTGCGTCCCATGACCACCGGGCGGTGGGCCGAGTAACGGATGCCGTGGGGTGTGGCTGACATCAGGGCGACGCTCCTTCTGTTGGGGTTGCGGGACGGTCAGCGCCGCCGTGCTTGGCCCGACCAGTCAGGCCCGTGCGACGCGGCGACGGCGTCAGGATACCGTCGCGCTGACCGGGCGTATCGAGGCCAGCATGTCGATGGACACGCCGCCCCTGGAGAAAAAGACCTCCAACTCCGGCGAGTACATGCCGCCGGAGCTCCGCAGGGTGTTGAGCAGCGTGTCCGTGCCGATGCTCAGGATGGAAGAGGGCTCGTGCTGCACGGTTTCCAGGTTCTTCGCGCCGCACAGGTCCAGCGCGGCAAAGATCGTGTCGTGCAGAAACGCTTCGTCAAGGTCCGTATTGTCCAGCAAGGCCAGGTTGAAGTTGGCGTGGGCCAGATTCGCCTGGGCCAGGGTGGCGTCCGTGAACACTGTCTTGTAGAAGGTCGAGTTGGACAAGTTGGCGGACTGCATGTCGGCCCAGGTCACGTCCGCTTCGGAAAAGTCGGAAAAGCTGCAGTAGGTGCCCCGCAGCACCGCATAGCTCAGGTCGGCGCCCCGCAAGGTGATCTGGCTCAGGTCGGCCCGCGCCAGGTTCGCCCCCTGCAACTGGGCGTAGGACAGGTTCGCTTCCCGCAGGGTGGCGCCCTGCAGGCTCGCGCCGCGCAGGTCCGCGCTTTGCAGATTGGCCCCGCTCAGGTTGCAGAAATGCAGGTCGGCGCCGCGCAGGTCCGCGTCGCCAAGGTCGGAGCCGCTGAAGTCCAGATGAGTCAGGTTGGCCCACGACAAATCGGCTCCATGCAGCCGTGCATTGGCGAAGGATGTGCCGGCGAGATCCGCGCTGGTCCGCAGATCGTTCCAGGTCGACACGTCTTTGCGCAGTCGGCTCAGGCATTGCTCTTTCGAGACGGTGGGCCAGATTTTCATGACGGGACTCCTGCTTGAATGATTATCCTATGATGGCAACGTTCGCTTCAATTATTCAACAGCCCGCGCTGCCGTTATGGGCCTTTGACGCGCTGCTATGCGAAAGCCCCGGCAGCCGGTAGCGCCGGGGCAATTGAATCGATTGTCGGCAACCCCGGGCGCGGCCGGGGACTGCCGGAGATCGCAGCGGCCTAGTGTCCGCCGCAGCCGCCACCGCAACCACCGCCGCCACAGCCACAGCCGCCACCACCGCAGCCGCATCCACCACTGCCGCAGCCGCCGCCGGCGTACATGGGGTTGTTGATGACGAACCCGACCCGGCCGCCGAACTCTTCCACGTAGTCGATGGTGGCTTCTTCCAGGAACGGCGCGCTGTCGGAGTCCATGAGGAACTCCATGCCGTCCATGCGCAGCACGGTGTCGTCAGGCTGGTGCTCCTTCTCCATGGTCAGCATGTACTGCAAACCGTGGCCGGCAGGCATGGCCACCACCCGCAGGGCGGAACCGGCCTCGTCCTCGGCGGTGATCACTTCCTTGAGTTTCTCGATGGCCAGAGGGGTAACGTTCATCGTCGTCGCTCCTGAACAGCGCAAGTGACGGGAACTCCGCGCGGAATCCCCACGTTCTCATAGTGAGCAAAGCGTATCACGGGCCAACAAGGGCCGTCAAACGCGGTGTCCGTTGGTTCGATGAGCGTGCCTGCCCGAATACCGTCGCTGACCTTTACCCGGATAGATAAGCGCCGTCGGCCGTTCGGGGCGGTTGGCACTCATCCGGTGAAGGGGTTGAGCAAATCGGCGCCCAGTCCTTGAACCTGGGAGAGGTTGCGCGTCACCAAAGTCAGACCGTGGACTTTGGCGGTGGCGGCGAGAAGGCCGTCCACAATTGGCACGTTGCGAATGGCGTACATTTGGCCCCAGGCGTCGGCAACGGCGGCGTCAACCGGCAGGATGCGGTTGGCGAAAAATTCATAAACCGTTTCCAACCAGATTGTCAGGATTTCCGTCTGGCGATAGTCATGGCGTCGGCGTACGATTTCGATTCCCTTGCGAATTTCGCCAATGACCAGCGCGCTGGTGAACAGATCCGTACCTTGAACACCCTCGTACCAAGACGCCACGCCGGGATTGCATCGCTGTCCCAGCCGCAATTCTGAGATTACGTTGGTGTCAAGGAGGAACATTACAACTCCACCTCACGCGGATATTCGGGTTCCCGCGTCAAGTCAATGCCATCGATGGGGCAGACGGCCAGAAGTTCCTTGAAATTCAGGGAACGGTAATACTCACGTACGCGCTCCCGTTCTTCGTCAGTGAGAGGCTTACCCTTGTCCGCCTCGGTGTGAACAATCTCGGATCCCAAATGCACGGGATGCGGAATGGCGATGGGGTCTTGGGTAGTCATTTTATCGCCTCCTGACCACGTTGCGTTGTCGTCAGATGCCGTTGGCGTGGGGCCAGACTTTTATTGCCGCTTGGCAAATGCGACGGGCGCGGTGGGCAATTGCCGTTTCGTCCCACACGTCTGGCGCGTTGTCCAGCAAGTCTTTGTTGATGGAAAGGTTGGTGTGCTCACGTAGCCCTTTTCGCTTTTTCTCCCACGGGTCGTCGGACAGGAAGGAATTGAGACCTGGTGTGATAAGAGTCAGGTTGCCGATGGAGTGGATCAGGCGGTCACGATTAACTTCCGCGATACCCGGCTCTTCAACATCGTCCGGAAGGGTCCAGTGCCGACGCCAGTTTTGTGGCATCACGTGCTCAATGGTCAGATTGCGGGGCACATCCCGACTCTCAGAGTACCTTGTCCGCAACGCTCCCTCAATACCCTCCAAAATCAGGCGCAATCGCCCTTGCGTCAAGGACCAGTACAGTGGCGCAGTCAGAAACGCGTCCTCTAGCATCTGGTCATCCGGCCAAATATTGGCGTAAGCTTGCTGCGACGCCAAGTATCGCACGATGGCATCTCCCGCCGCTTCACTGTTATCTTGCTCCAGTTCTCGGAGCAGGCCAAGGAAAAGCTGGCCGTAGTTTCTGGTGGACAAACCGCGCACCATCCGCCTCACGAGGTAGCTCTCCAAAGCGCACAATCCTTTCAATAGCTGCGGTTGTGGGACATCGGACGCGAATAGCCATAGCAGGACGGGCGTCAGTACGCCAATCTGCATCACTTGATGGCGGTACAGGAAATCATCGAACTCCGGCTTGCCCCGCCGCTCAAGGTCGTAGTAGATTGCCCCGATTTCGCCGACGTCCGCCGCGATTGCAGCAATTGATCCGCCGACGCTTTTGGCGTCATCGGCGTATTTTTTGAACGCATCGAACTCGTCGTTCGTCCTGGTTGGCGTCAGGCGGCGCATGGTCAGCCAGTTGTTCAAGAACAAGTCGATGCGGGGACGACGCTGTCGGCCTCTCCCGACTTCGTTACGCCACCAACTGTCCGTGTCAAAGCCCCACAGCGCAGAGGCGTTCCGCTTGTCGCCGTCAGAACGGGCTTCATACAGAATCCGGTTCTTTATCATCTCTGACTGTAGTAGCGGTGTCCCACGCGCATTCAGCGTTTCAAAGATGATGTGGGGGTCATCTGCTGGTGCAAGGTTAATGACCACCAGCTCCAAGAGGTCTGAAACCGCTCGCTCCAGAGCTTCGGCGGCATTATCTCGGGTTGTGCCATTCTGGCAGATGCTATCTATCCATAAGTCCACCTGTGTCTTGAAGAAATTGTGGGCCCGTACAATGCGGGATGTGCGATATTCTTCACTGGACAGGTCGTTGCTCATCGCGTGGCGAAAAGCGTCTTGGTCGTTGATTGTAGGCCAAACCTTGAAAGCGTTGTCCGAGTCGCCTTGCAGGAATACCTCAGGATTGGTGACGAGAAAAGACAGACGCGCCGCCGGAGTGCTGTTGCCCCGAATTTCGAGCGACTCTTGAACAGCATCCAACAGCAACTGTAGGGTAGTCAGCCGTTGCTGACCATCAACTACCATGTGGGTCTCAAACCCCAGTGCGTCGTTGAGTCGCTGCTGGAGAACGATAGCCCCCATAAAATGCGTAGAGCCTTTGCCGTCCTCGAGGTAGTGCTCGGCGGTATCGCGCACATCCTCCCACAATGGTTCCCATTGTTCTTCCTGTTCCCAAACGTAAGGACGCTGAAACTCCGGGATTTCGTAGCGCACAGTTTTTTGGAATAGCATCGTCGGCTTGACGGTATTGGCCTGCATCGTTCTCACTCCTTGACGCGCCCGATTTTACCATAAGCCGTAGTCCCATCCCGTCCTCTTGCCCCCGCCCCCACCCGTCCCTATACTGCGCCCATCGACCACCGGGCCCGGCGTTCCGGGCTCTTTCCGCCGGCCCACAGCGAGGAGGCTCCTGATGCCCAAAGACCATGTGGAAGTTTTCTGGTTCTCCGAACAACCCTACGGCCACGTTACCGACGACGACGTGTCACAGTACGAGTCGGGGCGGCTGGATTTCTCCAACTCGCACTTCGACCCCGAAAAGGCCCACGTCCTCTATAACCAGTACCACGAGCAGTACACCTGGGCCGACGAAAACGGCTTCGACGGCATCATGTCCAACGAGCACCACGCCTCGTACTGGTGCATGAAGCCCGCGGTCAACATCGACGCCGCCGTCATCGCCAAGGTGACGCGCAACGCCAAGATCGCCATCCTGGGCAACGTCATCGCCGTCAACGACCCCATCCGCATGGCCGAGGAAATCGCCATGCTGGACTGCATCTCCGGCGGCCGCATCATCTCAGGTTTCGTGCGCGGCACCGCGGTGGAGACCCTGCAGGGCGGCATCGCCCCGCCGCAGAACCGCGACCGTTTCGAGGAAGCCCACGACCTGATCATCAAGTGCTGGACTGAGCCGGGGCCCTTCCGTTACGAGGGCGAGTACTACCATTACCGGAAGGTGAACCCCTGGGTGCTGCCCATGCAGAAGCCCCATCCGCCCATCTGGTTCCCCGGATTCAGCAGCCCGGAGAGCGTCGTGTGGGCCGCCCGACACGAGCATCCCTACATGAACCTGGGATCGCTGCTGGAACACACCCACCGGCTGCGCGACGTGTACATCGACACCGCGCGGGAGACCGGGTTCGAGCCCGGCCCCGAGCACTTCGGCTACCTGCTGCGGATCTTCTGCGCCGACACTGACGAGAAGGCCCAGGAGATCGGCCGCGAGTTCCTCTGGACCCAGGAGCACCGCAACCGTGGCCCCCGCGAGCACAACGACCCGCCCGGCTACCAGTCCCGCGAGGCGGTCAACATCCAGCGGACGCTGCCCGGCGCCGGCGGATTCGGCCGGATGATGACCTACGAGGAACTGCAAGAGGCGAACAACATCATCGTGGGCAGCCCCGACACCGTGCGGGAAAAGCTGTCCATGATCGTCGACCGCCTCAACCCCGGCTTCCTCCACATCTACGGCAACGAGGGCGCCATGGCTCACGAGGACGTGATGCGCTCCATCGAGCTGATCGGCCGTGAGGTCATCCCCGCCCTGCACGAGATCCCGCTGGTGGACCACTACTAAGCCGTGTTGACATTTCACCGTCGTCCGACTCGTGCCGGAACGATGGTGAAATGCGAAGCCTCAACAGAACCCGGGACCAAGCAGAAAATGCGAAACGAGTTCACAGCGGTTATTGAACGGGATGGGGACTGGTTCATAGCCTGGAGTCCCGAGGTGCCCGAAGCCAACGGCCAGGGCAGAACCCAATCTCTGGCCAAGGAAAATTTGGCGGAGGCAATTGAGCTGGTGCTGGAAGACCGCCGCCAGGAAGGACTTAACACCGTATCCGCCGAGGCCATCCGTGACATCGTCATAGTTGGATGAAAAGAGGCGATCTGATTCGACACCTCCATCGCAACGGGTGTCGCTTGAAACGTGAAGGACGAGCGCATTCATTGTGGTGGAACCCGGCGACGAGGGCAGTTGAAGCGGTTCCGCGCCACAGCGAAATATCCAATCAATTGGCTCGCAAGATATGCCGGAACCTTGCCGCACCGCTTCTGGGCTGAAATTGGATACTCAATCCGGTTGGTAATGTCATGAGGACTCAATTGCCGCCGCAGCAAGCCTTCATCGGCGTCGGCACCATGGGCAGCCTCATGGCCGGCTGCCTCTTGGACGCCGGCGTCCACCTGACCGTCTACGACATCAGGCGAGAGGCGGCGGAACCGCTGCTGGATCGCGGCGCCCGCTGGTCGGACAGCGCCGAGCAGGCAGTGGCCGACTGCCAGATCGTCTGGACCTCCCTGCCCGGTCCAACCCAGGTGGAATCGGCGCTGCTGGGGAACGAGGTCGGCGTGCTGTCCGCGATGGCGGACGGCGCGATGCTGGTGGACACCACCACCAACGATCCCGACGTGGCCCGCCGCGTGTCCACCGCCTGCGCGGAGCGCGGCCTGACCATGCTGGACGCGCCGGTGAGCGGCCGCCCGCCCACGATGACCATGATGGTCGGCGGGGAGCGCGCCGTGTTCGAGCGTGTCCGGATGACGCTGGATGCCGTCGCGGCCCAGGTGTTCTACGTCGGGCCGGCTGGCGCGGGCTGCGTCGCCAAGCTGGCCACGCAATACATGGGCTACACCAACCTGATCGCGGCCATCGAGGGAATGCTGATCGCCCGCATGGGCGGTGTCGATCCGGCGGTTTTGGCCGAGATCGTACCGGTCAGCGCCGGCGCCAGTCGGGCGTTCAACGCGATCCCCAACAGCATCCTGAATCGATCGTTTGCGGCCGGCGGCACTCTGGACATCGTGGCCAAGGACGTAGCGTTGGCGTGCGAACTGGCGGAGCGGCTCCAAGCTCCGGCGGGCACCGGCTCGGTCGCCGATGCGCTGTACCAGCAGGCCCAGGCCGAGGGCTGGGGCAACGAGGGGTATCCTATCGTCGCGAGGATCCTGGAAGCCCTGGCGGGAGTTGAGTTGGGGAAGACGTAGCGGTCGCTACCGCTGCGGCCGGTCGGCGTCAGATTCGTCGGCAAGAATGCTGGCGATTTCAGGGGGAGGCATTCCGCGTTCCGCCAGCACCTTTTTGATGCGTTCCCGCTCCTGGCGGCGCCCTCTCTCCATGGCCCGTTTCTCAACGGCTTCTTTCGCGGCAAACCACATCTGCAAAACTGTATTGCTAGCCGCGCCGGATGCTCCGCCTGGAGATGCGTTGCGGTGAATGACGGTCGCTACCGCTGCGACCGGTCGGCGTCAGATTCGTCGGCAAGAATGCTGGCGATTTCAGGGGGAGGCATCCCGCGTTCCGCCAGCGCCTTGCTGATGCGCTCGCGCTCCTCTTGGCGTCCTTCCCGGCGCCCTCTCTCCCTGGACCGTTTTTCAACGGCTTCTTTCGCGGCGAACCACATCTGCAAAACTCCATATAGCGCGACGGTGGAGGGGAACAGCAGCAGCGTCCCCAGTATGATCACGCCATCGTCCTTTTCGGTCAGCCCTTTGAAGAACCCGATGCCCCATAACCCGGCACAACTCTGGCAATAACTGATTGCCACCGCGATAGCCATACTGGCCGTAACGGCCAGTGAACCATCGACAAATCTCCAGGTTGACCGATTGCCCTCGTTCGTTCCCATTGTACCAGCCCGACAAAATTCCTTTCGTGACAGCGTAGCAATAACCGGAGCCGGCCGGCGGTGTGGGAATGTCACTATTATTCCGCGCTTTTGATGGTGAGCGCGCCCCGCCGACATACCCAAAGGAATAGCCCGCGGGAAAACATCCAACGCACGCGGTGTGATACCATTCGGCTATGCAAGCCGCGCCCGGAGGGGACAACATGGCGATTACTTTCCAGCCCAGCAGTTACAGCGGCCTGGTTGACCGCGACAACGGTATGGTCAGCCGCGAGATCTTCGTAAATTCCGACATCTACGCCGAGGAACAGGAGCGCATCTTCACCCGCGCCTGGCTGTTCGTCGGCCACGAGAGCCAGGTCGCCAAGCCCGGCGACTTCTTCGTGTCCTCCATGGGCGAGGAGTCGGTGATCCTGTGCCGCGACCGCCAGGGCGAGATCCACGTCTTCCTGAACTCGTGCATGCACCGGGGCATGAAGGTGTGCCGCTACGACGAGGGCAACACCCCCATCTTCACCTGCCCCTACCACGGCTGGAGCTTCGCCACCGACGGCGCCCTGGTCGGCGTGCCCTTCTACAAGGATGCCTACCACGAGGAGCTGGACAAGTCCCAGTGGGGCCTGATCCGCGTGCCCCGGATGGTGAATTACAAGGGCGGCATCTGGGCCACCTGGGACGCCAATGCCCCCGACTTCCTGGAGTACATCGGCGGCTTCCGCACCTACCTCGACATCCTCTTCGACGGGTGGGACGGCACCGAGGGCGGAACCGAGATCATCGGCGGCATCGAGAAGTGGATGGTCCCCAGCAACTGGAAGTTCCCCGCCGAGAACTTCATCGGCGACCGCTACCACAACATCAGCCACCGCTCCGTTGACCTCGTCGGCATCGGCCCCTCCGGCCTGGGCCGCCGCGACAACAGCGAGCGGGAGGGCGCCAAGTCCCTGGACGTCTCCTTCCCCGAGCGTGGCCACGGCACCGTCATGTTCCTGAGGCCCGAGGACGCCCAGCCCGTCCCCTCCTACCAGAACGACCCCATCGTGTCCGAGTATTTCTACCAGTGCGAGATCGCCCGCAAGGAGCGTCAGGGACAGCTGTGGCGCATCCTGGCCGGGCCGGGGACGATCTTCCCCAACATGTCCTACCTGCCCCGCCAGCCGCGCAGCATCGCCGTGTGGCATCCCCGCGGCCCTGACCAGACCGAGGTCTGGCGCTGGTTCCTCGTGGACGCCTCCGCTCCGCCCGAGGTCAAGGAGTTCCTCCGCCAGTACTACATCCGTTACTCCGGTCCCGCCGGCCTCACCGAGCAGGACGACATGGAGAACTGGAACTACGCCCACGCCGCCAGCCGGGGCGCCATGGCCCGTCGGCATCACTACAACTACCAGATGGGCATGGGCTACGCGGTCACCGATTTCGAGGATGGCGGGCTGAAGCTGGACGGCACCGTGCTCGACACCACCAAGGCCCGGGCCGGCGAGCAGAACCAGCGTGGCTTCTACAACCGCTGGCGCGAGTTCATGGCCGCCCGTGACTGGGACGAACTGGCCACCTGGCGCAACAACGGCTCGGCCTGCTAGGTGACATTATGGTTGTTGCCAACGACCCGCTGGCGATGCTCCTGCTCAAGCAGGACGTCGAGGCGTTCCTGTACCACGAGGCCAACCTGCTGGATGACCGGCAGTACGAGGAATGGCTGGACCTGCTCACCGACGACGTGCGCTACTGGGTTCCCATGCGCCGCAACGTCAAGTTCGGTGAGCTGGAACGGGAGTTCACCCGCGAGGGCCAGGACATCAACTGGTTCGACGAGGGCAAGACCACGCTGACCCAGCGGGTCCGCCAGATCCTCACCGGCGTCCACTGGGCTGAGGAACCCCTGTCGCGCCTCTCCCACCTGGTGACCAACGTCGAGATCACGGAGGCCACGCCCAGCGCAGCCGACGCTGGGGAGGTGTCGTTGCGCTGCCGGTTCATCATCTACCGCAACCGCGTCGCCACTGAGACCGACATCCTGGTGGGCCGCCGCGAGGACCGGTTGCGTCGGGTGGATGGCCAGTGGCGCATCGCCCAGCGGCAGGTCTTCCTCGACCAGAACGTGCTCCTCGCCAAAAACCTCACCTTCTTCTTCTGATCGACGACTCCCCCTGTCATTGCGAGGAGCGCAGCGACGTGGCAATCTGGTGAAGGATGAGTGCTACGCCGACGAGATTGCCGCGCTTCGCTCGCAATGACAGCGGGCTGGAATGATGGTGCTTTATGGCCGACATAGTAAACCTCTTTGAAGTGGAGCCGGGCCAGAAGGTGGGGCTCTACAGCGGAGCCACCGCCGAGGTGGTCTCCAACCCCCGCGACGGCGTGTGGCTCTTCGTGCGCTACCTGACCAGTCCGGACGACCCCGACCAGGTGGGCGAGGAGGACATGGTCTTCGCCCAGGACGTGCTCGAACTGGTGACGGATTAGCGCCCATGACCAGCGCGAACGCCGCCGGCGCCGGCCTGACCGTCCCCCAGGCCGACGAGATCCTGGCCGCCCTGCGAGCCGGCTACCGCTCCATCGACGAGGGCTACGGGTTCTACCCCGGGTTCGACGGGTGGTTGGCGTCCCTCGGCTACCAAAAGCGCGACGACATACCCTGCACCTGCCCCGACCGCGGGTATCGCGGCCATCTGCCCGAATGCCGCTGGGTGCGGTCTTGAACCTTGCCATTCTTTGTCAGAATCAGCGTTTTCGGGACGTAGCTGTTCAGTGTTTTCGGGGAAGCGTCATTGCGAGCGCAGCGTGGCAATCCCATTGGCGCAAGGGAGTCCTTCGGGGCAGACGTCGCTGTTACGGCGTCGAGATTGCCACGGCGCAAGCGCCTCGCAATGACAACCCCCGAAATTCCGAACAGTTACTTCGGGACGACAGGATTGGCAAGATCGGGGGAGTGTAGTCCCAAAAATCCTGAAATCCGGCAAATCCTGATTCTGACAATTGGCGCGGAACCTGAAAATTCTTGTGGAGTAGCAAACGATGTCCCAACAGATGGTTGATCTCATGGAAGCGGTGTGGCAGTCCATTGACGGGCTGTGCGGCGGTTTGACCCAGGATCAGTGGTCGCTCCCCACCGAGTGCCCCGGCTGGTCGGTGCAGGACCAGGTATCGCACCTGGTGGGCAGCGAGTGCCGTCTCCTCGGCCGCCCCGCGCCGGCACACGAACCGTCCGACACTTCCCATGTGCGCAACGAGGTCGGCCAGGGCAACGAGGTGCTGGTCGACTATCGCCGGCAGTTCAGCGGCGCCGAGGTGCTGGCCGAGTTCCGTGAGATCACCGCCGAGCGCCTGGGCGTCCTGCGTGCCATGACCGAAGCCGATTTCGCCGCCGAAACTCCCAACCCCCTGGGCAGCGGCCCCTACACCGACCTGCTGGCCATCCGCATCTACGACGCCTGGGTCCACGAGCAGGACATGCGCCGCACCCTGGACATCCCCGGCCACTTGAGCGGCCCGGTTGCCCAACACGCCTACGGCCGCACCGAGATGGCAATGCCCTTCGTGGTGGGCCGCAAGGTCAGGCCCGACGACGGCGCCACCGTGGTCTTCGAGATCACCGGCGAGGTCGGCAGTACCATCGCCCTGAACATGGACGCCGGCCGCGCCCACCGCATGGACGCCGCCCCCGCCTCCCCCACGGTAAAACTCACCATGGGCCTCGAACCTTTCAACGCCCTGGGCACCGGCCGCTGGTCCGCCGAGCACGCCCTGGCCAACGGCTCGGTAGCAATAGAAGGCGACCGCGCCCTCGGCGAACGCATCGTCGGCGAGATGAACTTCATGATCTGATCGCGGCAGACGCTACCACTACTCAAAAGCGAGGTGACATCATGGCGCTGGCATTGTTAACCCGTGCGGACGAATCCCTGGCGGCGGAATGGGCTGCCGGCGAATGGCCGGCCCAAGGCTACGAAGTTTTGCTGGTATGCGACACCAGCGGCGACAGTCCGGGCAATCCTTGGGCGGTTTTCTGTCCGTCCATGGACGTGTGCAGCGCCGGCCGTGATCCGCAAGACGCGTTGGACATGATTGCCGACGCCATTTACGAAGCGTTGGTCGATGGCGTGAAGCCGGCGAGAGGGGCCGCTTACGATGAAGTCGTCAGCTACTACCAAGAGCTGATGGCGGCCGGATTCCCAACTGCGGAAGCGGTAGTCACGCCCGCTCCGTATTCGGGGCAATAGCCGTGCCGGCAATACCGGGCAAAAACCACCGGCGCGTGGTGGCGGCATTTGAGAAAATCGGCTACTCCGTAATTCGCCAAAGCGGTCATATCGTAATGTCCAATGGCGCAACTCGTTTGGAAATCCCGCGCCAAAATCCAATCAACCCCTTCACAATGTACCGAATAGCCCGCAGGGCTGGACTGACCCGCGAACAGTTTGAGGAACTTTACTGAGGTGGCTATGCCAACGGCAAAACCAGACAACGACCTGTACGAAGTCATCCTCATCGAATCGGACGACGACTTTGCCGTCCTCTGCCCCGGCATCCCCGGCGCCGTATCCCAGGGCACCGACCAGCAGGACGCGCTGGCAATGATCGCCGACGCCATGGCCATGGGCTTGATGTACCCGCTGGCCGGCGACGACGTCGAACCGCGTCGCACGGAACTGCGCGAATTGGGAAAAGCCAAAATCGCCGAACTGGTGGCGGAATGCGAGCGCGACGGCTGGAAGTACGAGGTTCACCACGTGAGGCCGCAGTTGATAAGCCCGCCGGTATCAGCGCGGTAACCTGATGCCGCCATATATTGGCGGTTCCCGGGATAAACTCGTAACATGCAGATGAGAGAGGCTCAATCATGACATGCCATAATACTGACGCAGTCCCCCTAACAGTACGCCGGCAAGCCCACACGCAATCACTCTAGCCATTCGCTTCCCAGCGGACGGCTACCGTACCGGCAGCCCACTTTTGAAGAGCGGTCATGATTTGGACCAACAGGAAAATTAGGAAACCCACGGCAGCCGTGCTGCTGGCAATCGCTGTTATATGCATCGCTGTAGCGCTCTTGTCATGCGCTGCGCCGGAGCCCTTGTCGACCCGCACCCCGTATCCCACCTGGACTCCGGCTCCTACCGCAACGGCCTACCCGACTTACACGCCCTTACCCACGTACACACCTTACCCCACGTACACTTCAGTCCCTGCTCCGACGTCCACGCCCAGACCTACGGCAACGCCGCGCCCCACGCGAACACCAACCCCCGTGCCCATATCGCCCCCGCGTCCAGTAGTCTGGGAGAGCAGCGGCGACTGGCGGCGGGACGGCCAGTACGAACAGACTATCGAGGAAAATCTTAAAGATCGGAGGGATACAGAGATAGATGTCAGGGCCGCAAGTCTCGACGCTACTCCTGAAGGTGTTGACAGCGATCTGTACATTACTTTCGTTTGTTTTGGTGACATACGTTTTGCCTACCTGATTCCTTATTCTTGGGAGGTTCCCCAAGGTACGACATCATACGGTTTCGAGATCTGGAACCGGGCGAATGACGAGTTTGAGGACACACTATTCCACGACGACATCTCGCTAGGGCCTGTGGACAATTTCCAAAACGGATTGGGACAGCCAAAATACCAGTCTGCTGAAAAACGTGCGACTTCTACGACAGTAGTGCAATAGCAATGCCCCACCGCACGTTA
>DAOULH010000029.1:0-38663 GCA_034420475.1 Dehalococcoidia bacterium
CCGGCATCAGCTGGTACGAGGCCAAAACCAGCATCATCCGCGATGCCCTCCGCTCATACCTCGCTTCTCCCTGGTACCAACTCCCACCAACTGCGTAACTCCTATGACACTTCCCCCACAACTCTGAACAGTTACAGGCCAGGATGGATCGCGCTACGTGCTCCGCGGCAGCACGTTCACGGAGCCGCCTTCCCAGAACTGCACCGTCAGTTGACTTTCCCAAAGCAGACCGGTTCCGATCAGGATTTCGGATTGCGTTTGCAGCACGCGAATTGGCAGGCGGCCGCCAAACCACAGCACGTCTACCACATAAATGTCAAACTGCGCCCACTCCGAGGTGGCTACCTGCATCGGCATCCGGCTGGCCCAAACCAGCCCCAAGCGCTGTACCCAGTGGGCAGGGAGGGTTAGAAAATCATCAAAACCGGTGTCGATCATGGCCTCGACACGGCGCAACCGACCCTGACTATCGAACAAATCCACAGGAATTACCGGACCCCCATGCCGATCGATATGGCCGGTGGTCACGAGAAAACCCCCCGCCATCCCACAAACGTGCCGAATGCCGGATAGCCGATGCGCAGTGAGACCAACGTCTCCGGAGAATGGCGCTCCAGCATTCTGAAGTTCGCCGCCAGGCCATCGGCGTCGAACTCATACTCGCCGGTTTTGACGTCCAGCGTAATGTACTCCCCGTGGTGTTCCGGTTCGACCAGATGGCGGATATTGGCGTCATAGATCGCGATGGCTTGGCTCACGACCGAGTCCTCTTGACCAGGAACGGGAACGAGAGTTTTGCGCGTCCTCCGATTGGCAACTCCGGTTTCATCGTCGGACACCGGCCTGACTCGCCTCCCGAAGGTGCCGAATGCAGGGTAGCCGATGCGCAGCGTGACCAGTGTCGCCGGAGAATAGCGCTCCAGCATTCTGGAATTGGCTGCCATATCGTCGGCGTCAATCTCGTACTCCCCGGTAATCACATCCAGAGTCAGGTATTCGCCGTGGCGCTCAGGTTCAACCAGATGGCGGATTTTGGCGTTGTATATGGCGTAGGCTTGATCCACGACCGCATCGCCCTCGTCGGTGTGATCGAATGGGATATTGCTCCCTTGGCGCTTGGTGATTCCGGCGTTGTCTCTGTTCGGATCGCCAGCCATCATTTGCCCCCTGGCTACTAGTTTCGCCGCTTTGCCGCTGCGGGCTCGTGTTCGATTGTAGCAGGCGGCTCCTATGCCCTGTGCTATCCTTGCGCCAGTAACCACGCACCGGAGGGATGTTGCCATGCGTGCTGCCGTTTACAAGGGTGAGCAGGTCCTGCAGGTTGAGGAACTGCCCGATCCCACTCCAGGGCCGAACCAGGTGGTCATGCGGGTGAAATACTCCGCCATATGCGGAACGGACGTGCATGCCTTCATGTACGACCTGGCCCAACCGGGCGCGGTGATGGGGCACGAATACACCGGAACTATCGTCGATGTCGGGCCTGGCGTAAGCCGCTGGCAGGTGGGCGACCGCGTGGTCGGCGGCGGCGGGCATCCCCCTCCGGGTGGCGGCTCGGCAACGCGCACCAACCCCCGGTTCAACTACCGGACCATGGGCTTCCAGCAGAACGCGCGGCCGCGGGGATACGCCGAGTTCGTGCTGCTGGACGAATGGGAGCCGACGCCGGTCCCTGACGACGTGACCGACGAGCAGGCGGCGCTCTGCGAACCGTGCGCGGTCACCGTCCACGCCGTGCGCCTGTCCGACATCAAGCTCGGCGACGCCGTGCTGGTGCTGGGCGCCGGACCCATCGGCCTGCTCTGCATGCAGACGGCGCGGGCCGCGGGGGCGACCACCGTGATCGTGTCCGAGCCGGCGCCCGGTCGCGCCGAAGCTGCCCGGTTGCTGGGCGCGGACGCGGTGCTCAACCCCATGGAGGCGGACTTCGCCGAGCGGGTGGTGGAGTTGACCGGCGGCACCGGGCCGCAGGTGGTGTTCGAGTGCGCCGCCGCGCCGTCGACGCTGGAGCAAGGGCTGGACCTGTGCGCACGAGGCGGGCAGGTGGTTATGATCGCGATTGCCTGGGAGCCCACGCCGGTGGTTCCACCAAACTGGATGGCGCGGGAGGTGCGGATGCAATCGTCCTTCGGGACGCTGCCGGAGGACTGGCGCATCGCCCTGGAACTGATGCGCACCGGGCGGGTGTCCGTCGAGCACATGCTGACGGGAACCAATTTTGTGCCGCTGGAAGGGATACAGGGGGCGTTCGAGGCGCTGTGCCACCCCACCAGTGAGTTGCAGATGGTGGTGGAACTGTAAAGATGGTTCGGTTGCTCGCTCGTACCCTGTCCTTACTGTCATCGCGAGGAGCGCAGCGACGTGGCGATCTCGTTCCCGCAGCAGCGTTCCTTGCCCCAACGAGATTGCCGCGCTGCGCTCGCAATGACGACAAGGGCGCTCGCAATGACAGTTCAGGCGAAGTCGATACGCGTGAGGGTTCGGTTGCCGCTGTCTGAGCCCCAATCTATAATCGAACGACGCATTTGATCACCAACGGCGGGCAAGGCGTCCGCTGAGGAGGACGTTTTGACTACCACCACACGGAGCCCGCGCGCCTTACTGAAGCACCGTAGCAGCGACATCACCGACGGGCCGGAGCGGGCGCCGGCCCGCTCGTATCTGCGGGCTATGGGCCTGACGGACGACGACCTGGCGAAGCCCTTTGTGGCGGTGGCCAATCTGGCCAGTGACGTTACGCCGTGCAATGTCCATCTGGACAAATGGGCCGCGGCAGTCAAGGAAGGGATCCGCGACGGCGGTGGGACGCCTTTCCAGTTCGGCACCATCACCGTCAGCGACGGCATCAGCATGGGCACCGAAGGCATGAAGGCATCGCTGGTGAGCCGTGAGGTCATCGCTGATTCCATCGAAACCGTGGTCTTCGGCCAGAGAATGGACGGCCTGGTTACCGTGGGCGGCTGTGACAAGAATATGCCGGGCTGCATGATGGCCATTGCCCGCCTGAATATCCCCAGTGTCTTCGTGTACGGCGGCAGCATTCTGCCGGGACAGTACAACGGCAACGACGTTAACATCCAGGACGTGTTTGAAGCGGTGGGCGCCTGGGCAGCCGGCCACATCACCGGCGAGGAACTGACGGAGTTGGAATGCGCCGCCTGCCCGGGGGAGGGTTCCTGCGGCGGATTGTTCACCGCCAACACGATGTCCACGGCCATTGAGATCATGGGGCTGTCCCTGCCCGGCGACTCTTCGCTGACGGCGGTGGACCCCCGCAAGGGCGAAGAGTCCCGCCGCGCCGGCGAGGCGGTTATGCGCATGCTGGACGAGGGCATCCGGCCTCGGGATATCCTGACTCGACAAGCTTTTGAGAACGGCATAACGCTGGTGGCAGCCATGGGAGGCTCCACCAACGCCGTGCTGCACCTGATGGCCATTGCCCGGGAAGCGGAAGTTGACCTGACGCTGGAGGACTTTGATCGCATCAGCCGCAACACCCCCTACATCACCGACATGAAGCCGGGCGGCCGCTACGTCATGGCCGACCTGAGCCGCTACGGTGGAGTAGCGCTCATCGGCAAGCGTCTGCTGGACGCCGGCCTGCTGCACGGGGACGCCATGTCGGTGAACGGCAAGACTCTGGCGGAAAACCTCAGGGAAACCGCCACTGTGGACGACCAGCCCGTTGTCTATAATCTGGACGCGCCCCGCAGCCCCACGGGCGGCCTGGCTATCCTGCGCGGCAACCTTGCTCCCGACGGCGCGGTAATCAAGGTCGCCGGCCACCAGGAAAAGGTGTACGAAGGGCCGGCGCGGGTCTTCGATCAAGAAGAAGCAGCCTTCCAGGCGATACAGCGCCGGGAAGTCAAGCCCGGCGACATCGTTGTAATCCGGTACGAAGGGCCCAAGGGCGGCCCCGGTATGCGCGAAATGCTGGCGGTCACCAGCGCGCTCATCGGGCAGGGCCTGGGCGACACCGTGGCCCTGATCACCGATGGCCGGTTCTCCGGCGCCTCTCACGGCCCCATGGTCGGCCACGTCGCGCCGGAGGCCATGGACGGCGGCCCCATCGGTATGCTGCGCGAGGGAGACATCATCACCCTGGACATCCCCGGTCGCCGCCTGGACGCCCGGATCACCGAGGAAGAGATGACCGACCGGCGCGCCGCGTGGCAGCCCATCGAGCCCAAGTACACCACCGGCGTGCTGGCCAAGTACGCCAAGCTGGTGTCCTCCGCGTCAGAGGGTGCGGTGACCCGGTAGCCGCCCTAGATGAACCAACCAAAGTCATTCAACATACCGGTCAAGATTGCAGTTGCAGCCATCGTCATCCTGCTGGTCGACGCGGTGATTTTGATCGTTTTCGGTGAGCGAGATTGGAAAGGGCTACCTACCCTTCTTATAGCAGCGGAGCTGACCCCTTTGTCAGCATTGTTCTGGCCGCTAGTGGAAACGGGAGGATACGCGATGCTTTTTGGCATTGATTACGCGCGCCAGGCGATATGGCGCAAGCGACAGCAAGAAATAGAGAAAGCCCGCAAAGAAGGATACAAGCAGGGCTATGAAGCTAGGTTAGCGGAAGAAAACGGGCACGACGACGAACGAAATCGACGGCCGGAGGGATCAAAATGACCACCGCTGCAAGTCGCATCCTGTTGGAACACAAAGGCCCGCTGGCAGTTATACGGCTGAACCGGCCCGAGGCGCGCAACGCGCTGTCTCCGCAGATGGTGGACGATCTGGGCGCTGCCATCAAGTCGTGTCGAGGTGGCGACACGCGCGCCGTGCTGCTCACGGGCACGGAGGGCGCGTTCTGCTCCGGCGCGGACGTGCGCGATTTCACCCAGCAACTGGATGACGGCGGAGCGGAAGGACTGTCGGATCACCTGCGGGACCTGGCCGACACCCTCCACCGTGATGTGGTGATGGGCATCCGCCGGCTGGACAAGCCCGTGGTCGCGGCGATCAACGGCGTGGCGGCCGGAGCCGGCTTCAGCCTGGCCCTGGCCTGCGACATCCGCGTCGCGTCGTCCGATGCGCGGTTCCTGCTGGCCTACGCCAACATCGGCTGCACTGCGGACGGCGGCTCCACCTATATGCTCCCGCGCATCGTCGGCCAGGGGCGCGCCATGGAGATCTACCTGGCCCGCCAGCCCATCGGCGCCCAATACGCGCTGGAACTTGGACTGGTCAGCCAGGTGTTCGAGTCCAGCCACTTTGAACGGCACGCCATGGAGACGGCGGACCGGCTCGCCCAGGGACCCACCCGCGCCTACGGTCGGGTCAAGGCCCTGTTCGACGGCAGTTGGGATGCCGACCTGGCGACCCAACTGGACGCCGAAACCGACGCCATCGCAAACATCGGACTGACGCGCGATTTTCAGGAAGGGATAAAGGCATTCTCGCAAAAGCGGCAAGCCTGGTTTCAAGGTTCGTGAGCCTGTCCTGGATCGGCTTCCTGTCCGACGTGGACCGGACACGCCTTTTTGATCACCTGACCAAGGCCCTGGGCGACGTGCCGGCGGTGGAGGCCATGCGCGCCGTGCCGCGGGAAAAGTTCGTCCCCGACCATCTGCGGAACCAGGCATACCAGAACATCCCCCTGTCCATAGGGCACGGGCAGACCATATCGCAACCCCTGATGGTGGCCACGGCGGCGCAGGCGCTGCAACTGCAAGGCGACGAGTACGTTCTGGAAGTGGGAGGGGGCAGCGGATACCAGGCGGCAGTGCTCTCCGCGATGCTGCCGTTCGGGAACGTGGTCGCGGTGGAGCGAATCCCGGAACTGGTCGCCATGGCGCGGCGGAACCTGGCCGACGCCGGGTTTGCCAGCGTGACGGTGCTGGAAGCCGGCTCGGCGTTGGGAGCGCCGGACTGCGCCCCGTTCGACGCGATACTGGTGTCGGCCGCCGCTCCGTCGGCGCCGGAGTCGCTGGTGGCGCAACTGAAACCGGGCGGTCGCATCGTGCTGCCGGTGGGCGAACGCTCACGGCAAACGCTGACACGGGTGTGGGTCCATGCAGACGAGCGCGTATACGAAGAGCTGACGCCGTGCAGCTACGTGCCGCTTCTGGGCGATGAGGCGTGGCCAGAGGGACCATAGCGTTTGGTTCCTGCTGCGCTCCGAGAGGTATGGCATAATACCCACAGCAACCGACACGGAGGGACAGCATGGCCGGAAAGATCGAGATCCGCCAGATCAACCACGTAACCACCATGGTCAAGGATACGGCCCGGGCCATGGAATTCTACAACGACCTGCTGGGGATCAAACAGATCCAGAGCCAGGTGGACAATCCGGCCATCACCTGGCTGCAACTGGAAAACGGCGTGATGGTCCACCTGATCGAGACCGACGAGGCCCCCGCCAAGCCGGGCAACGTGCACCACGCCTTCCAGGTCGATGACCTAGAAGCGACCCGGGCCACGCTGGAGAGCAGCGGTTTCGAGGTGCTGCGGGGCGGCGTGCGCTACGACGGGCAAGCGTACTTCTTCATCGAGGACCCGGACGGCAACAGCGTGGAGTTCTGCACCGCGTCGGGTTACGCGCCGGCCCCGCCGCGACCGGCATAGCCACAATCGGCGATGATCGCGGACAACATCATCCTGGTGGGATTCATGGCGACGGGCAAGAGCCACGTCGGACGCATCATTTCCCGGCTGACCGGACGGCGCATGACCGACCTGGATGAAGAGATCGTCCGGCGGGCCCGCAAGCCCATTCACCAGATCTTCAGCGAGGACGGCGAGATCGTGTTTCGGGCCATGGAACGACACGCGGCCCTCACCTTGTGCGAAGGCGGCAACAAGGTCATCGCGGCCGGAGGCGGCGCCTTCGCCCAGGATTTGACCCGCCAGGTGCTGCTGGAGAACGGGATTGTGTTCTGCCTCACCGCCACGGCGGAAACCATCCATTACCGCATCACCCGGGGCAGCCCCAACGCGGCGGTACGGCCCATGCTGGGCGGCGGCGACCCCTTGGTACGGATACGAGAACTGCTCGATGAACGGGCTCCGGCCTACGCCCTGGCCCACCACTCCGTCGCCACCGACGACCGCACTCCGGAACAGGTGGCGGACGAAGTGCTGCGGATTTTTGAAACGACCGTCACCACTACCGCTCAGCCCTGACCAACCGGAGGAACCACATGACCAGCCCAGACACCGCCGCAACCGTACACCACTCCGGGGGCAGTTATCCCGTCATCGCCGGCTGGGGCATCATCGAGCGGCTGGGCGAGCACATCGCGGAACTCGGATTGGGCGACACCGCGTACATCGTCACGGACGAGAACGTGATGCGGCCCTACGGGCGCAACGCGCAATGGGCCTTGCAACGGGCGGGGATCGCCGCGCATTGCTTCGTCATTCCCGCCGGCGAGACCAGCAAGTCCTTCCAGCAGGCGCAGGAAATCTACGAGTGGCTGGTGAGCTTGAGGGCCGAGCGCGGCCAACCGATCATCGCCATCGGCGGCGGCGTGGCTGGCGATTTGGGCGGCTTCATCGCCAGCACCTTCCTGCGCGGTGTGCCCTTCGTGCAGGTGCCCACCAGCATGGCGGCCATGGTTGACGCCTCCATCGGCGGCAAGGTGGCGGTGAACCTGCCCCAGGCCAAGAACATGGTGGGAGCGTTCTACCAGCCCCGGGCAGTCCTGGCCGACGTGCAGGCGCTGTCCACGCTGGGCAAGCGTGAACTTGCCGAAGGATGGGCTGAGGCCATCAAGCACGGTCTGATCCTGGACCCGTCGCTGGTTGACGTGTTCGAGGAACACGCCGAAGCGCTGATGGAGGTGGAGCCGGAAATCTCCACCGAGGTCATCCGGCGCAGCATGGCCATCAAGGCCGAAGTGGTCAGCCAGGACGAACGGGAGACGCTGGGGATCCGCATCCTGCTGAACTACGGTCACACCATCGGCCATGCGCTGGAAGCATCCACGGAGTACGGCCGGTTCATGCACGGCGAAGGCGTATCGGTGGGCATGATGGGCGCCGGCCGCATCGCCCGGGAGATGGGGATGATCGGCGACGACATCCTGGACCGTCAGCGGGTCCTGCTGGAGCGATTCAACCTGCCCATCTCGGCTCGGGGCGTTGACCTGGACGGAGTCCGGGGAGCGATGTCGCTGGACAAGAAGACCGTCGGCGGCGCCAACCGCTGGGTGCTGCTGGAAGACGTCGGCCGCGCCACCGTCCGCCGGGACATTCCCAGCGAAGTGGTGGAGGACACGCTGGCCTGGCTTACCGAATAAATCGAGCTATTGGCCCGCGTAGTCGGTATCGTCGCTTACGCGGTTATAACCCTCCAGGTCGATCCAGTGGCAGTACGGCTGAACATCTATTCCTGGCAGACGAAGATGCTGTCGTGGACGCCCTTCTCTGGGCTGCCACGTAGCGACCTCAACTTTACAAGAGCCTAGTTTGATGACTTCTTCAAGGGCCGGTCGCAAATCCGTATCATTGGACATCAGAACCCCAACATCGTACTCACCCCGTACTGCCATCATCGCAAAATCCAAGGCTATTTGAACATCTATACCTTTTTCCACAGCCCTAGCGTCGGGGTAATTCCGCGGGTAGCGGAGTGGCCTGGTGGTTATCCGCACTAGCGGCTGTCGTTGCCATGCCGCTATCTGACGGCGAGCAGCTCGATAACCTCTGGGATCTCGTTCATTGTTCGGCATCCCTCGGTAGATACAAACTCCATGCAAGTCACGTTCTGTGTGGTCAGGTTGCTCCACTATGTACCGCCCCAAGGCAGTGGGGTTTATCTGTCCCATCCAGTGGGGGTCGGTGCGCGGGTTGTGAAACGCATCTCGGGCACGCATATAAACGTTCTGATAATCTATAAACAGCATGACACGGTTGGCCATAGTCAACCTCACAATAAAAACGCCCGCCAGTGCGAGCCGAGGCCCGGACGGCGGGGAAGTTTCGATATGATCGTATCAGTTTTCCTGGCGGGCCGTCAAACCACCCGGCCGCGGGCCGCCCGGGCCTCGCGCAACGCGGACAGGCGGCGGCCGCGTCTGGCCTGGCTCACTGCCGCCGCGGCCAGCAGGAGGAGGATGGTCACCGCGACAGCGCCGGATACTCCCAGGAGGAGCGCCTGGCTCACCTGCTCCAACCCGCCCGATCCCAATAGCCGGGCCAACTGACCCAAGCCGACAGCGACGCCGGCGTTGAGCACGGTCACGCCGAACAAGCCGAGGATCCGGCTGGCGTTGACGAACCGCGTGGCCAGGGCGCCCAGTTGGGTGCCAACGGACGCCGACGTGAACATGATGACCGCGATCATCGGATCGACGTTGCCGCTCAGCGAGTAGAGGAACGCCCCCAGGCTGCCGGTGATGATGATCTGGAACAGGTCAGTGCCGATGGCGACGGCCGGCGGGACGCCCAGTCCGTAAACCAGGAACGGCATCAGGAGGAACCCGCCGCCCGCGCCCAGCAAAGCGGCGATGAACCCGATGGTGAAGCCGGCGAACATGGGGACCAACGCCGACATCTCATCGATGCCCGCCCTGGGGAAAGCCGGCCGCAAGTTCACCTCGCCCGAAAATCGGGCGCCGGCCAACATGGGCAGCCGCAGCCGGTCCGGGCCGACGCGCACGCTCCGGAACCAACCGGGAAGACCGCCGCCTACCCTGCGGCCCGGACGGTACCGGAGTTGCCGAATCCAGTTGCCCACCATCAGCGAGCCCAGGCTCAGCAGCAGCACGAAGTAAACCGCGCCGACCACCGGCCCGGACACGCCGGCGTGTTCCAGCGTCGCGTTGACCCGCTCGCCGGCGAACACTCCGGGGATGGTCCCGCAGACGATGAGAACGGCGAGCCGGATGTCAACGTTGCCCAGGCGGCGGTGTCGCAGAGTGCTGGTGATCGCCGTGCCCATCACCATCAGCAGGCCGGTGCCCACGGCGTAGATGGTCGGGACGCCCAGCACGAGGAGTCCTCCGGTGATGAGGAAGCCCCCGCCCACGCCGAAAAACCCGGTCATGGTGCCGACGATCATTCCCAGCAGCGCCAGCAGCAGGGGCGATACCGTGGCGTCGGCGATGGGGAAATGCACGCTCAGTGTCCCCGTCGGGAGCGGCCATCGGCCGGCGAACGTCCGCGAGGTCGGGCCAGCGCGACGCCACGGGCCACCAGATCCCAGAATACGTACAGCAATACCGCAGTGACCGCCATGGCAGCGATCACGCACACCGCCCAGAGTATCTTATGGCGGCTCAGCTCCAGCAGGAATTCAGAAAGCGCCTGGTACATACGGTGACCATATTACCAAAGGGGTGTTCTCTGAATGGGGGTGTTCTCTGAATGGGCAGGAGCGTCCAGCGTTTCGGACGTCACCCTGACATGCCGCTACATTTAGTATGGCATAACGACGGGGTTTGCGTCGGCGGGGGCTACCGCGTACAGTGTCCCGCATGACAGGCTCACGGTTCGAGTTTCAGTTGCTTGCGACCGATGGAACCGCCCGGCGCGGGCAGATTACCACGCCCCATGGGGAGGCGCAAACGCCCCTGTTCATGCCGGTGGCAACCCAGGCCACGGTGAAGGGCCTGACTTTCGACGAGGTCCGCTCCCTGGGCGCGGAAACGGTGCTGAGCAACGCCTACCATCTGTACCTGCGGCCGGGCGTTGAACGGGTCCGCGACGCCGGCGGGCTCCACCGTTTCATGGGCTGGAGCGGCCCGACCCTGACCGACAGCGGCGGCTACCAGGCGTTCAGCATGGGCACGCTGCGCCGGGTGAACGACGACGGCATCCTGTTCCGCTCCCACATCGACGGAAGCGAGCATTTCTTCACGCCGGAATCAGCGATAATCAACCAGCACGGGATTGGGGCGGACATCATCATGTGCTTCGACCAGTGCGTTTTTTCTGCCGGGGAACCGGGCGCGGTGGAAGCTGCGATGGAGCGCACCCACCGTTGGGCAGATGTGTGCTACGACACCCACGCGCGGAGCGAACGAGCCGGCCGCCAGGCCCTGTTCGGAATCGTCCAGGGTGGGACCGTTCCCGAACTGCGGCGCGAATCGACCCGATACATCACGAACATACCATTTGACGGCTACGCCATCGGCGGCCTGGCGGTGGGCGAGACCAAGGCGGAAATGCACGACGTGACCGGGCTGGTGTGCGAGGGACTGCCGACCGACCGACCGCGCTACCTGATGGGGGTCGGCTCGCCGGAGGACCTGGTGAACTCGGTGGCGCTGGGCGTGGATATGTTCGACTGCGTGCTGCCGACGCGAGTGGCCCGCAACGGGGCGCTGTTCACTCCCGCGGGTCGGGTCAACATCGCCAACCGCAAGTACGCCGCGCAGGACGAGCCGCTGGATGCGACGTGCGACTGCTACGCCTGCCGGAATTATACCGCCGCGTACCTGCGGCACCTCTTCAAGGCCGGCGAAATGCTGGGGCTTCGCCTGGCGTCCATCCACAACCTGCGCTTCATTCTGCGCCTGATGTCGGACATGCGCGACGCGATAGCAGAGGGGCAGTTCGCGGCATTCCGAAGGAATTTCCTGCACACCTACCGACCCACGGACGAAGGACGGCGCCAGGCGCAGAAGCACCGTTGGATCGAGGAACGCGGGGCGTGATGTCCAAGTTCGGCATCCCCGAGCGAGCTACACTTGACCGCCGACAGCGGGAACGCTGAGGCAGGGTTGACAAACAATGGTGCCGGGCCTACGGTGACCCGACGGTCCCGGCGCGAGAAACGAAAATATCGACATCGGCGGAGGCGCTGCTGCTCATGGTGGCCACGGACAACATATCGAGCGGAGCCACGAACGCACTGAGCGATGATGCTCAGCCGTACATCCGGGTTAATTCGGTCTGGAAAGTGTTCGGGAGGAACCCGGAACGGGTACTGGAACCGCAGTACGCGGAGCAGGACAAGTCCTTCTTCCAGAGCGAGTTCGGCAACGTCATCGGCCTGCAGGACGTTTCGTTCCAGGTGAACCGGGGCGAAACCTTCGTGATCATGGGGCTGTCGGGCAGCGGCAAGTCCACCATGGTGCGCTGCCTGATCCGGCTCATCGAACCCACTGCGGGCGAGATTGTGATCGGGGGCGATGACATCACCAAGATGTCCGACAAGGAGCTGATCGACTTCCGCCGCAACAAGATCGCCATGGTGTTCCAGCACTACGGCCTGATGCCGCACCGCAACGTGCTCGACAACGCCGGGTGGGGGCTGGAAGTGCAGGGGGTCAAGAAGTCGGAGCGGGAAGCCCGCACCCGCGAAGTCCTGGAACTGGTCGGACTGGGTGGCTGGGAAGCTTCGTACCCGCGCCAGCTATCGGGAGGGATGCAGCAACGGGTCGGCCTGGCCCGGGCCCTGGCGGTGGACACCGACATCCTGCTGATGGATGAGCCGTTCAGCGGGCTGGACCCGCTGATCCGCCGGCAGATGCAGGACGAGCTGCTCCGGCTGCAAACGGAACTGCACAAGACCATCGTATTCATCACCCACGACCTCAACGAAGCCCTGAAGCTGGGCGACCGGATCGCCATCATGCACGACGGCAAGGTGGCGCAGATCGGCTCGCCGGAGGACATCGTGCTGCGGCCCGAGGACGAGTACGTGGGCGATTTCACGCAGGACGTGCGCCTGGAGACGATCCTGAGCGCCAGCAAGGTAATGGTCACTCCCAAGGCCACCGTGATGGGTCACCAGGGGCCGCGGGCCGCCCTGCACACCATCGGCAACAGCGACGGCGATGCCGCGTGGGTGGTGGACATGCGGGAGCATTACATCGGGCTGCTGTCCATTACCAACGCGGAGCGGGCGCTGCGGGCCGGGGTCAAGCGGTTCGACGAGGCCTGGGATTATGTTGACCGCGAATACCAGGCGGTGGCGCCGACCACATCCTTTGACGAACTGATCCCAATGGCCATGGGCAGCGACTTCCCGATTCCGGTCACCGACGAAGCGAACATCCTGGTCGGCGAGGTGCATCGCAGCGCGCTGGCGGAAGCGCTGGCCGAAACGTCGGCGGCGGAAGCCGACTACGAAGCCAATGCCGCCGAGAACGCGGCGCTGGCGGCCGCCCAACCCGCTGCGGACCAAGACCATAGCCAGATTGAGAACGAAGTGGAACTGTCGCGCGCGCGTACGCAGCCACCGCCCATCTAATCCCCGAACTTCGCCAGATACCTGTTCTACCGGCCGGCCTGTCGAGCCGTTGCCTTTGCGGAGGACAACATGGCAGTCATCACCAGAGACGAGCCCGAATCCCGAGCAGCCCCGGGGGCGCCGTCAGAACCCGCGCAGTCCGCAGAGTCGCCGCGTTTTGCGCTGGCGGCCATTCCGCCACTTTACTTGTGGATCGCCGGCGTGGTTTCAGTCATCGTCGTGCTGATCCTGTGCCTGGCCTTCTGGGGACCGGGGATGGAATTCCCCACCACCGTCGCCCATGTGCAGTCCAGCGACGGATCGACCAGCTTCCCCAGGTCGGTTCGGGACGTGACCGGCGATGCGATTGACGACGCTACGAAGTGGTTGACCACCAACGGCCGTTGGCTGTTCGAGGGCATCAAGGACGGCATCACCTACGCGCTGTTGTACATCGAACGCGGGCTGAAGTGGCTCCCCTGGCCGGCGGTGATCCTGGGGCTGGTGCTGGCCGCGTTCGCGGTGGGGCGCTGGGGGCTGATGGCGTTCACCGGAATCGCGTTCCTGTTCATCGGGTTCATGGGCCTGTGGGAACCGACGGTGGATACCATCGCGCTGATGGTCGTGGCGGTGGCCCTGTCGGTGGGTATTGGTCTCCCCATGGGCGTGCTGGGAGCCCGGAACCAGACGGCCGACCGAATCATGCGTCCGATCCTGGACGGTATGCAGACTATGCCCAGCTTCGTGTACCTGATCCCCGGCATTCTGTTCTTTGGGCTGGGCAAGCCGGCCGGCATCTTCGCCACCATCATCTACGCGGTGCCGCCGGTTATCCGGTTGACCAACCTGGGCATCAGGCAGGTATCGCCGGAGACGGTGGAGGCGGCGCGTTCCTTCGGCGCCTCTCCGCTGCAAATCCTGTCTAAAGTGCAGATACCCATGGCGTTGCCCACCATCATGGCAGGGATCAATCAGACCACGATGATGGCGCTGGCCATGGTCACGATTGCCAGCATGGTGGCCGCCGGCGGACTGGGCGACAACGTGTTGCGAGCCATCCAGAAGAACGAGGTGGGCAACGGCGTAATCGCCGGCCTGGCCATTGTCTTCATGGCCATTGTGATCGACCGGCTCACGCAGGCGGTGGCGCGGGGCCGGCAGGAAGCGCTGAACGCCGGGCACTAGCGCATTCTGACGGTTTGCGCTGGGGAAATGTCAGAATCAGGATTTTCGGGATTTTATGATTGGGCAGGATTGGAAGCTCTCCATCACGGAACGTTTCCAATCCTGCTAATCCTTGAATCTTGAAAATCCTGCTTCTGACAATTTGTGAAAGCGGGCCGGGTGGGTGAACCGGCCGCCGGCCTTATCCCGTGCCGCAGCACGCGCGCTTACTCGATGGCAACTTCCCGGCCGGTGTCCGACGCCGCCTGGATGCCGTCGATGAAGCGGTGCAGCCGTACCGCCTCGTCAAAGTCGGGCTCGCAGGCCGTGCCGTTCCGGATGGCCTCACCGAACTGGTAGTACATCTGGCCGACGCAATAGGGAGCGCCGTGGGGCATCCCCTCCAGCACGAAGGTGTACTTCGGGGGTATTTCGAGGGGTTCCAGGCGGTCGTTGCCCTGGGACCCTTGCAGGCGAACGCCCTCGTGGTTCGGCGTGTCGTCGGAGGTCGCCACCAGGGTGCCCTCCCGGCCGTGGATCTCCATGAGGTAGCCGCTGTCGATCCACGGGTTGCTGGCGACGTGGGCCGAGGCCACCGCGCCGTTGACCAGCCGGCCGCTGACCAGCACGTTGTCCGGCGAGGTCACGTCCACCATCTGGTTGGTATCCGACTCGAACCACTGGTTGGCCTGGGTGCTCACCACGGTGGACACGTGGCTGAAATCGCCCACCACCATGCGCAGGACGTCAATGGTGTGGCCGAAGGTGATGGTCAGCGTGTGGGCGCCCAGCTCCCGTTCCCGCTGCCAGGTCCGGTCCGACTGGCGTGACAGCGACCCTCCCGAGATCCGGCGGACATGGCAGGACATCACCTCGCCCACGTAGCCGTCTGCCACCAGGTCCTTGAGGTACAGCAGCGCCGGATTGGCCCGGGCTTGCAGCCCCACAATGTTGCGGACGCCGGCAGACCGCGCCAGGTCGGCCATCTCCTGGGCCTCGGCGGTGGTGCGGCCCAGCGGCCATTCCACGTACACGTGCTTGCCGGCGTTGATGGCCGCCACGGTCGGGTCGTAGTGGTTCGGCACCCGCAGGCTGACGGCCACGGCGTCGATGTCGGGGTGGGCCACCATCTCGTGGTAGTCATCGAAGGCCAGGCGCGCGCCGAACATCCGGCGCGACTCCTCGGCGCTCTCCATGCGGGTGGTGCAGACGCCGGTGAGCTCAAACTCGGGGCTGGCGACCACGGCGGGCAGGTGCGAACGGACGGCCCAACCCCGGTGGATGTTGGCGCCGATGATGCCCAGGCGAATCTTGTCGGCCATGATGGTACTCCTACCGCAGATTTTCCGGCATCGTAACATAGCCGCTCCGCAGTTTCCGACCGCTCCGGCACGCATGATGACGTGCCATCTTACGCATCCCCACTTTCGTGAATCGTCAGCATCAGAATTTACGGGATCAATTACATGATTGGGCAGAATTGGGAGATATCCATCACCGAACGGTTCCAATCCTGATAATCCACCAATCTTGAAAATCATGCTTCTGGCGTTCCCACGCCGCAAACCGGGTAGCGTGAGCGATGGTAACGGTTCAGAGTTGCGGGGAAAGCGTCATTGCGAGCGCAG
Organism: Dehalococcoidia bacterium; assembly: GCA_034420475.1. Taxonomy (GTDB): domain Bacteria; phylum Chloroflexota; class Dehalococcoidia; order Lucifugimonadales; family UBA3495; genus Bin87. The sequence goes on from DAOULH010000029.1 coordinate 15,922, forward strand.
CGCGGCAATCTCGCTGGCGTAGGAGAGTCCTTTGGGTCAGACGTTGCGGCTACGGCGTCGAGATTGCCACGGCGCCAGCGCCTCGCAATGACAACCCCCTGAAAGTAACCATTCAGAGTTGCGGGGAAAGCGTCATTGCGAGCGCAGCGCGGCAATCTCGTTGGCGTAGGAGAGCACTTTGGGGCAGACGTTGCGGCCACGGCGTCGAGATTGCCACGACGCCAGCGCCTCGCAATGATACCCCCTGAAAGTAACCGTTCAGACTTGCGGGGAAAGCGTCATTGCGAGCGCAGCGCGGCAATCTCGTTGGCGTAGGAGAGTCCTTTGGGGCAGACGTTGCGGCCACGGCGTCAAGATTGCCACGGCGCCAGCGCCTCGCAATGACAACCTCCTCCCGGATTCTGGACAGTTACGAGCGATGCGTTTCGTTGACACCGTTTGGGGCGGGTGATAGCATATCCGACAGTTTTATCGCGGTGATGGGGAGTAGTAGGCGCGGAAGGCCTGATAGAGAGCCGACGGTTGGTGGAAGTCGGCGGCCGGAAACTCCGAACTCGCCCCGGAGCGACTGGCCTGAAGCGCGAAAGCGTGGGTAGGGACAGCGGGTCGGCTCCGATAACGGCTGTGTACAAAGAGTTTCGCGTTGGGCGCTCGCCTGGGACACTCCGGGCAATGTGCGGAGCGCGGAAAAGAAGGGTGGTACCGCGGGAATTACAACCCGTCCCTTCGGGGTCGGGATTTTTTATGCCCTGACCACATCGGAAACCGCAGAGATCACAGGAGTAGCCGTACTATGGAAATGACAGGCGCAGAGATCATTTGCGAAAGCCTGCTGCGCGAAGGCGTGGACACGATATTCGGGCTGCCCGGCGGCGCTGTACTGCCGTTCTACGGCGCGCTGTCCGGCTATCCCCAGTTGCGCCACATCCTGGTACGCCACGAGCAGGCCGCCGCCATGGCCGCCGACGGCTACGCCCGCTCCACGGGCAAGGTCGGAGTATGCTCCGCCACGTCCGGGCCGGGCGCCACCAACCTGGTGACCGGGCTGATGGCCGCGCAGATGGACTCGGTGCCCATCGTGTGCATCACCGGACAGGTGCCCCGGGCCGCCATCGGCCGCGACGCCTTCCAGGAAACCGACATCACCGGCATCACCCTGCCGGTCACCAAGCACAACTACCTGGTGATGGACGTGCGCGACGTCGCGCCGGCCATCAAGGAAGCCTTTTACATCGCGCGCACCGGCCGCCCCGGCCCGGTACTCATCGACGTGCCGAAGGACGTGCTGGCCGGCGAGAAGATCGAGTTCCAGTGGCCAGCGGAGGTTGACCTGCCCGGCTACGTGCCGCCGGGCGACCCCGATCCGCGACAAGTGCGGGCCGCCGCCGACCTGATCAACCGTGCGCAGCGGCCGGTGATCCTGGCCGGCCACGGCGTGCTGATCTCCCGGGCCTGGGACGAGTTGCGGGAGTTGGCCGAGAAAGCGCAGATCCCGGTGATCACCACGCTGCTGGGCATCGGCGCGATGTCCACCGAGCACGTGCTGAACCTTGGAATGCCCGGGATGCACGGCATGGCCTACGCCAGCCTGGCCATCGACCGCTCCGACCTGGTCATCTGCTTGGGGGCCCGGTTCGACGACCGGGTCACCGGACGGCTCAGCGACTTCGCCCCCGGCGCAAAGATCGTCCACGTTGACGTGGACCCCACCGAGTTCAACAAGAACGTGGTCGCCGACGCCCCGGTGCTGGGCGACCTCAAGGCCAGCCTGCGCGCGCTGATACCCATGGTGGAGTCCAACGTGCACCTGGACTGGATCAAGGAAACAGACACGCTGCGGGCGGAGCATCCGTCGCTGTTCATCCGCAAGTCGGCAGAACTGTTGCCCCAGCAGGTGATGAAGCAGCTTTCGGACGAGACCAACGGCGAGGCCATCATCGTGACCGGCGTGGGCCAGCACCAGATGTGGGCGGCGCAGCACTACGGCTACAAGGAGCCGAACTCGCTGATCACGTCCGGCGGCAGCGGCGCCATGGGGTACGAGGTTCCGGCGGCCCTGGGGGCCAAGGTGGGCCGGCCGGAGAAGACCGTGTGGTCCATCGCCGGCGACGGCGGGTTCCAGATGACCCTGTGCGACCTGGCCACCGCGGTGGAGAACAAGATCGACGTCAAGTACGCCATCCTCAACAACGGGTCGCTGGGTATGGTGCGGCAGTGGCAGGACTTCTTCTACGACAAGGACTTCTTCGCCACCATCTACAGCGGCAACCCCGACTTTGTGAAGTTGGCCGAGGCCTACGGCATCCGGGGCATCCGGGTCACCAAGGAGGAAGAGGTAGCCGGCGCGATCCAGGAAGCCATGGAGACTCCGGGGCCGGTGGTCGTGGACTTCGTGGTGAAAGAAGACGAGTTCGTGTACCCGATGATCCCGGCCGGGGAGTCAGTGCACGAGATGCTGGAAGAGCCGGAGGCTGAGGGGGTGGGCTTTGAGCGCATCTAACGCCGAACAACACACCATCATCGCGCTGGTGCAGGACCGACCCGGTGTCCTGACCCGGGTGGCCGGCCTGTTCCGCCGGCGCGGGTTCAACATCGCCAGCCTGGCGGTGGGCGCCAGCGAGCGGAAGGGCCTGTCGCGCCTGACCTTTGTCGTCACCGGCGACCAGTACACGGTGGAGCAGGCCACCCGCCACCTGGAGAAGCTGATCGACGTGGTGAAGGTGTCCAACATATCCGAGGAGGACGTGGTGGCGCGGGAACTGGCCCTGATCAAGGTGCGGGCGACGCCCTCCAACCGCAGCGAGATCCTGGAGATGGTGAACCTGTTCCGGGCCAAGGTGGTTGATGTGGGCGCGCGCTCGCTGGTGGTAGAGACCACCGGCGAGGAGGACAAGATCGACGCGCTGTACGACCTGCTGCAGCCCTTCGGCATCCTGGAACTGATGCGCACCGGCCGGGTGGCCATGGTGCGCGGTAAGTCCGGCGGCCGGGTCAGCGACGACGTGGGCGCCGATGCCATCATCATGGGAAGGAACGGGGCCGTGGCGGAACGAGCGGTCAGCTCGGCGCCGGGGCACTACGAGGGAGTGTAATCCGCGTCGACTTGTCAGAATCAGGATTTGCCGGATTTCAGGATTTTCAAGATTACGTTATCTCAATCCTGCCAATCCCCTAATCTTGAAAATCCTGCTTCTGACAAATTTCATGGCAATGACGAAAAACCACAAGGACAGAACAGCATGGCAGTGAACATTTACACCGAGAAAGACGCCGACATGTCCTTCCTGGAAGGCAAGACCGTCGGGATGATCGGCTACGGCAGCCAGGGACACGCCCACGCTTTGAACCTGCACGACAGCGGGATCAAGGTCATGGTGGGCCTGTACGAGGGCAGCGCCAGCCGCCAGGTGGCCCGCGACGCCGGCCTGGAAGTCGGCAGCGTGGCCGAGGTCGCCAAAGAGGCCGACGTGATGATGGTGGCCATCCCCGACCACGTGCAGAAGGACGTGTACCGGGACGAGATCGAGCCTAACCTGGGACCGGGCAAGGCCCTGATGTTCGCCCACGGCTTCACCATCCACTACCAGTTCGTGGTGCCGCCGCCCACGGTGGACGTGATGATGGTCGCGCCCAAGGCGCCCGGCCACCGGATGCGCGAGCACTTCGTGGAGCAGGGCATCGGCGTGCCGTGCCTGCTGGCGATTCACCAGGATGCCACCGGCAATGCCAAGAACATCGGGCTGGCCTATGCGTCCGGCATCGGCTGCGCCCGCGCCGGCGTGCTGGAGACGACCTTCAAGGACGAGACCGAAAGCGACCTGTTCGGCGAGCAGTCCGTCCTGTGCGGCGGCGTTACCGCGCTGATCAACCTGGCCTTCGAGACGCTGGTTGAACGCGGCTATCCGCCCGAAATCGCCTACTTCGAGTGCCTGCACGAGCTGAAGATGATCGTTGACCTGATCCAGCAGGGCGGGTTCAACTACATGCGCTATTCGGTGAGCGACACCGCCGAGTACGGCGACCTGACCCGGGGCACGCGGGTGGTGGACGACCACGTCCGCGAGAACATGCACCGGGTGCTGGACGACATCCAGAGCGGGTCCTTCGCCCAGGAGTGGATGGCGGAGTGCGACGAGGGACGGCACAACTTCCTGCGCCTGCGCCAGGAAGCGCGCACCAGCCGGATCCACGAGGTGGGCCGGGGCCTGCGCGAGATGATGCCGTGGATGAACCCGCGGGAGATCGAGTGATTGACAGGTCCCCGGAGAGCGGAACCCACCGCCGGCAGGTGCCATATGACCACCGCCAAACCCACCAGCGTCGTGAAAACGCCCCCGGTCCCGGGTCGCTTCCGCCTGCCCGACATCCCCGAACGCGAGCCCGACGAAGTGACCCAGTTCGACCAACTGTTCAAGACCGGACGCTCCTATTCCCTGGCCATCCACCTGGGCAATCCTGAGACTACCCTGGTGGAGGCCGACCGCTGGCTCATCGCAGAACCGGGCACTTTCCGGGATCTGGCACGCTATCCCGACCTGCTGGTGGCCTTCGACGCGGACCCGGAACTGTATGAGGCCAGCAACGGCTACATCGTCTCTGAACAGGGCAAGCCGCCGGATTTCGTGCTGGAGGTGGCCTCCCCCAGCACGGCCAGCGAAGACACCGGTCCCAAGTTTGATGACTATGCGGCGCTGGGGGTGCTGGAATACTGGCTGTTTGACCGGACGGGGGAATACCACGGCACGCGGCTGGCCGGCTATCGCCTGGGGGACGACGGCCGTTACCATGCCATTGAGATGGACGTGAACACGGCGGAGCGGGTGCGGGGGTACAGCGCGGCGCTGGGCCTGAGCCTGCGCTGGGAGCGCGGTCAGTTGGCCTTTTGCGACCCGGCCACGGACCGGCCCATCGCCACCCTGGAGGACGAGCGCACCCGGGCCGATGTGGCTGAGGCCCAGCGCAGCGCGGAACGGGATCGGGCCGACGTGGCCGAGGCCAGGGCCGACGCCGCCGAAGCCCGCGTCCGCGAGCTGGAAGCCCGGCTGCGCCAGCAGAATACCGACACCCAGGAGTGAGCCGCGCCGGTACGAGTTACATGCCCCTGCCAGCCTGGCGGGGGAGGGATCAGGATCTAGGAGGTGACACATGGGCATGGAGGTACTGTGCAGAGCAGTTCACCATCGCAGTCTGGTCTTGGCGGGGCTGGCTGCGGTGGACTGCGTGTGCCTGCCCAGCCTTTCCCCATCTAGCACGACGTAACAACCAACGCTGATGCGCCCAACCCTTTGCAGGGAAACGACGGGCGCTCATCCCAATGGAGGGAAAGGACCAAATGGCTGCACAAGTAAAGTTTCTGGATACCACGCTGCGCGATGGCGAGCAGTCCGCCGGCATCGGCATGACGGTGGACGAAAAGCTGCAAATCGCCCGCCAGCTTGGCCGTCTCAAGGTTGACATCATCGAGGCTGGCTTTGCCGCCAGTTCGCCCGGTGACTTCCAGGCCGTCCAGCGGATCGCCGAGGACGTGCAGGGCCCCATCATCTGCTCGCTGTCCCGCGCCGTACCGGGCGATGTGGACGCGGCATGGGGCGCCATCAAGAGCGCGGAGAAGCCCCGCATCCACGTATTCCTGTCGTCGTCCGAGATCCACCAGATGCATCAGCTGCGGAAGGACCGGGAAGACGTCATGACCATGGCCGTGGACATGGTCGCCAAGGCCAAGGGCTACTGCGACGACGTCGAGTTCTCGCCCATGGACGCCACGCGCACCAACCCCGACTACCTGTACCGGATGCTGGAAGAGGTGATCAAGGTCGGGGCGACGACCATCAATATCGCCGACACCGTTGGCTACGCCATCCCGTCGGACTTCCAGACCCTGTTGAAAGACATCCAGCGCAACGTGGCCGGCATCGAAAACGTCACCCTGTCCGTACACTGCCACAACGACCTGGGCCTGGCCGTGTCCAACAGCCTGGCCGCCATCGAAGTGGGCGCGCGGCAAGTCGAGGGCTGCATCAACGGCATCGGCGAACGGGCCGGCAACGCCTCGCTGGAAGAGATCATCATGGCGCTGGACACCCGCAAGGACCTGTTCGGCGTCGAGCTGGGCGTGGACACCACGCAGATCTACCCCAGCAGCCGCCTGGTGAGCCGCATCACCGGCATGAATGTGCAGGCCAACAAGGCCATCGTGGGCGAGAACGCCTTCCGCCATGCCTCGGGCATCCACCAGGACGGCGTCCTGAAGGACCGCTCCACCTACGAGGTGATGCAGCCGGAGCGCGTCGGCCTGCCGCCGGACGTCCAGCTGGTGCTGGGCAAGCTCAGCGGCCGCGCCGGCCTGCAGGCCAGGCTCGAAGCGCTGGGCTACTCGCTGGACCGCGAGGAAGTGACCAGCGTGTACGAGCGGTTCGTCGAGCTGGCCGACAAGAAGAACGAGGTCACCGACCGCGACCTGGAAATCCTCATGGACGAGGAGAACCGGACGGCGTCGGAGCCGATCAGCTACTCCCTGGAGACGGTGCACTTCACCAGCGGCGACAAGGACATCCCGACCGCCACGGTGCGCCTCATCGGCCCCGACGGCAACGCCAAAACCGACGCCTCCACGGGCAACGGCCCGGTGGACGCGGTGTGCCGCGCCATCGACCGGGTCATCGGAACCACCGCCCGGATCTCCGACTTCCAGGTGCAGGCCGTCTCGGAAGGACGGGATTCGGTTGGCTCAGTGTCCATTCGGGTCGAAAACAACGGCCGGATGTTCTCGGGGCGCGGCGCGAACACCGACATCATCGTCGCCAGCGCCCACGCCTACCTGAGCGCGATGAACCGGATGCTGGCCGCGGACGAAGAGCAGGTGCTGCCCGAGGTGGGCACCACGCCGGACTAGGCCGGTTGGCAAACTTGCAAACTAATGCAGGGGCGGGTTTGAAATCCGCCCCTGCGTTTTGTTCAGGCCGCAGGGCGTTTGCGGATGTTGATTACCCATAGATAGCCGTGCCAATCAACTTGAGCGTTGACGTTTTGGGTCATCAGCAGAGCCCGTTCGGCTCCGAGCACATTGTCAGCGATTCGGAACAGGATGACACCGAAAGGAGCTTGTCTGCCGTAACGCTGGTTCAATTCCCCAAAGTCTTTGTCCAATGTAATCAACAACCGGCTTTCTCTGGTAGTCCAGTCCAGCACGTCGGGGTCAAGGGTTCTGGGCTGCTCTTCTTTGACCCATAGGACGTCGTGACCAAAGTCGGGCAACATCGGGATGGACTGTTCGGGGATATTTTCGTCGGCCAGTATTCGCATACGCTATCTACGCCTTTTGTCTGCCCGGCCGGCCGTCGCCAAAAACGTTGGCTTCGAATTCGGCCCAAGTTGTCGGAGACAGAGGTTCGCCAGTGGCGGCGAATTGGCGGCAGGCCTCAATGTCCTCTGGGGTGAGGTGAGAGTAGCTGGTGATTATGTCATCCTCAGTCCAGCCGCCGTAGAGGTGGCCAACAATCTGTTCTACGGAGATACGGGTTCCCTTGATTATTGGCTTGCCGCTGAGTACGCCGGGCACTTACTCAATGCGCTCTTGCCAATCTGAGGCCTGCAAAGCTTTGTTGCGATGGCGCTCACAGTACAGCACGATTTGCTTGCGTTGCTGGTCGTCGTCACCAAAAACGGCCGCCTCGAATTCGGCCCAAGTCATCGGAGATAGAGGTTCCCCGGTGGCAGCAAATTTGCGACAGGCTTCAATATCCTCCGCGGTGATGCCGTAACCGGAGATGATGTCATCCTCGGTCCAGGAGCCGTTGAGATGCCCCACAATCTGCTCAACGGAGATACGGGTGTCTTTTATGACCGGCTTACCGCTCAGAACACCCGGCGCTTTTTCAATCCGATCTTTCCAGTCCATAACGGTTACTCCTGTGTATCCATCCGTTCTGATTGTAGCAGCGGCATTTCATCCCAGGTTCTGCCGTCCAGGACGCGGCCGTGGCGTTTCTTGAAGACCCCGCCCCATTGCTTGAAGTAGAACGGCACGCCGGCGGCCTGGCATTGGTCGCGGATGTCGATGGCCCACTCTTCCTTCATCTCGCGTGCTCCCGGGCCGGATTCCCCGCCAACGATGACCCAATCAATGCCGTCCAGATCCAAGCTTGGCAAAGGCCCTAGCAAGGGCTCCAGCGAGAGGAATTTGATGGCGGCGTCGGTCTCCCGCAGCCGGTCGATGCGGTGGATGTAGTCCTGGGATTCAACGCTTGCGCCCATCCAAATCTGGCTGGGCCACGGCAGTACCGCGTTCAGGCTGGCCACCCGCTCCGGCCGCTTGGTGAGCACCTGGTAGCGGTGCCAGTGGGCGCGGGTCATCACGTCGAAAACCTGCGCGATGAACTCGTCGGGCACCTCATCGTGGAAAAGGTCACTCATGGAGTTGACGAAGATGGAGCGGGGTTTGCGCCAGCGCAGCGGGATATCCAGCGTGTCCGGGTGCAGCGTCACGGCAAAGCCGTTTCGGTACTTCTCCATGCCGGTAGCCTTGAGACGCCTGGAAAGGCGCTCGGCGTAGCAATGCTTGCAACCCGGGCTGATCTTGTTGCAGCCGGTGACCGGGTTCCAGGTTGCGTCGGTCCACTCGATTTTGGATGCGGCCATGGGTTACCAGTTTCTCAACAGGTGATCCGCGATCCTCACGGCGATGGTAGCGCCGGCAGGGTTTGAAGCTGCGAACATAAATGCAAACTGCGGCGAGTTCCGAGAATTCAAAAACCACCGGGGCGTGGGCGCTACTGCCTCGAAAACAGTCCTGAGCTTGGCAAGATAGGCGTCCACAATCGCTTGTTGATCGCTACGTACCGTCAGGATCCGATCTTCGCCGAACAGAGTAGGTTGGACTTGCGTGCTATAGAGAGCATCGCGCCATTCTGGACCTCCGAAAACCCTATCCAAGACAGCAGCCCATTCTTCGTCAGGCTGTCGCTCCGTGGGCAATATTCTGGTCAGAGCGGAAAGAGGGAACAGGATCCACAAGTCTACAGATTTGGTGTTCGCTATGGATCGAACTGTTTGCCAGTCAACCTCTGTGGCGAACGGGTCAAGAAAAATAACTGCACGTTGTCGGCTCCAAGGCACACCGAGGCGTAGATTTTGAGTCTCACACCAGTCGGGTAAGAATACATTAGCGTCGGCTGTCTGGATATGAATGTCCCGGTTTGGAAACTCGGACCGCAAGCGATGCAATTCAGCAGCGTACGCCGGGTTGTGTTCCACAAACACGAACTGATCAAACGGGCGGTCGTCTACTTCAAGGGCTAACCAGGTAGAGCCTTTGAGAATGCTCGCAGTTTCGGCATCCAGGTCGGCAACCAAAAACGGCGCCTCTTGTGAATGGTCGGACGACCCGATATCCACGTAACCGGTGCCTGCAAAAGCGTCGACGAATACCAGATTAAAGCGCTGCCGTTTCAAAGCGGTGGTATACCTTTCAAGATACCCTCGCAAAATTTGCAGCTTGTGCTGAGTCCAGGTTCCACCGAATTGATTTGAGCTGCCTTCTGTCATCATCAAACTCGTAATAGAATACATGATCTAATTGCGAGAATAACAGGAGGCCGGGTTCGATGCAACCATGAACACGCGGTCTCTGAAACAGGGGTAGTGCATTGCGCGGCAGACCACCGCGCTTGACGCTTCCCCGCGCCATCGGGTACATTGCGAGCATAATTCCGTCGTCCTCGGCGAAGAAGGACTACCTATGGCTACTTTGCAAGACCGCACCACTGTCGAGATGGAACAGGCGCTGCAGAACGGCTTCAGCCTGTCGTGGCTCCAGCAGATCAAGGACCAGGTTCCCGGCGCCGAGGAAGAACTGGCGCACGACCCCACGCTGGCGCAGTACACCGCCGACCTGCTGGACGAGTCGCCCAACCAAACCCAGCGGACGCGCGGGGCCATTCCCCGGGAAGGCGTGCCGCAGTTCTCCGCATACACCTTCCGCGACAAGAAGGAAGTGTGGGGCTTCAACCTGACCAAGCTGTACCAGGAAGCCGTCTCACGGCAGTGGTCTTCGGCGACCGACATTCCGTGGGAGACGCTGCGCCCGCTGCCCGACGACGTCGAGGCCGCGCAGTGCCAGTTGGCCACCTTCTTCGCCCAGGTCGAGTTCGTCGCCGCCGACGTGCCGGGCCGGTTCATCGCGCAGATGTCGCCGGACTACCACGAGGTGCGGATGTTCCTGCTGACCCAGGTGATGGACGAGTCGCGGCACATGGAAGTGTTCCGCAAGCGGGCGCTGGCCAACGGCGGCGGCCTGATGCGGATGATCGACTCGGTGAGCGACGTCACCGGCGGCAGCACCGACAACGCCCGCGAGTTCACCGAGCTTTCCAGCCGGCTGCACATCGTCGGCGAGGGTAACGTGCTGACCCTGTTCCGCCTGGGCGAGCTGATGGCGTACAACGACGCCGAGAAGGCCATCTACCGTAGGGCGGCCCAGGATGAGGCACGTCACGTGGCCTTCGGCGTGCTGCACGCCCGCTACATGAATGCCTGTGTGCCGGAACGGCGGGAAGAGGTGCATGCCTACCTGGACGAGGCGGAGGACCGGCAGGCCACGGGCAACGGCGGCGAGAACCCCGCAGCCCGCAGCGCCAACCTGACCGCCGAGTCCCTGGCCATCCTGCTGGGCGGCGGCGCGGACAAGGCCGACGAGGGCCAGAAGATCCTGGCAGCCATCCGCCAGCGCCAGGTGAAGGAATACTTCCAGCGGTTGAAGTCCTGCGGCTTCGACGACCGCATCGAGAACGGCCGGGTGAACCCGGCGCTGCTGGAGGTTTACCAGGCAGCGGCGTAACCTGCTCGACAATCGGCGCTGTGATGCCGACGGCCCGTCGTCCTGAGGTCGGCGGGCCGTTGTCTATTGCATCAACCGGGAATACGCAGTTGTTTGTTCCGGTACGCTGCAAATTGCAGGTAATCTATGGAAGTAATTTTCCGTACCCGGCAATTGCAGCGGAACTATGAAAACCGTACACGAGCCATCATAGATTGGGGGCCTGAGGTTGGTCAGCGATACGCCGATCGCATGTACACCCTCTACGAAGCCGCGGATTTTCGCCAACTTTATGATGTGAGGCGTTTACGGCTGCATCCTTTGCGGGGATCGCGGACCGGTGAATTTTCAATCTATTTGACGGGAAGGTGGCGTCTTATTGTGACGCAAGGCGACACGGCGCAGACCATCATCATCGAGGAAGTGAGTAACCACTATGACGACTAGCGACGAGCCAGTCTATTCCGATTGGGCAATACCACCAGGTGAAAGCTTGCGGGAAGAGATTGAGTTCCTTGGCATACTGCCACAGGGACTTGCGGCTTCGCTCGGCTTGCCAGTGGAAGCTGTGAACCAGCTTATCGTTGGAGATCGCGCCATTACTCCTGACATCGCTGTCGCCTTGGAAGCCGCTATTGGTACACCCGCCCAACTCTGGCTCAACCTCGAGGCTAGATACCGGGCTACCATCGCCCGGAATTGGGAAAAGACCGGCGGCAGGAAGGAAGAATGGACGGATTGGTGTTTTGGCCGCCTGCTCCGCAAGTACCAGCAGGAGGATGCGGCCGACCGCGCAGCAGTATGATTGAGCCAACAAGCCCATTACGCAAGTGAGGCGCTATGACCACGCAGAATGATCCGCAGAACGGCAGCAACCCGGCCGGGCCGGTTGACGAGAGCGACCCCACCGGGAATTACCGGTCATCGGCCGCCGAGCGCGTCCAACAGAACGTAGTGGATAGTGCAGACTCGGAGGCTCCGGCAGACGAGCCGGTTGAGGCGACCGCCGAGCCCGAGGCTCCCCCATCCCCAACCGAGCGGTTCCCCTGGATGAAGGACACCCGGCAGTGGGGCACCCGTGCCACGCCGACGGCCCACGGGTTGACGATAGACGGGATCAACGTGGGCCTGTACGGCGAGATTCCCGAGGAGAGCAGGGAGATGACCCGGATGCCGCGCGGCTCCTTTGCCACGCCGGGGATGCCCCGCCTGGACAACTACTCGGTGAACCGCAAGGATGAGCTGTGGTCGGACAACTCGGCCTGGCTGTACGAGGAGGCCATCCAACGCCGCTGGAACGCCATGCAGGACATTCCGTGGGATGAGATACCAGACCAGCCGGAGACCCTGGAACTGGCCTGGTGCCAGCTGTGCACGGAGTTGGGCCAGCACGCCACCGCCGAGATCGACACCATCGGCCTGTGGCTGCACCGGATGAACTACGCCTACATCGAACCCAAGATGTTCCTGGCCACCCAGGAGTTCGACTCGGCGCGGCATTTTGAGGCGATGCGACACCGCGCCCTGTGCAACGGCGGCGCCCTGGGCCTGGAAACGCCGGGCATGATGAGCCGTCGCATGGTGGAAACCCGGGCCGGTTGGCCGGAGGTTTCCGTGTCGCTGTACATCGCCCGGGGCACGATGACAATGCTGCTGTACCGCTTCGGGGCGCATTTCGCCACCAACCCGGTGGATCGCAGGCTGTTCAGCCTGTGCCTGCAAGACAAGGCTCGTCACCTGGCCTACGGGATGGCGATGCTGAAATTGACGGTTGCCGTCAAGGGCGTTGACTTCGGCGTGTCGCTGCGGCGGATCCTGGGCTCCATCGAGAAGGATATGGCGGGCGAGATGAAGGACCCGGTGCTGTGGGAGGCCATGGCGATCATCGCCGGCGGGTCGGTTGCGGGGATGGCCGAGGGCATGATCCCGGTCAACAAACTGCGCGCCGACTACGTGCGCCAATACCTGACCCGGCTGCACTACGTGGGCATCCAGAAGCAGGAGAGCGGGCTGCATCCGGACCTGGCTGCCGTGTTGCAGTAGAAGAGCCGACTATGCCGCCGCGAATACGACGCCCGGAAACCCCGGCCCGGCGCGATGCCCGCATTGCCAAGCATTTGGAGCAGGCGCGCGATTACTGGTCCAAATGGCCCGCCCATCTGGCCGAGGGCGACTACTGCCAGGCCGGCGAAAAAGGCTGGGGCACGGTAGCGCAGCTGACCAAGGCCGTAGCAACCCTCCGCAGCTGGGAGCATTATGACCACGAGGCCATCCGGGACGCGATCACAGAGTTGATGGCAGAGTTGCCCGAACAGGCCCAGGCGATTGACCGGAGCCTTCGCGCCGCTGAGGGTTTGCACGGCAATTTCTACGAGGTCTATATGAACCTGGAACGCGCCCGATATGCCCTGGAGGATGTTCGCCCGCTGCTGGACATCTTGTGGGAGTTGCTGCCGGAGCAATACACGGGCGGCGTATCCTTCGGGCAGTGGGTCGAGCCGGGCTGATACGGGTTGAATGATCCCATAACTCGCCGACAGATCTGCGGGCGTTGCGGCGGCTATGGCGTAAAATAGCCGCCGCTCATGCTGATATCATCCGCGAACCTGCTGCCCGATGACATTGGGGCTTTCGTCCGCCTGGCGGTGCTCTGCATCTTCTCCGGCGCCGTGGCCATCTGGGTCAACGGGTGGTTCCAGGCGCTGGTGGCCACCGCTTTGGGCGACCCCGCCCCGCGAGCGCAGGGACGCCTCTTCGGCAATCCGCTGCGCCATCTGGATATACCCGGGATGATCCTGGCGACCGTCTCCGGCTTCGGCTGGGGGCGTCAGTTGCCCGGCCCGCCCGGACGGCAGGGGCGATGGCCGTCGGTCGTGGTGTCGGCCGCCGGACCGCTGGGGAACGTCACGGTGGCGTTCCTGCTGGCGTCGCCGGTGAAGGCGGGCCTGCTGGGCTGGACCTACCCTTCGCCGGACAGCCTGAACCTTGTGATGACCGGCGGCCTGCGCTCCGGCATATCCGACGTGGTCGGATTGTTGATCATCTACAACCTGTTGCAAGCCGCGTTTCAGGTGCTGCCCCTGGCGCCGCTGGCCGGCTACCGGGCATTGGGGGCGCTGCTGTCAGCATCAACGGCGGAAACTTACCAACGGTTCCAGCGGTTCGCGCCGCTGTTGCTGGTGGCGTTGGTGGCGTCGGATTTCGTGCTGCGGCCGGGGATACTGTGGTCCACCCTGCTCCCGGCAGCCAACTGGCTGGCCGGGCTGGCCACCGGCTACTGAGTAGGGCCGAACCGCTCGGTACGGATGGCGGACTCGGCGATGCCGACGGACAGGAGCGCATCAGCCGCAGCCTCCACGAAACCCGTCGGGCCGCAGGCGTAGGCTAACGGGACCCCGGTATCTCCATTCATCCTGACCAACTCGTCGGTGCACTCCCGCAGCATCGCCGCGTCAACCCGGCGGTCATATCCGATCCAGCCCGGCGGCCGCCGTCGGGTCAGCGAACACCGCACGGCCACGCCGGCGTCACGCCGACCCGCGCTGTCGAGGAACTTACGGTAGATGATGTCCTCCGGGCCGCGCGTCGAATACAGCAGCAACGCCGGAGTGTCCGGAGCGGCCAGGTTCCGGTGCATCAGGATGGATTTCAGGGGAACGATGCCGGACCCGCCGGCGAGCAGCAACAGGGGGCCGGCCAGATCGGGCGTCCAGGTGAACGGGCCGCCGATGGGGCCGCGCACTTCCAAGACATCGCCCGGTTCGACGACCTCGTGGAAATATGGGGACACCTCGCCGTCCGGGATGAGCTCCACCGTCAGGTCGATGCGTCCGAAATCATCGGGGGCCGATGCAATCGAGTAGGAACGCTGGGCCTGGTAGCCGTCGGGCGCGGTGAGTCGGACGTCGTAGTGCTGGCCGGCCCGGAATGGGCGAGGCTCAGCGAGCCGCAGGGTGAAGGTCTTGGCGCGGTAGGTCTCGACGGCCACCTTTTCCACGGTGGCAGACTGCCACGATATGGCCGGCGCTGTCGTCGGGTCCGGCACTAATCGCCCCAATACCTTTGTTCCTTCCAGGGGTCGCCGTACATGTGGTAGCCGTACTGCTCCCAGAAGCCGGGCTGGTCCTGGGGCATGAACCGGATGCCGCGCAGCCACTTGGCGGACTTCCAGAAGTACAGGTGCGGCACCACCAGGCGAGCCGGACCGCCGTGCTCAGCGGCGATGGGCTGTCCATCGAACTCGAAGGCCACCATGCCGCGACCCTCGAGCACGTCCCACGTGGGCAGGTTGGTGGTGTAACCGCCGTAGGAAAAGGCCATCAGGTACGGCGGCGGATCAGCAACGCCGGCGGCGGTGAGGAGATCGTCGATGGTGACGCCCTTCCACGTGGTATCCAGCTTGCTCCACTTGGTGACGCAGTGGATGTCGGTGAAGATTTCCGTTTCGGGCAGCGACCGAAACTGCTCCCAGTTCCATTCGCCCAGGGGCTCGCCGTCCGCGCCTACCAGGACGAAGCTCCACTGGTCCAGCGGCACGCGCTGGGTGGGGCCGGCGGTCAGCACCGGGAACCCCCGTTCCAAGTATTGACCGGGCGGGATGGGGCGGGGGGGTGTTTCGCGGCGCCGTCCGAAGAATCCACGGGTAACCATCTGCGCGCACTCCTGATGCCGACGTTGATAGCGGAGGGTATAAAATCCGCAGAATCCTGTCAAACGCCAGGCGCAACCACACGCGTACCTGCTATAAACGATGACCGGGATAATTTTACATCGATGCACAGGATGGACAGGATTTGATTGATTATTGTCTGCGTCCCGGCATCCTGTACGCTGCTGTGAGCAGAACGCCGCGACGGTATCGCCAGCATCCTATTCATCCTGTCCATCGATGTAAGAGACAAAATGGGTACGCGTGAACCAGATCCAGCAAACCCGACCGCCGTTGTTGCGCTAACGAGATTGCCGCGCTGCGCTCGCAATGACATCAGCATTCGTAGTCGTAGCCGTCGTACCGCTCGTCGTAGTACAGGTCATCATCGTCGGGCCGGCGGCGGAACTTGCCGTAGAGCCATTTGCCCACGACTACCACCACCGCCAGCATCACCAGACCGCCGATGATCCAAATGTCCAGGTAGGCCAGGAATGACAGGTCAGCGGGTTCGCCGCCGGCCTGCAGGGCAACGGCAAGTACAATTAATGGCATCATGTTCAAGTCTGCTGTCGTAGGGGTCAGCCGCGCGGGATGCGGGGGTAGCCGTCCGGTCAGCGGGTTGCGGAGGCCGAGAGTTTGTGGGCCAAGTACGCAGCGGTGGCGCTGACCGCCGCATCGCCCATAGGCGAGGAACTGGTCTCCATTCCGTTGGGCGTGGGGCTGGGACTGGAGCCGGCGCTGGTTGCCGTGGTGTCCGTGGTGTTCAACATGCTGCCGGCCTTGGTGATTTCGGCGCTGTTTCGCCGGGCGGAGCAGGGGACGGGGGTGTTGAGAGTAATGCTGCGCATGCGTCCCGAGCCGGTTCGAGCGGCGGTAAGGTGGATGTTGCGACGCCGCAGCCAACGGCTGTTGCAAGCGTTGGATCGCTGGGGCGTCTGGGGAGTATTGATCGTCACGCCGTGGGCCGGGGTGTATGTTACCACGCTGACCCTGGAGGTGGCCGGGATGCGCCGGGGTCGGTTGTTGGCGTCAATCGCCGCAAGCCTGATTGTCCATGCGGCGGTGGTCACGGCAGCGTCGGTGGGAGTTTTCAGCCTCGTGTAAACGGAAATCGTCGAATCCCGCATCGTTCGCCGAATGACGTCCGCGGTTTGGATGTACAAAAATAGCGCAACACGCCCGCCACACCACCCGGCTGACGGGAAGCAAGGCGGAGCCGGGCAGGGTACACCGGCCCACTGGCGGAAATCATGAAGCAAACGGTAAATTCGTTTCTGCAACACCTCGTCGTTGAGCGGGGCTTTTCCCAGAACACGCTGGATGCCTACAGCAACGACCTGAACCAGTTTCGCGAGTTCGTCGCGGACAGCCTCAACTCCGAGGATCAGGAAGTCTGGCGTCTGGTGGACATCAACCTCCTCAACGCGTACATCAGCGAGCTGAGGGACAACCGCAAGTACCGGGACACCACCACGGCCCGCAAGGTGGCGGCGGTCCGATCATTCTTCGGATACCTCAGCGCCAACGGGCTGATAACGGAAGATCCGACCGAGAACCTGGGCTCGCCCCGGGTGGGACGGACGGTTCCCAAGTACATCTCCGAGGAGGACGTGAAGCGCCTGCTGGCCACGGCGGCAGACACCGGAACGCCGGAAGGGCGCAGGGACGCCAGCATCCTGGAGCTCCTGTACGCCACCGGGCTGCGGGTGAGCGAACTGGTGGCGCTGAACGTTCAGGACATCGATTTTGAGGAGGGATTCATCCGCACCTGGGGCAAGGGCTCCAAGGAGCGGATCGTTTACCTCTACCCCGACGCCCTGTCGAACTTGCGGGAGTACATCGGGAGCGCCCGCGTCGAGCTGCTGAGCGACAAAAAGGGCGAAACCGCCCTGTACCTGAACCAGCGCGGCGAGCGGCTCACCCGGCAATGGGTGTGGAGCATCCTGAAAACGGCCGCCAAGGCCGCCGACGTGGACCCGAAAATCACTCCGCACACACTGCGGCACAGCTTCGCCACCCACCTGTTGCAGAACGGCGCGTCCCTGCGTCACGTGCAGGAACTGCTGGGACACTCCAGCATCTCCACGACGCAGGTGTATACGCATCTGACCGATTCGCACGTCCGCGCCGAATACGAGCGGAGTCACCCGCGGGCGTAACGGGGAAACCAAAAGCGCGACCGGATTGGCCGCGCCCGGATCACGACGCGAACGGCGAGGGTTTGATCACCCTCGTCGTTGCAGATTCTTGATGGCCTCGTCGATGCGGCGCACCTGCTCGGTGTCTCCGGACGAAAGCCGGTAGCAGCGGTCGAGATACAGCTGGGCCAACTGCACGCCGTTCGGGGTGGTGTCGCTGGCGGCGTCAACCAGCGAGCCGATGCCAAACTCATCGGGCAGGTGCCGGCCCAGGGCGGTCATCTCGGCGATGATGTCGGCGATGGCGGAGGAATCGTTGCCTTCCTGGGCAAAGCGCAGGCGGCCCAGCAGCCGGCCCATTTCGGCCAGGCGGTCGCCCTCGCTCATGAAACTCCAGAGCACTTCGTTTACGCCCAGGCTGTCGCCCTCGTCGGGATCCACGGCCCCGGCCAAGGGTGAGGAGCCGCCCAGGGGAATGGCGGCGTCCTCGGCGGGCAGGGTGGAGACGCCCTCCTCGCCGCCGGTTCGGAACCAAGCGTCGGCGTATTCCTGGACGGCCTGGGCCACTGATTCCATCATGCGGGCCAGGTCGTAGGAGAACATGCTGCCGCCATATACCAGGTCGTCGTTCCGGAGGTTGGCCAATCGGACCAGTTGTTCGTAGCCGCCCTCCACCAACTCGGACATCGGCGGCATGGCGAAGGCCGAGAAGTTGGCCAGCGGGCCGGAGCCGGCGCTGCCCAGGTGCGCGGCCAGGAAGGGCGGGACGTACTTGGTCAGATCGGCAGTGATGGGCAGGGTGATGATGTAGGTGCCGTACACGTTGTCGGGCTCGGTGTCCACGCGAAAATACAGGATCGCGTGGCCACGCGGTCGCTGCGGATCGCCGATTTCAAAATGCAGGTCCATTGGCGCAAGTATAGATTAGGGCTGCGACGATAGCAAAGGCGGGAAAGGGCCGAAAAATTTGATGACACTCAGCAATAGCGAACGCCTGTTCGCTGATGATACTGTGCTGGCAAGCCGCCAACCGGCGGTGATTATATCAACCACGGAGGACTCGGTATGTTGGCAACTGCGCAGACGTGCGCCGTCATTGGGTTGGACGGCCAGATAATTCAAGCGGAGACGGACATTTCGCCGGGACTGCCGGCCTTTCACATCGTCGGCCTCCCGGATACCGCGGTACAGGAGGCCAAGGAGCGGGTGCGGGCGGCGCTGCGCAACAGCGGCTGCGAGTTCCCCATGCGACGCATCACCGTAAACCTGGCGCCAGCAGATCTGAAGAAGGCCGGGCCGGCCTACGACCTGCCCATCGCGGTGGGAATATTGTTCAGCACCGGACAGGCGCCGCCCACCAGTGAGCCAGCGATTTTCCTGGGCGAGCTGTCGCTGGACGGCGGGCTGCGCCATACCGCCGGCATCCTGCCGATGGTTTCCGTGGCCCGGGACCAGGGCATAAGCTCGGTTTACGTGCCGGCGGTCGATGCGGCCGAAGCCGCCCTGGTGGACGGAGTACAGGTGTATCCCGTCGATACGCTGGCACAGCTGATGTCCCATCTCCAGGGGGAGACGGCGATATCACCGTTTCCACAGAACGGCGTCCACCTCAACGGTAACCGCGAACAGCCCGGCAGCACCGATCTATGCCACATCCGGGGGCAGGACCACGCCAAGCGGGCCCTGGAAGTAGCCGCCGCGGGTTTCCACAATATTCTGCTGAGCGGGCCGCCGGGTTCCGGCAAGACGCTGCTGGCTCGCGGGCTGCCCGGCATTCTGCCGTACCTGACCGCTGAAGAAGCGCTGGACGTCACCAAGATCTACAGCGTGAGCGGCAACCTGCCGCCGGACAGCCCGCTGATTGCCCAGCGGCCCTTCCGCGCGCCGCACTACACCATATCCAATGCCGGCCTCGTGGGTGGCGGGCGGATGCTGCGCCCCGGCGAGATCACGCTGAGCCATCGGGGAGTGCTTTTCCTGGACGAACTGCCGGAATTCGGGCACGCCGCGCTGGAATCGCTGCGGCAGCCGCTTGAAGACAAAACGGTGACCATCACGCGGGTCAGCGGCACGGTGACCTACCCGGCGAGTTTCATGCTGGTGGGAGCGATGAATCCGTGTCCGTGCGGCTATGCCTCGCACCCGCGACGGGAGTGCGTGTGCAGCCCGTCGGCCCGTGCCCGGTACCAGCGGCGCATCAGCGGGCCGCTGCTGGAACGCATCGACATCTTCGTGGAGGTTCCGCCGGTGGAATACGAAAACCTGTTGGGTCGGGCGGAGTCCGAGAGTTCAACCGCGGTGCGGGAACGCGTGGTGGCGGCGCGCGCCATCCAGGAGGCCCGGTTCGCCGAGGGATCGGAAAAGACTCCGGGGCTTTCCAATGCGGAGATTTCCGGAGCGATGATCTGGGAGCATTGCGACCTGCAAGACGACGCGCAGGCGTTGTTGCAGCGGGCATCGCAGCAGCTGGACCTCTCGGCCCGGGCCCTGCACCGGGTGGTCAAGGTGGCGCGCACGGTTGCCGATCTCGCCGGAGCCGAGCGGATAGGACCGGCGCATCTCGCGGAGGCGCTGCAGTACCGCGCTCGGGAGCTGGTCTGACCGTGGTCGGCCAAACCCGACCTTGATCGACAACGCTCACAGAATTTAGGATGTGAACAACACCATTCGATACGATGACGATGCGGAACGGGCGTCGATATTCACCGTGCCGGTGCGACGCACCAGGCCCCACTTCTGGACGTTCAGCATCTTTTTCATCGCCACCACCATATTTTACGTCTACGTGCACGCGATAGACGCCGACACGCCATCGTGGCGAGACACGCCATCGGCTATTATGGGCGACACCGTGTACGCCGCCGGGTTCTGGGTCATGTTCAGTCCGATCCTGGTCGAAGGAGTCACCATGGTTTTCGCTGCAATTTTTCGACAGAAGACACGACAAGCAGGGCGAGAGCAGGGCCGCGAAGAAATGAACACCGCTTGGCGTGAATGGAACCGACGGCGGGAGGAAGCCCACGCCGAGGGTAAGCCGTTCGACGAGCCTACTCCCGACGCCAGGGATGCAACGAATTCACCGCGCACCTGACGGCCGCGCCAAGCTGCAACACTAACGGAAGAGGTGGCGCAGCACGAAAGAAACGGCCTGGCGCAGCTGGGTGTGTTGGGCGACCCGAACGGTGATGTAGATGTGCCCGCTGGCTCCGCCGTCCAGGCCGGCGTTCCCTTGACCGCGGAGTCGCAGGCGGCGGCCATCAGCGACGCCGGCGGGTATGGTGGCGCTGAGCCACAGATCCCGCCGCAACCGCTGCTCTCCGGCGCATCGCCAGCACTGGCCGGCCTCCAGGGTCTCCTCCGGCTCGAACCCGGTCCCCCGGCAACGCTGACAGGTCTCCGTTCGCGTAACCGGAAATACTTTGCGCATTCCCTGTCTCGCCTCCCGGCCTGTAATCAGAAGGGCAGCTTCAATATCCTCACCGCGCTGGGGAGATGATGGAGAATAGGTACGAGGACGCGCGGGGCGAGTTGCGCTGGGCCGGGCAGAATTGCGCTGCTTGCGGCGACTCGGCTCGGCGGCCGGCGGCTCGCTTACCCCGTAGATATCGTAGTGGCGGCGGCGCTGCGGATCGGACAGGGTGGCGTACGCCTGATTGATCTCCTTCATGCGGGCTTCGGCTTCGGGCCCGGCGTTGAGGTCCGGATGATACTGCCGGGCCAGCCGGCGGTAGGCGGCACGGATTTCTTCCGTCGTGGCTGCCGCCGGGACGCCGAGGATGCTGTAGCAATCGCCGTTCATGATATTGCCGCGATGTGCCGTAATCCTAGCAGGTAATACTCTGAATAATCACTGGCGATACCAGCGAGTTTGCCAATTGTCAGCTCGGATGATACCCTTAACGCGTCGGGGCGGGGCGTAGCGCAGCCCGGTAGCGCACCTGCATGGGGTGCAGGGGGTCGCCAGTTCGAATCTGGCCGCCCCGACCATTTCGACCAAGACATGACAGCCAGGGCGTCCTTCGGGGCGCCTTGTGCGTTACATGGCGGTGCGCCCGCCGTCCACCACGACCTCGCTCCCGGTGACGAACGACGCTTCGTCGGACGCCAGGTAAACCACGGCGTAGGCGATATCCTCGGGCCGGCCGATGCGACCCAGGGGCACGCGCCGACGTTGTTCCTCATCGCTGAGTCCGCTGCCGCGATTGGCGCGGGATTCCTGCAGCATGGGCGTGTCGATGGGGCCGGGATGCACGGAGTTGCAGCGGATGCCCTCGCTGGCGTGCTGGATGGCAGTGGACTTGGTGAAAAGCCGCACGGCTCCCTTGGTGCTGCTGTAGCCGGCCAGGTTGTAGTCGTTCCCGACCAAGCCCGCGGTGGAGGATATATTCACAATGCTGCCGCCGCCGGCCTCGCGCAGGGCGGGCAGGGACGCCTTGGTGCCCAGGAACACACCCTTGGCATTGACATCGAAGAGACGGTCCCACTCCTCCACGGTCATGTCCTCGATGCTGCGGCCCAGCACAATGCCGGCGTTATTCACCAGGACGTTGAGCTTGCCGTACTCGGAAACGGCAGCATCCACCGCGGCCTGCCAATCGGATTCGCTGGTTACGTCCAGGTGGACGTAGGTGGCCTGGCCGCCCAGTTCCCTGATTTCGGCCTCCACCCGGCGCCCCTCATCGTCGAGGATGTCGCCGAACACCACGCACGCGCCTTCGGCGGCGAACATCCTGGCCTCCACTGCACCCTGGCCGCGCGCGCCACCGCTGATGAGAGCGACCTTACCATCGAGCCTGCCCATATTTTTGTCTCCTTATGCAGAATGAAAATGGTTGCGGTCATCCGTCAGAAGCGGGATTTTCAAGATCATTAGACTGACAGGATCAGGAAGCGCAATCCCGAAAATCCTGGAATCCAGTAAATCCTGATGCTGACGAACTTGCCCGGTGGCGGTTACTCATGCCCGAACATCAGTCGCCCCACCTCAAACGTGAAACCCGGCAGAACGTCCTCCCCATCCAGCACCGCCGGATCTTCCAGTATTTCCATCTCGCGCCCGGAGCGAAAGATATAGACGCGGCGGTCAATAGCGTCCAGCATCCAGCCCAGGCGGGAGCCGCCTTCCATCCATTCCGCCATT
>DAOULH010000030.1:0-39905 GCA_034420475.1 Dehalococcoidia bacterium
CGCGGCTTTCAACATCCTGGCGCAATGGAATGGATTGGAACCAGACGCTAATGGACGCATCCACCGCTCTATTGCTCATTTCACCCTCTGACTCTAACCGGCACCAATGGTTAGTATTGTCCAAACCGGCCAGGGCATAACGCGCTACGTCTTCGTCCCGGTGGGCGCAAAGTATCAACCCCACCGGCGGGTTCTCTCCCTCAATGACCCAATGCTCTCGCGCGTAGTTGAGGTAGAGATTCATCTGGCCGGCGTCGGAGTGGGTAAACCGGCCCAGCTTCAGGTCGATGACCACCAGGCAGCGCAGCCGGCGGTTGTAAAAGAGCAGGTCAACCCGATACCACTCGTCACCAATGCGCAGACGCCGCTGACGGCCCGCGAAACAAAAATCGCCGCCCAATTCCATAAGGAACTCTTCCAAGTGACGGATTAGCGCTTCTTCAAGGTCAGTTTCGGAGTATTCGTCCTTCAGCCCCAGGAATTCCAGTATGTACGGGTCTTTGAACGCTTCCGCCGGGCTGATGACGTCGCCCGCTTCCTGTTGACGCCCGCGGAGCAACATCGCCTCTTTATCGTGGGAAAGGGCGGTGCGTTCGTAGAACTTGCTGCCAATCTGACGGCGGAGTTGGCGTATCGTCCAGCCGCCGGCGATAGCTTCGGCTTCGTAAAACTCCCGCGCCGCTTCGTTTCGTACCGAAAGCAGTTGGACGTAGGCCGACCATGGGAGCGGGAAGCTGGAAGCGATGGTTGCCAACGTAGCTTCCGGCGTTACGCTTTGGGCAGACAGTGTATGCCGAATTCGACCTGACGATGCGCTTTCGGCAGACGGTGTCTGCCGAATCTCCCAAGCCAAATAAAACGCTCGCATTTGGCGTAGGTTACGGACCGAGAACCCACGCCCATAAAGCGCAGTTAAATCAACGGACAACCGCCGTATCAGCTCCGCGCCGTATTCGGCCCGCTCTGCGCCGCCCTGTTCGTACTCCACGATGCGGCGGCCCACCAGCCGTAGGCCGCCGTTATAATGGAGTTCACGGAGCGGGCGGCGGCGCTGCGGGCGGCGTCCAGGATGTCCGCGACGTCGGTCAGCGTTGCATCGTAAACCGCCGTGGCGTCGGTATCACCGGCATTCTCCAGCCGCGAACTCATGGTCGTCCTCTCCCTCTATGCTTCCGGCACCTCGTGCGACCACGTGAACCCCTGATCCGGTTCGTCGATAAGACGCCACTGCGGCAGCATGAACCCGTCTTCCACCGGCAGGAAAACCGCCTCTACCCGCTTGCCGATGCCGACGTTCTCCTCCTTCTCCATGTTGAAGTCGCCGTCCACCAGGTTGCCGGTGATGCGCAAGCCGTCGAACTCGGTGGGCTGGCCGCGCTGCTCGTCCAACTCCACCAGCACGATGGCGAAGGGAGTCAGGTCCCGGAAACTGGGGATCACCGTATGCGCCACCACTTGGTACGAGTAGATGGTGCCCTTGCCGGAAACCTGCTGCCACTCCCAGTTCAGCGAGGTGCACCAGGGGCATCCCGGCCCCGGCTCGCCGCGCAGCAGCCCGCAGTCGGCGCACTTCTTGACCACCAGGCGACCCTCGGCCGCTGCCTCAAAATAGCCTTGGTACTCGGAATCATTCTCCGGGATGCTCAGCGTGATGCCCCGGTAGGTGTAATTAGGCATTGTTCCTCTCCCTGTTCGGCGTCTAGCTGAGCACGTTGCCCATGATGAGGGAACTGCCTACCGCCGGCGTCCCCCAGCCCATGTTCATGCTGATCTTGGCGTCCTGCACCTGGCGACAGCCGCCCTCGGCGTAGTCGTAGGTGTGGTCGCCTTCCAAAGCGCCCGGGCAGTAGTCATCGACAGTGCCCCGTAGCTGTCGCACGTTCTCGATGACCATGTTCATGCCGTGGGTGTACCCCTCGCAGAGGTGCCCGCCGCTCAGGTTGTTGGGACGCTTTCCGCCCAGGTTGATGATGCCGCTGGTGACGTAGTCCTTGCCCTCACCCTTCTCGCACCATCCGTAGTCCTCGAACTGCAAGAGCACGGTGTAGGTGAAGGCGTCGTAGCAGCCGGTCAGGTCCACGTCCTCGTGCTTGACGCCGGCCAGGTCGAAGATGCGCGGGGCGATGTAGTGGCCGGCCACCCGCGAGATCGGGCCGTGCTGGTAGTGGAAGTCACCGCCCGGCTTGGTCCCACGACCCTGCACTCCCTTGATGTAGATCGGTTTGTGCTTGAGATCCTTCGCCCGTTCTGCGGAAGTGACGATGACGCAGGTGGCGTTGTCGGTTTCCAGGCAGCAGTCCAGCAGGTGCGCCACCGGCCGGATGATCCAACGGGAGTTCATCACGTCGTCCACGGTCACCCGGTGCTTCATCAGCGCCTTGGGGTTGTTGGAAGCGTGGTTGGAATGGGCTACCTTGATAGCCGCCAGGTCCTCGCTTTTGACGCCATACTCGGCCATGTGGCGGGTGAAGGTGTAGGCAAACTGCTGCACCGCGCTGATGAGGCCGTAGGGTCGCTTCATCAGGTCAAGCCCACCGATGGGCGCCGACGCCCGGGCCCCGGTGCCGCCGATGCGCACGTTGGAGTAGCCGTTCATCGACCGGAAGATGGCAACCACGTCGCACATGCCCGCCTCGATAGCTCCAATGGCGAGCCCCACCAGCGCCTCCGTGGAGGAGCCGCCGCCCGAGCAGTCCATGTAGAAATTCGGCCGGATGCCCAGGTCGTATTGTATTGACGTTGACGGGGTGGAATCGCCGCCGTGGTAGCTGAGCATCCCGTCCACCTGATCGGGCGTCAGGCCGGCGTCGTTCATGGCGTTGCGGATCGCCTCGGCGCCCAGGGCGCGGGTGGTGCGCCCCGAGGCCCGGCTGTACTCGGTTTCGCCCACGCCGACGATGCAATATTTGTCTCGTGGATTGCCTGCCATATCGTCCCTCCGTTTGGCAATGAATAAGAACAAAATTCGAGCATTGGCTTAAGCAGTACATAAATCAGGCGTCAAACTAAATCGGCTGGAGCGTAGGGTCTGTCAACAGATTCTTTCGCCGGCCCCGGTTACGGCGGTGGGTCTGCCTTGATGTCGGTGGGCAGCTCCGGCTGCCCAGGGTCGGGCGGCGCAACCATGATCACGGCTACACCCTGTTCAGCAGCCATATAGTGGTATGCGGGGGATATGGAATAACCGGCAACCACCGCCCGGGCCGGATGCCCGGTTAGCCTTTCCAACCGCCTGGCCCGGTCGGCGGCGCGCATAATGTCGCGTTCACCGATACCGGCTGATACCTCCACCGCCAAGTACACCCGTTCCCGGGTCCTGCGGTCAATGCCGCGCACCGGCAAGTCCAGCGCCAGCAGTGGAGCGCGATCCCCTTCATCAAGACCGCCAGCTTCAATAGCATCGTCAATCATATCCGCCAGTTCGGCAGATGAAATTACTCTGGTGCGCCTGAGCAGATGCCCGAAATAGGCGGGAGCGTTTCGCTGTACCCGGCGTTCCGCTTCGTCGCCAATCAACCTGGCCAACTGAACATCATGGTGGTCTAATCGTATTACCACATCACGCATCTGCGCAGTCAACTGGCGCACCTGCTCAGTCAGCGCGTCGAAGCGTTCGGACTGCGCACGCACCTCTGTCGGCAGTCGGCGGAACTCCTCGTCCAGGATATGTTGGCGCAACCGCTCCCGATATTCCGGGTTGCGTTCCAGCAAGGCCATCAGGTCGTCGAAGGTGGGAATTTGCTCGGTTGCCATGGGGTTGTCTCTGATGCCATTGCGGTGGGCAGGTCAAGTATAAACTACCTGCATCGCCTGGCGGACGTCCTCAATGGTTTGCTGCGCAATGGCGCGTTCCCGTTCTGTGCCAGCCTTCAATACGTCACGCACGAAGTCCGGATGCCCCTCGTACCATGACCGCTTCTCGCGGATCGGCTCAAGGAACTGGTTGATCGCAGCGGTGAGTCGTTCCTTCACCTCGCGGTCGCTCACTGTCCCGGCGGTGTACCGCTCTTTGAGCTCGGCCACCTCGTCGGCGTTGTCATTGAATGCGTCGTGGTACAGAAAGGCTGGGTTGTATTCCACGACGCCCGGGTCTGTGGCCCGCAACCGGGGATTCTGGCCGGTGACATCAGTGACCATGCGGCGCACCCGATCCTCCACCGCATCCGGCCCGTCGGCAAGATAAATGGCGTTGTTCAGGCTCTTGCTCATCTTGGCCTGCCCATCGGTTCCGACCAGCCGGGGAACCCGGCCCACCCTGGCGCGAGGCACCGGGAAAACCTCCCCGTACAGCCGATTGAACCGCCGGGCCACGTCCCTGGTGTACTCGATGTGGGCCACCTGGTCCTCCCCTACCGGCACCAGGTGTGCCTTGGGCAGCAGGATGTCCGCCGCCTGGCTGATAGGATAGTTGAAGAACCCCAGGGTGATCGACTGGTTTTCGGCCTCCAGTTGCTGGGTTTCCGCCCGCAGTGTCGGGTTCCGCTGGTGCTGGTTCAGCGGCATGAGCATGGAGAAGAACATGGTCAGCTCAGCGTGTTCCGGCACGTAGCTCTGGATCACAAACGACGACTTTTCAGGATCCAAGCCCACGGCCAGCCAGTCCGTGGCAACCTCCAGCACGGAGCGCTGGATCAGCCCGATGTCGTCCAGGTGGTCCCCCATCGCCTGGTAGTCGGCGATGAGGAAGAAACACTCGTACTCGTGCTGCATCTGTATCCAGTTTTCCAGTGCGCCCAGGTAGTGCCCCAGGTGCAGTTGCCCGGTGGGGCGCATACCGGTGAGAATCCGTTGCTGGTCAGACATTTAAGTAATCTCCTGCGAAGGATTGCGGTGTCCGAAGTCTGCTATTGACCGCTTACCTTGACAAGCGACGTCAATAGTATTCCGGCCAGCCCAATCCAGAACCACGCGAGAGTTCTCAGCAGAGCTTTCGGCCAGAACTTTTCGGTACGTTCCGCCCATTCGTAGCAAACCGAACCCCAGAAGCCAATAGTGAGAACAAGCACCACGTATGCCGATAACGCAATCACGGTTGGTCTTTTTTCTGACGACGAGCCACGACAATAGCCAGCATGACGACGCTTCCTATGAGGGTGGCAGCTCCCACGAACGTGAACACCATGTACTGATATTCACACGATGCCACGGTGTACGGCGGAGTAGTACAGATGTGGTTGAGGAAAAATTCTTTCATCGTTAATCCCCGCTCAGATTAAGCCCGGCCAGAGCCGCGGCACGCCTTCAACTCTTTGGACAACCCATCCTGTTGGTTCGATGTTCCTTGAGATATTCTAGCAGGCCGTCCGTAGCGGTCGCCTTGCATTCCCCGCATAGCAGTTCACCAGCCCGGCATCTCCGTTGCAATTCCGCGTACGCCTGCGGTTCGGGCGTGGCGTAGAAGGCATGCAGGCTGGAAACCGAGCAGACCCTGGGATCGGGGTTGCCGCCCTTTTCCCGCTGTTCTTCCAGCGTGCCGCGTCCCCCGGTATAAGCCCGGCTGATCCGCCGCCGGATGTCGTCCGGATCGTCGTCATAGGTGATGCGGCCCGGCGGCACCCGGTTGGTCATCACCTCCACCGCGCCGCCGGTCTGGGGATCTTCGTAGGTTGTCAGGTTCCGTAACGGTCGCAGATACAGCGCCGACGGCTTCAGGAACCCGAACCGTTCGGCCACGTTGCGCGCCATGCGCACGTACACGTCGCCGCCGATGCCGTCGACCACCAGCGTGCGACAGGGGCCGCCGGCCTGCGGTTGCTGTACGTGCAGGATATCCGCCAGCCGCAGCAGCGGGCGGAAGGTGTCGGTCGCGCTGTCACGCAGACGCAGCCCCAAGGCCGAGTTCAACACGCTCAGCGGGATGGCCTCTCCCAGTTCAAACGCAGTCCTGACAATCGACGGGCTGTCCTGTTGCAAGTAGGACCCGGCGCGCTCCAGATCCAGACCGCTGGCCGCCATCGATGACAAATACTCGCGCATCAGTTGCCGCGCCTGCTCGAGGTCGCCGAGTTCATCGCGGAATCCGATTGTCACCTCAGCGCCCATCGCCTGGAAGTTCGCCAGGACGCTGACTAAGGTGCCGTGCCCCAAGTGTGGCGGCCCGTCGATGGCCACCGTGACTAAAACTTTGGAACGCTGGCCATCGGTCAACGACTGCATGAAGATATCGGCGTCCCTGCTGCCGACCGTCATGCCGGTCTGCATGTAGGGATGCGGGGTCTCGAACCACTCCATGAAGCGGCCGCGCTGCTCCGGGTAAGCCTCGTTCAGCCCAGTGACGCGCAGTTCCTTGATAAGTTCGTTTTCGCGCGCCAACGGCTGGTCGCCGGTGCGTACCACCAGGGAAGGGATCGCTATATCGGCCTCGTCAGTGCGGGTTTCCGGCGAATCCGCGTCCAGTATCTGCCCGTGCAACCGGCTCAGCCGTTGGGCGATGTCATTCAGAGTACGCTCCTGCACCTCGCGGGCGTTCGACAGCAGCAGCCTGGCGATGTCCTCCGCAGTCTCCGCCGACAATCCCAACTGCCGTGCGCGACGCCTCGCGCCGACAAACAGGTTCTCCTCCACCGCCGGCTTGTGGATGGTGTCGCTCTCCAGGTACTTTTCCGCGGCCACGTTGCGCGACGCCTCGATGCGGGCGCGGGTAAGTTCCAGGATCCGGTCGTGGCTTCCGGCAATGATGGCGCGCTGCCGTCCCCGGTACTCCGCGTAGGGCAGCCCCCCGGCAGGCATTTCGGCTCGAACCGCCGCCGGATCCTCGCCGGCCAGCAACCTGCCCACCCCGCCTTCAATCTCCCCCACTTCCACCAGCCGCCGCCAATCCGGTGGAATCAGATTGGCCGGCTGTCCATCCAGCCACGCCGACAATTTGGGCATACGCTGGGAATACATTTCCAACGCCACCGGCAGGGCCAATATGCCGCGCAACTGCAATGCCGGCGTCAAGCACTCGCGGCGATATTCCGCCAGGTACGGCTCCCGAAGGCGTCCGGGAGGCGGCGCGTCTCTCAGGTAGTCGGCGTGCCTTTCGACACTGGCCAGGTCCAGCAGCGCCGCGTCTCGCAGGATCGCCGCGCTCGCGTCGTCGTTAACCTCGCCCCAGGCGCCGCGGATGGAGATCGCCACCGCTGTCACGTAAGGTTCGGGTGCGCCCGAACCGCGCAACCATGCGCCAGCCAGCGCAACGGACGCGGCGACTCGGCCCGGTTTATCCGGTCGGCCCGCCAGGTGCAGCAACGCCGCCGTGTTGATCACCGTAGCGTCGACGGCCGGATCACCCGACTCGATCAACTCGGCGGCGATCACCGCCACGCGGCGCGCCACGGGCAACCCCTGGGCGTCGGGATGCCCCGAGTACATTCCGGCCAAGGACGAGGCCAGGCGATGCCCGTCTGGGATGTAAGTGTGCGCCGATGTCATGGCTCGTGCAACCGGAACCGGAGGTGATTGGCCCCATAATACCAGCAATACCGGCCGGCCAAATCCCAGGACATGCAAAAGCCCGACTGTAGGCCGGGCCCTGAAGATCGCTGGTAACAGGTTCGGCTAGGTTGCGCCGCCTCCCAGCCGACGCAGGAAACCGGCGACGGCATCGTTGACTGCGTCCGGCTGCTCCAGGGTGACGAAGTGCCCTGAGTCGGGCACCACCACCACCTCGGCGTCCTGCAACTCCCGGCCCAGGTATTCCGCGTAACGGACCGGAGTCATTATGTCGTCCGCGCCCACTATCACCAGGGACGGCAGGGCGATTTCCTTGACCCGCTCCATCACGTCGAACCGGTCGCAGGCCGACAGGTCGTTGTGCTCGACCATGGGGCCCGATTGCAGCGCGCGGGAGGCCAGTTCGGGCGCCAGCTCCCGGTTGATCGCCTCGTAATACGCCGGAGCCTCGGCGCGCCATTGGGCCTCATCCAGGCAACGGTTCAGGTAATCCGGGTGAACCCGGAGTCGAGCGCCGGTGCCGATCAGGACCAGCCCGGCCAAGTCCTCGGGGAACCGCAGCGCATAGTCCAGGGCGATGGCCCCGCCCATGGAGTGTCCGAACAGGACGAAGGGCGGATACCCTTTCCCGCGCACGTAATCCCTCAGCCAGTCAACGTACCCTCCGATGCTGTCCCTGGGTTCCCCGTCCGGATGACCGGGCAGGTTGACAGCGTCCGCGTTTGCGAACCGTTCCGTCTGGTAGTGGTAGGTCAGTTCGTTCTGGCCGGAGCCATGAACCATTACGAGTTGCATCGTAGCAATTCCTTACAACAGCGGAGCCTGTCCGTTCACGTGATGATCCGGATCATCACCGTCGTCATCGTCGCTGTCATCATCCGCTGCGTCATCGCCAATTTCCTCATCATCGGCGTCCTCGTATTGGCTGTCCGCCTGGGCCGCGACCTCTTCGGCTTGTGCCAGGGCTGTGCCCGCCGCGCCGTCCTGCAGAGCCGGGTCGTCCTGGCTATAGTCCGTAGCCCGGAAGCACGCTATGGACACTACGCTGTCGTCGCCAACTCGTTCCGTCTCTGTCATCAGATTCACACCTTTGGTACGCCGGCCATCTCGGATGCCCACTTCGGAGAGAGAGATGCGTATGACCTGAGCTCGAGCTGAGATGATGAACACCTCGTGGTCTTCCTCGTCATTCATTTCCGCTGAGGTGACTATCTTGGCGTCCACAATGGGCCCAGTTTCGTCGTCGGCTTTTATGGTCTGTACCCCCATGCCGCCTCGTCCGCGTTCTCTGTAATTGGCTTCGCCTTTGCTGTTGAAAAGCGGCGTGGCTTTTCCCTTTCCCTTCTCGGTAACTACCAGCAAGAACTCTTCCTCAGGGTTGTTGACCACGTCCATGGCCACAACACGATCTTTGTCGTTGAACTCATCCTTGAATCTGATGCCGATGACACCACTGGTGCCCCGTTTGTGCGGCGTTATTTCGGAGGCCGGGAACATCAAAGCTTGACCTTGCTCGGTAACCAACATGATTGACGCGCTCTCGTTCACTGGGCGGACACCAATTAATTCATCGCCCTCTTCCTTGAACTTCACAGCGATCAGCCCTGACTGGCGGAGGTTCTTGAACTCGCCGGGATGCAGTGCCATCACTTGGCCTCGTCGGGTGGAGAACACGTAAAGGTTATTGTAATCTCCCCTACGGACAGTCAGCATAGTTTGCACTTGCTCGCCGGGCTGCAATCTTATGAGATTTACGAGAAGAAGCCCTCGGGCCGTGCGGCCAGTGTCGTTAGGTACTTCGTATACGTTGAGAGGGTATACGCGGCCCTTATTGGTGAAGAAAAGCAATTGGTCGTGAGTATTGACGACGTCCAACTGCATCAGGGCGTCGTCATCCCGGTTGTTCGCGCCGCGCACTCCCTTGCCGCCCCGACGCTGGTTGCGGTAGGTGCTGATGGGCACGCGCTTGATATAGCCGCGCTGGCTCAGCGTGACAACCACGTCCTCCTGCACGATGAACTGTTCGATGGACTGTTCTTGCAGTTCCTCGGGAATAATCACCGTGCGCCGCGGGTCGGCGTGCTTGCGCTTGACCTCGCGGGTCTCCCGCTTGATCTCGGCGCGGATCTTCTGCGGGTTCTGCAGCAGGTCCTCCAGCCGGGAGATGGTGGCCAGCAGGTCGTTGTACTCTTCGTCCAGGCGCTGACGCTCCAGGGCGGCCAGGCGGCGCAACTGCATGTCGAGGATGGCCTGGGCCTGTATCTCCGACAGGTCGAACTGCTGCACCAGGTTATTGCGCGCGGTCTCGACGTCCTGGCTGTTGCGGATGGTTTCGATGATTGCGTCGATGGCGTCCAGGGCCTTGAGCAAACCCTCCACGATGTGCGCCCGGTCCCGGGCCCGCCCCAGCTGATATTCGGTGCGCCGCCGGATGACCTCTTCGCGGTGGGCGACGAAATGGTTGATCAGATCCTTGAGCGGCAGCTCCTGCGGCTGCCCATCCACCAGCGCCAGCATAATGGCGTTGAAGGACGACCGCAGCGCCGTTCGCTTGTACAGGTTGTTCAGGATCACCGTGGGCTGCGCGCTGCGCGCCAGCTCGATCACCACCCGGATACCCCGGCGGTCCGATTCGTCGCGGATTTCGGTGATGCCCACCAGGGTCTTGTCTCGCACCAGGCTGGCAATTTTTTCCACCAGGGTCGCCTTGTTC
This sequence comes from Dehalococcoidia bacterium, assembly GCA_034420475.1. GTDB lineage: Bacteria > Chloroflexota > Dehalococcoidia > Lucifugimonadales > UBA3495 > Bin87. The sequence goes on from DAOULH010000030.1 coordinate 10,151, forward strand.
ACCTGGTAGGGCAGCTCGCTGATTATGATCCGCTGCCGGTTGGAATTGCGGCCCGGCATATCCTCGATTTCGGTCACCGCTTCCATGACCACGCGCCCGCGGCCGGTGGCGTACATATCGCGCACGCCGGCCACGCCCCGGATCCGGCCGGACGTTGGAAAGTCCGGCGCCGGGACGATCTCCATCAGCTGGTCAACGTTGCACGTCGGATGGTCGATGACGTAGTTGATGGCGTCGCAGATCTCGCCCAGGTTGTGCGGAGGCATGTTGGTCGCCATGCCCACCGCAATACCCGACGACCCGTTGACCAGCAGGTTGGGCATCCGGCCCGGCAGCACCTGCGGCTCCTTGAGGGAATCGTCGAAGTTGTCGGAGAAATCCACGGTCTGCTGATCGATGTCCGCCAGCATTTCGTCGGCAATGGCGGCGAGCCGAGCCTCGGTGTAGCGCATGGCCGCCGGCGGGTCGCCGTCGATGCTGCCGAAGTTGCCCTGCCCGTCAATCAGCGGCGCCCGCATGGAGAACAGCTGCGCCATCCGCACCAGCGCGTCGTACACCGACCCGTCGCCGTGCGGGTGAAACTTGCCCAGCACCTCGCCAACGATGCGCGCGCTCTTGCGGTACTGGCTCCCCGGCCGGATGCCCATGTCGTGCATGGCGTAGAGGATCCGGCGCTGCACCGGCTTCAACCCGTCCCGCACGTCCGGCAACGCCCGGGCCACGATGACGGACATCGCATAGGACAGATACGACTCGCGCATCTCGTCCTCAATGGGTCGCAGCGTAAATTCGCCGCCGGGCTGCTGTGGGGGGGCCGTAGTCATCGTGAAGTTCTCCTCGTGTCGCTATTCTCAATGAAGTCCTGGGCGCGTTCCACCAACCCGAGGAACAGGTTGTTGAAACTGGCGGGCACTTCGTCGCCGCGTTCCGGCTGAAACTGGACGCCAATCACCCAGCTGTGTTCCTTGCTTTCCAGGCCCTCTATAACGCCGTCGTCCAATTGATAGGCGATGGTCATCAACCGCTCCGCTCGCTGCGGTTCGCGTATCCCCTCGCGATGCCGGCTGTTCACTCGAAACATGCCGGCGCTGCCGATAATCGCGGCCACCTTGGAGCCGGGCGAAAGGTAGATCTGATGGCGCAGAAATTCTGTCCCATCATCAGGGTAATGCGCCGGGGCTGGCAGGGGGGCGCCTCCGCCGAAATGCCGGTTCAGCGCGTGCATCCCGCCGCCCGTGGCCAGCACCGGCATATCAACCCGTAACGCCGCTTCGAGCAGGTCGCCGCCCGCTCCCTGATAATAGTCCGGCACCAGCAAACCGCCGGCGCCTTCCAGCGCCTCGGTCGAGGCCACCGTCGGTACGACTGCGCAGACACTGCCACCGGCCTCTTCGATTGCTCGGATTGACGGGTCTGGATTATGGCCGTTGCGGTCGTCGGCCAGGACGGTGATAGTGGGCAAAATGAGCAATCTTGAACGGGCCAGCAGGTTCTTTGATTATACTAAAAATCGGGCTAACCCGCCCGTTGCATGGCCATCATCTTTCGCTGAAAACCGCCCGCGTGCTACCCTGCATCCAGGAAGCATAGAGGAGAGCCAACGATGACATCCGCCAACACCCACGCATCACACCAAGTTGACGCAGCGTCGGACAGTATCGAGGACGTAGGCACTTTCCAGGTTCTGGTGAGCTACTACGACGGAGAAGACTTTGACGGCGACTGGCGGTGGGGCGCGGACTGCCCGGCGGTAGGCTGCGCTACCGACGGACGGACCCGCGAAGAAGCCTTGGAAATGATAAAGGACGCTATTCAAGGCCACTTGTCGGATTACCCGCCGGGCGAATTCCCGCTGCGTCCCGACGACGCCATGACCGAACTTTGCGCTGAATACGAAGCTGAGGGGTGGGGTGAGTACACATTGGAGTGGGTAAGGGTTTCGGGTCCCAATCCGTACCGTTAGGCGCCCGGGAGGGACGGCAACGAATGCTGAGGCAGCCGAACCGGGCTGACGTTGTTCGCGCCCTGATCGCTGCCGGGTTTGCGTTCACGCCCGGACGGGGCAGGGGCGGTCACGACAAGTGGCAACTGGGACGGCGCACCGTTATGGTGCCACGTCACCGGAGCGACGTCCGTCCTGGAACTTTCGCCAGCATCCGGCGGCTGGTCGGTGGCAAAGTTCTGGTGGTACGCCGACGGGATGCGAGGGCCGGAGCCGGATTAGCCGGCAACCCATAGATCCTCAGGAATTGGCATCCAATGACCATTGGGATGCATCACAACTTGGTTATCATCCAACAGCGACACCAGGATAGGGTCATTGGCACGCAGGTGGTTAACCCACACCGACGTATCGGCCAGTATCATGCCGGTTCGCTGCGTCTCCGGGAGGCAGCTTGAAGGTCGTGCATCGTACCGCCCAATTTTGCCAGTATCCTGGCTGCTTCCCGTTCTACCAACGCTTTGAGACCTGCATTGACGAGTTGCGGCTGTCATCGATGCCGGTTAGCCGTTTGGCATCCTTCAACAATTCGTCATCCAAGTTCACAGTGGTTCTCATAACACCTCCCCATCCTCCAGTACCATCCGCGCCACCCGCCGCCCCATTCGCACCGAGTAGTTCGTCCCCCGATCCTCAGGGTAGATCTGCGTCGTATTCGCCAGGTACAGCGACCCGATTGGTGTCCGGTGGTCGGGAATATTGCGCTCGCTGTAGTGCACGCCGTTGATCGGCTGCGCCCCGTCCACCCGGTGGTGGTGGTATTCCAGTATCCAGTCCAGTGAGAAGTCCGGATTCAGCTTGCGCAGGTGCGGAACGTACTCTTCCAACAACTCTTCAGGTTCCTTGCGATACAGCTCGCTGTTGCGGTCCGGATAATTGGTCAGGTACACGATGTGGTTGCCGCCGTACAGGTCGCGGTCGATCATGTTGGTGTGTTCGATTACTCCCACGAAGGGCAAAGACCGGTCCGCCACGTTGAGCCAATACTTTGAGGTCAGCGGCCGGTCCAGCACCAGGATTACCAGCACGGCTGACAGGTAGCGCGCGGACTCCAGCACCGATTTGTAATCATCCGGCAAGTCAGGCGCGAGGCGCGTGAAGATGTACGAAGGCGTCGTGGCGATGACCGCGTCGTATTCGTAGCTATGTTCCGGCTCGCCATCCGCCGAGGCGACGAAACCCAGCGCCCGGTTGTCCTCTACATTCAGTTGTCTCACCGGCGCGCCGAGGTGCACCCGGCCTCCTTGCTCCTCGATCCGCTCCCCGCAGGCATCGAACACCCGGCCGAAGCTGCACATTGGGTAGCCCAGCCGTTCCTTCTGCATCCGTTTCCGGGATGCCACGCGCAGGTAGATTTTCCCCCACAACCACGTCATGCTCACCTGATCGTAGTAGTCGCCGAACTTGCCCCGCAGCATGGGCTCCCAAATCACCCGGTACGCATCCTCCCCCATGTGGTCGCGCGTCCACTGCGCGGCCGTGATTCCCTCGAACTTGCGCCAGTCCCGGGTTTTCTGCAGCAGGAACGTCCACAGTCCCAACCTGATGCGCTGGGCAAAGGGCAGCGGCGAGAATTTCAGCAAGTCCATCGGCGTGGCGAAATCCCAGATGCGGCCGCCGTGGAACAGGCCCACCTTCGACTCCAGCCACTCCAGCGAATCGCCCAGGCCCAACTCGTTAATGAGTTCCACCATGTCGGTGTCGCTGACGAACAGGTGGTGGTAGCCCCGCTCCAGCTGGCCTCCGCCGACCTCGAAAGTTGATGCCTGGCCGCCGAGGAAGGGCGCCGCCTCGAACACCTCCGCAAAGTGTCCCTCTGACGTCAGTTCCAGGGCTGCCGCCAGGCCGGCCGCTCCGCCTCCGATAATGCCTACCTTCATCCTAATCGTCCTGGGCCGTGCCGGCTCGGGGCTGTCGGGCCGTTGGCGCAACAGCGTCAACCGGCTTGATTTCGGCTTCGGTCTCCGGCAACGCGGTCAGCCGACGCAATGAAAGGTTGTGCCAGAGCAGCAACAGGAGACCCGCGATGTTGACTGGCAGCCACAGCGCGACCAGATGCACCGCCACCGTGTAGGCCGCTGCCGCCGCCGCGCCGATGCCCAACACCACCAGGGTCTGTTGCGCCACCACCTCAAACGGCCCGATCCCCCCGATGGACGCCGGAATCGCCGTGATCAGGTTGGAGGTCACGGTGACCAGCAGTATCGCGGCCGCCAGCAACCAGAACGAGTCGAACCAGGCGTCCAGGTTGAACGAGTAGGCGACTATCAGGTAGACGCCGGCCTCCGCCAGCCATACCGGCAGCGAACCCAGGAACAGGACGGCATGTTTCCGGGGCGAATTGAGCGTCGCCAGGCCCTCGACGAACCCGTGTATCACTTCCACCGCCATGGAACGGAATCTTGCCGGCAGGATTGCCGTGACCGCGATCAGCCAGTTTACGGCCCGTCGGCTGGTTGCCAGGGCGGTCAGCGCCACCAGGGCCACCGCGAAACTCGCGATCACTCCCACCATCAGGACCACGGCCGTGGACTGGTAAACCAGGCTCGCCTCGCTGAACAGCCCTGCGGTCAACAGAATGGGGGCCGCCACCGCGCCCATGGCCAGCAGGGTCAACCCATCGTACAGCCTTTCGACGCTCAACGTGGCAATGGATGCCGGCACGCTCACCTCTTTCTCTCGCTGCGACAGATAAACCGCGCGCACCAACTCGCCCAGACGAGCCGGCAGCACGTTGTTCGCCATGTACCCAATGATGATCACCGGATACAGCCGACGGGCCGATATGCGTGAAACCGGCGCCAGCAGGAACTGCCAGCGCAGCGCTCGGAACCATTGCCCCACGAAGTACAGCACGATGGCCGGCGCCAGGTACCAGTAGTTCGCACTCAGCAGCGCGTGGGCCAATTCTCTCCGGTCCACCAGCAGAACCAGCAGGCCCAGCGCCACCACGCTGACCAGCACGCCCGCCCAAAACCGCCAATTGCCGAAAAAATACCCCACTATCGGAGATCGCTAGTGTGTATTTGAGAAGCCGATCGGCGACGTGTCGCCAACCTGGAGGTACTGCTTTCCGGTGAGCGTTCGCACCCTCCAAAGGTCGCCATCGCGAATGGTAAAGGCCCGCGGGGGTTCACTCAACGCGCTTTCCAACTGGGGCAGCACGCTTGCTACCACAGTTATGATGTCTTCAATCTCCGGAGGGCCCATCTCATTGTCGTAGAAATTCCGATGGCCGTTGTCAGCCGCGATGTATGCACTGGCAACATCGATGTCGTCGTATTCGAGGTGCAGCTGCCTGGCAATGTGCCCCACGGTGCGATGGCTCCCCAGATTCAGCCAACCGCGCTGTTGCCCGTGGGCTTTGAACAACTGCGCCAGCGCGCCCCAGGCCTTTTCCGTGGCCTGGAGACGGTCTCCACGCTCGAGCTCCTCGCGGGCTTGCCGGATAAACCGACGGCTGATCTGCACGCGGTCTTCTACCGCCGCTGATCCTGGCTCTGGCAATGCTGGCACCGTGGTCATGCGTCAGCCTCTGTCATCGGGATTTTATTCCTTTGCATACTGGTAATAGCTGGCTGAATACCAGTCGCTTTGCTGGCGACGGGCGACGATGTATTCCAGCGCTTGTCGAATTTTATCGGGGTTGGCGGCCACATTCCTGAAAAATGTCGCGTCCGCTTCCAGTTGCTTCCACAATCCGGTGTTGGTGCGCGCCTCTCCCGGGCGACGGTAGGTTTCAGGATACCATAGCAGGTTCCGCATCGGCCCTTCTCGCCGGTAACCCGGCGCGTCTTCCTCCTCCACCGCATGGCCGTGCTCGGCCAGATAGATTTGAGGGCCGGCGTCCTCGCCCACCGCGCGGCAGTCTTTCTTCTCGTCTTCTTCCTGATCACTGGCGGCGACGCAAAAACGGTCGAACCGCAGGCTGCCCTCCTCCGTCTCGTGGCGCACGTACCACTGGAAGGGATACCACATGTCGTAATCTACCTTGACCGCCGCATCGCCCGCGTCATCGACCAGGGCGACTTCGCGCAGCTCGGCGTAGGTACGCTCCAAGTCTGCGGAACCCTGGGCGTAGGCCAGTATCTCGATATTGGAATCGTCATAGGTGTACGCCGCCCTCACTGCTCCGGCTACACCGAAGATCAGCAGCATGGCTGCTGTGCCTATAATCACCGCTCCACCGGCTTGAGGGTGGCCACGAATCAGATAGGCTATCGCGCCCGCCAACGGCAGCAGGATCAAAGCCCCCAACCAGATGGCCAGACTACCTATATCGCCTCGGGCAGCAAGCCAAATTATCCACACCGTCAGCACCAGCCATATCGGAGCGAGGATCAAAGCTGCCGCCGTTCGGAGTGTCAGGAAGCTCCAATCGATCCCATCCATGACGTGGCCCAAGAACATCCCCGCAACCAACGCCAACGGCACCGTTATATTGACCAACAACCACGGCATCTTTTCCGCGGCAATAGTGTATAAAACCAGCGTCGCAATCACCCAAGCCGCCAGCACGAGGCCCATCCCGCCGTGAACGTCCCGGCGCCGGATCAGCCACACCACTCCAATCCCGCCGAAAACCAGAGCCAATAGCTCATACACGCTCAACCCGACGAAGTAGTAATACCACGGCTGGTTGCCCCTAGCGACGTCCTGCTGCATCAACCAATAGCCCAGGCTCTGCCACGAGCCGGTGAAAACGCCGGCCCAGTTGGTGAACATGGTGGTGTAGAGCAGGGTCCATATCGCGTAGAAGACCGCCGCGCACCCCAGCCAAAGACCTCCGCCCCAGGTGATGCCGACCGTAGCGCCCGCTACCAGCAGTATCAACAGAGCCAGAATCGGCACCAGGTAATTCACCGCGATGCGCCCCGCGGCCAGATCCTCCGAGGAAATCGCCGAAGGCAGCATTTGGCTGACGAACTCGGCGCCGCCCCACAGGAATACCAGCCAGGCCCACGTCAGCAGGATGGCCGGCCCCAACAGCAGCATGACGCCGCGCCATCCAATTTCGGACGCAAGGTTCAGCCTGAGGGCGGCAACACCCAGGAGCAAGATGAGCGCGCCGGCGCCGCAGTCAACCAACGACCCGGCTGATCCGCCCCATGCCGTCTCCAGCGCCGCTAGAAGGTTATCGAAGGGTCCGACAACCACCACGGATACTGCGGCGACAGTCGACAGTACCGCCACGGCGACCGAGACCAGGTCGATCAAGCCCCGGATGCGCCACCGCCACATCGTCAGCGCCAGCCCCAGGCCGACCAGCGCGGCCGCAGCCACTATATGCAGCCAGACCGGCGCCGCCCACAACGGCAACGTGACGAACGGCGCCTCCCATACCGGAGCGCCAGTGTCCCCGGTGGATCCGGTATCGTGGGATGCGATTGTCAGCCCGAACGGAGACTGCGCCAGCGCTATCAACGCGGCTGCCTGGGGCAGCGTCAACGTGGCCAGCAGAATGAAAAACCCGGCGTGGCCGCTCACGCCGGACAAACCCCGTCGTGTCTTGACGAACGCCCACAACTCCCGCCAACCCAGAGCCATCGCCGCCAGTCCCATGAACAGGATGACGAAGTAGGCCGTCTCCTTGGTCGCCAACATCAGGGCGGTCACCACCGCGGCGCCCAACAGGTAGCGTTTGCGGTTGTTGATTCCATACTGCCAGAGCATGATCAGCAGCAGCACTGCCCAAACCGCCATCAGGATATCGTTGCGCCCGAAACGGCTGAAGTACAGCAGGGACGGAGAAAACGCCAGAATGACCGCCGCGCACACCGCCCCCTTGTCGCCGATGAGACGCCGCATGAAATACGGCAAAACGGTCAGAGCCACCCCAAACAGCGCGTAGGGCAGACGCGCCAAAAAATCGGTATCCCCAAGGTACTTGAGCACCACCGCCACCAGTTCGATCTGAAACGGCCCGTGCATCCACGGCGAATGAACGTATTCGACTCCCCGCGCCAGATTCCAGGAGAAGTGCAGGTGGATGGCCTCGTCGTAATGCATCACCCGCCCGTCCAACTCCCACAACCGCATGGCGGCCGCCACGAGAGCAACGAGCAGAAAAGCCCACTCAACCGGGCCGAGACGAACCGCGGGCAGACGGGTTTTACGCCGTAGCGCGCTACCGCTTGCCCGCGCCAAATTGAGTGCGCTGGAAACCATGAACCCGTTTACGCTGATCTGCCGGCGCCGGATTGGCGCGTCGCCCGGCCGAGGGGAGGCCGAGCCGTCATCGGCGGGAGACGCGCTACAACGCCAGTCTTCCGGGAGACCGCAGGACGCAGGTCAGCAAACGGCCGGCCGGTGCTGTGCCCAGGGTCGCGCCTCTTCGAAAGCCGCCATGGCGCGCAGTACCCGGGCTTCTCCTCCCGCCGGCCCGACGATGTGCAGACCCACCGGCAGACCCGCCGCCGAGAACCCGCACGGCACGCTGGAAGCGGTTTGCCCGCTCATGTTTATTGGGAAGGTGAACGGCAGGTATCCCCACCACGGTTCCACGGATCGCCCACCGATAGTCGTCGGATGCTGGCCGATGGGGAACGCCGTCACCGCCATCGCCGGAGTGAGCAGCAGGTCGTAGGTGTTGAAGAAATCCGCGAACCGCCGCTTGTGTCGGTCCACGTACGCCAGAGCCCGAGACAGGTCCGCGGCGGTATGACGCGACGCGCCGTCGAAAGTGTTTTGAACGTAGTGGGTCAGCTCTTCCCGCCGTTCCGGGTAGAGGTCGGCGTAGGAAGTGTATGATGCGGTGCCGAACACGGTGGAAAACGCCGGGAACGGGTCGCCCTCGATTTCCGGCGCCGCTTCCTCGACTATCGCCCCCAATTCCTGGAAGACCTGCGCCGCGCCGCGCGTGATCTGGACCACCTCCGGGTCCACCGCGGCGTAGCCCAGGTCGTCGCTCCACGCCACACGCCAGCCCTCGACGCCGCCCTCCAACGCCGCCATATAATCCGGCGGCGTGTCGGTCATCGTGTTGGGATCGCGTGAGTCCGGACCGGCCAATACTTGCAGCAGCATCGCAGTGTCGCGGACGGTCCGGCTCATGGGGCCGCTTTGCGAGAAATGGTTGACGGCCGGCCCGCCGTATCCACCGTATCGGGGCACCCTGCCGTGGGACGGTTTAATCCCGGTCACTCCGCTGAAGCTGGAGGGTATGCGCACGCTGCCGCCGCCGTCGCTGCCGGTGGCCAGGGTACACAAACCCGCGATCAGAGCGGCGGCCGCGCCCCCGCTGCTGCCTCCGGGGGTGTAGTCCGTGTTCCAGGGATTGCGGCACGGCTCGCTCACGAGGTTTTCGGTGGTTCCCGACTGGCCGAATTCCGGCGTGTTGGTCTTGCCCAGGATGATCCCGCCGGCAGCCTTGACCCGTTCCACCACAATCGAGTCGATCTCCGGCACCCGATCCCGGAAGACCGCCGACCCCATGGTCGTCCGGACTCCCTTCGTCAGCTCCAGGTCTTTCACCGAAATGGGAACACCGTGCAGCGGGCCCAGATTGTCGCCCCTTTGCACCGCCTCGTCCGCCGCACGAGCGGCTGCCAATGCCTGCTCGGGACACAAGGTCAAATAAGCATTCAGCTGTGGATTCAACTCCTCGATGCGCTGGAAGAAGAACTCGGCGAGCTCGACCGCGGAGACCTCTTTGGCGGCGATCATGCGCCGCACCTCGGTGGCGGGAGTGAAAGCCATTTCAGAATCCATAACGCTCTCCTGCTCAATTTCCTGCTGGGATTGATTCGCTGCGGCTCCGGCCCTTTTCCTGGATACAAGCGTTCCGGTGTGGGAGCCGTAACTTCGTCCGACACGACCGTTGGCCACATCCCATGGTAGAGGTCGCACAACCGTGTAATGTGGCCGGAATTGTATCACCCCGACCCGGCATTCCACCCGGTCACACCGGGATCGAGAAAATCAATGCTCTCCGGGTCGGGTGCGGCCATGGTGTATAGTAGGCCGTCGTCACCGAGCAACGCCCGTCCGCCACCTTGCCCCACCATGACCACCGTCGGAATCATCGCCAACCCCGCCGCCAGCAAGGACATCCGGCGCCTGGTGGCCCAGGGCCGGGTGGTTCCCGATTGGGAAAAAGTCAACACCGTGCGCCGCGCTCTGATCGGCCTGCAATCCACTGACGTGACCCGCGTGGTTGCCATGCCCGACAGCGGCAACCTGTGTCGGCGGGCCGCCGACGATTCCAGCATCTCGCTGCCCCTGGAAATGCTGCCCATGTCGCCTCTCTACACCGAGGGCGACACCACCCGAGCCGCCGCCATGATGGCCGAGATGGGCGTCGGTTGCCTGATAACCCTGGGCGGCGACGGCACCAACCGGGCGGTGGCCGTCGGAACTAATCGGATACCGCTGGTCGCCATCTCCACCGGCACCAACAACATCTTCCCGGTGATGGTCGAAGGTACATTGGCCGGCATTGCTGCCGGACTTGTCGCCTCCGGAAGCATGGAACTTTCCGACACTTCGGTGATCAGCAAGACGCTGCAGATCCACGTCAACGGCGAGTTCCGCGACCTTGCCCTGGTTGACGTCGCCATCTCCCGCGAGCGCTATGTCGCCACCCGGGCGATCTGGGACCTGGACACCGTTCACGAGGTCTTTCTCACCCGCGCCGAACCCGGCGGCATCGGATTGTCTTCGGTGGGTGGGCGTCTGCATCCCCTATCCATCGGCGACGTCAGGGGCCTGCGCTACGTCCTGGCGCGCGGCGGAGCGGACGCCGACCCGCCGCCAAAGGATACCGTCATCGCCCCGGTGGCGCCGGGCATCGTTGAGCCGGCCTCCATAGCCTCCTGGGAACTGCTCCACGAGGGTATTCCCGTTGCGTTGGAACCCCGCTATTGCACCGTGGCCCTGGACGGGGAACGCTCGCTGACGCTGACCCCCGAGGACTCCGTTGAGATTGTGCTGGCCCGAAACGGGCCCCCGGTGGTCCTGGTCCAGCGCACCCTGCGCCGCGCTGCCCAACTCGGACTGTTCAACCTGCCCTGATGCTCTTCGGCTGGGAGCTCGCTGTCATCCTGGCGGCGCTGCTGCTGGGATCGTTCGTTTTCAGCGCCGTGGGCTTCGGCATGGCGTTGGCCATGGCTCCGATCCTGCTGCTGATACTAGCTCCGCGTCAGGTGGTGGTGCTGTCCAACGCGATGATCGTCGTGGCGACGGTGCTGATCCTGCTGCAAACCTGGCGGGCGTTTCGCTGGCGGGAGTCGTGGCTGTTCATCGTCTCCGGCCTGCCGCCGGTGCCTTTGGGGGTACTTTTGCTCAGCGTGGCGGCGCCCACCGCATTGCGACTATCCATCGTGAGCCTGATCCTGGTGATCGCCCTGCTCACGCTGTTCAATGTCCGGCTGCCCGCCACTCGGACCAAACGCGCCGCCGTCGGTTTCGGCTTTACGACTACACTGTTGACCACGACGCTGAGCATCGGCGGCCCGGTCGCCGGCATTTACGCCATCGAGCAGGACTGGTCGCGGGAGACCATGCGCGCCACCCTGGCCGTGTACTTTCTGCTGGCCGGCGTGCTGGGATTGGCGCTGTACTACCTGGTCGGGCTGATCCCCCAGGAGGTGGAGTTGGAGATGGCTATCGGGGTCCCGGTGGTCGTGGTCGGCTCGACACTTGGGGGGTGGCTGGCCCGTCGCATGAGCCTGCGCATCTTCCGCTACGCGGTGCTTTTCGTCATCATTGGCGGCAGCGCGTCGTTGCTGATTCGGGAGATGGTGAGATTGATTTAGGGGCGGGTGTGCAACCCGCCCCGGCCATCTGCGTCCGCAGCGGATGTCGTTACCGGCTTATGAGGACAAGTCGTGGAAAGCGGCCAAGGCGGCCGTGATCCCGTCCCCCACCGCGGCCCCGAGCTGCCTGGTGGACTCCGCCCGGGCGTCGCCGCACACGTAAACGCGGGGGATGTTGGTCCTCATGTGCAGGTCACTGCGGATGTGGCCCAGCTCGTCCATATCCAACTGGTCCTTGAAGGCCTCGGTGTTGGGATGAAAGCCGACGTAGACGAAGGCGGCGGCGGTAGGGTAGTCGTACACCTCGTCCGTCTTGAGGTTCTTGACCCGGGCCGCTTCCAGAACGTCGTTTCCGACGAACTCCTCGACGACGTGGCTCCACAGCCATTTGTACTTCGGATTGGAGAAGGCCCGATCCTGCAGCACCTTGGTGGCGCGAAGTTCGTCCCGGCGGTGGATTATAGTCACCGAGTTGCAGATACCCGTCAGGTAGTAGCTCTCATCCATCGCCGAGTCGCCCCCGCCGACCACCACCACGTCCTGGCCCCGGAAGAAGTTCCCGTCACAGACCGCGCAGTAGGAGACCCCGCGTCCGCCGAACTCGTCCTCGCCGGGCACCCCCAGCTTGTTGTGGGAGCCGCCGGTGGCGATGATCAGGGCCCGAGCCGTGAAATCACCCTCGGAGGTCCGGACCAGTTTCCGGTCATCGTACAGGTTTTCCACGCCTTCGATCTCGGCAAACTCCATCTTGGCCCCAAACCTTTCGGCCTGGTTGTACATCTCATCCGCCAGCGCCTGCCCCTTCACACCGTCACGGAAGCCGGGGTAGTTCTCGATATCGTCGGTGATCAGCAGTTGCCCGCCCGGGCCGATGCTTTCGATCATCAGCGTGCTGAGCATGGCGCGGGTCGAGTAGAGCCCCGCGGACATGCCGGCCGCCCCGGCGCCAAGGATCACAACGTCGTAGTCGTTGGACATCTGGGGGATTCCTCCTTTACCTGTTGGATCCGTTGCCGGCCGCTTGCGCCGGGTTGGCGTGATGCCGCCGGCGCTCTGCCGCAGCCCCTACGCGGTTGGCGCGCTGCGAAAACGAAGCTCTGACATACTCCACCGAGCGTCGCAGTCCTTCCTCCAGCGACACCTCAGGCGTCCACTTCAACTCTTTTTCGGCGCGGGTCGAGTCCAGGGCAATGTGGCGCACCTCGCCGGTTCGGCGGGGTCGGTAGTCCGGCTCCTGGTCAAATTCCGTGATTTCCTGGAGCATCTCATAGATCCGCGCTACGCTGACCTGTTGCCCGGTGCCGATATTGTACGTCCTGCCATGGCCCTTGTTGATGGCCGCCAGGTTGGCCTGGACCACGTCCGACACATAGATAAAATCGCGTTCCTGCAGGCCATCACCGTAGATATGCGGTCTGCGCTCGCTCAGCATCATCCCGGTAAAGATCGCGATGACGCCGGCCTCCCCGTCGGGATTTTGTCCGGGTCCGTAAACGTTGGCGTACCGGAGGATTGTGTAGTCCAGCCCGTAGGTCTCGTTGAAAAGCTCCAGGTACTGCTCGCCGACGTACTTGGACAAGGCATAAGGAGTCAGCGGGTTGATCGGCGTGTCCTCGTCGCAGGGTATTGTCTCCGGATCGCCGTAGATCGCACCGCCGGTGGACGAAAAGATGAACTTCTCCACGCCCTCGGCGGCCGCGGCGGCAATCAACCGGATCGTACCCATCACGTTGGCGTCAGCGTCGGCCACCGGATCAATGGATGACTGCCGCACGCTGCTCTGAGCCGCCAGGTGAAACACGATCTCCGGTCGCTCCCGCTGGACGATTTGATTCAGTCGGACATCGTTAAGCTCGGCATGATAGAAGGTAGCCTGGTGGTTCACGTTGCGCAGTTGGCCGCTGCTGAGGTTGTCCACCACCGCCACGTCGTATCCGTTGTCCAACAACCCGTCAACCAGGTGCGAGCCGATGAATCCGGCCCCTCCGGTCACTAACGCTTTGGTCCGTCGTGTCAAGTTGCTACGTCCGTTGCGTTCGATCAGTCTGATCGCAAATCATCTGCTATCGTAATTCAAACCGCAGTGAGCGGCAACCGACGCTTTCGCCTCATGCGTACCCAGTTGTCTGCAAACCTGTCATTGCGAGGAGCGAAGCGACGTGGCAATCCCGTTGGTGTAGCAACGATCCTGGCCGCAACGAGATTGCCGCGCTGTGCTCGCAATGACAAACTGAGTACGCATGAGACGCTTTAGCGGTGGGCTGACCAATCTCCCAAGAGCGATGGGTTATCCCGGCGTCTGGGATTGCAACCGGATGCCCGGCTCAGCGCCTGAATGCACTGCCTCCGGTTGTGGTTTAATGTGCGACGCAAGAAGAGAGGTGCGTAATGGTCAAGAAAAAGGGTTCTGCTCTGCTGATCGTCTTCACCGACGTGGACATCGAGAACGACGCCGAATTCAATGCCTGGTACAACGAAGAACACGTCCCGGAGCGCCTCAGCGCGCCCGGGTTCCTGGACGCCGCCCGCTACGAAGCCTTACGCGGCGGGCCGCGATACCTGGCGGTCTACGAGTTGGAGTCCGCCGACGCCCTGCAAACCGACGAATACCTGCGCATGAGCCGGAACCCGACGGAATGGACGAAGCGCATGTCGCCCAACGTCGTCGGCCGCGGCACGGTGCGCCTCGTCTGCACCCAGATCTATCCCGAGGAAAGCGATCCGCACACCCTCGGGCGGGGCATGGCCCCCGCCTTGCAAATCGGCCGGATGGATGTTCCCGCCGACATCGAGGCCAAGTACAACGAGTACTACGACACGGTGCGTACGCCGGCCAACCTGCTGATTCCGGGATGCCTCCACGTCCGCCGGTACCACGCGGTGGAGGGCAATCCCAAGTACCTGACGATGTACGAGTTCGAGCACGAAAAGGTGCCGGAAACCCTGGCGTGGGAAAACCAGCGTCGCCAGGACACCATGCACGAATACATCGGCGGAACCTACGGACACGCTGCCGGCTCGCCCGGAGTGTACCACCGGGTTCAGCCGGCCCGCGCCTTCTGACCGTCAAACGACGGCGCTGGGCTGCGTGTTAGAATGGCGCAGCCACAGGCTCCTGATCTTTCAACAGCCATTTGAGGAGGCAATCAATGAACGCTCCGGCCCGAATGAAATTTGGCGTGTTTATGGCTCCGTTCCACCGGGTCGGCGAGAACCCGACGCTGGCCCTGGAGCGCGACCTCGAACTCCTCCAATGGCTGGATCACCTGGGCTACGACGAAGCCTGGATCGGTGAGCACCACAGCGCCGGGTGGGAGACCATCGCCTCTCCGGAGGTTTTCATGGCTACGGCCGCCGAGCGCACCCGCAACCTGCGCCTGGGGACCGGCGTGGTCAGCCTCCCCTACCACCATCCCTACATGGTCGCCAACCGCATGGTCCTCCTGGACCACCTCACCCGCGGGCGCGTGATGCTGGGAGTTGGGCCCGGCGCCCTGGCCTCCGATGCCTATATGTTCGGCATCGATCCGGCCCGCCAGCGCGAAATGATGGACGAGTCCCTCGGGGCCATCAAGCGGCTGATGGACAGCGACGAACCCTACACCTACACGAGCGACTGGTTCGAGCTGCACGACGCTCATCTGCAGCTGCGGCCATATCAACAGCCCTTCCCATTGGTCGTTGCGTCGGTACAATCGCCGGCCGGCGTGACCACGGCGGGCAAGTACGGCGCCGGCGTCATCTCCCTCAGCGTTCCCCGCGACATGGTGCGCTCCACCAGCCTGAAGGACCAATGGGCCATTGCGGAGGAGACCGCCGCCGAGCACGGCCAAACCGTAAAACGCTCAGAATGGCGGCTGTCCGTGGGCGTTCATCTGGCCGAATCCAAGAAGCAGGCCCAGGAGGACATCCGTGAAGGCTCCGCTCGCGTCGTCACCGAGTACTTCGGCAATACCCTGGGCCACGAGGTGCCGGACGTCCCCCGCGACCAGATCGTAGACTTCATGACCGACAACAAGCAGTGGATCGTAGGCACGCCGGACGACTGCATCCAGCGCATCAACGAGCTCCAGGAACTGTCCGGAGGCTTCGGCGGACTGCTGGTCCGGGTTGAGGACTGGGCTCCCCGCGACAAGCTCCATCGCTCTTACGAGCTGCTGGCCCGGTACGTCATGCCCCAGTTCCAGGGTACCCTGTCCGGCATACAGACTTCCCAGCAGTGGGCGTCGAACCTCCGTGACACCCTCCAGGTCAACCGCCGCGCCGGCCTCGACCGCGCCGCTCAGGCCTACGAGGAGAGCCGCCGGCAAAGCTGACGGCGTTGCCATACAGTACGCGGCAACCGGGAGGGGTGGCATTTCCGCTGGGCCGGCGCGTTTCGTGTTGGCGTTTCATGTTCAACGATGGGCGGATCGGGAAACTAGCCACGTCAGACACAGGGCGAAGTCCATATGTTTGCGACAATTGGCCGGAGTTTCCGGCTCATCAAAGTCTGCTTGCACGTCCTGGCTGTTGATAAAGAGCTGGTGCTGTTTCCCGTCTTTTCTACAATCGGGATGGTCCTGGTACTGCTGACCTTTCTGGGCGTTGGCATCGGAATTGGCGCATTGGACCGGGTTGGGACCGGCCAGTACAGCATCCTTGACATTGTCGTAGCCTGGCTGTTCTACACCGTCTGCTACTTCGTCAGCATCTTTTTCAACAGCGCCCTGGTGTTTGCCGCCCATGAAAGACTGGCCGGCGGGGACCCCAACATCCGCTCGGGCCTGAGAGGCGCATCCGGTTGCATAGGCACCATTTTCGTGTGGGCCATCATCGCGGGAACCGTAGGGTTAATCCTTAAAATCCTGTCCAATATGGCCAGGGATGCCACCGAAGGGGAAGACGGCGGCGTAAACGTAATGGGCATCATTGCCCAGATAATCGTCGCTCTGGTTGGGGCAGCCTGGACCATGGCGACCTACTTTGTCGTTCCCTGCATTGTCATTGAGAAACTTTCGCTGGGCGCAGCTTTCAGGTCGTCTTTATCGATGCTGCGTCGCACCTGGGGTGAGCAGGTGACAGCCGACTTTGGCTTGGGTCTCGCGTCGTTGCTGGCCTACATCCTTGCAGGCGTGATCACGTTCATCCTGTTCCTGATCCTGTCGCCTTTGGGCATCGTCGGCGTCATCGGAGCAATAGTAGTTGGCATCGCGTTGTTCTTTGGGATTTTCCTGATATTTACCACGGTGGAGGGCATCTACAAGGCGGCGTTGTACAACTATGCCTTTGATGGCGAAGTCCCCAGTCTCTTCCCGAACGACGTAATTGTCGGCGCCTTCCACGAGCGCACGGCCGGGACGCGATAGTTCGGAGGTTTTGCCGCGCTCCACTGGGAATGATCTATCGGGAACGGGCGATCCAAGCGTTGCTTCCTCTCATAACCGGCGATGATGGCGCCGGGTTATAATGGGCCAAAGAAAGCGGACCATAGAGCAGAGGTAGACGTCATGCGCAAGACCAAGATTATCGCCACCATAGGCCCATCATCCCGGTCGCCGGAAATCCTCGATCGCCTCGTCGGCGCCGGCATGGACATCGCCCGCCTCAACTTCTCCCACGGCACGCTGGAAGAACACGCCGAGGTTATCGCGAACGTGCGGGCAGCGTCCGCAAAGCACAACCGGCCCGTGGCCGTCCTGCAGGACCTGGGCGGCAACAAGTTCCGCCTGGGCAACATGGCCGAATCGGCCCAATTGAACTTTGGCGACGAAGTTTCCATTGTCAACGAACCGACCTCCGTTTCTCCGTTCCTTCTTCCTTTTCCCGAACCGGAGATCCTCCGCAGTATGCGTCCCGGCAACCTGGTTTACATCTCCGACGGGACGGTATGCCTGGAAGTTCTGGAAGTAACGCCGGACCTTGAAGTCAAAACCCGCGTCCGCAACGGGGGCAATCTATCCTCGTACAAGGGGGTCAACCTCCCCGACGTGCCCATCGATATGCCGGTAATCACCGAAAGCGACAAGGTTGCCCTGCAATTCGGTGTCGACCAGGATGTGGATTGGGTCGCGCTGTCCTTCGTGCGCACGGGCGAAGATGTCCGGTACGCCCGGGCCTATCTGAACCAACTCGGCAGTCGCGCCCCGGTGATGGCCAAGCTCGAACGCCGGGAGTGCATCGCCAACCTGGACGAGATCCTGGAGGAAGTGGATGGCATCATGGTCGCGCGCGGCGACCTCGGCGTGGAGATGCCCATGGAGGAGGTGCCCGTTATCCAGAAGGACATGGTGACCAAGGCCAACCGCGCCGGCCGTATCTCATCGGTGGCGACCCAGATGCTGCGGTCAATGGTCAACTCCCCCACGCCCACGCGGGCCGAGGTGTCCGACATCGCCAACGCCGTGCTGGACGGTTGCGACTCCATCCTGCTGTCCGATGAAATCGCGGTAGGCTCGTATCCGGTCGAGGCGGTGCGTATCGCCGACGCGGCGATTGTCCAGGCCGAAAAGATGTACCATTACTACTCCGAGTTTCCACAACGGGACCAGACTCAGTCGGTGACGTGGGGCGCGACCCAGCTGGCCAAGTCGCTCAACGCCAAGCCCATCGTGATCACCAGCACCGGCCGAGCCGCCTACGAGATGTCGCGCTTTCGGCCGGAGAACGACATCATCGTGTTCTCTCACGACGCGGCCGTGCAGCGCCGCGTGTGCATGGCCTGGGGGCTCAATCCCAAGGGCGTCATCCCGGCCGAGCCCGACGTGGCCAAGCTGGTCACCATGCTGGTCGACGCGGCCATGGCCACCGGGATGGTTTCGGAGCGGGACGTGGTCACCCTGGTCCACGGCTTCATGACCGGCGTGACCGGCACGACCAACACCATCCAGGTGCTGAACATTCAGGAGTACCTGGACCACATCGGACGCAACGCCGTCGCCTCCGCCGCGCCGGACGCAATCTGACCCACGTGGGAGCCGTTGGCATGACGGAACCGGACTACGCCAACTGCGCCCGCAAGTTCCTGGCCGACTCTGACCGGGAGTTCGCCGCCGGCGAGCGGCAGCAGGCATCCGAAAAACTGTACGGCGCGGCCAACGAAGCTCTGACCGCAATGGCGGTCCAACGCGGCTGGAAATACCGCACCCATCGGGATATGAAAAACGCGGCGCAGAGCCTCGCCGACGAGTATGGGGATTTGTTCCTGGTTGCTGGGTTCAACACCGCCGAAAAATTTCACAAGAACTTCTTTCACGATGAGATGGAAGAGTACGAAATCGAAGCCGACCGCCCTACAGTTCATGAGTACGTCAACCGCGTGCTGGCTTTGATGGAAGAATAACGACGAGGCACCAATATGCGAGCCGGAGATGAAGAAGAATGACGGAACAGGATTACGCCAACTGCGCCCGCAAATTCCTGGCCGACTCCGACCTGGAGTTCGAGGCCGGCGAGCGGCAGCAGGCATCCGAAAAACTGTACGGCGCGGCCAACGAAGCTCTGACCGCCATTGCGGTCCAACGCGGCTGGAAATACCGCACCCACCGGGATATGAAAAACGTCAGCCAGCGACTGGCGGAAGAATGCAACGATCCATTGTTGATTGGAGGGTTCACGACCGCAGAGAAATTCCACAAGAACTTTTTCCACGACGAGATGGAAGAGTACGAAATCGTGGTTGATCGCCCTTACGTCCACCAGTTCGTTAACCGGGTGCTGGAATTGATCGGGCAATAACGCGAAGGGGCGGATTTGAGAACCCGCCCCTTGGCACACTAGGCAATGGCCGCGGTCTTTACTCTATTGCCGTCGACCGCGGCAGATGGCTTGTCCCTGCCGACAGGTATTGGTCCACGCCGCGCGCCACGTCCCGCCCTTCGGCGATTGCCCACACGACCAGCGACTGACCCCGAACCATGTCGCCGCCGGCGAATATGCCCGGGATCGAGGTCATTTTGTTGTCATCGACCTTGACGTTGCCCCTGCCGTCCAGTTCAACCCCGAGTTGGTCCAGCATCCCGCCGTGTTCGGGGTGGAGGAAACCCATCGCCAGCAGCACCAGGTCCGCGTCCACGCTGAACTCGCTGCCCGGCACTTCGGCCATCTGGAAACGGCCGTTTTCGCCGCGGGTCCAGTCGACCCGGACGGCGTGCAGTTGGCTAACCTGCCCGTTCACGCCGGAAAGCGACTTGGTGAGGATGTTGTAATCACGCACTCCGCCTTCTTCGTGGGCGCCGGAGGTCCGAAGGATCATCGGCCAGCGCGGCCACGGGTTGTCGTCAGGGCGAGTTTCCGGAGGCTCCGGCAGCAACTCGAACTGGTGGACAATCTCGGCGCCCTGCCGGTGCGCAGTGCCCAGGCAGTCGGCACCGGTGTCGCCTCCGCCCAGAATTATCACCCGCTTGCCCTCGGCTGAGATCTGACCGTCGATGGTCTCTCCGGCCAGCACCCGGTTCTGCTGGGGCAGATATTCCATCGCGAAGTGCACGCCATCCAGCTCACGCCCGGGAACGTCCAGGTCTCTCGCCTGGGTGGAGCCGCCGGTCAGACACACCGCGTCGTATTCTTCCAAAAGCTGCTGGGCCGGATAGTTCACGCCGACGTTGATGCCGGTGCGGAACTCGATACCCTCTGCTTCCATCAACTGGACCCGGCGCTGCACCACCGACTTCTCCAGCTTGAAGTCGGGGATGCCCAGCATCAGCAGGCCGCCGATGTAGTCGGCTCGCTCCAGCACGGTGACCTTATGCCCGGCCCGGTTCAACTGCTGGGCGGCGGCCAATCCGGAAGGTCCGCTCCCGACCACGGCCACAGTTTTGCCGGTGCGTGTCACGGGCGGCGCCGCCTTGATCCATCCCTGCTCGTATCCGCGGTCGCTGATCTCTTTCTCGATGTATTCGATAGTGACGGGATCTGCGTTGATGCTGAGCACGCAGGATGCTTCGCAGGGGGCTGGGCAGATCCGGCCCGTGAACTCCGGGAAGTTGTTGGTGCTGAGCAGGACTTCCAGCGCCCGTTCCCAATTCCCCAGGTAAACCTGGTGGTTGAACTCGGGGATGACGTTCCCCAGGGGGCACCCCATGTGGCAGAAGGGCACCGCGCAGTCCATGCAGCGCCCGCCCTGCTCCGTCGCCTGCTGGTCGGACCAGCGGTGATAATACTCGCGATAATCGCCGACCCTTTCCGACGTGGGTCGTCGCTCCGGCGGGGTCCGCCCGAACTCGACAAAACCCGTGACTTTACCCATTGGGCACCGCCACCAACTCGGTCGCCGCCCGCTCGGCGCGTTCCTGGAGCACGCGCCGGTAATCGCGGGGCATGACCTTGCGGAACTCGCCGATGCTCGCCTGCCAGTTGTCCAGAAGCCGCTGCGCCGGCCCGCTGCCGGTACGCTCCAAATGATCGACCAGCATACCGTGCAGCAGGTCAATGTCTTCCTGTTCAACCAGGTTTTCCAGATCAGCCATGCCGTCGTTGAAGCGGATGTGGAAATCGCCGTCCGGGTCGTGAACGAAGGCGATGCCGCCGCTCATGCCGGCGGCGAAGTTTCGACCGGTGCTGCCAATGACAGCGACGACGCCGCCGGTCATGTACTCACAGCCGTGATCGCCCACGCCCTCAACGACGGCGCGCGCTCCGCTGTTGCGGACGCCAAACCTTTCTCCCGCCCGCCCGCGGATGAACACGTCGCCGCCCGTGGCTCCGTAGAGCGCCACGTTGCCGATGATGATATTGTCCTCCGGCACAAAACCGGAACCCGCCGGCGGCACGATGACGAGGCGCCCGCCTCCGATGCCCTTGCCCATGTAGTCGTTGGTGTCGCCGGCCAGCCGAATCGAAACCCCGGGAGCCAGGAACGCGCCAAAGCTCTGGCCGCCGGAACCCTCCAGCTCGATGTCGATGGTACCGTCGGGGAGGCCATCTTCGCCGTACTTGCGGGCAACCCGCCCGCTGAGCATGGCGCCGACGGTGCGGTTCGAGTTTCGGACGGGCAGGCTGATATGCACCGGCGTGCCGCTCTCGATAGCCGGTTGGGCCTGCGCGATCAATTGGTGGTCCAAAGCCCTTTCCAGACCGTGATCCTGGTCGATACAGCAGTAGGTCTGCACACGTTGCGCTCGCGGCGGAACCGTCAGCAGCTTAGCCAGGTCAATCCCGGACGCTTTCCAGTGGTCCACGGCTTTGCGGGTTTCCAGCTTGTCCACCCGGCCCACCATTTCGGCCACAGTGCGGAAGCCCAGCTCGGCCATGATCTCCCGCAGCTCCTCCGCCACGAAGTAGAAGTAGTTGACCAGATGCCCCGGCTGCCCGGCGAAGCGCTTGCGCAACTCCGGATCCTGGGTGGCAATGCCCACGGAGCAGGTGTTGAGGTGGCACTTGCGCAGCATGATGCAGCCGTTGACGATCAGCGCGGCCGTGGCCATGCCGAACTCTTCCGCGCCCAGCAGCGCGGCGATTGCCACGTCGCGGCCGGTTTTCAGCTGCCCGTCGGTTTGGACCACGATACGGCTGCGGAGATCGTTGGCCACCAGCACCTGCTGGGTTTCGGCAACTCCGAGTTCCCAAGGCAAACCGGCGTGCTTGATGGACGATTCCGGAGAAGCCCCGGTACCGCCATCGTGACCGCTGATGAGCACCACGTCGCCGTGTCCTTTCGACACTCCCGCGGCAATGGTGCCTACGCCTACCTCGGACACCAGCTTCACGTGGATCCGCGCCTCGGGGTTGATGTTCTTCAGGTCATGGATCAGTTGGGCCAGGTCTTCAATCGAGTAGATGTCATGGTGGGGTGGCGGGGAGATCAACTCCACGCCCGGCGTCGTGTGCCGCACCCAGCCGATGTATTCATCCACCTTGTGTCCCGGCAACTGGCCGCCCTCGCCCGGCTTGGAACCCTGTGCCATCTTGATCTGGAGGTCGGTGGCGTTGACCAGGTAATTGGGCGTAACGCCGAAACGACCCGACGCGACCTGCTTGATCGCGCTGGAACGATTGTCGCCATTCTCGTCCAGAGTATAGCGGTGGAAATCCTCGCCGCCCTCGCCGGTATTGCTGCGGGCGCCCAACTGGTTCATGGCAATCGCCATGGTCTCGTGCGCTTCCCGGCTGATGGAGCCCAGGGAAATGGCGCCGGTGGCAAACCGCTTGACGATCTCCACCGCCGGTTCGACTTCATCGAGGTCGATGGGTTGGAGGTCCCTGAACTCAAAAAGACCCCGCAGCGTAGCCATCCGGCGGCTCTGGTCATTCACTTCCTGGGCGAATTCACGGTAGGCCCGTGGATCATTGGCGCGGGTCGCGTATTGCAGCTTGGCGATGGCTTCCGGATTCCACTGGTGGAACTCGCCATGCCGCCGCCATTGGTACTGCCCGCCCATGTCCAGTTCCTGCATCCCCGGCATGAACGGGTCATCGAACGCGGAGCGGTGGCGTTGCAACGTTTCTTCCTCAACCACGTCGAGCCCGATCCCCTGGATGCGGGACGGGGTGCGGGTGAAATATCGATCCACCAAGTCGTCGTTCAGGCCGATGGCTTCAAAGATCTGGGCTCCCCGGTACGATTGCACCGTGGAGATGCCCATCTTGGACATCACCTTGAGGATGCCCTTCTCGTTGGCCTTGATGAAGTTGTAAACCGCGTAGTCCGGCTTGGTGCCGTTCAGCTCGCCTCGCTCGGCCAGATCACGAACCGATTCCAAAGCCAGGTACGGATTGATGCCGCCCGCGCCGTAGCCAATCAGCAGGCAGAAGTGCTGCACCTCCCGGGGCTCTCCTGACTCGACGATCAAACCAACCCGGGTGCGCGTCCCCGTGCGTGTCAGATGATGGTGCACCGCGCTGGTCGCCAGCAGGCTGGGTATGGGAGCGTGGGTTGCGTCCACCCCGCGGTCGGACAGGATGATGATGTTCGAGCCCTGGGCTATGGCTTCGGATGCGGCGTCGCAAAGGTTGTCGAGAGCAGACTGCAACGATCCCGTCCGGGCATCGAACCGGGTGGACAAGGTTGCGGACGACAGACCCGGCAAATCCAGCGCGCGGATCTGCGCCAGTTGCTCATCGGTCAGCAACGGAGACTTCAGACGCAGTTGCCGGCAGTGCTGCGGTGATTCGTCAAACAGGTTCTGCTCGCTGCCGACGAAGGCTTCCAGCGAAGTGACCAACTCCTCCCGGATCGCGTCCAGGGGCGGGTTGGAAACCTGGGCGAACAACTGCTTGAAGTAATCAAAGAGCGGGCGGTTCTGGTCCGACAAGACGGCCAGGGAAGCGTCGTTGCCCATGGAACCGATGGCTTCGTATCCTGCCGCTGCCATGGGCGTGGTCAGCATCCGCAGCTCTTCGATAGTGTAGCCGAAGGAGCGCTGCTGCTGGCGCAGGTTATTGCCACCGGCCGGTGGCAACGGCTGCGCGGCGGGAAGGCTCTCCAGTTCCACCTTGTTTTCTTCGAGCCACTGGCCGTAGGGCCGGCGGCTGGCCAGGGTGTGCTTCAGTTCCTCGTCGCCGATGATCCGGCCCTCGTCGAAGCTGACCAGGAACATCCGGCCCGGCTGCAACCGTCCCTTCTCCCTGATGCTCTCCGGAGGCAGGCTCAGCACGCCGGTCTCGGAGGCCATCACCAGCTTGTCGTCGTGGGTCACCGTGTAGCGGAACGGCCGGAGCCCGTTGCGGTCCAGCACGGCGCAGACATCCTTTCCGTCGGTTGCCAGCATCATGGCCGGCCCGTCCCACGGCTCCATCATGCACGAGTGGAACTCGTAGAAGTCCTTTTTCTCCTGGGGCATGGTTTCATGCTGGTCCCAGGCTTCCGGGATCATCATCAGCATGGCGTGGGCCAACTCCCGGCCCGTCATCACCAGGAGTTCCAGCGCGTTGTCGAAACTGGCGGTATCGCTGGCCTGGGGGTCGCAGATTGGCGCCAGCTTGTGGATGTCGTCGCCGTACAGCGGGGAGCTGAACTGATACTCCCGGGCATGCATCCAGTTGATGTTGCCGCGCAACGTGTTGATTTCCCCGTTGTGCGCTAGGTAACGATACGGGTGGGCCAGTTTCCAGTGCCCCAGCGTGTTGGTGCTGAACCGGGAGTGAACCAGCGCGAAGGCCGACACCATCGCTTCGTCGTTCAGGTCGGCATAAAAATTGGGCAGCTGATACGAAACCAGCAGGCCCTTGTACACCACGGTGTTGGCGCTCAGGCTACAGATGTAGTAAAAGTCCGCGTCGTCTTCGCTGATGCCGGTGGCCAGCAGATTGTTCGTGATGGATTTGCGGACGACGTAGAGCTTGCGCTCCAGGGACGCCCGGTCAGGGGTGTGGGCAGCGCCTTTCCCAACGAAGAACTGCCGGATGGTGGGACAAACCGCCCGAGCGTCGCGTCCAATCGCGGTGGGATCGACTGGCACCTCCCGCCACCCCAGGATGGTCAGGCCTTCGTCGGTCACGACTTTTTCGATATGCGCCACGCAGGCTGCCAAGGGAGCAGGATCCTGGGGCAAGAAGACCATTCCCACGCCGTACTCCCCCTCAGTGGGCAAGGTAATCCCGATTTCGGACGTAACCTTGCGGAAAAAAGCATCCGGCATCTGGACCAGGATGCCCGCCCCATCTCCGGTGTCGGGGTCGGAACCCGAAGCACCCCGGTGCCCCAGGTTGTTCAGCACTTCCAGCGATTCGGTGATTATTGCGTGGGTTTTTTCGCCCTTAATGTTTGCAACCATGCCGACGCCGCAGGCGTCGTGTTCCTGCTCGGGAGCGTATAATCCGGATTGGGCCAGTTCTTTGAGCGAATTCATGGCTGCACCGCGCGGTCGCTGGGACAATGAAAAAGCCGCCAGCCATGCCGAAAGCCACTCCCAACTCCGGGCTCGTGGACTTTCTCGCCGCTGGCAAAATTAGTTTGTGTAATATATCACAATTGCCGGGGATTGCAAGGCAAACCCCGCCGGCCTATACTCGCACCTTACCGGGTGGCGGCAATGATGTGTCGGCTGATTCTCGCGGATGACACGGAACATTTCCCATGGACATAACCCCTCTAACCGTGTTCTACGGCTCCATGCTGGGCCTCATGGTGGCTGCGCTGTTCGTAGTCATGTACCGACAGGGCCGTAGCCCTACTTACGGCGACATGATGAACCTGGAACGCCAGACCCGAGACGAGTTGCGAGCTGAGATCCGAGAGGCGGTGAAAAACGCCGTCACCGAGATCACTGCCGAAATGAACCGGCAGACGACCGAGATCAACCAGCGGATCGACGAAACCAACCGGCGGATCGACGAGACCATCCAACGCATCGACGAAACCAACCAACGCATCGACCGCGTTTTGACCGCCCTGGCCAGTCACCAGCACATTGACGGTCGCGTGATGATAACGGTTCAAAACGAGACGGAACCCACGCCGGCCGGCGACGACTAAACTCCGGCTGGCCCATGCCTATGACCACTACTGCCCCCAACGCACTCAATCCGGCCGAAGTCGCACGACTGGCCGTTGACGTGGCCGCCGACAAGCTGGCCTCCGACATCGTCATGCTGGACCTTCGGCAGCTGACAGTGTTCGCGGACTACTTCGTCGTGATGACCGCCGACTCCGTGCGCCAGATAGAGGCCCTCGAGGAGGATCTGTCCGAGGCCATGAAAGTCGCCGGCGTACCGCGCCACCATCGTGAAGGCACCCCGGCGTCGGGTTGGGTTCTGCTGGACTTCGCTGATGTGCTGATCCACATCTTCGGCCCGGAAGAGCGCGAGTTCTTCGGCTTGGAACGGCTTTGGAGCCGCGCTCCGCAGGTGGTCAGGATTCTATAATCCACTCATCTGTGCTGCGCCTGTAGTCCAGAGCGTCGCCGGTCTCGAAGAACAGGCCGATTTCACGTTCCGCAGATTCCGGCCCATCGGAGCCGTGAACGATGTTCCGGCCGATGTCGATCCCGAAATCGCCCCGAATGGTGCCGGGCGCTGCCTCCCCGGGATTGGTCGATCCCATGGTCTGCCGCGCCAGAGCCACGGCGTTGTTCGCCTCCCAGATCATGGCTATGATGGGGCCGGAAGTGATGAACGACACCAGCGATGAGAAGAAGGGCCGATCAACGTGCTCCGCGTAGTGTCGTCCCGCCAGATCCTCATCCACCTGCATCAGGCGAATTGCGACCAGCTTCAGTCCTCGGCGTTCCAGCCGGGAGATGATCTCGCCGACGAGACCCCGCTGTACTCCGTCCGGCTTGATGGCGACGAAAGTCCGTTCCATTGGTTTGCTTACTCCTGTCAATTGATGAATTCGGGCGGTCAACGGTCAAGAGGACGACGGGCGTCCCTGGCGTACCAGGTCGCGTCGGCGGGGCGCCCCGATGGTTGGCATCCGCAGGTAGTACGGCTGCAGGGTAGTGAGGTCGTCGGATTGACCCTCGCTCATTCTCTGGGCGGCCACTTCCGACAGCGCCCAAAGGCGGTCCGCGGGAGTCCATGGCATCACCACGCATCCCGGACCTTCTCCGGCAAGAGCAATGATCTCTTCCCGGCGCGCCCACGCTGCCTCTCCGCAATAGACCGTCGCCAACGAGCCCCCAGCGTCCTGTTGCAACAGGTCTGCCGGCGGAGCGACCCGGTCGTCCCTCAAGCGTTCGCCGTCGACTCCGAATGCTCCCGCCGCAACCTCGTTGCGCCCGGCGTCCAGCCACGACACCGGACCCAGCAGACCCGACGGCTGACCGTATATCCTGAGACCCAGGTACCGCCATGCTTCCAGCATCAGCGTATCCACGCCGATTATGGGGAATCCGCCGGCCATGGCCAGTCCCTTGGCGGCGCTGACGCCCACCCGCAGCGCGCTGAAGGGCCCCGGTCCCAACGCTACGGCCACTCCGGTCAGTTCCGCAGCCCGGACTCCTCGCGCGGTCAGCAATTGGGTTACCGCCGGCATTAGTTGCGCGGTGTGGTTGGCGGTGGATCGCCACGTCCGGGCCTCTATCACTTGCCCGTCACCGCCGGAAAGCGCAGCCCCGCCGTAGCGCGACGAAGTGTCGATGGACAGCAGCATCAGGAGGTTCGGCCCAATCCATCCGCAGATGCGTAGCGGGTCAATTGTGCCAGCAGCGGCGCGTATCGTTCCGGCGCGTCGGAAATCGTGATGCGGTGCCGTGACGGGACCGAGCCGTCCGCATCCGGGATCACCTCGCACGCCGCCGGATTCCCTTCCGCGGCGTAGTCCAATTCAATCCACAAGGCGTCCTGCGGAAATATCTCCGCGGCCCGGTCCGCCCATTCCACAATGAGCACGTCATCCCCGGCCGCAATGATGTCCTCCAACCCCAGATCCCATGCCTCCGCAGGATGCCCAATCCGGTATAGATCAGCGTGATGGATGGTGAGGCGACCCTGGTACCGGGTCACGAGAACGAAGGTGGGGCTGCGAGCATAGCCTGGCGCTCCCAACCCGCTGGCTATCCCCTGGGTCAGGCAGGTCTTGCCGGCGCCCAGTGGGCCGGTCAGCAGATAGACGTCACCGGGAGACGCCGCCTCGCCGATGGTTCTTCCGACCGCGCGGGTTTCCTCGGCGGTTTCGGTATGGACTGTGATGCTCGTGGACATGAGCCTGTACACTGGGGCGCTACTCGTCGATGGGCCGGCGTCAGCCGAAATGGTCCCAACCCGCTCCGCCTCGGAGCCGGGGGTTGCCGTCCGAGTCCAATACCGTGATGGCGCCCGCCGTTCCGTCGGTGATCTCGCCGATGACCGCGGCAGATGGCGGCAACTGGTCAATAACTGCTCTCATCACCTCGGGCGGCGCGGTGAACAGCAGGACGTAGTCCTCGCCGCCGTACAAAGCCAGGTCAAGCCAGTCCTCGGAAAACACGGACTGGAGCGCCGGGTCCACCGGAACCGGGTCGGCCCAGAGAACTGCCTCCACTCCGCTGGCGGCGCACAACTTTGCCAGATCGTCCGCCAGTCCGTCGCTGACGTCCATGGCCGACTCGATCCCGTTGGCGACCAGGATCTGGCCCTCTGCAACGTGCGGGCGCGGTCGGCGATGGGTCATAGTGAGCCGATCTTTCGCCGGGCCTTCGGCCCCGGCTTTTTCCAGCATCGTTCGCAGTCCTCCGGCTGACCCGCCAACGGGTCCGGTGACGCCCACCAGGTGACCCGGCCTGGCTGCGGTTCGCACCATGGGTTTGCCGGCGGCAATGCCGGTGAGAGCTACGGTGATGAAACCCACCGGAGAGCGCACCATGTCGCCACCGATGATCTGCGCCCCGAACTCCTGGCAGATTTCGTTCATGCCGAAATACAGCTCTTTGATCTCATTGACCAGCGTATCGGCCGGCAGCCCCAGGGTCACCAGCGCGAACGCTGGCGTTCCTCCCATGGCCGCCACGTCGCTGACGTTGGAGGCGATAGCCTTCCAGCCCAAATCCCGCCACGAGGTGGTCTCGGAGGTGAAGTGGATCCCGTCCACCATGGTGTCGGTGGTATACAGTTCGGTCACGCCGGCGGTCACAAAGGTGACGGCGGCGGCGTCATCGCCATTGTCCACTACGGCCCGGCAAACGGCGGCGGGATTGTCTTCCACGGGACGCCCGGGATCTCGCGTCCACTGCTGCACCAGTTCGATGAGGCCGAATTCGCCCAGGTCAGAAATACGCATGGTCCAAATATACAAGCGAAACGGGCCTTTTTTCAAAGGCCCGGAAACGTTCGGCGCTCGTTAGCGGCTGATTAGTGAAAGGAAGCAAGAAGTTTGCGAATTGTTCCGGCGAATTTGCCGGGGACAGCGGACTTTCTCAGGGAACCTGCTCTCTGGGCACGGGAGTCTTTGGACTCGACCAGAAGACCCGAGTGACAGGAACGTCCGCTGATTGACCTGGGAGTGGGCCGGCTTCCGCCTGGTAAGGCGTCTGCCGACTAAGGTCTCCCTTTAAAGGAGGTGATCCAGCCGCACCTTCCGGTACAGCTACCTTGTTACGACTTCGTCCCAGTTACCGAACCCGACCTCGGCACCTGCCTCCCTTGCGGGTTAGCTCAGCGACTT
>DAOULH010000031.1:0-17656 GCA_034420475.1 Dehalococcoidia bacterium
GCCGGTTCGGACATGACCGACAAGGAAAAGATCGTCTGGATGCGCGAAGCCCAGTCTCGTGTAACCCTGCCCAATGTGCGCCAGCGCTATGAGGCCGCCTCAGTTGACGAGTCTGTCGACCAGCTGACACGTTCTCTGATCAAGTGGTTCACCGAGGTGGAGGACGACTCCGGCGCCGCCATGCGGGCGGTGTACGCCGAGATCGAACAGACAGACTGACCGGATGAAATTCGGAGCCTGCTTCGTGGGCCGGCGCCCTGTGCTGCACGGGCAATCGGCCGACGAAAGCAGGATCAATCCCAACCCGGTCAGCTCAATACTCTCTCCACAATCGCTCACGCTCTTGGGTTGACCGTTGACGATCTGCTGACCTGAGCCGGTTGTGCGATGCCGTCCCGGATGCGCCGTCCCATCCGCGCCGTCAGCTCACGGTTCGCCGACACCAACGTCCGCTCCGCCTCTAGCTCCGCTACGATGACGTGCTGGGTGGCGAGGGGCGGGATGCTATGGCTGCGAACCCGGTTTATTCGACGGTCTTCGCCGGCGGCGCTTCGGCGGGCAGACCCAACTCGGCACGGAGCGCCTGTCGCTCATCCCACGATATTGCGAAAGCGGCTTCGTCCTCCGCTATCGCTTCCGCTTCGGTCTGCGATTCGTAGTGTTGGATGAGACGCCGGACACGCTCCTCGTCCCAGTCGGGTGGGAAATTGTTCACGTTTTTCATGTCCATTCTTCCTAGCCGTTGCGTCGCCGATAAGCAGAGAGGGCGTTGCCGGTAAGTTCGTAGGCGGTAACGACAAAAACGCTGCCCGGTTCAGGATCAGGAACGTACACCACTTTGATGCAACGCCCGTTTCTGGTTCGTCCAACCGCAACGCGGGAGTTGTCGTCATTCCCTCGTCCGAGTTCGTCAGGGCAATACAGAACATCCTCTACTTCATATTCTTCTACGTTATGGTCATAGATATGCGGGTAGCCCCATTCGGGATTTTCGTAAAACCGAAGCTCCATAGAAAATTTCCAAATACTCATCCGCCCAGCGTCAACCACTGCGGCCATCGTACCACGCTCGCCCTATCGCCGCCGCGATACGCCGCTCCATTCGCTCCACCAGCTCACGGTTCGCCGACACCAACGCCCGCTCCGCCTCGATCTCGATGCTTTCAACCTCTGAGTTGTTTCATTCCGGGTCAGGATTAGACACGCGGCCCAGGAACAGCACCGTGCCGGTGCCGGTGTCCCTGATGAGGAACACGAAGGGCCGGTCAACCGTTACCGCGATGGGCTCTTTGCTGACACCAGACGCAGGCATGGCCACGGCAGTGGCCGCCGCCGCTTCGGTTCCCTTTTCATCCACCGAAACGAACGCCTTGTGCACTACTGCGCGAATCCAAATGTCCCGGGAGCCGGTCATGTCTGAAAAATCGGCTTCGGCGCCGAAGGCGTCGGGCATCCCCATTCCAGCCAGGGTGTCGCTCAAGTCAAACTCCGATTCGAACTCGAACAACGGCATCGTGAGGGTGATGTAGTCAATCTCGATATCATCGATGATCCGGTCAAGCATTTCCGAGTTCAGGGAGCCCTCGAATTCTTCCAGTCCACCCTCGTCGGGCAGCAAGATGGTCATGGACAGCTCTCCCCAGGAGTACGGCAGGTCAACCGCCTGGTAACCGTCGCCTCTGGCATAGCCGTAGAAATCCTTGGCGGTTTCCGTCATCATCGGGACACCCACCGTGCCGCCCCCGCCCAGATGAAAGGGACGCATCTCGGTATTCCTCGGACTGAAAGGCCAGAGCCACGAGGCGTTGAAATAAATGGCGTTGGTGAGCACCAACCGGGTGGAAGGGTCTATGATCCCCGGCGGCAGGAGGTCCTTGACCTTCCCCGAGGTTTCCTCAGCCACCCAGTCATTGATCCTGACGCGAGACTCGTCCGGCGCGCCGGCGAAGTCCGCGGCCATCATCCCGGCCCCATGATGTTCGGCCAGCACATCGAGAAAGTCGGGCAGGAAGTGATAGCCCTCCTGACCCCAGACCGCGTTGGCGATGTTCAGGCGGAAATACTCATCGGCCTCACCGTCCTTGGCGGGCGCTCCCGGTGAACCCTTCCCCCTGGAAGCGAGGGTCCGGTCCAGGGCGTTGAAAGCAGGATGAAGATCGTTTTGCGGAAGCCGGTGGTGCAGCGTGTCCGCTATCTGGCGCTGGGTCTCGCCTCTGGCCCCAGCGGAAGTCATGGCGAGGGCCTGGGAGATGCTGAAGGGCGAATAGAACAGGTTGCCTTCACCGTCGCTCAGGGCCTGGTACAGGTCGAAGGCGAAGGCGTTGTTTCCCCGCACCAGCTCGTCCAGGTCCGCTGATCCCACGGACGTGACAGACCGGTCCCGATCCGAACGCAGTTCCTCCACCGGCACTGGAGTGGAAAGGACGGGGGTGTCCACGTTTGCCGACGACGGCGCCCGCGTCGCCGAGGAAAAGGTCTCCGGTTGTTGATCGGCGCAACCGGAAAGCGCCGTCAATAGGAGAAAAAGCGCGACCGCCCACGAGATCCGGAGCATCATTACGAACCACCTCGCTGGCTCAGGGGACAGTTCAAGGGGTTGACCATATCATCGAACCCGACGTGAACCGTTTTGACCAATAATACGGTGTGGTAGCGGCTGACAACCCGCCGGCCCGCCATCGGTGCGGTGTGGTATGGTGCGTTTCACAATTGTCTGACGACACATCTCGAAGATGGTAAGAATATCCTCCTCGTTGCCATGCCGCCATCCCTGATCCTGCGGATTACAGATACCGTCTCCGGCCGAACCGCTGCCCTGCGGTTGGACGACCCCGCCGACCGGGAGGCGCCGTTGGGTTGTCTGATGGAACGCCACCTGAAGGACGCGCCAAACGACGACCGACTGATCCGCACCGGCGCCATTACGACCGACGGCCTGCTGGCCATGCGCAACCTCCAGGATCTGGTGTACCGTTCCGACGACTCCGGCCGGCTGACCGATGTTTTCGCGGGCGTGAAGTTTCTCCAGGAGGGCCGACCGGCCGGCCTGGACCAGCCGGTATCGATTCAGTCAGCGGCAGCCGGCGACGCTTTGCTGCAATTGATTGACGTGGCGGTGGACCGCACCGACGCTGGTTACGACCGCAACTGGACCGGCTTTCACCGCCGCCGTTGGAACCACGACCCCCATTGCTATGAACTGTTCGTGCGAAGCGTCGTGGCTGCGGCCTATGGGCCGAGGGAAGCAGACCACGCGCTGCGGGCGGATACGCCCTGCCGGCAACGAAAGTTGATCCGCGCGTTGGCGTCGCACATCTGGAACAGCGAGTTCGAGAACTACTCACGTTTCTCGAACGACGGCTTGCGGTTCAAGACCGGCGACGAGACCGTGCGCAACATTGCGGCGGACGCCGGTGGAATCTGCACCGAAAAGGTACAGGCGTTGAAGTTCCTTACCGACCACTTTGAGCTGGAGTCGGAATACCTGCTGGGCGGCCCCAATGCGCCGGGACCCATGCCGGCCGGCCGGTTGCGGGAAATACTGAACACTTTCGATTTCCGCTTCGCAAAGCGCCATATGCGCTACTGGCAACACGCTGCCCTGCTTTACTGGCTCGATGGCGAGCCTCTGTTGGTGGACGCCACCAACGGCAACATCCCGTTCCTTTTCCTCCGCGGTGAGGCCGCCCGACGACTGTTGGCCGACGACGCGGAGGGAAACCGCCCCGGCGTGTCGGTGCAGATGGTGGCGGAGGCCGAGGACTACCACTATCACCGGGTCGATCAGGACATTCCTCAAAACCTGTTTTTCGCCCTTGAAGGTTGGTTGGACGACACCGACCTGGTGCAGGTCTTCGAGAACGAACTTGGTCTCTACCTGTCCGACCGGCACTACGTGATGCCGCTGCCCTATCGCAGCGATGGGGAATGCCGGCGTTTGAAACACCGGTACGGCGAACTCTGCCGGAACGCCGGCTTTCGGGCTGACGTGAGCGCGGATTGGACCCTGGACGGGCCGGTGGGCCAGGAACTGACCGCTTGCAACCCGACGGCAGCGGCCGGCGTGCTGGCAGCGCGAGACAAACTGATCGCCCGCTACGACTGGTGGGACGGTCCGGGCCATCGGTCCGGCCTGGCCGTAATCGCTCTGAAGCCGTCCTCCGCGGCCTCAGTAGACGGGCAAACGCCATGAGCAGAGGCCGCAAGAAATCGAAACTTCGGATGCGCGGGATGCGGCGCGTGCGCTCGTGGGAAGACCGGACCCTGCATCGCATCCGGGCCTTCCGGAGCGAGCAGCGGGTCGCCGACTGGTCAGACCGGGAACTGCGCGCGGCCGTATGTGGTCTGAGTGATGGGTCTGAACCCTCGGATTCCATGCCCGAGGAAACGCTGGTCCGCGTATTCGCAGTGGTTGACGAGACCATCCGGCGCCGTCTTGGGTTATGGAAAATCTTCGACCTGCCGGATGGCGACGACCAGCCGAGCATCGTGGACGCTCGCAGCAAGCTGGCCGCCACTGGCCGGGGTCGTTACCCGGGGAGCGATCTGCTCCTTCCGGCCGAGTTTTACCATGCGGCCCGCCGCCGGACGGATGGCGACACCCACGG
Organism: Dehalococcoidia bacterium; assembly: GCA_034420475.1. Classification (GTDB taxonomy): domain Bacteria; phylum Chloroflexota; class Dehalococcoidia; order Lucifugimonadales; family UBA3495; genus Bin87. The sequence goes on from DAOULH010000031.1 coordinate 4,608, forward strand.
GCTGCACTTTCGCCCCACCGATCAGCAATTGCTGGCTGGCCTGCACCTTTACCGCGGTCGAATAGTGGAGATGGCTGCTGGCGAGGGGAAGACCGTGGCCGCCGCCTTCCCGGCGGTTCTGTATGCTCTGATGGGTCGCACCGTTCACGTCGTCACCGCCAACGACTACCTGGCCGCCCGGGACTGCGAGCTGCTGGCGCCGGTGTACCAGGCGCTGGGCCTCACCGTGGGAGCAGTGCTGGACCACATGGCCGGACCGGAGCGCTGCGTCTCCTACGGCAACCGGATAGTCTACGGCACGCTGCGCGAGTTCGCTTTCGACTACCTGCGGGATCAGCTGGTCATGTCACCGAACGAGCAAGTCCAGGGGCCGCTGGACGTCGCCATCATCGACGAAGCCGACCAAACGCTGCTGGATGAGGCTGTCACCCCCCTGGTCATCGCCGGCGCGCCTGTCCTCAGCCGGCGGACGATCATACGGGCCGACCGGGTGGTGCGGGAACTTGTGGCGGAGCAGACCAGGTTGGCGGAACAATGCCGGCACGAGCTGGACCAACGTGTCGCAGGTGGCCAGGCCGATGACCGGTCGGCAATGCTGTTGGCCCGGGTGATGTTGTCCCAGCCCGACGACGAAGCGACGCGCCGGCTGGCCGCTGCCCATTCCCGCCTGCGTCGGCGTGCATTGTCCCTGGTGGATGCCGACGGCTCCGGCCGGCCCCACCCGGAGGTTGAGGAAGGCTTGCTCTGCGCGGTGGATGCGGAGCGAGGCAGCTTGAGCCTGTTGCCCGAGGGTGTAGCCTTCCTCGAGGCTCGCCTTGGTGACTTCTATTCCGCTAACGCTGTCGATACGGACACCGGCGTGGACTCTCGCCGGGCCGTTCGGCGGGCCAACCTGGTCAACCAGGTGCATCAGCTGCTGCGGGCTCACTTCCTGCTGCGCCGTGGGATCGAATACGTGGTGGACGATGACCGGGTGGTGCTGGTGGACCGGGACACCGGGCGACCCCGGCCCGACACTCACTATCAGGACGGATTGCATCCGGCGGTGGAAGCCAAAGAAGGAGTTCCAATCCACCCTGACCACCGCAATCTTGGGGAGATCAGCGTGCCGGGCTTCGTCCGGCGTTATCGCCGCCTCGCTGGCCTCACCGGAACCGCTCAGGCGGCGGCCGACGAGTTCCGCCGCCTGTACGGTTTGGATGTGGAGCCGGTTCCCGATGCGCGGCGCGCATCGGCCAGGCATTTCGGCCGTCGGGACCTGCCCAGCCGGGTGTACGCTCATCCCGATGACCAGCTGAGCGCCGTCGTTGACGAAGCCCGCTACTGTCAGGAGTGGGGCCGACCAATGCTGGTGGCCACGCGGACGGTCTCCCAGTCGGAGATCATCAGCCAACGATTGACGGAAGCCGGGATCATCCATCGTCTGCTCAACGCGTCCACCAATCAGGATGAAGCGGACACTGTTCGTCAGGCCGGACAGCCTGGGGCCGTCACCGTAGCGACCAACATGGCCGGTCGCGGCACCGATGTGCTTCTGTCGTCCGGTCTTGACCGGCACGTCCTGGGGCGTTTCGTCTCCCTGCTGGAAGAAATGACAATGGCCGACCCCGACGGCCGGACCGTGGAAGTGCGGGCCAACACCTCCGGAGAAGCCGACGCGCTCACCCGGGCAGTTGAAGCGAACCCCCAACTGTCGGCCCGCCGCGCCGGTGGCGATCGGTTGGTCGTGCATCCACGCGGAATGACGCCGGCCCTCCCGGCGACCGGAACTCTGGAGTTCGGACTGGGCCTTCACCTGGTCAGCGCAGAGTTCAATGACTCGCCTCGGGTTGCGTTGCAACTTCAGGGACGCAGCGGCCGGCGGGGCGCGTTCGGCTCCACCCGCAGCTTGTTGGTCAGATCCGATCGATGGCTGGCCGGCCTGGAGTACGGACGCCCGGCGTCGGACTCGGCGGGCCGAGTTTGCTGGGAAGGGCCGGAGCTGGAGCGACAGTTGCGGCGCCGGCGCGAGGCCGCCCAGCGGGATGCATCCGGTGCGCGCGCGCTGTTGCTGGAATACGCTGCGGTGTTGGACACCCACACCGACGCCTACTATCGGTCCCGGCAGGAGACGCTGGTTGCCGGGCCGGACCGCCTCGACCGGTGGGCACATGACGCGGCGCGATCCGCCGCATACGGTCTCGTCGGCCGGCATTTCCCCAGTCTCGTCGCCGACGATTATGCTCGGCGGTTCGCGTCCCTGGCGACGGAGCTCCTCGCCCGGTACGGCGTGGATGCCGAGCCGGCGCGGGGCTGCGCTCTGACCGGGTTGGGAGGGGCGTTGGCCGAACTGATGGAGCGGCATCTGGCCGAGCGGCGGGAACGATTGGGAGCGGCACGGTTCGGCGAGTTGGTGCGATTGCTGCTTTTGCAGGCCGGCGATGAGCTATGGGAAAATCACCGGGCCGACCTGAGGAGCATGGCAATCGCATCTCGATTGGATGCGCATGGGCCGAAGACCGCGATAGCCGAATACATCATCGCCGCCGCTGATGCCTGGCAACGTTTCCGGCATGAAGTGTCCAATCGCTTCCTTTCCCAGATGTTGCATTTTCCCATTGCCGGATTGACCGGCTCACCGGAGGATGGCCCCGAGCCGCCTTCGCGGTTGGCCGTGGACCCGCGGCTTGCCGAGCTCGTATCTTGAGTTGTTCCTCTTGATGCCTCGTCCGGCACAAAGGAGTTGACCGATATGGCGCCACGAATCAGCCGAATCGTTCTGGCAGTGTCCACCGGCAGTTTGTTGGCGGGTGCGCCCGTGTTGGCCGCCTGCGGACCTTCCGACAGCGGTCCCAGCTACAGCCAGTGGGCGGCTACGGACGGCGCCGCCGGCCGCATCAACCTGGACGACGTGCAGCAGGCGTTTATAGAGTCAAGCAGCGCCACCGAATTCGAAGACCGGGTCAATGAAATCTACGAAGGCGACGGCCTCATTCTCATCCGCGCCCGCCAGGACGGCGACCGCCTTACGCTGGAGGGCTGGGAAGACCTGGACGCCAACAACCGGATCGACGATGCCGTGGACGACCAACTCTTTGCCATCGTCAAAGAGGACGACCAGCACGAACTGCGGGGCTACCACGCCAATTCGTACTACCACAGCCACTTCGGCGCCGGTGATTTCCTCTTCACCTACCTGATAATCAGCAGCCTGAGCCGTGGTCCCTACTATTACCAGACGGTCCCGGACCGGGCAACGGACATCCGCAGGGACCGCTCCTCGTATCGTGGTTCCAGCCGTTACGATTCGCAGCTGCAACGCAACCGGCAGTACACCTCCCGCCAGCAGACCTTCGCCGGTTCCAGCTACCAGGATGCGGGACGCAACGTGAGCTCGGGGCGTCAGACCTACCAGCAGACGCAGCGGTCGTCGGGCGCCTTCCGCAGCAGCAGTTCTCTGACGCGCGGCAGTTCGTCCATTTCCCGCAGCTCCACCATCGGCGGCGGCGGATCGACCATATCAAGGAGCAGCGGCCTCGGTGGTTTCAGCGGCGGCGGCGGCCGGGTTGGCTTCCTGGACCGGCCGCCGGGCGACCCCGCGACCCGTCCCGCCTGGCTGGCCTGAGCCTATGGATGGAGGTGACGGCGCCGGCCTTGCGGTATCGGTGTGGACGAACCGGTTGCCGGAGGATACGGCCCTGCAGGTTGACCTGCCCGGCGAAGCCCGACACCTCACGCTGCGTGGGTTGCTGGACCGGCTCTTCCCGCCCGATGTCGACGACCGCGCTGACACCATAGCCCGGTTGGACCGGCGGGCCAATCCCGACTTGCCGGCCTGCTACGCGGAGCTGCTGACGCTGACGGAACAATGGCGGGCCGGACTCTGCCGGCTATTCCTGACCTCAGGACGCGGTTGGGGCCGGCCGGCCCACCTCGACGATCCGGTGTCCGCACACTTGCAACCGCCGCGCCTGTGTCGCCGTATCGGTGTCTGGGACGACGCCGAACTGACGCTGACGATTCTTCCCGATTATCGGCCGATAGACTGGGCGGTGGCGCAGGGGTATGCGGCGAGCCGAGACCACCTATTGGACTGGATGCAGTCCTGCGCGTTGCTGTACTTCGTGGACAAGCATGGCTGCCCGGCGCCGCTGCCGGCCGACCTCTCTGAATCAGACCCCTGCCGCCCCGTGATCTCCGGTTTGTACCGCCGCCGTTGCCTGCGACCTGGTGGAGATGGCGCAGGATCGGAAGTGGCGCCGGCCGGCCGTGAGCTGATTCGCGCTCTGCTGGCGGAGACGGAGTCGCTGATCGACGGTTTCGACCTGTTCAAAGATGCTCGCTGGAACGAGAACACGCAGGAGGCGGAGTTCGACAGCGGGCGCGGCGCGGACTTGCGGGTTGAAGCTATCATCGCTGAGGGCCTGGATCCGGTGCGCGCTGTGTTCCTGCTGCGGCTCTACGACGGCACCCTGGACCCCTATGCCGACCAATGGAAACAGTTGGTTAGCGACCCCGCGTGTTTTGACCGAATTCTGGAGCCGGTGGTGAACCGCGCCCTGCCGCCTCCTCCCGATGCGGTTCTCGCGGCCATCATGGAAGACGGCTACTCGCTGCTTGAAGCTCGTTCCGAAGCGGTTGCCGAAAGTCAGGCACAGTCCAAAATTCGGCGTCGTCTGCTGACCCGGCAACGTGCCGGCGCGTTTGACGCCCAGCATTGAACGCGACGATCCGGATTCTACCTGCGCCACACCGTCAGCGTCGCACTTCAGATGGCCAGGAGCAATATCAGGGCGGAGCTGACCACCACCGCGGTTTCGACGAAGGCCACGCCCACGTTGCGCCCGCCGGCTACCTGCTGGGAAACCCGGGTGTGGGGCAACAACACCAGGTCCACCGCCAGCCGCAGGACGTACAACAGAACGAAGCCCACCACTGAGTAGACTACAAACTCCAGAATTCCGGCCTGCCAACCGACGAAGTCGCCGAAGGTGGCCTTGAAGGTGACGAGGCCGATTGCGATCAGGTTGCCTCCCAGGGCGATGCCCACCGCCGGGTTGTCACGCTCAATTTCGTCGTGGATGTTGAAGGGCGTAGTCCATTCGTAGAACAGGGCGAACAGGATCAGGACGCCCAGGCCCAGGCCGAAGAACGCCAGGGCGTTGAGCGGGCCGCCCTCGCCGGCGATTGCTCCGGCAATGACCAGGCCGGAAGCGACGTTCACGCCAAATTCCGCTGCTGCCGCTCCGGCATTCTGATCCTGGATGATTTCGCGCTCCAGCTCGAAGCGGTACAGCACCAACCGGTCGGTGACCAGCCGCATCAGGTTCAACGCGACGATGCCGGCCAGTGAGTACAGGAAAACCCACAGGACTTCCAGCCCGAAGGCGCGGTCGAACCCCAGCCCGACATAGCCGTCTCCGCCCAGCGGCTCGTACAAGGCGCCAAGGAATACGAGGATGATGCCCAACAGGTAACCGGACAGGCGCAGCGCCACCGCAAGGTTGCCTTTGGTTACGATCTCCTCCTCGATGCGGTGGCGGGTAACGGCGTCCCTGACCAGTTTCGCCAAAGTCAGCACCACCAACCCCAGGGCCACGTAGACCAGCCCGCGGGGAAGGTAGGTCAATATGTCAATCAGTATGTCCACCTGTCACGCTCCACAATGAGTCGTATCGTTATCGGGCTTCTGATCGCTCTCCCGGGTATAGCAGCACGTTATCCGGGTCGATGATTTCGCTGAAGTGGGCTTCAAAAGGCAGGCCTTCGAACTTGGTGATGGCGAGCATATCCCGCCCATCGTCCGCCAGGAACTCCCACATGTAAAAGCCCTCTCCTTCGCCGGCGCGGTCGCCCGGGTAATAAAACGCCTCGAAGCTGTTTCGGTAGGAATAACGCCGTTCTTCGATGACCACGCCGTTGTCGATTGAGTGCGCTTCGTCCAGGGCGATGAGGTCGTCCTCGGTCAAGCCGATGGCGTCCAGGCCCACGGGCCGGCGTTCCGTGGTCGCGGTGACGAACAGGTTGTCGCCGTCCCCTGACCACTCCAGCCAGACCTGCCGTCGGGTGTCGGAGGCCACCAACTCGCGCCACTCGATGCCGCTGCCGGCGTACCGATGGACCTGCTCCACCACCAGATATGCGTCGTCCAGGTCCAGGGTCAAACCTTGCACTATCACCACGTCTCCGACCCGTGCGGCGTGGATGCTGTTGTCAACCGCCCGGCGATCAGCGAGACCGGACGGCCGGTTGTTTCCACGGCCCATGAGTCGGCCGAACAGCCGGCCCAACGATGATTGTTTGCTCATGGTGGCCTCCTCGGCCGGAGGGGGAATGGGAACGAATGAGACCGGGCAGCCGTATGGTCGTCAGTCGCCACATTATAGCCCAGGGCCACGGTGCACAGAGGTTGGCGCCTCATGCGTACCCAGTTTCCCCCACCGGTCATTGCGAGCGCAGCGTGGCAATCTCGTGATGGCAACAGGGTCTCTTTCAGCACCGGGATCGCCACGTCGCTGCGCTCCTCGCGATGACAAGCTGAGCACGCGTGAGAGGTTGGCGCCGCTTGACCGCCGCCGGCGCTGCCCATTATGCTCTGTTTATATCAATCGTCGATGGAGGCTGCCGGATGCGGGGTTTCGGAAGAACGGCCGGCATTGTGCTGGGACTGGCCCTGCTGGCCCTGGGCATCTTGATGGTCCTTGGCGTGTTGGATTTCCTGCTCCGCATCGCCGGCGTGCTGTGCATCCTTGCGGCGGTGGTGATGTTGGGGATGGCCTTCTTCGGTTCGAGACGCGGCTATTGAACTGCCGTTTGATAGACTGGCCGAACCCCGGGGTACTTCGTACCCAAATACCTTCAGGAGTAAAGTGAGATCATGGGCATGTTTTCCCGGATGTCCACCATTGTGAAATCAAAGATGAACCGCCTGCTGGATTCCGCCGAGGACCCGCGGGAAACGCTGGATTACTCCTATGAGAGACAACTGGAGATGCTCCAGAACGTCAAGCGGGGAGTGGTCGAGATGGTCACCGCCAAGCGACGCATCCAGCAGCAGGCCGACCGGGTCCAGGAGAACATCGCCCGGTTGGACCGACAGGCTCGTCAAGCAGTTGAGGCAGGTCGGGACGACCTGGCCCGCCTCGCTCTGGAACGCAAGCAGACCTCCCTGACCGAACTGGAGGGATTGGACGAGCAGATCGCCGGCATGGAACGGGAGCAGGAAAAGTTGACTCAAGCCGAGGCACGCCTGCAGGCCAAGGTGAACGCCTTCCGCAACCAGAAGGAAATCATCAAGGCTCAGTATACGGCGGCCCAGGCCCAGGTCCGCATCGGCGCCGCGCTCGGCGGCATTTCCGAGGAAATGGGCGACGTTTCGCTGGCGGTGCAACGAGCCGAGAACAAGACGGACCAGATGCGGGCCAAGGCCGGCGCTATCGACGAATTGGTGGAATCCGGCGTGCTCGACGACATTACCGGACCCCGCGACGACATCGATCGGGAACTGGCGCAGATTTCCGCGTCCAGCAACGTAGAGGCTGAGCTGGCCGCGCTGAAAAACTCCAGCGCGACGACTCCGCCCGGCGGCGGTAGCGCCTGACCGAGGGCTTGCCGCGGCGCGGCCGCCAATAGCCCCCGGTTATCACCTCACCCTTTTCTCTGGCACTGGAGCGCAGAACGTGATCGTACGGATACTTGGCGAGGGACAGTTCAACCTGCCTGGGGTGGTCATCGATGACCTCAACGACATCGATAACCGTATGGTGGAGGCGGTAGCCGCCGAGGACGAAGCCCAATTCCGATCGCTGCTGGATGAGATGTTCCAACTGGTGCGGGACCGCGGCCAGCCGCTGCCGCTGGACCAATTGGTGGAATCGGACCTCATCCTGCCCGAAACCGATCTCACGCTGGACGAAGCGGAGCACATCTTTATCGGCGACGGCCTGCTGCCCGGCTGACGGGCCGGCGGAAGCATTGTCGGGAGACGCGCGGCCGGCCCATCACCGCCGGCTGCTCCGTCAGACGCCGTCGGTTTTCCCGGACGGCCCGGTGATCTCAGCCCCGGTCAGCGGCCGGCGCACCGCCGCCGGGTCCACGCCCGCCCGCAGTGCGGCCATCACGCCGGCGGCTTCCCAGTAATTTTCCACAATGTGCAGTTGTCCTGGGGTCCACGGCAGTTCCGTCAGGTCGTTGCTCATCAGGTTGCGGTTCTCCCTTACGGCAATGGTGGTGATGCCCTGCTCCAGCGCGGCCAGGGTCGGCAAGCCCACGCATCCGTCGGGAATCACCAGGCACGATACATCGGCTGTATTGAGTACGCTGTGATGACGACGGGCCTCGGGCTCGGTAATCAGCCGGGGACTGCGCTGCAGCCCTTTCAGGATGCACTGGATCATCGCCAGCGACACTGCCTCGGCTGCCATGCGCGGATCAACCACGCCAGGGTCCGCGTTGGCTATCTCCCGGCTCTCCAGCATGGGCGCATGGGCCGACGGCACGTCATAAAGGGCCGAGACCGTGTGCGTCAGCATCGCCTCCACGCCGCCCCAGGGGTTGACCATGTCGCCCATGCGGTCAAAGTACTCAAAATGGTAGCCGGCCGGTACGTCGATCAGAGACGTGATGGCCACCGCGTCATATTGGCTTCGCCGCCGGTCCAGTTCCGCAAACAGGGGTTCCAGCCCCCGCACCCGACCCGCCGCCCTTCCCGACCGGGCATACCGGGAGTCCATCTGTAAGCCCTGTTCCAGCCGGAGAACCTGGGGCCTGACCAGGCCATACGAGGTCCGGGCCGCGTTGATGGAGTTGATGGCCGCGTGGACGAATAGCTCGTCGTCATGAGGGCCAAGCACCACCAGCAAGCGATTGTTGCGGACCCTCTGCAAGCCCAATTGGCCCTGCAATAACCGGGCAATGACGCTGCCCTCCACGTACAGGCAATTTGCCGGCATTTCGATGACGTCCGATGCGTTTACCACGTTGGGATGGGTAACCAGCGTGTCGCATACCGAGGCGAGCAGGGCGGCCACCGGCATCGCGTCTCCCGCGTGACCGCCGATCTCCGCCCCCACTCCGGTGGGCACCAGCAGGACTGCGTTGAACTGCTGGGCGTTTTCCAGGGCGCGGCGGTCCAGGTCAAAAATGGACGCCGGTCGCCGACGGCCATCCAACCCGCGGAGCAGGCCGATTTCGCAGTGGCGCCCTTCCTGACCGGAATTCGGGATCCTTACCTTACCCGTCACTGCGAGCCTGATCGGAATCTCGTCCGCTGGCAGTTGCTCCGTCACCGCCTTGCGCAACTGCGGGAGCAGGTCGGCGTCAAGTCCGTCGGTGGGGACTATCAGCTCCCGTTCGTACAACTCGGCAGTCGTCATGACGTTGCTGATGCTCCCCATCGCGACGCGAAATCGTCGTAGGTGAACCTTCGTTTGGCGATCAGATTACCCTCCGCGTCGAGGGCGTAAATCGTCGGCAGGTTGACGCCGTTGAACATGTGGGCCTTGACGAGGGTGTAAGCGCCCATGTTGAGAAACACGACCCGATCACCCACCGCCAATGGAGCGTCAAAGCGGTACTCGCCAAACACGTCCCCGGCGAGGCAGGTACATCCCGCCAGCGTACAGGTCCACTCCGCGGCGTCGCGGTGCCCCAAAACGTCCGGCTCGTATTGGTACTCGAACACTTCCGGCATGTGGTTCACCGTGGTATCCAGGATCGCCGTTTGGTGGCCGTCCCGTGTCTGGACATCCAGTACCGTGGCGACGAGATAGCACCCTGCGCGTATCAAGGCAGCGCCAGGCTCCATGATCGTCTCCAGGCCGCAGCGGCGTTGCAGCAAATCTATCGTATGGTACAGGGGCATAAGGTCGGGGACGTCGCCCGTGGATTCATCCTCGAACAGGTACCCGCCGCCCAGGTTTACCCACTGTAGCCGGCCGTCCTCCAACCGGTGGCCCAGCGTGGAGCGAATTGCATTCACGGTAGCTTCCAGTTGGCCAAAGTCGGTGGCGTCGCAGTTGGTGTGGAGCAACAGGCCGGAGACGGAATCCGGTTCGTCGAGCACTTCGGCCACCGTCGCCAGCGGCTCGCCCAGCCGGGAACCGGCACGGCACGGGTCATAACGGGCATCGCCGATGAAAGACAGCTCAGGATTGACTCGCAGACCGCACCGGACCGACGGACGCAGGGCGTCTCGATAAGCGCGCCACTGACCGACCGAGTTGAAGGCAACGTAGTCGCAAAGCAGGCCCAGTTCCGCGGCATCCTGGGGCCGCAGGCCGGGAGTGGTGAAATGCACCGTGCCCCGGTCGCCCAGCACCGACCGCGCCAGCTTCGCCTCGAAAAGCGAACTCACCGCGAAACCGTCCAGATATGGGGTCATCAACTCCAACGCATCCCGAAAGCAGAAGGATTTTACTGCGAAAAGCGCCCGGCAGCCGGTCCGTTCCCGGATTTCTGTTGCCCTCTCCAGCAGCCGAACGATGCCGGATTCGTCGTAGATGAATGCCGGGGTTTCCAACGGCGCGTCTCCGGAGATGACGGCTTCAAGTTGTTCAGACCACGCTGCGGCCATGTTCATCTGTCTTCAACTCAACCATCTGTCTTCGTTGCCACTACCGAATTTCGGCGCCCCTGGACCGACGTCGTTGGCCGCCACCGGTGGATGCACGGCGGAATGCCGCGACGTGGGCTGCAATCGTACAGTAACCGCGCTGACCTGCGCTAAAGCCAGTATCCAATTCTCTCAGTATCCCGGTTCTCCCAGTATCCCGGTGAGGGATGGTAACAGAATGGACACGGTTACGAGTTCCGACAGTCGCGCAGACCTGCCGGCCGAGTTTGCGCGGTAGAAGGAAAGAAACGCCAAGAACTTGATCTCGTTGACCGGGCACAAAGAGAACATCATCACCGCAGCCACGCCGTTGCATCGGCAGGAGCATTGATCGGGGCCGAGATTGTGATCTGCCGAAGGCACATCATGGCGGTCCGCTCACCCGTCATGTCGCGCGCTGCCAGGAGCTATGCGCAAGGCTTGTGTTGTCGGCCTGCGTTGCCTACCACCCATACACTGGACACCGTTCCAGTCCTTGACCGCCCCACTGTCGCCCCGGTCTTCGCACTATGCCCCCTTGCTCCACCACAGTGTCCAACGGCCGGCCCTCCGATCAGTCGGGCGCCAGGCGACCACCGCCGCAAGTATGCAACTTTCAATGAGGCCGATCCAAATGAATGACCCGGCTCCCCAAACGAACATTACCCCACCCGAGTAGAATGAGCCCAACGATCTGCCCAACGTACCCAGCAGGATCATGACCAGGGCGAGCTTCGCGAAATGCCGCTTGGACAGGAGATCCGCCACCAGCACCAGGGGAGACTGATCAAGCCGGCCCGTACCAACAATAGTAGATACGCGCCTGCGCCCGGGTCATCAGACAGCCAAACCCAAGCCGCTGCTGGCAGAGAAAGCACCGCCAAAGCGATGAGCAGCCAACGTACGGGAAGGAAATCGGACGCTGCGCCCCAAGCCAGGGCCCCGATTCCGGCAGCCAGGGCCAGGGCTTGGAACTCGGCACCATAAGCGGTGCCAGCCGACGCGGTCGCCGCCGTAACCCACCGGAGATGCAATGAACTTGACGCGAATGCCATGGCCGCAACCAGGTATACGGCGGCGGCCGAGACCAAGCGGGCTCTGACGCCGGGAGCGGCGATGGTCTCCCGTAGGGTCGGCCCTGAATCGTAGGTCGCCCTGAACCACCGGGGGAGAAGCATGTAGAGCACTATCCCGCCGGTCAGCGCCAGCGCGAACCATCCTACGGAGATGTCAAAATCCCAGTTGCGTACTGCTCCCCCTCCCAGATTGGCTCCAAATACCAGGCCGAGTGCGCCGATGAGCGTGCCCCTGAATCGGGTGTAACCCTTCACGACGATGGCATAGAAGACCAGGGAGTGGAATGCGGCCCCTCCGGCCCCCATTAGGAACAAACTGGCCGCAGCGGCGCCGAAGTTACGGGAAAGAGTCACCAGGACGAGCCCGATAGCGAGGACGCCGGCGCCGGCTGCCATCATTCCGTGGGGTGGGCGGCGGTCCACCCAGATGGCTGCCCCCACCACGCATAAACTCCCCAGGCCAACCACGAGGGCGAGCCAGCCAACCCCCATAGCCGCGCTGTTGAGCTGGTCGGAAACATGCCAAGTCCAGGGAGGCGCCCGAAGTTCCCATATCCAGTAGGATTGTTCAAGTAGGCGACGGCATTACGAATTCCGTAATTGGCGGTGTCCCCAATTAGGGGTTATCTTGCAGGCCAAATTTTGGTGTGCGGGCCATCTTCGCACGGCTCAGATATTTGCGCCTGTTACGTCAGGTCGTCGGAGCAAACGATCCGGGTCTGTTCCACTGTCATCGGCGCTACGCTCTGGACAGTGGCACTCAGACGGTAGCGCTCCTGTAACAGCTCCAGTCGCAGTACCAATTCCTGACCACCGAGGTTCAGACGACGCAGTTCGGTGAGTTCGTTTTCCACCACCGTGGGCAGGTCACCGGCAAAGGCTTGTCTCAGCACGTCCAGCCGGTGCGGCGTGGCGATGTCTTTGCCAACGCCACTCAGTTGCCGTCTGATAAAACTCCGGTTGCGGGCGTTACCGGGAGTGCGCCGTCGCAATGTCCCCAAGATCCTGCTCAGGTCACCTCGAAAAGCCTCAGCTGCGGCATTCACCCGCACGTTAGTGCTTTCCGGTAATGGCTGGGATTTAGCGTCAGCCCCACATTCTGCGGCTGCCGCGAATTGCGCCGTTCGGATGGGGCGGGGCGTCAGGTCATCTGCCACGGCGTAGCAGCGCACCGCACCGGAAGCGGCCATCATCACGACGGTTTCGCCGGCCTGGGGAGCTTCCTCAACGCCCCCTCCAGCCTCAAAGGTCAAGGCAGAGCGAATACCGTCTGGCATTTCGGTGATCTTCCGCCAGAGGTCCGGTTCGTTGTTGCGGATGTTCTGCAACAGGGTAATAGCACGCTGGTTGGCGGACACTTCATCCAGTGCGTCGTCCAATTCCGGCAGGGCCAAGTCGTCGTA
>DAOULH010000032.1:0-42046 GCA_034420475.1 Dehalococcoidia bacterium
AACCATTGGTGCCGGTTAGAGTCAGAGGGTGAAATGAGCAATAGAGCGGTGGATGCGTCCATTAGCGTCTGGTTCCAATCCATTCCATTGCGCCAGGATGTTGAAAGCCGCGACGGTGTAGGCCAGATGGGCGCGGAAACCCTCCCACACTCGATGGCGCATCTCTTTGGTGTTCCAGACCACGGACATCATGGAGAAGGTGGTTTCCACCGCCATGCGCACGTTCCACTGGCCGCGCTTGCAGACCTTGACGTTGGCCGGGTCGCCTTTAGCCCGGTGAAAGCCGGTGTCGGTGAGGATAATCATTTGACCGTCGTAGCCAGCGAGCAGGAGCCGAAAAGTCTGGTCGTGGACATTGGCGCCAGCGCAGTCCCAATCGGTGATCAGGCCCCACTGGTTCTGTACGATGCAGAGCTTGCCACCGCTGATCCAACGGTGGTTGGACTTGCCTTTCCGGCCGATCTGGTCCGTCCGTCGCCCATCCCGCACGGGATGGCGCAGTTCCACCCCGTAGCTGTCGGCCACGCCCAGGACGGTGGGTTGGGCCAGGAAGTAGCCGGTCCAGTCCTGTTGGGCTTGTAAGCGGCGGAAGAGCCGGGTGCGATGGGGCAGTTTGGGAAAGAGGTGGCCATAGTTGTCTTTGAGCCAACGGTAGAAGGGTCGCTGCTTGACGTTCTTCATAGCCCAGAGGACACCGATGGTGACCAGTTCGCTGAGCGCGAGGACCGCCTGGGAGTGCTGGGGCGCCCGCGGCAAGGCATCGTCTATTTTGCAGTACAGTTCGGTGATAAAATCGGCAATGTTCACGAGGTTCCTCCGCTGTGGAGTGTCGTCAACTCACAGCATAGTGGAACCTCGTGGCATTTTCAAAATAATCTCAAACCAGCACCAATGGTTGTTAGACTTGGTCGCAAGCCTATTGGTTTTCGGGCCGGCATTCAACCCCGGCGAGGACAAGTAAATGTTTAGAATGCAGGAGGTTGTCATTGCGAGGCGCTTGCGCCGTGGCAATCTCGACGCCGTAACCGCAACATCGGCCCTGAAAGACTCCCCGGCGCCAACGAGATTGCCGCGCTGCGCTCGCAATGACACTTCCCCGCAACTCTGAACAATTATGAGGACGAAACATGAGCGATCACAAGATTTTTGGACTGGGCGACGTTGATCTGCAATGCGGCCTGCGGCTGCGGGGAGCGCAACTGGCGTACCAGACCTATGGCGAACTGAACGCGCGCAAGGACAACGTGATCGTGTTCCCCACGTTCTTCGGGTCGCAGCATCCGGCCAACGAGCCCATGATCGGGCCGGGAATGGCGCTGGACCCGGCGCGGTATTTCATCATCATCCCCAACCTCTTCGGCAACGGGCTGTCGTCGTCCCCCAGCAACACGCCGGCTCCCTACGGCCGGGCGCGGTTCCCCCGGGTCACCTACTATGACAACATCGGCTTCCAGCGCCGCCTGGTCACCGAGCAGTTCGGCATCGAGCGGATTGCGCTGGTTTGCGGCTTTTCCATGGGGGCGCAGCAGACCTTCCACTGGGGCGCTCTGTATCCCGATATGGTGGAGCGCATCGCGCCGTGGTGCGGCTCGGCGAAGACGGCGCGGCACAACTTCGTCTTCCTGGAGGGAGTGAAGGCGGCCCTGTGCGCCGATGATGCCTGGAACAACGGCTGGTACGACACGCCGCCGGCGAAAGGTCTGCGGGCGATGGCCCGGGTGTACGCCGGCTGGGCGCCGTCGCAGGCGTTCTACCGGGAGAAGGTGTACCTGGACATCGGGCACTCCTCGCTGGAGGATTACCTCATCACGTCCTGGGAAGGGCGATACCTGCAGCAGGACGCCAACAACATCCTGGCGATGGTTGCCACGTGGCAGGCCGGCGACATCAGCGACAACCCGCTCTACGGCGGCGACTTCGCCAAAGCCCTGGGTTCAATCAAGGCCAAGGCGTTCGTCATGCCCTCCCGCACGGACCAGTATTTCCCGCCGGAGGACAACGAGATCGAGGTGTCGATGATGCCCAACGCGGAACTCCGGGTCATCGAGACGATCTGGGGCCACACCGGCGGCGGTCCGGGCCGGAACCCGGCCGACACCGCGTTCATCGACGCCCAGCTGAAGGAACTGCTGGCTAGCTGACTCAGCGGGTTTTTGGGAGTGACGACGGTCGGCGATCAAAGCGGTTGGTGGGATCAGTTCTTTTCGGACCTGTGCCTGGAGTACGTCCGGGATGCCCGTGACGAGGAGCAGACCCGGGCCGAGGTCGGTTTCATCCACGAGGCGATGGGGTTGCCGTCTCGGGCTCGCGTGCTTGACGTGCCCTGCGGCAGCGGGCGTCTGGCGTTGGAATTGGCCGACCGGCATTACCGCATAACCGCCATTGACCGGAACCAGCGGCTCATCGAGTGGGCAGAGGAAGCGGCGGCGTCGCGCGGCCTGGAGGCGGCCTGGCGGCAGGGCGACATGAGGCGCCTGCCCGAGGATGGAACCTACGATGGCGCGGTGTGCTTCTGGAACAGCTTCGGCTACTTTGACGACGCGGGCAACCTGGAGTTCCTGCGAGCGGTGTCCCGGAGCCTGAAGCCGGGCGGCCGGTTGGCGCTGGATACGCCGCTGCTGGAAACTTTGCTGCTGGATACCGTTCAGGAACCCCGGGTTTGGGAAAGAGCCGGGGACCTGCTCGCGCTGGAAGAGCGTGCCTACGACCACGAAACGGGCCGGTTGGAATCAACGTGGACGTTCATACGGGGCGCCGCGCGCGAAACGCGGCACATGTCGATCCGGCTGTACACCTACCGCGAGTTGATGGCGATGCTGGAGCTTGCGGGTTTCGCCCAGCATCAGGCTTACGGCGACCTGGATCTGACGCCGTTCGAGCTGGGCGCGCCGTGGCTTTACCTGGTCACGACGAAAGTGGGTGAACCAGGGGCCGGCGCAATGGACGCAGCAAATAGGGGCGAATGATCATCGCCCCTACCGTTCAATCATTGGGCTGATCTCACCCCGTCGCCAGCGACCCCATCGGATCCCACGGCGGCAGGACGATGGGTTCCAGGGCCAGCGCGTCCTGCAATTCCTGGGGCAGGTAGCTCTTGGGCGCGGCGATCTCGAACATGTACTCGGCGAACCACGAGTCGTTCATCAGGAAGAAGCCCTTTTCGCCGACCTTATCGTCCCAGCTGTTCTCGACGCGCCAACGGCGGGGCTTGCCGTCCACCACGTCCACGCCGGTGAAGAGCATGGCGTGGGTCATGGCGGTCTGGTGGTACTCCAGCCGCTCCGCCTTGTCCATCTCGAAGTCGGCGCTGTAAACGCTGCCGTAGTCGAAGAGCTCGGCGTCCCACAGGCCCTTGTCGCGGTGCATCTGCTTGCCGGTGTCGCAGCCCATCCACACCGGCATACCGTCCTGGAGCATCCGCATGGCGATGTCCTTCATCAGCTCGATGTCCACGTTGAGGTAGGTGATGCGGGTGCCATCGACGACGTTGCCCAGATACTGGACGGTGTAGGTGCGGCCCGGCGGGCTGGAGCCGCGGGGGTCGTTGACGAGGCAGACGTAGTCTTCCATGGGGGTGGTGATGTACTTCTCGGCGAACGCCAGGGGCGTCATCTCGCCGTCCCGGTGGAACTCGCCGTCCTTGTCCTTCCACTGCCAGTCGAACTGGGCGGGCGGGGTGCCCAGGTGGATGCTTAGTATCTGGTAGATGGCGCGGAGGGATTCCTGCTTGGCTTCCCGCATGGCATCCAGGCCAGCCTCGTCGGCGTAGAGGCTGCGGATGTTGCGCGCGCCCTGGCGCACCTGGTAGTTCAGGCCGGCGTTCATGCGCATGGAGTTGCCGGAGCTTTCGGTCTCGGGCATCACAGTCTTGGGGACGACGCCGTGCTTGCGGACCAGGCTGACGAACATGTCCCACTGGCCGCCGTCGCCCAGGGGCTGCTGCAGGAGCCAGGCCACCACGCGGTCGTCGATGGGCCGGTCGGCGGTCTCGATGACGGCCTCGAGGATGTAGTTGGCACGCTCCATCTTGTCCCAGAACATGACGTAGCTCTGGCTGAACTCGAACTCCTTGACGTTGAGAACGTTGCGCGTCTCGGAGCGGAAGAGGTTGAGGCCGGCAAACATCCAGCAGCGGCCGGAGCGGGCCTGGTTGGTGACGCTCCAGTCGTCCAGCACCGTGGAAAAGCTGTGGGTCGCTTCGGCGACGATGTTTCGGTTCAGGGCAACGTCGTTCACGTCATGCTGAGTCACGACGTTCTGCATCAACTGGTGGTTGGGCTGGGAGGCGAAGCCCTCCTGGAAGTCAGCCATGGTGGCGGCGTCAAGGGCGCCCGGATTGGTCTGGGTGGTCATGTTGCATCTCCCCTGGAGTCGGTGGTTCAGTTTGCGGCGGCGTGTACCGGCGACAGGCTGGCGACCACGTCGGTGATCTCTGCCAGCGCCCGGTCGATCTCGTTTTCGGTGGTGTAACGGCCCACGGTGAGGCGCAGGGTACCCATGGCGTACTCGGGCGGCACACGCATGGCTTCGAGCACGTGGGACAGCTCAACGCGGTCGCTGTGGCAGGCGGCGCCGGCGGATGCGGCCACCGTGGGCAGACCGGCCAATATACCATCGGCCTCCCGCCCGCGAAAGCCGATGCTGCAGGTGTTGGGCAACCGTTCGGTCGGGTGTCCGTTGACCCGGGCGTCGTGGCCCGATGCCAGCAGGCCACGCTCCAGGCGGTCGCGCATGGCGGCCATGTGGCCGGCGTATTCGGCCAGGTTGCGCTCGATGAGTTCGCAGGCTTTGCCCAGTCCGGCCATCAGGATGATGTTCTCGGTGCCGGCGCGGCGGTTGCCCTCGTGGCTGGCGCCGTGCATGAATTTTTCCAACTGGACGCCGGGGCGGATATACAGGGCGCCGATGCCCTTGGGCGCGTACAGCTTGTGTCCGGCCACGGAGAGCAGGTCGACGCCGAGGTCGTCCACCTTCACGGGAATCTTGCCGACGGACTGGGCACAATCACTGTGGACCAGGACACCGTGGCGGTGGGCGATCTCGGCTATCTCCGCGATGGGCTGGATTGTGCCGACCTCGTTGTTGGCGTGCATGATAGTGACGAGGACGGTTTCGGGGGTGATAGCTTCCTCAACCTGCCGTGGATCGACCATCCCATACTCGTCAACGGGCAAGTAAGTAGTCCGGCATCCCTGCCCTTCAAGAAATCGGCAGACCTCGGTTACGGCAGGGTGTTCCACGGCCGAGGTGATGATGTGGTTGCCGCGATGGCGATTTGCGCCGGCGACGCCCTTGATGGCGTGGTTGTTGGCCTCGGTGCCGCCGCTGGTGAAGATCAGGTCGTCTTCGGAGCAGCCCAGTAATCCGGCGACCTGCTGGCGGGCGTGTTCAACGCCCTCGTGGGCGGCAAGGCCGAAGGCATGGCCGCTGGACGGGTTGCCGAATAGCCCGTGCACGTAGGGCAGCATGGCCTCGGCCACGGCCGGGTCGATGGGAGTGGTGGCGTTGTAATCGAGGTAAATGCCGTCCATATCCGGCTCCAGCGCGACGTGGTCAGGGTAATGATCGGCACGCATTATAGACCACGGCGCAGCAAGTCGCCGGCAAACGCTCCCCCGGTTTGTCATCGCCAGGAGCGCAGCGACGCGGCGATCTCGTCAGTGAAACGGACGCCGTTGCCCCGACGAGATTGCCACTCTGCTCTCGCAATGACGGTTCAGGCGAAACTGGGTACGCGTGAAACCTACGATCCTGCCGGCGTTGACCAACTGGTGTTCCCCTCCTGCATCGCAAAGGGCGGCGACGTGGCCGAAACGTAGATCAGGTTCTCCTCGCCGACGTTGCGGATGGAGTGGTCGGTGCCGGGGGGAACCAGTATGGCCGTTCCTGCGCTGACTTCTTCCACCTCGTCGCCGACCCGCATGGCGCCCCGGCCCTGCACGATCACGTACACCTGCTCGCGCCCGTCGTGGGAGTGGACGGCCTGCTCGCTGCCCGGCTCTCCCTCGACCCAGGTGACGGCCAGGTTCTCGGATCCGAACTGGCCGGCCGCCAAAAGCAGGTGCGAAACCTGACCGCCGCGATGATTGCGTGGGCTCTGTCCTAACGTCTGTATGTTCATCAGCGAAACCTCTTGTTGGTAACGTAGAATTTTGTCTGCCGCCACGGCAGGTTTCCGTCTGAGGGCGTTCCCAGACTTGAAAACAGGCAAGGAACTCAATCCTCGATCCCATCTTAACATCGCGCATCGGCCCGCAAGCAGTGGGATACGTGCTTTCCAGCAAATGGGCCCTGCTAAATCCCCTGTCTGAGACGTCGCGCATTCGCCCAACGTATTCCATAGCAAAAGGCTTTTCGGAAATCCTCGCTAATCGGGTTCATCTGCGCGCACATCATTCGCCCCTTTGGGGTTATGATGCCCCATCGGGCTGAGACCGGCAACGGAGGGCGCGTTGAATGCAGCTTTTAGAAGGACAGGACGCGCGACCATGAAGCGAAACGTGATCAACGGCATAAAACGAGGTTGTATATGCTCATCTGCCTGAGGGCCTGTTGGCAAATTCAAAGGAGGCTCAAATGGTAGCGGCTCCTCTCCTCTCTACAGTCGGTGGCGTGCCGGGTAGGGAATTTTTCTACTTTCTTTGCTGTTTTTTCCTGGTTTACATGTACCTTCCCTTCGTACCGGCGCTGGTGACAGGTACTCTTTGCAGCGCAACCATGAGGCGCCTGGATCCGTTTTGGCCGGTGGTGATCGGATTTGCCGTCGGTGTCGTGATGATGGTTTTCATTCCCATCCTGGTATTCGGCTATCTCCTTCCCGACACTGCATCGTTCCTCAAAGCACCAGGTAGGGTTGATTTTCCTCCTATTGAAACAGGCGAACTCGTGGCCCAGAGTGGCGGCGCGGCGGTCGGGGCCGTCATCACATGGGCCATTTGCTGGGTGTGGCATTCACGGGAACGCCGCCATAAAGAGGTCGCGACTAATGCGAGGTGATTCGGCAGTAATCCTTTGGGTGGTGCTCGCATTGGTTCTGGTCACGGGGAGCTGCGCCGTTTGGGGTGTGCTCTATCTCCCATACGCGGAGCGAATGGTAGGATGCATTGGTTGCGGGGTCCTGGAGGTGGGCGACCCCGATGCCAAAGAGTGGAGCAGTCTCGAAGCGGGGACGGAATACGTCCTCGTGGGTTGCTCGACCTTCCCGACGCACCAGGTGGCGGGTATCGAATGGTTTGTTATTGGCAATGCGAGGGAGCACACAACCCGTCCTCCTCACGAGGTTGCGGTAAGAATGGACCATAACGAATGGCGCGGCTCCATACAGCATGAGGCTTGGAATCCGCATCGCAGCGAATGCAGTCGGATGCTGGTTCGTTACGAAGGAACGCTGGATGATGCTCCGGGATGGGAAGCGTTTGTGGCTTTGGATCAGACTGACCACTATTTGGACTGAAGCTTGGCACGTTCATCTCGTTCAGCGTTGGCCATCGCCCCGATGGGCGCTCGGTAAGATTGAAGTGTAGTTCTACATCGTCATTGCCTCTCAATCCTCACCGGGTGGCGGCGCGCTTGGAATATGAAACCACGTACCAGGTTCCGCCGCTGGATGTAGGACAGGACGTGCAGGCATAAAAGGGAAAAACCGAATTCGATGCCATGCGTGGTCGCCGCCCTGCCTGTCGTCTTGATCGTCCTCAGCCTTCTGTTCCTGTTTGCCGGTCCGGTTTGGGTTTTTGCTCTTCTCTGGCGCATTGCGGTCATCCTGCGTTTTCTGGCGCGACCCAACTGCCGGGCTATTAGTGATTGTTTACGTTCAAACATAGCCTATCTGCACATGACAGAATCCATCATGCATCCGCCCGACGTTTCAGACGTTGGAAGGATCCAGTGCGGCCTTACAGCAAAGGACTTTCTTGCGAAATTCGGCGATAGCGTGTTAGATTTCGGCGCACAGTTTGAGGTGGATTGGATGCTGCATACGTATAGATTCTCGATGATAATCGGCCTGATAGTGGCGCTGCTGGTATTCGTGGGATGCACCAGGGAAGTGGTCACCGAAGTTGTGGTCACGGCCACGCCCGACCCGGCGAACGCGGGATCAGCAGCGCCGCCGGCAGTTCCGCCCACCACGGCGGCCCGTCCCCAAGCGACGGAAGCGCCGTCCGCGCCGGCGTCATCCGCAACGCCGGCTGCGCCCGCGGCCACCGCGGTCCCGGCCGGTGTCGCACCCACGCCGGACGCCGGCGATGGCGTGGAGAACGTGTATCAGATCGGCATCTCGGCCGACCTGACCACCACCAACTACTGGGCCTACCTGGGGCCGGACGGGACGATATGGAACCTGTACGTCCTGGGCGGCTCCAAGCCTGCGCTCTACACCTACTCCGCACAGCGATTTGACTGGGTTCCCTCGCTGGCGTCCGACTTCCCCACGGCGTTGGTGGAGGAACAGGTGAACGGGCAGACCTTCTGGACCACCGAAGTGCCACTCAAGGAAGGGGTGAAGTGGAGCGACGGTACGGACGTTACCGCTGAGGACTTCGCCTTCACCGCCCAAACCGTCACCGAGATGCAGCTTTCGGGCAACTGGCCATCAATTGTGGACCCGGAGTACTTCGATCACGCCGAAGCGCTCGACCCACACCAGTTGAAAATCTATTTCAAGCAGAAGCCGGGTCTGGCCCGCTGGCAGTTCGGGCTGGCGTTCATGCCCATCTTCCCCAAGGCGTACTGGGAGCCGGTGGTGGCCGAGGCCATGCAGGCCGGAGACATCACCGAGCAGCAGAAGGTCCTCTATGCTCACGATTCCGGCGACGAGCCCACTGCCGGCGGCTACGGGTTAGAAAAATGGGAGCGCGGGGCTTTCGCAGAGAAGATCAGTAACCCCGACTACTATTTCGCCGACACGGTGGTCACCCAATATGCCAGCGGGGCCTACTTCGAGACCAAGCCCGGCGGGCACGAGTTCGGCGCATTTGGCGAAACCGGCGGCGACAAGGCGCTGGAATACACCGTCGGCCCCTACGCGGACAGCACCATCTACTCGATATACGGCAGCCAGGACGCCACGGTGCTGGCCCTCAAAAAGGGCGACATCGATTTCATGTTGAACCCGTTGGGGCTCTCCCGCGGTTTGCAGGAGCAGTTGCAGGGCGAGGACGGGTTGACGGTGATCGAAAACCCCAATGACGGCGTCCGTTATCTGGGTTTCAACTTCCGCAAGGAGCCCATGAGCAGCAGGGAGTTCCGGCAGGCCGTGGCCACGCTGATCGACAAGGAATTCCTGACCAGCACGGTGCTGCAGGGCGTGGCCTTCCCCATGTACGCGATGGTGCCGCCGGGAAACCAGGCGTGGTACAACGCGGACGTGCCCGAGATCGGCAAGGGCATGAGCCGAGCGGAACGGGTGGCCCGCGCGGTGGAACTGCTGAAGTCGGCGGGCTTCACCTGGGAAACCGAGCCCCGGGTCAGCGAAGACGGAAGGTTCGTGGAGCAGCGGGGCGAGGGTCTGAAGATGCCCAACGGCGAACCGATCCCCGCCATCGACATCCTGGCTCCCAGCCCCGGCTATGACCCGCTGCGGTCAACCTTCGCCATCTGGATCGAGCGGTGGCTGAACGAGGTGGGCATTCCGGTACACGCCGACCTGACCGGCTTCAACCTGATCGTCGAGAAGGTGTTTGACCAGCAGGACTTCGACATGTGGATCCTGGGCTGGGGGCTGAGCCTGTACCCGGACTACCTGGAGTCGTTCTTCCACAGCCGGCATTCGGATTTGCAGGGACACAACGCCGGCGGCTACAACAATCCGGAGTTCGACCGGCTGGCCGACGAGTTGCTGGCGGAGACCGACGTCGAGGCGGCGCGCCAACTGGTGTTCAATATGCAGGAGTTCCTGGCGGAAGACCTGCCCTACGTGCCGCTGTTCGACACCCCGCTGGTGGAAGCCTACCGCAGCGACCGCATCGAGTTCCCCTACACCCACTCCCTGGGCGGCTTGCAGAACGCTTCCGGCCTGACGACGCTGGTGCAGTTCAAATAAATGCCCAAATACCTACCGTTCTGGACGGGTATGCCGCGCCCAACAGGCAAGGAATCCCATCAATGCTCCCACTGCGCCTTTCAGTAGCCAATCCACCGCCGCAAGCAGTTGCTGCTGGGCGGGGGACAGGTTGGGCGACGCCACCCATGATTGCCAGACCAAGCCACAGGCGCACATTAGAATCAGTCCGACCAGTACACCAACGATCACGTAGTTGTTCACGCCTCAACCTCGGCACTCTTGGAGCCTTGCTGTTCTGCCGATGATCGCGAGCGGCGCATTGAACGATACGCGTCGAACCCGAGCCAAGCCAGTCCCCCAAAGAACAACACCATCCCCGCGGTCATCATGACAACCAACAGGATGATAACCAAAATATCTTCCATCGGATTCCTCCATGCGCCGTGCGTGTACATTGTACCGACTTGCGACCTGCTACGGCAAAGATGAAGTGGTAGAGAGGCTTATCCCACGATGACGGGATACCTGGCCAAACGCGCCGGGCAAATGGCGCTGACCCTGTTCCTGATCGTCACGCTGACCTTCTTCCTGGTGCAGGCGCAGCCGGGCGACTACGCCACCTTCTACGCGCTGAACCCCGACCTGCCAGCGGAGGTGAGGGCACAGATCAAGGAGTCTTTCGGGCTGGACAAGCCGCTGTGGCAGCAGTACCTGGTCCACATGAAGAACACCTTCACCGGCAACTTCGGCGTATCCTTCGGGCATTTTCCCCGGCCGGTGATCGAGGTGTTGGCGGAGCGGCTGCCGCGAACGGCGGTGCTGTTCCTTACCGCTACGGCGGTGTCCTTCTACGTCGGGTTCTTTCTGGGCAAAGCCATCGCCTGGCGTCGGGGCGGCGTGCTGGAGTATGCGGCGACCATATCCGGCGCGACCCTGTTCACCGCGTTTACGCCTGCCTTCGGGCTCATGATGATCTGGATCTTCGCGTTCAAGCTGGGCTGGCTGCCGGTGGGCAAGTTCCTGAACCCACTGGTGTGGCGAGGGGCGGAGGTCAGCGCCAACCACGTTTTCAGCTACATGCTGCTTACGGCCGTTGCTTTCCTGTTCTTCGTGTTCCTCGTGCTGCTCCTGTTCAGGAGGGCGGGACGGATTGGTCGCTCACGCCTGGCAATGCCGTTGATCGCGGCTGGAGTTGTGGCGATTCCCCTGGCGTGGGCGTTATCCGACATCGGGTTCCTGGCGTTGGATATCCTTCGGCACATGATCCTGCCCATCGTCACGCTGACGCTGATCTCCTTCGCCGGCACCATGTTGCTGACGCGGAACAGCATGCTGGAAACGATGCGCGAGGACTACGTGATGGCGGCCCGGGCCAAGGGGTTGCCCGAGAAGGTGGTGCGCGACCGGCACGCGGCGCGCAACGCGCTGCTTCCGGTGGTCACCAGCCTGGTGTACAGCCTGATCTTCGCCATCGACGGCAGCGTGATCATCGAGGGCGTGTTCTCGTGGCCCGGCATGGGCATGACCCTCCTTGACGCGGTGCGTTCGGAGGACCTGCCGCTGGTGATGGGTTCCATGGTGTTCATCGGGTTGTTCTCGCTCCTGGCCCACGTCATCGTTGACGTGCTCTACGTGTACCTCGACCCACGGATACGCTACCAGTGATCAGTCCCCAACCCGACCCTCACATTTTCTCCGGCGAACCGCCCGGCATCCCGGAGCCGCCGCTGGTCGATCTGCATCCGGGCCGTTGGCAGATGGCGCTGGCCCGGACGAGGCTGGCCCTGCGGTCTTTCCGCGGCGGCTGGGCCATCTTCGTGGAAAGCCGCATCGGGGTGTTGTCGCTGGCGACCATCGTCCTGTTCGCGCTGATGGCGATTTCGCATCCCATCCTCATGGCGACCGTCTGGGATGCCGAGGTGTACGACCCGGTCACCGGGTACGCGTTCGACCGCCTGGAGCACCCGTCGCCGCCGAACTGGAGGCATCCGCTGGGCACCGACCCCCTGGGGCGGGACGTGCTCAGCCAGCTGCTGTCCAGCACCCGTTCCGAGTTCGTGCTGGGCATCACCGCGGCCCTGGTCACGGTGGGGATCGCCACCACGGTGGGCGCGGTCGCCGCCTACTACGGCGGGCTGGTGGACGCGCTTTTCATGCGCCTGGCGGACCTGATCATCGCGTTGCCCGGCATCTCGCTGCTGATCGTTCTCAGCGCGCTGTTCAGGCTGAACCTGTTCTACCTGGCGCTCATCATCGGCATCCTGGGCGGCTTTGGCGGGACGGCGATCATCCTGAAATCGCAAGCGCTGAGCATCCGCGTGAAACCCTACATCGAGGCGGCGCGGGTGGCCGGCGGCGGGCACTTCCACATCATTTTCGTCCATATCATCCCCAACCTGCTGCCGCTGTCGCTGCTGTACATGATGTTCACGGTGACGGGCGCCATCTTCGCCGAGGCAGTGCTGTCCTTCCTGGGCCTGCTGGACCTGAGGATGAGCTGGGGAATCATGATCCACACCGCCAACACCGGGGGTTACCTGCTGGGCGGCACCAGGTACTGGTGGCTCATCGTACCGGCCGGCGCGTCGATCACCTTCCTGTGCAGCGCGTTCTACCTGGTGGGCCGCGCGCTGGACGAGGTGGTAAACCCCAGGCTCCGGCGGCACCACGGGTGATGCCACCTCCAAGTTGCGCCTGCCGGTAGGGGCCTCGTAAAATGGACATTGACCACTGACGTGTCCATCAATTTTGAGTACAATCCATGCTCAACACTATATGGACATTGACCGATCGTTTGTCCGTGTTATCGGGTGCTCAATATGCCGAGTTGGGAAGTAAATTTTGACCTGCGCCTGGCGACCGGCGCGCAGAGCATCGTAGAGGATTTGGCTAGAATTCACGCCCTGGCAAGCGTGATCAGAGGAATCCCCATTCCGCCGCCGGTACAACAACGCCTAGACCGGCTCAACATCATGAGGGCAGTTCGGGGAACTACCGGGATCGAAGGCACTGAACTTTCCGAGGAGGAAGTCAGTCAGGTTATGGAGTCCCCCGTAGGAACCGCGGTGTTGGGTCCTGACCGCGAGCGCGAGGAACAGGAGACGCGAAACGCGAACGCGCTGATGCAGTTCGTTGGCGAGTACGTGAGGAATAATCCAAATGCTCTGCTGACGGAGCCTTTGTTGCTGAAATTCCACGAGGTCCTCACCGCCGGGATTGATTACAGGTACAACGAACCCGGCAGATACCGTAGCCACGCCGTGAATGTGGGCGCGTACCGCCCTCCATCGACTTGGGAGGAGGTGCGAGACCTGATGGCCGAGTTCTTCACCTGGTTCAATACAGGACTTCCGAACGCCTGGGACCCGGTGCTGAGGGCGATAGTTGCACACTTTTACGTGGTGAGCATCCATCCGTTTGGAGACGGTAACGGGCGTACCGCGAGAGCCGTGGAGAGTTTTCTCCTTTACAAGGCCGGCGTAAATGTTCGCGGGTATTATTCACTGGCCAATTATTACTACCAGAATCGTGACGATTACATATACCATTTGAATGATATCCAGATGCGAGGAGGCGTCGACCTGACCCCGTTCGCTTCATTTGCCCTCAAGGGACTGGTCCATGAACTTGAGGCGGTTCATAACGAAGTGCTCGACGAGGTTAGGGTGCTTGCCTTTCGAGACTATGCCCGTCGTACTCTGGCCGATGCCGGCAAGCTTGGCAACCCGGCAGGCGACAGGCAATTGCAATTGTTGACTGAGTTGGCTGGCAGACCGGTTTCCATCAGGGCTTTACGCTCCGGTTCAGACCCTCTCGCGCGGCTCTACAGAGGCGTCACTCAAAGGACCCTCTCGCGTGACCTGAACTACTTGCGAGAGCAGAACTTGGTGAGTTTGGTCGGCGACGAATTGCGCGCCCGTGTGGACTTGATGACGCAATTCACCGCATGATCTGCTGCATCTCAGGAGAAAGCGTATGGGCGACTTGATGGGACCGTGTCCACCGGAACTCCGTCGGAATAGAATGGCTTCCCGGGCAACTCGTGAAAATATCCAAATTGCATAGCCGCGCTGAGTAGGACACTGGCACATTCAATGTCCAACATTTTTGAGTAGGCCCTCTACCTGAAAAATAATGGACATTGACCTGCCTGGTGTCCAGTTAAAATGACAACGTCAACCGAAACGCCTGTACTGGAGGTGATCGACCTCTCCCTGCGCTACCAGACGCGGCAGGGCGAGGTGCGGGCGGTGGAGGGGGTCAGCTTCGACTTGGCGCAGGGGCAATCGCTGGGGCTGGTGGGAGAGTCGGGCTGCGGCAAGACCTCGGTGGCCAACTGCCTGATGCGGCTGCTGCCCGAGAACGCTCGCCTGGCCGGCGGCCAGGTCAGGCTGGGCGGTACGGACCTGCTGCCGCTGTCCGACGAGGAGATGCGCGGCTACCGCTGGCGTCGCATTGCCATGGTATTCCAGGCGGCGATGAACTCCCTGGACCCGGTGCACCGGGTCGGCCAACAGATTATAGAGGCGATTGAGGCACACGGCATGGAAACGACGGTGGCCGACGCCAGGGAACGGGTGGCGCGCCTGTTTCAGATGGTGGGACTGGACCCGCAGTTGATGGACCGGTATCCCCACGAGTTCAGCGGAGGTATGCGGCAGCGGGCGGTGATCGCCATGGTGCTGTCCTGCGACCCGGACCTGATCATCGCCGACGAGCCGACCACCGCCCTGGACGTTATCGTTCAGGACCGCATCCTGCGGGAATTGAAGCAGGTTCAGCAGGAACTGCGGATGGGAATGATTTACATCAGCCACGACATCGGCGTCGTAGCGGAGGTGACGGACCGCATCGGCGTAATGTACGCCGGCCGCCTGGTGGAACTGGGCGACACCGCCGAGGTGTTCCGGTCGCCGCTGCATCCCTACACGGCTGGGTTGATGTCCTCGTTCCCCAGCATACACGGCGAGAAATTGCCGCTGGCGGGCCTGGCCGGCGAACCGCCCAACCTGATCGACCCGCCCACGGGATGCCCGTTCCATCCACGCTGCCAGTATGCCGACGAGATCTGCCGTACCGAGTTCCCGGCGCGGGCGACCCGCGGTGACCATTGGGCGGCGTGCTGGCATCCCTTGACTGGCATTTACATGGATGAACAGGATAAACAGGATGTGATTTGATAATCAGTGATTATCCTGTCCATCCCGTGTATCCATGTAAAATTGCTCTGGCGGTTCGGTATGGAGAGTAGGGAAGTGAGCAGTCGTGATAGCGGGCCGCTGGTTGCCGTGGAAGGGTTGACCAAGCGGTTCCCGGTGTCGAAAAGCCTGTTCCGTCAGCCCTCCAGCTTCATCCATGCCGTGGATGACGTATCGTTCGCCCTGGCGCCCGGCGAGAGCCTGGGGTTGGTGGGCGAGTCGGGCTGTGGCAAGACCACTGTGGGCAAGTTGCTGGTGAAGCTGCTGGACCCGACGTCCGGGCAAATACGCTTCAGTTTCCAGTCGGGGGATACGCGCGGCGAGGCGGTGGACGCCAGCGCGATTCGCGCCGCCGATCTGCGCGCCTTTCGCCGACAGGCGCAGATGATCTTCCAGGACCCTTACGAGTCGATGAACCCGCGCCGGACCATATACGACACCATCGCCGAGCCGCTGGCGGTGCAGGGCATTGGCCATCTGACGGACCGGGTGGATCGGGTCACGGCGATACTGACCGAGGTGGGTTTGACGCCGGCTTCGTCGTTCCTGTTTCGGCATCCCCACGAGCTTTCGGGAGGGCAGCGCCAGCGGGTGGCCATCGCGCGGGCGCTGGTAATCGGCCCGTCCTTCGTGGTGGCGGACGAGCCGACGTCCATGCTGGACGTTTCCAGCCGCACCGGGATCATGTCGCTGATGCAGGAGTTGGCGCAACAGTTGGGGATCGCCTACCTGTACATCACCCACGACCTGGCGGTGGCCCGCTACATGTGCCATCGCATCGCCGTGATGTATCTGGGCAAGATCGTCGAGCTGGCGGAAACCGAAGAACTGTTGCGGAACCCGCGGCACCCCTACACCCGGGCGCTGCTCTCGGCGGTGCCTGTCCCTGACCCCGCGTACCGTCGCGCCCGCCCCGACATACGGGGAGACCTGACGCTGCCCATAGACCCGCCGGCGCGGTGCCGTTTCTACGACCGCTGTCCGGCTGCCACTGACTACTGCCGGGACAACGCGCATCCGGCGATGGAGGAACATGGGTCGGGGCACTGGGTCGCCTGCTATGAGGCGTGAGGCGCGGTGAATCGGGAAAGACGTCATTCCTGCGGAAGCAGGAAGCCAGGCAGCCCAGGCACCGGCAAACGTGTACACGGCAAAGATTCCTGGATACCGGCTTTCGCCGGTATGACGGTTTATGATGAGACAGCTCACGCGTACCCAGTTTGTCATCGCGAGGAGCGCAGCGACGTGGCGATCCCGTTACCGAAAGAGACCCTGTTGCCACGACGAGATTGCCGCGCTCCGCTCGCAATGACAGGTTATAGAAACTGGGTACGCGTGAGGATGAGACGAAGCCGCAATTTTGGACAGATGCCAGACGAGGTACAAATGGCGGACGCTGAAGTAATCATTATCGGCGGGGGCATTGCGGGAGCGTCCGTGGCCTTTCACCTGGCGCAGTACGGGCGCAGCGTGACCTTGCTGGAACGGGGCGAGATTGCCTCCGAGGCGTCGGGCGTCAACGCCGGCAGCATTGGCGCGCTGGGATGGGGCAACGTGCCGGACCTGGAATCGTACCTGACCATGGGCAGCCTGCAGATCTTTCGGAACCTGCAACTGCATCTGGGATACGACATCGAGTTCCGGGCGTCCGGCGGGCTCCAGGCAATCCAGACCGAGGAGCAGTACGTGTACGCGCGAGACCGGACGCTGGCGTTGAAATCGCGCGGCTGCACGCTGGACCTGCTGACCATCGACGAAGCGCGCAGCATCGAACCGGAGCTTAATCCCGAGCTCTATGGGGCGATGCACTTCCCCCTGCGCGGACAGGCCGACCCCAAGAAAGCCACCCGCGCTTTCGCCGCGGCCGCAGCGCACCGGGGCGCCAACATTCTGACCGGCCGGAACGTGACCGGGATCAGCAGGACAACGGAAGGAACGTATCGGGTTGACTGTGGCGAGGAAACCTGCGAAGCGCGGCGGCTGATCCTGGCGGCGGGCGCATGGTGCGGGCCGCTGGGTGAGATGCTGGGTCTCCGCATCCCCATCGTGCCGGTGCGCGGGCAGATGTGGGCGACGCAGCCGCTGCCTCCCCGGTCTTTCCATTCGCTGTCGTCAGCGGAATCGTACTCGCATTGGAGCCGCAGTCCGGGTAACGATGCTCAAACGCCTCCGGAACTCACCCACATCGACAATCGCCGGGTGACAAGACACCTGTACGGCCGGCAGAACCGGGACGGCGAGATCATCTTCGGCGGCGACCGCGAATTGGTCGGCTACGACTACACGGTGGACGCCGGCGGGGTGGAGGTGAATTTCGGCCACGCCAGCGAGGTGCTGCCCATGCTCGGCGGGCTATCCATCAACCGCACCTGGTCCGGGATGATGCCCTTCTCGCTGGATGGCCGGCCCATAATCGGCAGGATACCGCAGCTGGACGAGGCGTACATCGTCAGCGGTTTGGCGTCCTCGGGTTTTGGACGCGGGCCGATGGCGGGCAAGCTCATCGCGGATTACGTCCATACCGGGCATCGTCCCCAGGTTTTGGCGGAGTCGGACCCCGCCCGCTGCGTAACCGGCCTGGAGTGACGGCCGGGAAACGGTCAACTCCGTGGTTGGTACGGTTCCACCGCCCGCTTGATCAGAGGGGTCAATATCATCACCGGCGCCATCAGGAGCAGGCCAATACCCGCGTTCAGACCGATGGCCAGAGAGATGGTGAAAGCCTGGGCGATTGCGCCGATCTCGAACCCGCCAATCAGGTGACCGAGTCCATTGACCAGGCCCTGGGATCCCATGATCCTGCCGCGCATTTCCGGTGCGGTCGAAAGCATGAGGATGGTGCTCTGCATGGTGCTGAATCCCGATTGACCCACGCCGGCGGTGAAGAGCACCAGGAAGGAGACGAGGAACCACGGCGACCATGCGACGGCCGCCACGCCCACAGCGACAATGATCGCCCCGAAGGCGAAGTATCGACCGTGGAAGCTGTAGTTGCGCCGCGTGGCGATGATCATCGCTCCGACGAACGCGCCGATGCCGTCGGCCGCTCCCAGCAGTCCGCCCCGGGCCGGCCCTACCGCGAGCACGTCCGTGGCGATGACGGGGATGAAGTATTGCAGCGGCAGGACCATTCCGTTCATCACCAGGGATATGGTCAGCACCCCCAGCACGAACTTGTCGGAGAACGAGTGGCTGATACCTGATCTGATGCCGGCAAAGAAGGCGGTGTCGCGCACGATCAACATGGACCGCTCGGGCAGGCGCATCCTCCAGATGAGCACGGCCGACATCAGATCCAGCGCCACCAGCACGATGAACGCGCCGGTGAACCCGTAAAACTCCACCATCAGGCCGCCCGCTATCGGGCCCAGTATCTTGCCGCCGTTGTTGGTCATCGTCTCCAGGGACATGGCGTGGGCGATGCGGTCCTGTCCGGCCAGGTCGAACAGCGAGGCGCGGCGGGTGGGGTCGTCCAGCACCTTGGCCGTGCCCTGGGCGAGCACGACGAGAAACACGTGCCACGGCTCGACGAGGTCGAGGATCAGCAGCGCCAACAGGCATGAGGCCAGCAGCAGGTAGATAGTGTGGATGGTGGCCAGGATGCGCCAGCGGTCCAGCCGGTCGGCCAGCATACCGGCGACCAGCGCCAGCGGCGGTCGCGGCCCGTTCAGGAACACCGAGATCAGGCCGACCTGGAAAGCGGAATCGGTCAACTCCAGAATAAGGTAGCCGAGGACGATCAGTTCCATGCGCCTGGAGATCTCATGGATCCACCGCGCTGCCCACAGGCGCTGAAAATTGCGGTCCTGGAGGACCACAAATACCGGAGTGTTGGAGATGCGCGCCAACCGTTAGCTCCCGGAGGGGTCGCCAACTCTTCCAGGCGACCGTGCAGCACGGCGGATTCCCACCGCACGAACTCGATAAAGGCCGCACGATACGCGGGTTGGCGACGGCGAGTCAAACCACCTATGCAGAAGTAATTGTTTAGAGTTGCGTGGAAAGTGTCATTGCGAGCGCAGCGTGGCAATCTCGTTGGTGTCGGGGAGACCTTCAGGGCAAACGTTGCTGCTACAGGGTCGAGATTGCCACGGCGCAAGTGCCTCGCAATGACAACCTCCCAAATTCTGAACATTTACATGCAGATCTCGCGCTGGATTTGGCGCCGGTTCCGGTTTACTCTTGCGGCAAGATCTCTGGATAGGCGGTGTTCGATTGGCTCTTGGCCTGTGCGTACTGGGTTGCGGTTCCTTTGCGGCGGTGTTCGCCCGCTCCATGGCCGCGTTGGCCGGCGAGGTTGACCTGTACTTCGCCAGTCGGGATCCGGCGCGGGCGCGGGACTACGCCTCGCGGTTCGGCGGGCGGGACGCTTTCGGGGGTTACGAAGATGCCGTGGCCGACCCACGGGTGGAGGCCGTGTACGTCTGCACGCCGCACCATCTGCACCGGGAGCACGCCGCGCTGGCCTTTCGCGCCGGCAAGCACGCGCTGGTGGAAAAGCCCATCGCCGGAACGATGGCGGACGCTGAAGCGATGACCCTCGCCGGCGAATCGGCTGGAGTCACGTTCATGGTGGCGGAAAACTACCGGTTCCTGCCGCCGGTGCAGGAGGCCAAGCGGCTCATTGAGCAAGGCCGGGTGGGGCAGGTGCGGCTGTTGCAGCTGCACGAGCAATACCCGTTCCAGCCGGGCGGTTGGCGCAGCCGCAAGGATCTGAACGGCGGCGGCGTGCTCATCGACGGCGGCATCCACAAGCTGAGCGCGGTGGCATACCTGGCCGGCCCGCCTACCGAGGTTTACGCGCGGGAGGTGCTGCCCGGGCAGCCGGGGTTGGAGGCCGAGGATGGAGTGGTGGTGATCACGCGAGATGGCGATGGCGTGGTCGGTGTCATCAACCATTCCTGGAGCGTCGTGCCGCCGCAACCGCACTCGTGGGTTTCGATTTCGGGAACCGAGGCGACGCTGTACTTCGAGCCGGGCAAGCCGTGGCTGAAGGTAACCGATGCCGGCTCCGAAACCACCGTTGACCTGGCGGATTACGGCAACGGGCTGGTTCCCATGGTCAGGGAGTTCCGTAGCAGCATCCGCGAAGGGCGGCGGCCGGCGATGACGGGCGAAGACGGGATGGCTGACCTCGCCCTGGTGCTGGCCGCCTACGAGTCGATGGAGACCGGCCTGCCGGTTGGTCTGCCGTAGCCTTCACGCGTACCCAGGTTGTTATCGCGGGGAGCGAAGCGAGGAAGCGATCTCGTCGTCAGAACAATCATTCCTTCTGCAACGAGATTGCCACGCTTCGCTCGCAATGACGGTTCCGGTGGGAGTGGATACGCGTGAGACCGTAGCCTCGCCTGCCGCTACACCGACGTTTGCGTAATCACGCGGGGGGCGACCTTGCGGGAGAGCCAGCGGCCGTCGGCGGAACTGCCCAGGAGTTGACCGTCGCGGACGATGACCTTGCCGCGCAGGATGGTCATGATCGGGTAGCCCTCGCACTGGAAGCCGTCCCAGATGGAGTAGTCGGATTCGGCGTGCAGCTCGTCCACGGTGATGGTCTTCTTCAGGTTGGGGTCGAAGAGGATAATGTCCGCGTCGCTGCCCACGGCGATGGCGCCCTTCTGCGGGTACATGCCGAGGATCCTGGCGGCGTTGGTGGAGGTGATGGCGGCGAATCGCTCCAGGTCAATGCGCCCGTTGGCGGCCAGCTTGGTGTAGGTGACAGCCATGCGGGTTTCGATGCCGTTGTGCCCGCCGCACAGGGTGCGTATGGTGTCGCCGGCCAGCTTGATGTTCTTGTAGGTGGTCCACTCGTCGGTGGCGGTGGTGCAGATGGGGCCGTCGACCAGTCCCTGCTGCAAGGCGTCGCGGTCGTCGGAGAACTTGATCGCCGGATAGGTGTGGATGGCCAGGCCGTCGGGCTTGAGGTAGTCGTCGCAGGTGAACTCCAGGTAGTTGTGCAGGGCCTCGCCGTACACCGGAAGCTGCGCCGCCCGGGCCTCGGCGATGGCGGCGACGCCCTCTTTGGCCGTAGTGTGGACGAAGTAGATGCCAGTCTCGGTCTTTTGGGCCAGACGCACCACCTTGCGGAATGAGATGTCCTCGGAGATGTTGTTGTGGGCCAGGTGGAGGTTGGAGCCGTGGTCGCGGCCCTCGCGCTCCAGCTTCTCCTCCATGTAGGTGACGATGTCGTCCTCCTCGGCGTGGACGGCCATGATGCCGCCGTGCTTGCCGACCTCCTGGAAGATCTCCCACAGGTGGCCCATGGGAACCCGGGCGTGGAAAGTGGTGAAGATCTTGAAGCTGGCGACGCCGGACTGGATGGCCTCGCCGATCTCGCCCATGGTGCTGGGCGGGATGGCGCCGGCCAGGATGTAGTGGAAGGTGTAGTCGGTGTAGGAGTGCCCGCGGAAGGTGTCCCGCCGGGTCTCGATCTGGGCCATGATGGGATCGGAGGGCGGCACGGCGCCGGGAGTCAGGGGCAGGGCTCCCGCGAAGTCCACGTAGGTGGTGACGCCACCGAAGGCGGCGGCGCGGCTGGCGGCCTCAGGGGGCTGGGTGAAAACGCCGTCGTCGCCGCCGGCCCAGTAGTCGGGCACGGGCACGTTGATGTGAGCGTGGGGTTCGATGCCGCCGGGCAGCACGATCATGCCCGTCGCGTCTATGGTTTCGCCGGCGCCGATGTCGTCCAGTACGCCCGGGGCGGCCACCGCCGCAATCTGCTCGCCCTGGACGCCGACGTCCCGGAGGCCGACTCCGTCCGGTGTGACCACGGTTCCGCCCTTGATGATCAAGTCCAGCATGATTCCCTCCCCGACGTGCGTGTTTCGGACATTGGTGACAGCGCTTTACGCATTTCGACCGATTTGGCGCGATTATAGCGCGGGATGAGCGGGAATATGTGGCCGCGGCTGGGCTGCCGTGGCAATATCCGGAGTATTCGTCAGAAGCAGGATTTCCCGGATTTGAGGATTTTCAGGATTGAGTAGATGGTGCTGAGTATCACCACAATCCTGAAAATCCGATAATCCCGTGAATCCTGCTTCTGACAATTGGGCTATTGCGCAGGTCAGGCTCGTCCCACCGCCACATTGCCGAGCACGGCCATGAGGTCCGACGTGTCGTCGAGGCTTTCGAGGTTTTCCAGCATCTCCAGCACGCGCTCGGTGTCGGCGTCGGAGAGGGCGCGGGTGAAGCAGTCGCGGACCTTGGCCAGGCGCTGGTCGCGAGACATGGGGTTCCCGGCGGAACCGCTGAAGGTGGAGCACTCGGCGCTCACGGTGGTACCGTCCTTGAGGACGGCGGTGGCGAGGGTCGAGCCCGATTCGGGGCCCTCGGGCTCCACGCTGATGCGAGCGAGCATGGCGTCCATGTCTGGGGAGAAACGGCGGGCGTCGGTGAAGGTGTCGATGCCAACGTGTCCGTCCAGCAGGGCGGCGGCAGCGCAGTACTCGACGCTGAACTTGCCGTCCAGCCCGCTGCGAGGCGCCGGCCCGGAATGGCCCCTTCCCTGGCGGCGGATGGTCACCTGCTCGATATCGTTGGGGTCGAGGTCGTTCTGCTCACGCAGGTTCAACGCGGCCTCGATGGCGTTCTGCATGTACACCTGGGCGGGGAACCGCTTGATGTCGAAACCGGGGTCGATCAGCCGCCACGACGCGCCGAGGCCGCCGGTGGCGACGTCCCAGTCGAACTCGCCGCCGAACAGGGCGGCCGCGTAGCCTACGGGGGATTCCAGGGCCTCGTCGCTGGCGGTGTAGCCCATGCCGGCCAGGATGCCAGCCTCGGCGCCCATGCGGGCGGCGTTGCCGGGGTGGGTGGACTTGACCATGGTGCCGGTGTTGGCGGTGAGGCCGCCGGTGCGGGAGGCGGCGATGCCCAGGGCCATCAGGGTCTGCTCGGCGTCCAGTCCCAGGGTCTTGGCGGATGCGGCCGCGCCGCCCAGCGGTCCAACCAGTCCCGGCGGGTGGTATCCGGGTCGAGTGGCCGGCGCCGAGGCCTGCCGCAACCGTCCCTGGATTTCCCAGCCCAGCACGTAGGCGGTGACGACCTGCTTGCCGGGCGTGTGGTGTTGCTCGGCCAGCGCCAGGGCCGCCGGCAGACAGGAGGAGGTGCCGTGGGTGGGCGGGAAACCCTGGATCTCGTAGTCCAGGCAGTGGCCGAAGACACCGTTGGCAAAGGCGGCGGACGGCGGGTTGGTCTTGTAGCCCCATCCCACCACCGATGCTTGGGGCGCGCCGCCGGCATCCTGCACGTAGCGGCCGATGATGTCGGCCAGTTCCTGGACGGAGCCGGCGGCCACGTTGGCCACTCCGTCCAGGATGGCGATCTTGGCCGCGTCCACCACCGGGGGCGGCAGGTCGGCGTAGTCGGTGTCGGCGATGAACTGGGCCAGGGTGCGGGTTGCGCTCATGGGTCAATTACCTCACAGGTGAAAATCGTCAGAATCAGGATTTGCCGGATTTGAAGATTATCAGGATTAGGAACGTCTTGCCGCAAATGGTTTCAATCCGGTAAATCCCCAGATCCCGAAAAGCCTGATTCTGACGATTTTGTGATACCGGGTTGCGGGCTATAATGCCCGAACACCAGATTGGGGGGAGCCACTATGGCCAAAATCAAGCACATTGCCATCACCTGCGAGAACCCGGATGAGGTGGCGACGTTCTACAAGGAAGGGTTCGACCTGTTCGAGGTCGCCCGCAACGCCCGGCAGATCCAGCTTTCCGATGGCGACATCAACCTGACCATCCTCAAGTGGAAGACCAACGAGGACGCCGATGTCGGCCCCAACGGCGAGAACTACGACGGGATCCACCACATCGGATTCCAGGTGGATGACCTGGAGGAGACCGGGGCCAAGCTGCGGGAGATCAACGGCGAAGAGATCGTGCGGCGTGAGGTTGCCGCCGACGGCCAGCCCCGCCCGCCCCGGGCCGAGGAGAAGTGGGCGGGTCCCAACGGGCAGGTTCTGGACATATCGGAGCCGGGCTGGCTGCACAAGCTGCCGATGGACTAGGCAACAATAAACCTGCCAGGAAAGCGAGCCCGGAGCGAAATGTTATGGCGGCATCAAGCAGATACTGTGCGAACTGCGGCTCGCAAGCAGCCGAGACAGCAACTCTCTGCGACCGCTGCGGCGCCCAGTTGCCACGCTCGCCGGAGCCGGGAGCGAATCCGTCCGCATCCCAGGACCGAACAACCCTGGGCAGTTATCAGCGGTTCCTTTTCCCGGATATGTCGGGCGGGTTCACGGGAGTCACGGCGCCCGTAGCGATCTGGTCTCTGGCTATCGCGAGCCTGATTTGGGTCGTGATCGGGCTCCTGGCGCTCCGTTTTGACTTGTCCGGGACGTTGGAACTGGTTGACGTGCTGGTCAGCCAGTTGCTCGTTTTCGGTATGGCGATGAGTGTCGCCGTCAATGGCGTTGTCGTCTACTATATGCGGGGAAAAGACGGGCGGTTCTGGAAGATTGCTCCCTCCATCCCGGTTGCCGCCGCCCTCTTGCTGTGCGGGGGATTGCCGATATTGATTTACCAGGTGTGGTATGACAGTACGGGCGGTCTGATCGAGAAGATAATGTTCATGCTGATTGGCCTGGGGTCGTGCCTGACGCATATCGGATTATTGTCGCTGGCCGATGTTGGGCCGGTCGTGATGTACCGGGTCGCGCGCTGGGTGGCAATAGGACTGACGGCTATCATCGCCTTCGAGATTGTGGATGCGCTGTGGATTACGACCAGCGGTATAACCGGCGAGGGCTTCAGCCGCGCGTTCTGGCAGGCGCTGATCGTCTGTGCTTCGTACCTGCTCATAGTTGGCCTCATGTCCCCGGTAAAGAACCGGCGCGTCCGCAACGGCGCTCTCATCGCCTATTTCGGTGTGGGTCTGGCAGGCTTCCTGATAGCCATGTCCATCTTGTGGGACAATTTTGATGCCGGCATTGCCCGATTCACTTACGGAGCGGTGATAGCGGTAGCCATCGCCAGCATCGGCCTGTTGCTGATTCACCATTTCCACAAGAATCCTCCAATCGGAGCCGGGATGGCTCCACCAACATGAAGAAGGAGAACATCATGGACGCAACCTGCGTTACTCACATTGGAATCTGCGTCAGCGATATGGACAAGTCCCTGGCGTTCTACCGGGACGCACTGGGCATGACGGTTCTGGGCGACCGCATGACCGACCCCACCGAACACGGGCGGACGCACAACTACCTGAAGCCGCGACAGGCCCGTCGCTGGGTCAGCCTGGCCTACGGGGACGGGGCGACGCCCACGTTGACCCTGACCAGCCATCCGGGCGAGGACTCGGACGGGGAGCCCATCAAGCTGGACATGGTGGGCATCAGCCACATCTCCTTTGGGGTCGCCGACGTGAAGGGACTCACCGAGGAGCTGGTGAGCAAGGGCGTTGAATTGGCCGGGCCTATCGAGTCGTTCACCGATGCCGACGGGGACATCCGCAGCATCTACGTGTTTGATCCGGACGGGATACTGGTGCAGTTCAACACGCCGTAGGATCGTTTGCCCTGGCGCGTCACATGCACCAAGCTTGTCATTGCGAGCGCAGCGTGGCAATCTCGTTGGGGTATGGGCGGCCACTCACTGGGACCCTCGCTACGCTGACGAGATTGCCACGAATGCCGTTCGGCATTCTCGCAATGACCAACTGTTAAACCCGTATCACGCCCACCAGATCGCCCTCGGATTCCTCGATGGAGATCTCGGTGCCGAAGGGGCGGGAGACTTCCTGCAGCCAGGTGAGGGTCTCGCGGGCGATGGGTTCATCGGCCAGCACCGGGCGGCCTCGCTGGGCGATGGGTCGGCCAAAGCCCATGTCGATGGGATGCAGGATGACCTCTTTCAGGTCGCCGCCGGCGTAGTTGCACACGGCCACGACGCTCTGCCAGAACACCGGGTCGGCGGCGAAGGCGCGGGTGCCGCCGCCGGAGCGGGTGTCCAGGTAGTCGCCGGGGGTGCTGTTGAAGTCCAGGCCAAAGCGGCGGTAGGACTCGTGAGGCAGCCACAGGACGCTCTCGTTCTGAAAGATGAAGTTGCCCAGGCTGTAGAAGATGGGCCGGTTCTTGTAGATCTCGATGCCGCGCAGGAAGTGCGGGCCGTGACCCACGAAGGCGGCGCAACCCTGGTCGATGGTCCAGCGGGCGAAGTCCACCAGGAAGTGGGGCGGCGACACGCGGGAATGGCCGTGGAAGTCGCCCTCGGGTCCGCTCTCGTGGCAGTGGACGCCGTAGACCTGCCAGTCCGATAGTTTCTGCGCCCCTCGGATCCAGTTGCCGATGCCGAGGCGGTCCTCCTCGTTCAGGGCGGTGCGAACGGCGAAGGTCTCGTCCAGGATGAACTTGTGCTCCAGGAACTCGACCTCAGCGCTGTCGTCGGCCGCGTCCTGGTTGCCGCGGAAGCCGAAGTGACGCATGAAGGCGTGTTCTTCCTCGTAACCAAGCTCCAGGTTGGCCTTGCGCAGGGCGTCGAACACGTCCTGCTGCACGTGGTGGGTGATGTCGTGGCGCAGGGCGTTGACGCCGGGGCGACCGGCGAAGTCGGGGCGGCCGGCGCCGGCGCGGGAGGTCTCGCTGAAGGTGCTGGTGGCGCTCATCACCGCCACGCGGCCCCGGGCGGAGTCGACATAAGCGGGGGAACGAGCCTCGTCCAGGTTGCGTCCGCCGCCGGCGTGGGGCAAATCGACATCCTTGCAGTGCTCCAGGGTGGTCAGAAAACCGCCCTCGGAGAAGTCGAAGGAGTGGTTGTTGGCGGTGGTGACGGCGTTGATGCCCATCCACTTGAGCTCGTCAAGGTTCTTGGGGTCGGAGCGGGTGTAGGTGGCGCTGCTCCACTGCCAGCTGCTCTCGTAGTCGTGGAAGAGCATCTCCAGATTGACCAGCGAC
The DNA here is from genome assembly GCA_034420475.1 of Dehalococcoidia bacterium. Classification (GTDB taxonomy): domain Bacteria; phylum Chloroflexota; class Dehalococcoidia; order Lucifugimonadales; family UBA3495; genus Bin87. The sequence goes on from DAOULH010000032.1 coordinate 27,104, forward strand.
ACGTCGGCTTCCCGCAGGATGTCCACCAGCTTGAGGAAGCGGGGTTCTTGGAAAGCCTGCATCCGCCGGGTGATCATGGCGTCGCCGCCCAGGGCGATGGAAATATCGTGGCGCTCGGCGTCGTAAATAGTTGTGGTCATGTTGGCTCCTTGCGGTGTGGTAACAAGGGTGGGATCAAGTGGCGGCATCAGTGCTCTTGGGAAAGCCGCGCTTCCAGTTCGCGGATCCGCTCTTCGGCCTGTAGGCGAGCCTCGCGCTCGTTGTCGGCGCGGGCTTCGGCCTGTAGGCGGGCGGCGCGCTCCTGGTCAACTCGCTCCTGCAAGTCCTCATAGGTCACAATGTGCCGCCCCGTGGCCGGGTCGTGAAATGCCAGTTCCCCACGCTCCCAGCGCAGCAGCAGGTTCAACGCTTGGCTGTACCCTTGCAACACGTCCTCCGCCAACTGGTCAATCGGTATCGGCACGTACACGCCGTTCACCAGGCGATCCCCGGCCAGCCGGGTGCCGTGATGCTGGCCTGTCTTGTCGAACCGCCAGTATTCCGGTATCAGCAGCCTCGCGTAGTCTTCCCGTTTCGCTCCGGTGTCGGTGTCCGCCGTGCTTACCGACGCCACTTCCAGCACGAAGTCCGGGGGCTTGCCCTGCTCGGAGATGATGTAACCGTTGCTGGCCTCGTAGGCCGCTGGGTCCACGCCAAAGGCGATCAGCAAGTCAGGATAGCGCGCCAGATCCCGGAAAGTGCCCGGCTCCGCGATAATCCAGCGGTCGGCTTCTACCAGGGTGGTGTCGGGGTTGCCCAGGTGAACCGCCAGGGCATGGGAGCGTCCGGCCTTGAAAAGCTGGTCGTATTGGGTCACTTCGTCGGGCTCGCGTTCGGGGATGTCGGGCAGCCGGAAGCGGCCCGGGGACGGGGGGATGAGGGTGGCGGGTTTCCTGGCAGGGGAAGTCATGGCGCACCTGGCGGAGGGGCAGGCTGTGGGCCGCATTATACCAGCCGGCTGCTCCCGACCCAGGGTTCATCCGGTTGTCATTGCGAGGCGCTCGCGCCGTGGCAATCTCGTCGATTCGGCGACGCTTTTGGGGGATCACCTGCATCCCGTACGAGATTGCCACGCTTCGCTCGCAATGACAAAACCGAACGACCCCGCTCCCTGCCGGTGCTACAATGCGTCGCGATGACTGCCCCGGAGACACATCCCAATGCCAAACTCGCCCTGCCGCTGAGCGGCTACCGGGTCGTGGACCTGGCCGGCCCCATGGGCGTTTACTGCGGCAAGCTGATGGCCGACATGGGCGCCGACGTCATCAAGGTCGAACCGCCGGGCGGCGACCCGATGCGGGAGATTGGCCCTTTCATCGACGGTCAACCCGGACCCGGCCGCAGCCTGTACTGGCTCCACTTCAACACCAACAAGCGCAGTGTGATGTTGGACATGCGCACTCCTGAAGGGACGGCGGCACTCCGCAAGCTCGCCCTCGCCTCGGACGTGCTGCTGGAGACGGGCCGGCCGGGTTACATGGACTCGCTGGGCCTGGGATACGAAAGCCTGGCGGCGGATGCGCCCGGGCTGGTTTACGCATCCATCACGCCCTTCGGGCAGACCGGGCCGTACCGCGATTTCAAGGCGTCAGACCTGGTGGGCTTTGCCATGGGTGGGTACATGTACGTCACGGGCTGGCCGCACACGCCGCCGACGAAGCTGTGGGGCTCCCAGGCCTATAACACGGCGTCGAACCGCGCGTACATCGCCATACTGCTGGCCCTGTACCACCGCACCATGACCGGCGAGGGACAGTACATCGACGTGTCCATGCAGGAGGCGGTGGCGGCCACCACCGAGCACGTGAACACGACCTACAACTACACCGGCGAGTCGGCGGTGCGCTGCGGGTTCCGACACGGCGGGCAGTTCGTTGCCACTTGGCGGTGCCAGGACGGCTACGCCAGCATCACCACCAACACCCGCAAGGCGTGGGACGATCTGCGGGCCTGGATGGACCGGGACGGCATGGCCGGCGACCTGATGGACGCGCAGTACGACGACCACTTCGTCCTGCGGGGCGAGCACTCCGCCCACATCGAGGCGCTAGTCGAGCGGTGGGCCATGACGCACACGCGGGCCGAGATAACCGAGTTCGGCCAGTCCAACCACCACCCGTGGGGTCCGGCGGCGACGGCCGACGAGATCCTGGAGAACGAGCAGCTATGGGGCCGGGGGTACTTGACGACCGTAGAGGCTGCGGACGGTGGTCCATCAATGGTTTATCCGGGCGACCCGTACCGGCTGACCGAGTTCCAACAGCCGGTACGTCGGCCGGCGCCGGCGCCCGGGGAGCACAACGATGAAATCCTGGGTGGGATACTAGGTCTTTCGTAGGGGAATTTTGCCAGAATCAGGATTTACCGGATTTCAAGATTTTCAGGTAACTGTGCAGAGTTGCGGGGAAGTGTCATTGCAAGTGTATCGCGGCAATCTCGTTGGCGCAGGGGAGTCCTTTGGGCAGAGGTTGCTGCTACGCCGTCGAGTTTGCCGCGGCGCAAGCGCCTCGCAGTGACAACCTCCTGAACTCTGAACACTTACATTTTCACGATTGCCTCCCAAAATCCCGCCAATCTTGTAATCTTGAAAATCCTGATACTGACGAATGCGCGGGGCAATGAACCACAACAATACACACCAACCGACCGGCCTCGCCCTGCGGGGTATCCGGGTGCTGGACTTCACCTGGATACATGCCGGGCCTTCGGCGACGCGGATCCTCTCCGACCAGGGCGCGGAGGTGATCAAGGTCGAGTCGAACAATGCCCTGTCGGTGGTGGGCGGGCCGGCGTCGGCCACAGCGCGGGGGCTAGGGCAGCGGCACAACTGGAACGCAGGCAAGCTGTCCATATCGCTGAACATGAAGACGACCCAGGGCATCGACATCGCCAAAAGGCTGGTTGCGGTGTCCGACGTGGTGGCGGAAAACTTCAGCGGACGGGTGATGCCCTCGTGGGGTCTGGGTTACGATTCCATCAGGGCCATCAATCCCGGCATCATCATGCTGAGCATGTCCGGTTTGGGCCGCACCGGGCCGTGGAAAGACCGGGTAAGTTACGGCCAGACGCTTCAGGCGTGGTCGGGGTTCACCGAGCTAACGGGGTTTCCCGACACCGACCCCAGCGGGCCGGCCAGCGCGTACAGCGACGCCGTGGGCGGCATGGCCGGCGCGCAGGCCGTGCTGCTGGCGCTGCTCCATCGTTCCCAAACCGGGCGCGGGCAGTGGCTGGACGTTTCGCAGTTCGAGTCGCTGACGTCGCTGCTGGATACTCTGGCGCTGGACATGAGCGTCAACGGATCAGCGGCCGTCTCGACCCGTACCGGCAACCGCCCGGCCCATGGCGGTGGAGCGCCCCACGGGGCGTACCGGTGCCGGGGAGAGGATCGATGGGTGGCGATCACAATCTTCTCCGATGAGGAATGGCGCGCCTTCGTGGAGGCGCTGGGCGATCCCCAATGGGCTGCCGACCCGCGGTTTGCCAGCGGTGATGCGCGTGAGCGGAACGCCGACGCGCTGGATGCGTTGGTGAATTCCTGGACTGCTCAACACACCGCTGAAGAGGTGATGGCCTTGCTCCAGTCCGCAGGGGTCGCGGCTGGGGTGGTGCAGACGGGGGAAGACTTGTCCACGGATCCGCAGTTGAAGGAGCGGGGTTTCTTCCGGCGAGTTCCGGACCACCAGGGAGAGGTGCGGACCATTGAAAGCGCCCCCTACAAGATGTCGCGCACGCCGGGCAGCGTGACCAGGGGCGCGCCGGCGTTCGCGGCGGACATGACCTACGTGCTGCGCGAATTGCTGGGAATGTCCGACGACGAGGTGGACGAGTGCGCCATCGCCGGGGCGTTTGACTGAAATGCCAGACGGAGGGCTCCAGTGACAGCGAGATTGCCGCGCTGCGCTCGCAATGACATAGTAGTTACGCACTTGAAATTACAAACCCGTCATTCCTGCGAAAGCAGGAATCCATCGACTTCATGGTGAACGAATCTGGAACACGGTTAACGATTTCGGCCACTGGATTCCCGCTTTCGCGGGAATGACGACTGTAAAGGCTCGCAACTGCGTAAGCCCCATTACAGAACGAGTGTAGGTACGCGTGAGGATCAGGCGGCGTCCCTCGACAGCAGCGACTGGGCTGCGGCCCGTGCCTCGACCATGGCGTCGGCAAGGTTCGGAAGCGCGACCTCGCTCTTCGGTTGCAGGTAGAGGAAAACCACCTCCTGGACCGGCTTGCCGGTGATCTGGCTGATGGCGTGGGCGTAGGCTCCGCCCTGGAGACGGTAACGGTCCATGATATCCGGCAGCTGTGCCTCGGTAACGGCGTCGGTCTTGTAGTCCACCACCACCAGGCCGTCCGGTTCCTCGAACAGCAGGTCGATGAACCCGTGCAGCGAACCGTCGCCGACGGGCGCTGCCACGGGAACCTCGCGCCAGATTCGTTGCGACGCCACGGCGCGCCGGACGACGTCGCTCTGCACGGCGACTTTCGCCAGTCGGGCTATCTCCTCCTCGCGGTCGGGGACACCCTCGGCCACGGCCTGCGCCCGGGCCCGGTGTTCGACGTCGGCGCCGGTGGCAAGGTCGATGGACTGCAACACCGCGTGGACGGCGCGCCCCACCGAGGTGCCCGCCCGGCCGCGACGCCAGGGCTCGGGGCTGTCCTGTTCTTCCTCCTCGTCCTCGTAGGCCCGGGAGAGTCCGGTGGCGGCTACGAACTGGGGGCGGCTGAGTTCTGCGACGGCGCGTTTCCGGTCTGCCACCCACTGGTCCAGATGCTCCGTTGAATGCAGGGATTCATCGAGCACACGGGGTTCATCCTCGCCGGCGGGTCGGGATTCAGCCAACGCCGCCGCCTCATTGAGTTCCACGGCTTCCCATAGTTCCGCGTGGTTCTCCAGGTATTCCGCGATCACGGCGGCGGTTGTTTTTTGGCCTTTGGCTGGCCGGCGCATACTCAGCACCAGGTGGTCCCTCGCCCTGGTAGTTGCCACGTACATGAGGCGAATGTGCTCTGCGGCGGACATTCGGTTGTCGATTTCAGCCAGTTCCTCGAAACCGGGCGTGGCGAACCGCGCGCCCGCAGAACCAACGCCAACCTCCACCCGGCCGCTGCCCCGGTCCACGATGACGGGATTGCCGCCCCGGGCCGGCGCCGAATTGATGCCGGTGAGGATCACCACCGGGAACTCCAGGCCCTTGGCACCGTGGACGGTCATCACCCGCACGGCGTCTTCGTCCGATTCCGGGACGGGGGACTCGGTGACGCGGGCGCCTTCGCTGATCTGGTCGTCCACCCACTGGAGGAAGGCGCGCAGCGTACCGCCGCCGGCCCGGCTGAATTGTCCGGCCTGTTCCACCAGGAACCGATAGCGGCGCCACTGCTCCCGCATCCGGGGGTGTCCGACGGCCGATTCCATCAGCTCGCGCTCGCGAACGAACCGGTCGATCAACGCGGCGGTGGACTCGTCCAGCCGGGCGCGGTGGAACGACCGCAACACGTTGAATGCGTCAAGGACCACGTCGTCGCCCCGGTCCGGTGAAGCGTTGCGCAGGTAGTCGAAACTGCCGCCCCCGGCGCGATGGCGCAGCAGGTCGGCGTCGCTGCATCCGAAGGCGGGAGAGCGCAGCGCGGCCACCGTGGCCACCTGGTCAGCGGGGTCGTCGATGGCTTTCAGGCAGTTCAGCAGGTCGCGGATCTCCTGGGTCTCGAACACCAGGGACGCGCTTTCCAGGCGGTAGGGGATGTCCGCGTTTTCCAGCCCGCGCTCCAGCGATGCCAGACCGGTGCGGCGGGGCATGAGGATGCACACGTCGGAGTAGCGCACCGGGCGGTAGGTCTCGCATCCGTTGTTGTCGGTTGCCGGCTGGTCCAGGGTTTCCCACTGCTCGGCGACCATCTGCCGGAGCAGGAGGCCGATCTCCCGCGCTTCTTCCTGTCGGATTTCTCCGATGGGAGCGTCGACGGCTTCGTCGCCGAGCGTCCACACGCGGGGGCAGTAGGGGTTTCCGGTGTCACCGACCCAGAGGGCGGACATTGCGTCGTACCCGGCCTGGGAATCCCCGTCATCGTCACTGGCGGTATGGGGTTCCTGCATCCACTGCTCGAACAGGTGGTTGACCCAACCGATGACGGGTTTCTGGGAGCGGAAGTTCTGCACCAGCTTGAGGGTTCGGCCCCCGGAACGTTCCATGCTCGATTGCAGGCGTTGCATCTGCCCGACGTCGGCGCGGCGGAAGCGATAGATCGATTGCTTGGGATCCCCGACCACGAACAGCTTGCCCGGTTCGGGAGTGATCTGATCCCACGGTATCGGCTGGTCATCGTCCGCGGTTACGGCGTAAGCCGGCGCGGCCAGCAGCGTTGCGATTTCGGCCTGGATCGGGTCGGTGTCCTGGGCCTCGTCGATCAGCAGGTGGGTGTAGCGGTTGCGGAAGTAGTCGCGGGCCGGGGCGTTGTCCCGCAGCAGTTCGCGGGCCCACACCAGCAGATCGTGAAACTCTGCTCGACCCTCGGCGCGGCGCTGGCGCGCGTATTCCAGCACCAACAGCCGCAGGTCCTCGAGAATGGGCATCAAGGCCATGCGGCGGGCGTTTTGGATCTCCTCGTTGGCCTGCTGGTCCAGCTCACTGAGAATGCCTTTCAGCGCGGCGCAGGCATTCCGGCCGGTTTCGGGGTTGATGTTCCAGTCGCCCTGCCTACCACCACTCGAGCGGATCGGAAGCAGGCTCAGCAATTGCCGATAGCCCTCCGCCGGATCGTCTATGTCCTCGGGAAGCCGACGCAGCAATGCTAGTTTTTGTGTCACATGGCCGTACAGCCTGTCGCTCTCGCGGAGCCGGGAATAGGCGCACAACCTTTTCAACTCCTCAGAGGCATCGCGGAATGACACCAGGGCGAGCGGTGGATCAATTGCCGCTCCCTGGAAACTCACGCCCGACAGGTCACTGTAGTTCTGGTGGAACGCCCGGGCGATGGTTCTCAGGTGGTTCAGAGTCAAGCCCAGGGTGAGGGCCAACGCCAGGTGGGGCGCAAGCTCGGTTTCGCCATCGAGGTGGCGGTCGAGCCAATCGCGCCACTCCTCCTCGAATTTGATGCCGGCGAGGATCTCGTCGCTGGTCTCGAAGGACGGCGGCAGTCCGGCCTCCAGGGGGCGTTCGCGCAGCAGGCCGCCGGCGAAAGCGTGGAGGGTGCAGATGTCCGCCTGGTCCAGGTCGGCGATGCCCTGGTAACAGTGGTCGCGCTCCGCCGGGTCGCGCAGGTCGTCGCCGGACGCCTTTTCCAGCTCGGAACGGATGCGATCTCTCAACTCAGCGGCGGCGGCTTCGGTGAAAGTGATGGCAGCGATGCGGTCCAGGGTGGTGATTCCGGCGGCCACCAGGTTGGTCACCCGCTGGACGAGGCTGGTGGTCTTGCCGGTGCCGGCGCTGGCCTCGACGAACAGCGTCGCGCCCAGATCCTCGGCGATGGTGTTCCTGACATCGGCATCGACAGGGACGAAGGCCGCGGGCCGGTTCTCCGAAGATGCTCCGTTTGCCTCGGTCATCATTCACCCTCCCCGTCGGGTTCCGCCAGTTGCAGATAGCCCGCAAGAACGGGATCGGACTTCTTGCGCTCCCAGAGGTCGGCGCGGCGCGTGGGGCAGATCGCGTCGAAGTCGCAATACTGGCAGTTGGATGGCCCGTACCGGGCCGGCGGGCCGGGGTTAGCGGGGAAGATGCCCTCGTTGATGCCGCCCACGATGCCGGCGATGCCCTCACGGAACCTTGTGGCGACGGCTTCGTCTGCCATGTTGAGATGCGCGGAGGGGGCGAACTGAAATCTGCCCCGGTTGGTGCTGAACCAGTAGGCGGCGGAAACGGAGTCCGCTTCGGGGAACAACGCGCGGGCCGCCAGTGAATAGACGCCCAGTTGCAGCCGGCGACCCTGATCGATTGGGTCGTCGTCCAGGCCCTTGTACGGGTCCGCGCTGCCGGTCTTGTAGTCGATCACCAGCACCGCTTTGCCATCGCCGCTGATGTCCATGCGGTCGATCATTCCCCGGAAGCGGATCCCGGAATCAGGGTCGATAACCTCGGTTGAATCACCGCTGAATCCGAACCTGGTCTCGACTCGTACATCCGCCGTTTCGCCGGTCTCACGCAATAAAGCGTCCACTTCCAGGAAAGTCTCCAGGTCGGACAGGATTTCGGTTTTGACCATCTCCCACAGCAGCCGTTTGCCGGTTACGCCGCGGGTTTCCACTTCCCGAAAGCTCTGCGCCGCGATGCTCATCAGCCGTTCGTGGTCGGCGGGACCCCATGGTTGCCCGGGCGCGGGGAGATGGCCGCCCTGCCGGCTCTCGCGGATGAACCGCTCCAGTATCTCGTGGCCCAGCGTGCCGCGGTCCAGGGCGCTGATGGAGAAAATTTCCTCGGGAGTGTCCAACGCGCCGAGCCGGAGAACGTGGGCCAGGAAATAGCGGTACGGGCAGGCCGCCCAGGTCTCCAGCGCCGTGGGGGAAATGGGCGCGCCACCAGGGCGGATGTTGAAACCGTCGATCTCTTCGATCCCCGACAGGTTACCGTCGTATTCGGTCAACCGGCGCAAGGACCGCTGGCGTGCCAGTCGATGGGCTCGGGCCATGGGGTCCCGCCGGGCGTAGGGATGGTTGGGAAGGGTGCGCCCGTCACGTCGCCATTCCAGCAGACGCTTACGTCGGAAATCCGCCCCGTCCGCCAGGGCGATTTCATCGGCATTGGCCAGGGCCTGCTGGGGCGAATCATCAGCGGTGAGCCAACCGCGCCCGCGCCAGCCGGCGATCTCGCCGCTGCGCACCGGACCGCCGGCCAACGCCGACGCCTGTTCCAGAAACCAACGCGACGGGTACGCCGGCCGCTGCGACGCGGCGTCCGCTGCCGGATACGTCAGAGTGCGACGCGATGCCGACGCGACGGCGGCGAGATACTCGTACCGCTCCTCCGCCATGCGCATCTGGATGCGGTCGCGGCCGCCGGCGGCGGACCAGTCGGGCTCCGTCAACAAAGGGTCGCGGCGCGGCGACGGGGGAACCGCTCCTTCGATCATGCCGACCAGCCACACGGCGTCGAAGGTCATGCCGGCCGCTCCCGCGAAAGAGGACACGAACACGCCCTGCCCAGTGGGACCCAGATGGCCGAAGGGGGCCATCATCATCTCCGCGACCATCTGGTGGAATGCGGCCAGGGTGGCGCCGTGGTTCACGCTGTCCGCGGCGGCGAACTCGTCAAGCAATCTCCGGATGCGTTCGGCGGCATCGCCGTCAGCCTTGCTGATGTCGGTCGCCAGGTAGCCGTTCAACAGGGTTTTCGCCCAGTCCGCGAACTTCTTCCAGGGGCTGCCGTCGGCCGGTGGATCCAGGTCTTGGGCGAGTTTGTCGATGAAGGCCTGGATAGCCCGCGCTGCGGCCGCCTCGGATCTCATGCCGCGGGCGCGGGACACGCTGGTTTCGCCGTCGGCTTCCCGGCGGTCGGCATCTGCGATCAGCCGTTGGGCGTGGGCGTCGAGCCGGTCGCGCCACTGCCGCCGGCCGCTGACGATGCCGGCCTTGCGGGTAACGACGTCCCACCGGCTGGGGCTGAAACTCACGGCCGCACCGACCGGGTTTCGCACCGGGCAACTGCTGAGCCATCCCATCACCTCGGACCTGGGAAACTCGCTCCCGCACAACTCCAGCAAGCCGCTCAGGGTGCGGCCAACGCCGGTGCTTGCCAGCGTCTCGCGGTCGGGGCCGGCCATGGGGATCCCGGCCATGCGCAACTCGTCGCGGATCAGGGAGGCGTAGGGATCGGCCATGCGATAGAGGATGGCCATGCGGTGCAACGGCGTGCCGTTCTCGTTGACTTCCCGCATGATCTGGCGGATAACCCAGCGCAGTTCGTCGTGGGCGGTGGGCGCGACGTGCAATCGAGCGGAGCCGGCGAGCAACGGGACATCCGCGTCGGCGGCCGGGGGAGCGGTTGGTGAGGCCGTCTGTCCGTGCAGCCGGGCCGCCAGGTCCAGCGTCGACTCGTCGGCCACCACGTCGCCGGTGGTGCCCAGGATGACCGCGCACCGATGGCGTCCAGCCAGGGATTCCATCAACCGGACTTCGCCCGGTGAAAGACCGTGGGGCAGGTGGAAGATGATCAGTCCCAGGTCGTCCAATCCGGGGGCGGCGCCGGCGGTCACCGTTGCCGCCCCCGCCTCGGCCAGGTCCTCCGCGTCGTACCATTCGTCGGCGGTGAGCCGGCGAAAACCGTCGTACAGGCGGGCCATCTCGCCGGCGATGCCGTCACGGGAAGCCAGGGCCGAGCGCATTGCCTCGTCGGTGTTGCGGAGTTGACGGAAAGCGGCGCGGACGCTGGATTGTGTGCTGGGATGCTCGGCTACGTCGCGCAACGGGCCGTCGGTTTGCGCCAGGGCCTGCCGCACCGCCAGGTGTTCCAGCACGCCGGTCAGCGGCTTGCGTCCCTGTTGCTCCAGCGCCGCCGCGCCCAGCAGTTCCGACAACACGGCCACCGGCATGAACCGGACATTGGCGAACCCGGTGCGCCCCAACTCCTGGCGCAGGGCCAAGCCGGCATACCGCGTCGGGGTGACCACGGTTGCCGGAGCAAGAACGTCGTCTCGTTGCTCGTCTTTGATGAGCCGCCAGAGTTCCCGGGTCAGATCCGGAGACAGGCGGTCCACGATGAGACGCGGTGGGCTGGGATTTCCGGCTTGGTGCATGGGATCGTCCGTTGTCATTGTCAGAATCAGGATTTACCGGATTTTGGGATTTTCAGGATGTCCATAAATCCCGAAAATCCTCCAGGGTCTTTTCAAAGTCACCTAACGTCCGCTCATGGTGAGCCTGTCGAACCATAGCGACCGTCCTTCGACAGGCTCAGGACGAGCGGAAAGGTCAGACGCCTACAACTTTGAAAAGGTCCTGAAAGTCCTCTAGGCCGTGTTGACATTTCACCGTCATTCCCGCGAAAGCGGGAATCCAATGGTCGAAATCGTAAGCAATCCCTACCGTTTCTTCATATCGCAGCCTATGGATTCCGGCTTTCGCCGGAATGACGAATAAAATTCAAAATGTCAACAGAACCTAATCTTGGTAATCCTGATTCTGACATTCCCTGGCGGCAGACTGGGTAGGCGCGAGACTCAGTTGAGGTTGAAATGGGCGGCGGGTACGGGCTCCAGCACTCCGTGGTCCGGCAACGGCCAGGCCGGTTGGGTGGAGCCCTGGTTGGTGTCAAAGGGTCCACGCTGTTGCGGCGGTGGGGGCCGGATGGGACCGTAGAGGAGATTGGTCGCGGCGGTCATAATTTCGGCATCGGCGTTGGAACGGTTGACGACGATGCCCTTTTCCAGCGACGCCACCGGAACCCCGTCACGGAACACGACCCGGTTGCCCGGCTGGGCCGGCACTCGCTCGCCCGGCGTGACGATGCCGACCAGGTTCAGCGGGTCGCAGGCCGAAACGACTTCCAGTCTGCCGGCGGCGGGGGCACGGTGCGCTTCCCGCAGCGCGGGGACGGCGTCGGGCAGGGCAAACTGCTCACCGACGAAACCGGAGACGAACCGCCCGCCCCGGATCTCGCCCCGGGCCTCCAGCCGGCGGTAGATACCGGCCAAATCCCGCCAGCGTGGGGCCATCCGTTCCCTCGCCATCAACTCGGGGAACACCACGCCGTAGCGGTGCAGCAGTTGCATGGCTTTGGCTTCCAGGGGGTCTTCCACCGGGTCGAGGGCCTCCAGCAGGGACCACCGCCCGGCGCTGAATTCCCGTTGCGACCGGGGCCGGTGTGACGCTGGGGGCTGGCCGCTGCCGTGATTCTTACGCGCCGAGACGGCTCCGCGATTACGCTCGCGGTCGCCTTTGGCGCGTTTCCGTTCCGGTCGGCCCCGGTTTGGCTTCCCGTTGATCCGGGCGCGGAGGGGGACGATGCTGTCCGAAGTCACCAGCCCGTTGGCCGCCAGCGTCCACAGGGCTTCCTCCACGTCCGACGGCAGGCGTCGGGTGCGGGTGATGAGGTCAGCCTGGAAGCAGGCGCCCCGGGTGGACAGGATTTCGAGAATCTCCGCCCCTGCGCCTTTCAAATTGTCGACGCTCTCGGGGGCCGGGTCCAACAGCCAGTCCAGGGACTCGCGCAGGGATAGGGTGACGCTGGAGGTGCGGGTCAGGGGAGCGGCCCGCGGGTTGGAGCCGATGCCGGATGCGGCGCTGTTCGCCCGGGAGAAACGTCCCCAGGCCACCTCCCCGCCGGTGCAAAGGCGGTCCAGCAACTCCGGGCCGTAGTCGGCAACGCGGCGCGCCAGCAACTCCGGTTCCCACGCGGCGGCGGCGGTCTCGAACCCCTGGAGCCGGTCGATGACGTCCAGCAGCCCGCCCTCGCCAGAGGTCTCCCAGCCCGTGGCCGCGTGCTGCCACTGGAACAGGAAACGCAGGAACGATGCTTGCGAAACGGGTTCGATCTCCCGTCGCAGACGGCCCACGGTGGTGCGGTGGATGCGGGCGAGAATGCGCCGGTCGCAGAATTCCTCCTCTTCAACACCGGGGCGGAAACTGCCGCGCAGGACCAGCCCCTCGTTTTCCAGCCCGATTACGGCGGTATTGACGTCGGACACGGACAGGCAGAGCAGCCCCGCCATGTCGCCGGCGGTGAAGGGGCCGGAGGACTCAGCCCAGCTCCGGACGAGACGCAGTACGGCGTCCTCCCGCTCGATTTCATCGCCTGCACCTCCGGTGGCCGGGGGCAGCAGGCTGACCTTTCCTTCCAGCGCTGCATCCGGGTAGGCGGCGGAGACGAGGCGGGCGTGCTCGGCGGCCAGCCAGAGGGTTGCGCCGCCCGAATGGACCAGGCGCAGCGCTCGTCCCGCCCGGGCCAGGTCTTCCAGCCAACCGAGGAGCATGTCCCGGGAGGCCATCTCGGTGCGCGCGGCCAGATCATCCAACGGAGCCACGCCCAGGGTCAGCAGGGCGTCGTGAAGTTCCTCGGCGTCGCGGATGGCCGGCCAGGCATAGGCCGACTCTTCGCGGATGGCGTCCGGGTCCAGGGCGGACAGGTCGCGGGCATCCTCGGGGAGGGCGCGGCGCAGGGAGACGGCCCGGGCGCGTCGCTCTTCCAGGGGCGCGTCGTCCAGGAAGGCGTAGGGCATGGCGTTGAGAATCTGGTGGGCGAACACCGAGGGCTGCACCGTGTCCTTGGCAAATACCTCGATTTCGCCGGAACGGATGGACGCCAGGACGCTCTTCAGACCTTCCAGGCTCATGGCCTCGGTGAGGCAGTCGCGGGTGGTCTCGAACACCAGCGGATGGTCCGGAGGCTCGATGTCCCCGGGTGCGGCGTTGTCCTGGCACTGCACCTGGGCCGGGAACACGGCGGCCAGCAGGTCGTCGGAGCGCATCCGCTGGAGCGGCGCCGGCACCTTCTTGCCGCCGGAATGCCGGAGCAGGGCCAGGAATCGGGATGCGTTCCAACGCCAGCGGGTTCCGTACAGGGGGGCCTGGAACACGGCCTGGGTCAGAACCTCCTCCACCGTGTTGGGCGACAGGTAGTTGAACACGTCGCCCAGGGGGAAGGCCATGCTGGGTCCCAGGGAGAAGTTCAGTCCGTCGTCGGTGGCGGTGGCCTGGAGCTCGAAGTCGAAGGCGCGGCAGATGCGTTTCCGCAGGGCCATGCCCCAGGCCCGGTTGATGGCCGCGCCGAAGGGAGCGTGGATCACCAGTTGCATACCGCCGCTCTCGTCGAAAAACCGCTCGGCAACTACCCGGTTGGAGGTGGGCACCACGCCGAGAACTCGCTTGCCCTCGATGAGATAGGCCACCAACTGGCGGGCTACTTCCGGCGACACGCCGGCTTCGGACACCAGCCACGCCTCGGCGTGCGGCGGATTGTCCAGGAGCCGATCAATGCCGTCTCGAAGTTGCGTAATTTCGTCGGAGAGTTCCCAGGTGCGGCCGGGAGCTTCGCCCAGCCAGAAGGGGATGGTCGGCAGGTTGCCCTGGGCGTCTTCGACCCGAATACGACCGCTTTCCACGCGGCGGACTTTCCAGGGAGTGTTGCCCAGCAGGAAGACGTCGCCGGCCATGCTCTCGATGGCGAAGTCCTCGTTGACGGTGCCGACGAAAGTGCCGTCCGGGTCGGCCACCACGTCGTAGTCAGCGTTGTCGGGAATCGCCCCGCCGCTGGTCAAGGCGGCGAGGCGGGCGCCCCGGCGCCCCTTCAACCGGTGGTTGATGCCGTCGCGGTGCAGGTGGGCGCCGTTCCGTCCCAGGCGGGGAGCGAACCCCTGGGAAAGGGACTCCACCACCTGGTCGAACCGGTCCCGGGGCAGGTCCCGGTAGGGGTAGGCCCGCCGGCACAGGTCGAACAGATCGTCCTCGTCCCAGTCTTCAGAGGCGCAGGCGGCCACCATCTGTTGGGCCATCACGTCCAGCGGCCATGACGGTATGACAAAGGTGTCCAGGTTGCCCTGCCGCAGCGCCCGGGACAGGGCGGCGCACTCCAGCATCTCATCCCTGGTGAGGGGGAACAGCTTGCCCTTGGGCACGCCGCCGACGGTGTGCCCGGACCGGCCCACCCGCTGCACCAGCAATCCGATGGAGCGCGGCGAACCGATCTGGCAGACCAGGTCGATCTCGCCGATGTCGATGCCCAGTTCCAGCGACGCGGTGGCGACGCAGACCTTCACCTGCCCGTTTTTCAGCTTCTGCTCGGCATCCCACCGGGTGGCCCGGGACAGGCTGCCGTGGTGGGCGACGACCGCTTCTTCTCCCAGTCGGGATGAAAGCTGGTGAGCCACCCGCTCCACCAGGCGGCGGGTGTTGACGAAGACCAGGGTGATGGCGTGGGTCTCGGTGAGTCCGGCGATGGCGTCCAGGGTCTCGCCCCAGATTTCGTGGGTGGCGAT
>DAOULH010000033.1:0-4307 GCA_034420475.1 Dehalococcoidia bacterium
GACTCGTCAACTGAGGCGGCCTCATAGCGCTGGCGCACATTGGGCAGGGTTACACGAGACTGGGCTTCGCGCATCCAGACGATCTTTTCCTTGTCGGTCATGTCCGAACCGGCCACGCGCAGCCGCTCGGCATACAAGGCGTCGTCCCTGTCCTCGGGGGTGCCGCCCAACTCGCGAATGCGCCGGTCGAAGATGTCCCCGTGGCTGGTCTCGCGCTCGGCTACCATGGAAAGGCAGGCCTTCAGCTCCGGATGCTCGGTCTTGTCGGCCCACGCCTTGAGGTAGACTCCAGCGCGGTGCTCCTGCAGGCGAATGTCGTTGAGCAGGTCGATGTATTCTGGCTTGTCCGGCATGGCGATACCTCACTTTATTGAGCGTGGGGGAGGCGAAAGCGGACGCGGCTGCCATCATTTCATAGCAAAACACTCGCCGATGATTTTCAGGCAGCGCGGTTACAGGCGAGTTTAGTGAGCCGCCCCTGGGGTGTCAAACTTGGCTGCGCCCGGCGCGTGATAAAATGCCGCCACGAAATCAGTCCGGTTTCAGGAGCGGTTTTGCCTCAATTGACTGAAGCGCAGCGCGGCATGGTCGCCACGATCAGGGAGTTTGTCCGCCGGGAAGTCCAACCTGTCGCGCAGGAAATGGAACACGCCGACGAGTACCCCTTCGAGCTTGTGGAGCGGATGAAGGAGCTGGGCCTGTTCGGCGCGGTGATCCCCGAAGAGTACGGCGGGCTGGAGCTGGATGTCACGTCCTACGCCCTGGTCATCGAGGAAATCTGCCGGGGATGGATGAGCCTGAGCGGGATACTGAACTCCCACCTCATCATGGCCTACATGGTCACGACCCACGGCACACCGGAGCAGAAGGAGCGATTCCTGCCCCTGATGGCCACCGGCGAGAAGCGCGGCGGCATCTGCATCACCGAGCCCAACGCAGGCAGCGACGTCCAGGCCATCGAGACCCGCGCCGTCCGCGAAGGCGACGAATACGTGGTAAACGGGGCGAAGAGCCTGATTACCAACGGGCGCCACGGCAACACCTTCGCCCTGGTTACCAAGACCGACCCGAACGCCGACCCGCCCCGGCGCGGCATCAGCATATTCATCGCCGAGAAAGGGCCGGGCTTCAACGTGGTGCGGGACATACCGAAGCTGGGCTACAAGGGCGTGGATACCTGCGAGCTGTCCTTCGACGACTACCGCGTATCCGGCGGGAATCTGGTCAGCGGCGAGGAGGGCAGGGGGTTCTACCAGATAATGAGCGGGCTGGAGTTGGGCCGCATCAATGTTGCCGCCCGCTGTCTCGGTGTGGCGCGGGCCGCGCTGGAAGAATCCACGCGATACGCTAGGCAGCGCGAAACCTTCGGCAAGCCCATCGGAGAACACCAGAGCGTGCAGATAATGCTGGCCAACATGGTGACCCAGATCCAGGCGGCCCACCTGATGGTGCTCCACGCCGCCGAGAAGAAGGACCGGGGAGAGCGCGCCGACATGGAGGCCGGAATGGCCAAGCTGTTCGCCAGCGAGATGTGTATGCAGGTCGCCATCGACGCCATGCGCATCCACGGCGGCTACGGCTACACCCAGGACCTGACGCTGGAGCGCCACTTCCGCGACGCCCCGCTGATGATGATCGGCGAGGGAACCAACGAGATTCAGCGCCTGGTCATCGCCCGCCATCTGCTCAACAACTACCCCACCGGCGACTTCCTGTACGAGTCGGGGTTGTAATACTTGCTGGAGGTCCCCGCCATGGTTCAGAACAACAACGAAACCGGCATGACCCGCGCCCTGGGCAACTTCGCGCAGGCGCTGGAGTACGAGGATCTGTCGCCGGAGGTGATCGACTGGGCCAAGTACCTGTGCCTGGACTTCGCCGCAGTTACGCTCAATGGCTCCACCACCGGCTCGGCGCGCGCCGTCGTTGATGCGCTGCGGCGGCTGGACCGCTCCGGGCCGTCGGTGATCGTGGGTACGCCCCATCGAGTGCTGCCGGAGTACGCTTCGATGGCCAACGGCGTCGCCTTTCACAGCATAGAGATGGACGACGTGAACAACGAGGCGTCGCTGCATCCGGGCGTGGTGGCCTTTCCCACCGCCCTTTCGATGGCCGACCTGGCCCATGTGTCGGGCAAGGACTTCATCGCCGCAGTGGTTGCGGGGTACGACGTCATCGTGCGGCTGGGCCGCGCATTGCAGCCGGCCGAGCATTACGGCCGAGGGTTCCATCCCACCGGCACCTGCGGAGCTTTCGGCGCGGCGGCGGTGGCCGGTCGGCTGCTGGGGCTGCAGGGCGACGACTTCATCCACGCCCTGGGCATCGCGGGCAGCCAGACCGCCGGCAGCATGGAATACCTGGCGCAGGGAGCCTGGACCAAGCGATTACATCCCGGCTGGGCGTCGCACAGCGGCACCTGGGCAGCCCTGCTGGCCCGCTCCGGCTACACCGGCCCCACCACCATCCTCGAGGGGCGCGACGGCTTCCTGCAAGCCTATTCCGGCAACCCCGATATGTCGCTGGTGCTGCAAGACCTGGGGGACGAATATCTGATTACCCGGACGGCAATCAAGCCCCATGCCTGCTGCCGTTACAAGCAGGGACCCATAGACTGCCTGATAGACATCCGCAACACCCACGGTCTGGAGGCCGATGACGTCGAGGAAGTGACCATCGGAGTACTCAGCGGCGGTTTCAATGTGATAGCGTCTCCGGAAGAGGACAAGGTCAACCCCAGGACGGTCGTGGATATGCAGTTCTCCATGCCCTTCGGCGCGGCGGTGGCCCTGGCCTATGGCCGCGCGTCGCTGGAGGAATACGCCGACGGGGTGCCTGACCGCCCGGAGATAAGCCGCATCCTGCCTCGGGTGAGGTGTGTGACCGACCCGGAGCTGGACGCCCACTTCCCCCGCGATTGGCGCGCCTGGGCTGAGGTCTCCACCGCCGATGGACGCCGCCTGCGCAGCGACATCCGATACCCCAAGGGCGACCCGGAGAATGCCCTGTCGTGGGCCGAAATGAAAGAGAAGTTCGCCGTCCTCACCGCAACGGTCATCAGCCCGCAACGCCAGCAGCAAATCATCGCCGCCATAGAATCGCTGGACGAAATGGAGGACGTGCGAGATCTGGCGGCCCTCCTGTCCACGGAATAGGCCGCCACGCAGTGCAGATGGGCAAGAGAACATGACCCCTCCGATGCAGGGTGTCCGCATCCTCGAAATGTCGCAGGCTATCGCCGGTCCGATGGCGGCGCGGACGCTGGGCGACCTGGGCGCTGAGATAATCAAGATCGAGCAGCCCGGCGTGGGGGATATGTCGCGGCGCATCGGCCCCCACTTCCTCGGCGGCGAGAGCGCCTATTACCTGAACTTCAACCGCAACAAGAAGAGCATAACCATAGACCTGCGAACGCCGGAGGGCAGGGAAGTCTGCCGCCGGCTCGTAGCCGTGTCCGACGTGGTCTTGGAGGCGTTCCGGCCCTCGGTGCTGGAGCGCCTGGGACTGGGCTACGAATCGTTGCAGGCAACCAACCCGTCCATCATCGCCTGCTCGCTGTCGGCCTTCGGGCAAGAGGGGCCGTACCGTGAGCGGCCCGGCTTCGACGGCATCGTGCAGGCCATGGGCGGCGGGATGAGCGTCACCGGCAACCCCGGCCAGCCGCCGGTGTTCATGGGCTTTCCGGTGGGCGACATGGTCGGCGGCTACGTGGCCGCCCTGAGCATCGCCTCCGCGTTGTACGGGCGGCGGTGCACCGGCGAGGGGCGGCGCCTGGACATCTCTCTGCTGGACGTTCAGATTGCCCTGCAAGCCCACCTGGGGCAGTTCTACCTGGTGTCCGGCGAGGTGCCGCAGCCCATCGGCTCCAGCCATCCTTCCAACCTGCCCGTGGGCGCCTTCCAATGCTCCGACGGCAAATACGTGCAGGTTCACTGCGCCAGCCAGGAATTCGCCATGAAGACCCTGCGCATGATGGCCGGCGAAATCGAAGCGCTGCGGGGCATGGATGAAGACCTGCGCTTCACCACCGCCGCCTCCCGCATCGAGAACCGCGATGCACTCGAAGAAGCGCTGACCGCAGGTTTTATGACCAAGCCGCGCCCCGAGTGGGAGCAACTGCTGCTGAAGTACGACGTACCCGGCGGCCCGGTCAACAACATTGGCGAAGCCCTGGCCGACCCGCAAGTGCAGCTGCGCGACATGGTGGTGGAAATCGACCATCCGGTCGCCGGCTCCTACCGCACCGCCGGCAACCCCATCAAGACCGGCAGCCCCGATAACTTCGCGCCGCCGCCAACCCTGGGCCAGGA
>DAOULH010000034.1:0-87535 GCA_034420475.1 Dehalococcoidia bacterium
AGCGCGGCAGTCTCGTTGGCGCCGGGGAGTCCTTTGGGGCAGACGTTGCGGCTACGGCGTCGAGATTGCCACGGCGCCAGCGCCTCGCAATGACAACCCCCTGAATTCTGAACAGTTACTCTGGCTCATGCGTACCCAGTTTCGCCTGATTTGTCATTGCGAGCGAAGCGTTGCAATCCCGTCAGGGCGACGGACGTCGCCACTGGATCGAGATCGCCGCGTCGCTGCGTTCCTCGCGATGACAAAGTGGGTAGGCGTGAGCGGATTCTGGGCCGACGACGCGAAAACAGCCCTCCCATTACCCTTCCCGCGGCGGGCGACGGCGGTGATGGAATATCTCCGACAACGGTATCGCCAGCTCCGGCAGGAGTGGCGTCGTCAACACGTCACCCGGGCCTAGCACCGCCCGCTCCGCATAGACGCCGCCCCGCAGTTCCAGTTGCGTTACGGTATCGCTGCGCGGATCTATGGGCCAGTACTCGGTAACGCCGGCTTCGGCATAGATCTGCCGCTTCCGTATCAAGTCCCGATTACGGTCACCGGAGAGGATCTCAACCACAATGTCGGGCGTTCCCTCTACTCGACTCTCGCCCACGATGTCCCGACTTTGCGCGAGGATGATGACAATATCCGGCTCGGGCGCCCGCTGTAATTCCCGGGATAGAACGGTGGTCATTTCGTGATAGAGTTCGGCTGGAGGAACCTCAAACTGGTCCACATGGGCCAGTATGTGGCGACTAAATTCCATTATCAAAAATTGGTGATCCGGGCTGCCTGACGCCATGATGTACAGCACTCCGTCGTCGAGTTCCCACTTTCCGTCGGTCTCGCCCAGGGCCAGGAAGTCGTCCAGAGTCATTCGCATCCCGGTGCGCAATTTCGCAGTCGTGGTCATCGCATCCTCCGCGTTTGCCGGATAGCCGCCCCGGTTAGTCGGCTGCTCCCACGGCGGCCGGCGCCGGTTGATAGCGCACGGAATACTTGCGCTCCCGGATGGAGAATGCGCTGATCGCCGCCGGGTACAGCATCACCGCGGCGATGGTGAACGCCATCACGTAGTCGCCGGTGATCTCGCGCAGGTAGCCCGCCATCAGCACGCTGGTGAACCCGCCCAGCTGGTGGAACAGGAAAGCCACGCCGGAGATCGTTGCCAGCGACTTCAACCCGTACACCTCCGCAGTGAGCGAAGTCGTCAGCGGCGCGGTGGCGATCCAGGACAGGCCCGCCACCACGGAGAAGATCAGCAGCCCGGCCAGCACCGGTATTCCCGTCACCTCCAGGGAAGCCACCAGGATCACGTACCCGGTGCCACGGCAGAAATACACCGCCGCCAGCCAGTTCTTGCGCCGGCCGATGCGGTCCGATAGCCAACCTGCCCCGGTAGCGCCCAGCGCGTTCAGTCCGGACATCAACCCGAAGATCAATGCCGCCGTCTGCGGGTTAATCCCCTCTTCCACTGCCATCGGGACGAAGTGCACCGCCAGCATGAACGTCGTTGACCCGCAGATAAAGTACGAGAAGCTCATCTGCCAAATGGGGAACGAACGGAAAGCCTGTCGCCAGTTCTCGGCGAAGAGGGGCTGCGGAGGCGGAGCGGCCGCTCCCGGCGATCCTTCCGGTCCAGTGTCGGGTAACGGGTCGCCATCCGGCGTCAATCCCTTCTTGGCCGGGTCGTCGTGCAGGAACATGAAGGCCAGGGGGATGCCCAACGCCAGTATCATCACTCCCAGCACGATCCACGACAGCCTCCAGTCGATCAGGCTGATCATGTACGCCGCGAAGGGAACGAGGATCAGGCCGCCCAAGGACATGCCGGAAGCATTCAGGCCGATCACCAATCCACGCTGGCGGCGGAACCACTTGCTCAGCATCGCGCCGGTGTTGGTCAGCGACGTGCCGCTTTGACCCACGGCCGCCACCACGCCGAACATGCCGATCAGATACCAGACGCTGCCGGTCGCCGCCATCAGCAGGGTGGACACGCCCACGACCACGATGCCGGCCATCACCACGATCCGCACGCCTACCCGGTCGAACAGATACCCCATGAACGGCTGCGAGACCCCGTTCAGCAGCGCGCCCAGAGCGGCAGCCCAGGAAACAACGGTCCGGTTCCACTCGAATTCCGCTTCCATGGGCACTACGAAGGCACCGAACGCGTTCCGCGTCCCCATGGTCAGGAACGCGATGAACATGCAGGTGGCCACGACGAACCACCCGTAAAACATCCCGGAGTGCGCCGGATTGTTCGCCGCCATAATGCCCCCAATCCCGCTTGGCTACGTTGCCTGCGGGTTGCGGCGGATTGTATGCCTATGGCGGTGGTGGCGCAAGATCAGGCGCTGGTGGGGGCATGAATTCGCTCAGCCGCAGCGTCAGGTCGGGGAAGGCTCGCGGGCTGATGCTGCCATCGGCGGGAATGGTGCGGACGGTAGTGTACGCAGCGCCCACCGGGTCGGTGCGTGCTTCGACTTCGCCGGTGCGCAGGTTGGCGATCCAGAATTCGGGGATGCCGGCGGCGGCATAGAACTCCGACTTGGGGCCATAGTCATATTCCAGCGAACTGTCCGCTACTTCGATCAGCAGCAGCACATCCTCCGACGTCGCCGTCTCGGCATGGTAGTCAGGTCGAGGGCGCAGCAGGACAACATCCGGTTCCGGCATCCCATATTCATCCAGCCTTATGGAACCCTGCACGCGCACAATGGCGCGCCCCACCAAGGCGGGAGCCAGCAGCATATTGAGCGCGTCGGTGCAGAAGAGGTGCCGGTTCCCGATTGCCGCCATCTGAATTATCTCCCCATCCAGCAGTTCAACGTGTTCGTCTTCATGCAGAATGCCGGCCTCACCCATGGCCACGTACTCGGCCACGGTGAAAAGCCGCCGCTGGATTTGGGGCCGGGTTGCGGTGGTAGTCATGAGGTGGGCTCTGCTTTGCCAAAGACCTTGGTTTCTCGATTCTGCACGACCTCACCGCGCGCCATCAAGCCGCCCAGCACTGAATAGGTCAGATAATTTCGCTGACCGTCACGGATAGACGAACGCAAACCCAACAAATCCGCGATTTGGGAGTTGCGCAGCCCGGCGGGATGGGCCTCAAGCAGCATCAGGATCGCGCGCTCGATATGACGCAAGCCTTCTTGTGCCAGAACGTTAGCAGCCGTGTCGTCGCTCATTTTGGGGTCACCTCACCCGACACGTTACCCACAGCCGGCCAAGTCTGGTGACAAACGCGCGTATGCCAGCGGGTGGCAATATTCCACGTGCCAATCGACGCAGCCATGGCACGTGACGGTATCGCAATCTTCTTCCTGGCAGGCCTGGTTGCATCTGTCGCAAGATGATCGTTTGCAGTTAGGGCATGAATAGTCGATCACGGGGCACAGCAGGCGATCGCAAATGTAGCAACCGACCACCTGGTCCGAGCCGCTATCGCTGTGCCACTCGCCACAAATTTCGCACAACAAACGAACCATGTTGCACTCTCTGAATGGACGATCAACTTACCCGGGTTTGGTACGTGGTTGCCACAGGCAGTAATGCCGGTACGCTTTCCGTAGCAGGCTGCCACGCCTTTTTCTCAGGGTTATTCAGAATCATCTTGGTTATCGAGCATCTCACGCACCAGCCGCATAAGGACACCCAGATCGTCAATCGACAGTTCTGGTATCAGACCCATCAACTCACCGGCCAATTGGCCAGCATTCTCTTGTCGATTTGCTTCTGCGTCCTCATCGGCTTGCGCTTGCCGGTCGTCGTAATCAGTGGATGCTAAATGTGCGTCTTCCTCCACTGCGATAGTTTCATCCGGCGATGTTGGCAACTCATCCGGAGGCGCGATACCGAAAATATCCAACTCTTCCTCGGGTTCGGGGGTCCCGTAAAATGACGGTAAACTCATCGCCCCCCGTGACCCGAGCTTTCGCGATATCAGCGTAGTAATCCCTTATGACATGGTTATGAATAATCTGTGTTTGGGTTCCCCGACTATAGGTTTGGTGCCAAGGCGTACCTTCGGCGTGCGTCATTCTTGACAGTTGGATACCATCTATGCTGCCGTAGAGTCGCCAGACTGTCTTGATGATGCCCTCTTCAACCGCACTGAACTCGTCCGGCTGAGGCAACAACCCCTCCCTGATACGATTCCGCCCGTGATGCTTCAGCGCATGGTACACAGACCTTATGACCGGCCCGTATTGCCACGACTCTACGGCGTCTTGAAACAGCGGACCATTGCCGGTACCCAGCATCCATGCGTGGCAGAAATACGTCAGTTTCTGCGCCTGCATAGGCGTGATAAGGTTTTCGTCTTCCAAGGACAAGCGGATCAGTTTATCCGCGACTGCCAACGCTGTGTGTTGCGCGCCCACGTCGTGCCTCCTATGGACAAGGCTGATGTGGCACTCTCTGCCGCATAGCCATGATCACAATTGTACTTTTTGTCAAGCAATTTTGTGAGCATTTTATGTCAATTTTAGTTGACTTCATTTTTGTCAATCGCTTACAACGCACAGAACGACAATGACATCGAGGCAACACAGCCGTTACCTCAGCATCGTCGATACGGCTTTCACCACCCCGAAACGTCCTTCAGGCCAGAGCGTCCTCGCCGGTACTCATGCCGCTGCCGCCCGGAGTATGAGTCCATCTTAACCGCTCCATACGGGTTGCCGAAACTGCTACTCCCGATGCGCCTACCGCTCCCGGAGTTGGTGCCAGTGGATTTGACCCGAGTTGATAATGTCGCCGATGCGACGGTCCGTGCGTACCGAGGCTACTACGGCATGGGCCGGTTTCCCGGTAAAGCGGGTCAGGTAGCCGGCGTTGCGTATGGGGCGGTCGATGTCGCGCTGGTCGGCAGTGAAAGAGACTTCCACTGCTACGTAGTGCAGCTGGCCAGCGGCGTCGGTGGCCTCAATAATCATGTCAGCCGCGCGAAAGCTGCGCAGATCGCCGGGAGCAATGTCCGCAGTGTCCTGGTTACGGATCAAATCCCTGACTTCGATCTGGGTGAGTTGCTTCTCGTATTCCAGTCCCAAATCCTCTGCGATGGACATGGCCTGCTTGTCGGCAATGGTGGCAGCCCCGACGTCTTTAAGCCAGGTCAGATCATCCGCAAGACGATTAAATCTGCCATCCATCCGCTCCGTGAGTTGGGCAACTTGATCCGTGAGCCGGGCCAGTTGTTCTTCAACCTGCTCAACCCGCTCCGTGAGCCGGGCCAGTTGCCCTTCGACCTGCTCTACCCGCTCGGTCAGTTGGGTAAAGAGTTGTGGCAGTTCCAGCAACTCCCGCGTCAGGATGCGGGAGCGCACCGCTTCCAGCAGATGCGGATTTTCGTCCAGCGTCTGCATCAAGCGTTCCACCGCTTGAATGTCGTCAATGGTAGCCATTGTTGAGCTCCCGGGTCTGGGATGCGAGATAGACGACTTAATCGCAGCAGGACGTCGCCGCCAACACGCCCTACACGTCCTTCAACGCCAGCGCGTCCTCGCCGGCGCTGTTGCCGGCCAGGCGACCGAACACCATGCCCGCGCTGAGGCCACTGCCGCCGGGGTAGTTGTGATAGAACAATCCGCCGACCATCTCGCCGGCCGCGTAGAGACCGGGGATGGGGTCCTGGGCGTTGGTCACCACCTGGCCCCGGTTGTTGACCTTGACGCCGCCGAAGGTGAAGGTGATGCCGGTGGTCACGGCCCAGCCACGGTAGGGAGGCGTGTCCAGCGTCTGCGCCCAGTTGGTCTTGTTGACCCCCAGGCCCTCGGTGCAGCGGCCATCCTTGACCGTCGGGTTGTACTCGATGTCCTGGCGGACGGCGGCGTTGTACTCCTCGACCTCTCGAACCAGACCGGCGGGGTCGATGTCCAGCATCCGAGCCAGCTCCTCGATGGAGTTGGCCTCGGCAGTGGTCGCCTGGGGAATCCAGTACTCGTCGCGCAGCAGATGCTTCACCTTCTCGTCGAAGATCTGGAAGCACAGGCCCTGGGGCTGCTCCATCAGCGCGCGCCCGTAGGTCACGTAGGTGTAGTTGCGGAAGTCTGCGCCCTCGTCCAGGAACCGCTGACCATTGATGTTGACCATCAGGCCGAAGGGGTAGGAGTGCTTCTGGAACAGTTCGGTGACCGTGCGGTCGCCGAAGGTGGGCGCGTTCATGTCCCAGGCCACCGCGTGGCACGACGACCAGTGCCCGTAGGACTGCGCCCCCACGTCCAGCGCCATCTTGATGCCGTCGCCGGTGTTGTAGGGGATGCCACGGACCTTCACCGTCTCCCAGCCCGGGCCCAGGTAGCGGCAGCGCATCTCGGCGTTGGCCTCGAAGCCGCCGGCCGCCAGTACCACGGCGCGGGCCGCGATGTCCTCGAACCCGTCCGGCCCCTTGACCCGCAGGCCGGCCACGTTGCCCTTCTGGTCCTGGATCAGCGACACGCCCTCGGTGGAGTACCGCACCTCGACGCCCAATCGCTGGCACACGTCGAACTGCTGGTCCGACAGGCCCTTGCCCGCGCCCACGGCTTCAACCACCAGACCGCCCCAGAACCGGAACTTGTCGCCGTCGCGGAACGCCTGGCGTCCGAAGGACAGCACGAAGCGCACCCCGTGTTCCTGCAGCCACTTCATGGTGGGGTAGGACTGGCTCACCAGGATCTCGGCCAGTTCCGGGTCCGACAAGCCGTGGGTGACCCGCATCATGTCGTCGTAGAACTGGTTCTCGGTGTACTGCCCCACCTCGATGGAGTTGGCCTCGGTCTCGGACATGTCGGGGATCAGCCCTTTGATGTCGTCCAGTCCGTTGTAGGCGAAGCGGATGATGCCGCCGGTGAAGTAGGTGTTGCCGCCGCGAAAATACTCCGGGGCCTTCTCAACCACCAGGACCGATTGGGTCTGCTCGCGGGCAGCGATGGCGGCGGACAGCGCGGCGTTGCCGGCCCCCACCACGATTACGTCGTAAACAGTGTCATTAGCAGGCAAAACCGCACCTCAAAGGCCCGCCGGCTGCGTTCCGGCAGGCAAATTTCCGTACCCGATGATACCACAGCGCCTCTTTCCATCCGCGAGACGCTTGGTGCCGCGACCCCGGCTGATGTACCCTTGACGCGCATCGGCCTTCCCGGAAATCAGGCTTGCCCGAGTCCGCATCCAGCGGCCGGGAGCCACGAGAGAATGACCCACCTGGTGATGACATGCAGTACGACGTGATAATCGTCGGCGGAGGCTCCGCCGGTTGCGCGCTGGCGGCCCGCCTGTCGGAAGACCCGACCCGGTCCGTTCTGCTGCTGGAGGCTGGCCCCGATTACGCCGACTTCGAGCAGTGGCCGGCGGAACTCCGCGACGGCGCCAGCCAGGAGGCTTCCACACCGGGCGCGGAGTTCAACTGGTCCTACCAGGCCACGGCCACCGAGCGGCAGTCGGAACCGATCCAGATCGCCCGCGGGCGCGTCATGGGCGGGTCCGGCGCCGTCAACGGCCAGGTGTTCCTGCGCGGCCTGCCCGAGGACTACGACGGCTGGGCCACCCTGGGCAACGACCAGTGGGCCTATCGTCACGTCCTCCCCTTCTTCCGCCAGCTGGAATCCGATGCCGACGTGCAGGACGACTTCCATGGCAGCGACGGGCCGGTGCCCGTAGTGCGCGCCCCGCGCGACGCCTGGCATCCCTTTCAGCACGCCTTCGTGCGGGCATGCGCCGGTCTGGGCTATCCCGAGGACCCGGACATGAACCATCCGTCGTCCGTCGGGGTGGGAGCCGCGCCCATGAACAACCCGGCCGGCATCCGCATGAGCTGCGCCCTCGCCTACCTGTCCGCGGCGCGCCATCGCCTCAACCTGACCATACGCGGAAACGTGGTGGCGCGGCGCGTGCTGTTCGACGGGCAAACGGCCGTCGGCGTCGAGGCCGCGAGCGGCGGACAGATATTCACGGTGCACGGCCGGGAGATAGTCGTCTGCGCCAGCGGGATCGCGTCGCCGCAACTGCTGATGCTGTCCGGCGTCGGCCCGGCGGATCACCTGGCAGACCTGGGCATCGCGGTAGTGCGGGACCTCCCCGGCGTCGGCCAAAATCTCCGCGACCACCCGCTGGTGTACGTGGACACCGCGCTGCGCCCCGATTACGTCCCCGCCGAGTTCACCGGCTCCCGCATCCAGACCCTGCTGCGCTACACCACCGCCGGCTCCGACTCCCGAAACGACATGCACGTTTACGTGAACAACGTGGCGTCGGGACCGAGTCCTCTGGGCAGCGGGCCGGGCACGGATCAACCCACCCTGCGCATGACCTGCATCCTGCAATCGGCAGAGAGCGCGGGCGAACTGCGCCTGGCGTCGGCCGACCCCCACGACAAGCCGCAGATCGACTACCGCTACCTGCGCAGCGACTTTGACCGCCGGCGGTTGCGCGAAGCCGTCCGCCTCTGTCGGCATATCCTGGACCAAGACCCATTCGCCGTCATTGCCGTTGACCCGGTTTCGCCGACCACCGATGAAATCGCTTCGGACGCCGCCCTGGACGACTGGCTGCTGCGCAACGTGTTCACGACGTTCCACACCTCGGGCTCCTGTCGCATGGGGCCGGCTGACGATCCCATGGCCGTGGTTGACCAGTATTGCCGCGTCCGCGGCGTCCAAAACCTGCGCGTCGTTGACCTGTCTATCTGCCCCAACGTGGTGCGGGCCAACACCAACGCCACCGCGATTATGATCGCCGAACGCGCGGCCGGCTGGATCGGCGAACCATAGCCAAGCCTGTCATTGCGAGCGCAGGGCGGCAATCTCGTCGCAACAGCGCGACGACGCCCGCTATAATGCCTCCGCCCTGATTTGCAGCCCACGGAGTTCCGCCATGCCTATTTCTGAATACGTCAGCCGTTCCATGGAAGAGGGCGGCTGGATCCGCCGCATGTTCGAAGTGGGCATCGCCCTGAAAGCCCAGTACGGCGAGGACAATGTTTTCGATCTGTCCCTGGGCAACCCGATCATGGAGCCGCCGGCCGAGTTTCACGCCGAGCTCCTGCGCATCGCCCAATCGCCCGCGCCGGGGATGCACCGCTACATGCCCAACGCCGGCTATCCGGAGACCCGAAAGGCGGTCGCCGACACCCTGGCCGCCGAGACCGGCCTGCCCTTCAGCGTCGCCGACATCGTCATGACCTGCGGCGCGGCCGGCGCCGCCAACGTGGTGCTCCGCGCCATACTGAACCCCGGCGACGAGGTCATCATACTCTCGCCCTTCTTCGGCGAGTACGTTTACTACATCCAGAACCACAACGGCGTCCCCATCATCGTGCCCACGACGGCTGAGTTCGGCCTGGACGTTGCGGCCATTGACGCCGCCATCACCCCGCGAACCCGCGCCGTGATGCTCAACTCCCCCAACAACCCGTCCGGCGTGGTCTATCCCTCGACAGACATCGCCGCGCTGGCGGATGCAATCTCCCAGGCCGAGAACCGCTACGGCTCAGAGATCTTCATCATCAGCGACGAGCCTTACCGCCGCATCATCTACGATGATTTGACCTACCCGCAGGTCTTCCCTCATTACGAGCGGACCATCGTGGTCAACTCCCACGCCAAGGACCTGGGTCTGCCCGGCGAGCGCATCGGCCACATCGCCATCCATCCCGATTACGCCGGGAAGGCGGAGCTGTTCGACGGCCTGGTCTTCTGCAACCGGGTGCTGGGGTTCGTCAACGCGCCGGCGCTGATGCAGCACGTGGTTCGCGCCGTGCAGGACGCCTCGGTGGACGTGGGCGAGTACCAGCGCAAGCGGGACTTTCTCTACGACCGGCTGACTGGGATGGGCTACTCGGTGGTCAAGCCCCAGGGCGCGTTCTACCTGTTCCCCTGTTCGCCCCTGGCCGATGACGAGGCGTTTGTCGCGGCCCTGCAGGAATACAACGTGCTGGTGGTTCCCGGCAAAGGGTTCGGCACACCGGGGCACTTCCGCATCTCCTATTGCCTGGAAGACCGGGTGCTGGAGGGAGCGATGGACGGTTTCGCGCGGGCGGCGGAGCAGTACCTGCGTTAGCCATCCGGCAAAGCAGCGCCCCGAATGCGGGCGAAAATCGGGCCCAGATCGATAGCGACACCGGGCATGGCGTCGGAGGTAAGAATATCATTGGGGCCGTACACTCTGGCCAATGCCATAGATCGCCCGTCGCCTACGTACTTGGCTACTGATTCGGCATTGAGGTCAACCGCCAGCATTTCGCGGACGCCATTGCGAGCGTATACGGGCAGTTTCACCTCCAAATCGCGGCTCCGCGTGGATGCGGACAGCACTTCAACCACCACGTCGGGCGCGCCGTTAATACCGTGATTAACGTCGTCAAAAATGTGACGGCGCTCGTTGGAGACGAACAGCACATCAGGTTGAAATGTGTTGTGCTCGTCAATGGCTACGTCGTAAGGCGCGACGCGGGTTTCGCCGATGTCCAGCGCATCCGTTTGTAATGTGAGCTGAATATAAAATCGTCCAGTGAACACCTGATGCGGGTCATCGGGCCCGGCCATTTTGACGATTACTCCCTCGATCAACTGATAGCGCACGCCACGATGCGACGGTGGCGTCAGCTTCATGTAGTCTGCCCCGGTCAACTTGACCCGCAGTTTCGCTTTGGTCTGCGTCATGGTGTGCCCTCCCGGCGATGCAAACGGCTCTGATTATATTGCGCTCCTTAGTCGGCCGAATATCGTAGCCAGATCGATGGCGACGCCGGGCATCACGTCAGAGGTCAAAGTATCTTCCGGGCCGTACACCTGGGCCAGGGTGAGCGTTTCGCCATAGCCAATGTATTTGGACACCGTTTCAGCGGGCAGGTCCGCCATCCAGGCTTCCCGGACGCCGTTCCGGCCGTACACTGGAAGTTTGACGTTGAAGTCCCGCTGGCGAGTGGATTCGGACAGCACTTCTACCACCAAATCCGGCGCCCCAGTTACGCCACGATTGGTAATGACGTGTCTCCGGTCAACTGACACGAACAGCAAATCGGGCTGAAAGGTATTGTGCTCGTCAATGTACACGTCAAACGGCGCAATGCGGGTTTCTCCGAGACCGAGCCCCCTCGTTTGTGTCCGCACTTCGATGTACAGCTCTCCGATAAACACCTGATGCGGGTCGTTGGGGCCGGCCATCTTAATCAGTTCCCCTTCAATCAACTGATAACGGACGCCGCGATGCGACGGTGGCGTCAGCTTCAGGTAGTCTGCCCCGGTCAACTTGACCCGCAGTTTCGCTTTGGTCTGCGTCATGGTGTGCCCTCCCGGCGATGCAAACGACTCTGATTATATTGCGCTCCTTAGTCGGCCGAATATCGTAGCCAGATCGATGGCGACACCGGGCAAGGCGTCGGAGGTCAAAATATCATCGGGGCCATACACCTGGGCCAGGGTGAGCGTTTCGCCATCCCCGACATATTTTGAAACGGTTCCGTTGCGTAAGTCCGCTACCCACATCTCGCGGACGCCGTTGCGGGCATACACGGGCAACTTCACGTTCAGGTCTCGTTGCCTCGTGGATTCGGACAGCACTTCCACCACCACGTCCGGCGCTCCGTTCACTCCGCGCTCGCTCAAAATATGCTGCCGCTCGGCGGACACGAACAGCAGGTCAGGCTGAAACGTGTTGTGCTCGTCAATGTAAACATCGAAGGACGGGAGCCTGATCTCAAAGGTCCCCGGTGAGCCAATCTGTAACCTGGCGGCAAAGTACAACTCTCCGATAAACACCTGATGCGGGTCATTGGGCCCGGCCATCTTAATCAGTTCCCCTTCAATCAACTGATAGCGCACGCCACGATGCGACGGTGGCGTCAGCTTCATGTAGTCTGCCCCGATCAACTTGACCCGCAGTTTCGCTTTGGTCTGCGTCATGGTGTGCCCCCTAATCCCATTGCTTCCCTACGGCCAGCCGCCGTTGGCTTGCCGCGAGGGCAGGCGCACCGTGGCGTTGCCCCGGGTGGTGACCTGCTGGCGCTGGTTCTCACCCCAGATGTCCATGTCCACCAGGTACTCGCCGTCTTCTACCCGCTTGCCGGTGACCTTGCCCTTGCACCACGTGGTATCGCCCACCACGTTGAACCGCCGCAGTTCCACGTGCATCCGCTTCAAGAACCCGTCGTCGCCCATCCAGTTGGTCAGCAGGTTGCCCATCCAGCAGCAGCGTTGGCATCCGTAATCGTAGGCCCCGGGCAGGCCGGCCGACTCCGCCGCCTCCTGGATGTCGTGGACGCGGATGATGGCCTCCTGCGCCCCCGTGTTGGGGTCGGTGAACCCCCACGAAGGATGGCGCAGCATCTCGCGCAGTTGTATGCCGTGGCTGATGCCGCCGATGCAGCCGGCGACGAAAGCGGTGATGTCGCCGTGGCTGAGCGGCCCTTTCACCACCGGCGTGAGCTCGTCGCCGATCTGCACGTCCTCGAACCAGCGGGGGTTGTTGCCCCGGATCTCCTCGTTGAGCACCGCGTTGTGGATTGCCTCGAGTTCCTCCCGGGAATACTGGTAGGGCTCGAAGCTGTACTTCTGCCGCTCGCGGGCCGCGCTTCTCTCCGCGCGCACCTGCCAGCCCTTGGTCTTGGCGATGATCTCGCCGCGCTGGTTGTAGTAGTCGGTGACGCTGGACTGGATCACAATGCGCCCGGCGAACTCGCTTTCCTTTTCCTCCAGGCCGGTGAACTGCTCCTGGACGCTGATCTCGTCGCCCAGGTAGATGGGCCGGTACCACTCCCAGTCGTTGCCGGCGTGGAACCCGTGCACGCCGGGCAGGCCGCCCGTCCGGCCCGAGCACCAGTACACGCTGTACAGGAAGCAGGGCGGCGCGATGATGGTTCCGTACTTGCTGGTCTGGGCGTAGGAGCGGTCCCAGTACAGGGGGTTGGTATCCCCGATCCCCTGGCAGAAATGCCGGATGGCGCTGCGGGATGCGTCCTCGTTGAACAGCCCGACGCCGTACTGCCGCGGCCGGTTGAACGTGCCCAGCCGGCTCCGCAGCCGATCCATTCCTTCTTCCGTGATCCGTCCCGATTCCAGAACCATGCGGGGTGTCCTCCAAGTGTTGTTTCAGAGTTGCGGGGAAAGTGTCATTGCGAGCGAAGCGCGACAATCTCGTTGGCGCTGGGGAGACCCTCAAGGCAGACGTCGCAGCAGCGGCGGCGAGATTGCCACGGCGCAAGCGCCTCGCAATGACAACCGCCTGAACTCTGAACAGTTACGTCCTTCAAGTGTGCTTGCCTAAGGGAGTTTTGTCGGTGACCTACCGGACTTTCGGCACCGTGAGCACCGGCGTCCGCTCGGACAGGTACTGCTCCGTGACGAATGGCGATCCGAACCCGTATTGCTCGGCGCACTGGCGCACCACCTCCAGCGTCTCCGCACGCAGCGTTTGCGGCGCCGGCTCGGTGCCGCCGGAGATGATGCTGCGGATGAGCCGGCCGGCCAGGTCCTGCTTGGTGTCCGGGTGCCCGCAGATACCCTCGTAGGCCACGCCGCCGCAGGCGGGGCAATACCACCATTCCAGGGTGAGCACCGAGCGGATTCCCAGGTCGGGCAGTTCGTCAAAGATCTCGTGAGCAGCGTACCGGCCGTAGTAGTCGCCCACGCCGGCGTGGTCCCGGCCGAACATGTGGTGCGTGCAGCCCAGGTTCTTGCGCACCAGCGCGTGGAACACCGCCTCTCTCGGCCCGGCGTAGCGCATATCCCACAGCAGCGCGGTGGTGCGGTGAATGTCCTCCCGAAAGAAGCCGTGAGTTCGCAGGTTCTCGTGGGCCAGCACGATGGCCTCGTCGATGTAGTCGCCCTCTTTCTTTTCGCCGATTACCGCACTCACCAGCACGCCGTCGGCCTGGGCCTCCATGAAGGCGCCTTTCATCAGGTACTCGTGGCCGGAGTGGGGAACGTTGCGGGTCTGGTGGGCCACGGCGCGCCGCCATCCCACTTCTGCCAAATCCGCACGCAGTTGCGCCGGCGTCCTCCAGAATCGGTCGAACGGCGGATTGATCACCGGCTCGCACACCAGCGTAATGTCGCCCGCTACGAAACGGTCGGCGTACCCCAGAGTGCGCTGCACGCCGGGGTGCTCCGGGTCGGTGGTGGTGTACACCCGTCGCGCCATTTCGGTCAGGTCGACCGCGAATATCTCCGACACGTCGAGCGTGGCCAGCGGATTGCCGCCGTGGGTCAGCAGGACTGTATCGCCCACGGACACGCCGGTGTCTTCCAGCTCAGCCTGACCGACGTCCAGCACGATGGGAATGGGCCAGACGTACCCACTGGTCAGCCGCATGGTGTCGGACACCGACGCCACGTCGGCGCTCCCCATGAATCCGGTCAACGGCGAAAAGAAACCATACGCGAGGTTCACGCATTCGTGAACGATCTGCTCCCGCACTTCGATGGTCGGCAGGCCGGATACGGACGCGATTCCGTCCAGCGGTTTGACCCGTTCCACGAGGGCGCCGCCATGCGGGGATAGGCTGTTGTCAACGTTCATAGTCATCACGCGGGCAATTCTATCATCGCCCTTGTCATAGCGGCTCTAGCCGACGCCGTGGACCCGGCTGCGGGATTAGGGTTGTCGGCACCCGAAAAACTCGATGAACGATGCGCAAATGCCTGGGGCGCCGCTTGGGCGCCCCAGGCTAGCTGTCGCGGTATTCCGCGGTGCGTTTTTGGCGGAACGCCTCCACGCCTTCAACGTGGTCTTGCGATGTCAGCGTAATCGTCTCGCCGGCGGCGGCCATCTTCATGGCCGTCTCCAGGTCGAACTCCAGACCCTTGTACAGCATGAGCTTCGACAGGCGGATGGCGATGGGCGGCCCCGCCGCAATCCGCTCAGCGATGGCCAAGGTCGCCTCCTCAAGCTCGTCCTCGGCAACCAGCCGATTGAGGAACCCGAGCCGGTAGGCGTCCTCCGCCTCCAGGAAGTCCCCGGTGAACAGCATCTCCGCCGCTCGACCCAGGCTGCCCAGGGTCCGCGGGTACAGCCAGGTACCGCCAAATCCCGGGAACAGTCCGATCCGGACGTACGCGGACATGAACCGCGATCGCGGCGTGCCGGTGCGAATGTCGCAGGCGCAGGCCAGGTCCAGACCCGCGCCGGTGGCGACGCCGTTCACCATGGCAATCACCGGCTTTTCGCACCGCTGCACGCCCAGGATCATGTCCTGCGCCAGCTTGAAACTTCGCCGCACCTGGTCTGCATTGCCCGATGTCCAGCCGCTGCCGTTGCCATTGGCCGAACCGCCGAGCTGGTTCATGTCGCCGCCGGCGCAGAAGGCTCGCCCGGCGCCGGTGATGATCACTACCCGAGTGTCGGGGTCAGCGTCGGCCTTCGCCACGGCGTCGGCGATCTCCACCTGCATTTGGTCGTTCAGGGCATTCAGGCGGTCGGGCCGGTTGAGAGTGATCTGGGTGATGCTGCTGTCACGGTCGGCTTCATAAAGGATGAGTTCGTAATCGGGCATTAAATCGTTTCCTCCGATGGCGTCAACTATTGATTTTAGCATGGGAGACCGATTTTACTGCGGAAGGTTTGGGTTATAATGCGGTGGAGAGCCCAATGGAAGCCGGTCAGATGGTTCATGCCCCGGAAACCATATCCGATGCTATCGCACAGGGGTTGCGGGCGGCCGATGATCCGCCTCGCTCCGGCGATGCGTTCAAGTCCGCAGCGACGTATGCCGGACTGAGCGACGACTTTTGCCGGGAAGCGTGGAAGCATCTCCGGGAAGATGGCGACCTGCCCCAGGCATCCAACAAGGCTTGGGGGATGGTGGCGGAAACGGTGAAGGACATCGGCGCGCACCACGGCGGGATCATCCATACCCCCGCTCCATCATGTTGGTGGCCCGCGAATTGGCGCGATTGGTTCGTGAGTCGGGCGACGTCGAAACGGCGGCCTGGATCAATAACGCATTTCGTACCGCGCGGGGGCCCCATGCCAACCTCTACGAGGACGCGGAGTCGGCAGACGAGGTCGCCGACGGCGTGCAGTTGTCCGAGCAGCTGTCGGACCGGCTCTACCAACTGCTCTGGTCCGCCGGTCAGCATCCTGAGAACCGGATCACCCCGAAACCGGAAGAGTATCGTTGTCCATCGAATGCTTGGGAGTCGTAGCGCCCGAACTCGTCGATCATATTGAGACAGTCCGGCGCCACGGTTTAAGGTATCCAACCAACACGTGCCGCCAGGCGTCAGGGATTGCTGCTCGGCGCCGGCGCGGACCAGACAGGCACGCTTTGAGAATTTACCCAGGACTATCACGGAGGTGTGCAAAGTGGAAGATTTGTCGAACGGGGTATTAATCGCCATCGATTGGGAAAACATACGTCGCGGGGCGACGCTGTACCAGAAAAGCGTAACCCCTCAAGCGTTGTACGAAGCCATGACTAAGGTGGGGCAGGTTTTCGGAGAAGTGATGGGGGGCAAGGCATTCGGAGACTGGAGCCTCCGGCCCGATGACGGCACCGCTTTCACTCAGGCGGGCATCACCCTTTACCACGCCCCCCGGACCATGGCCGGCAAAGACCGCAGCGACCCGTCCATCCTGCTGGAGGTCTACGACTGGCTCCGTGACCGCGAAGATTGCAGCGTGGTCATCCTCGGTTCCGGAGATTCCGACTACCAGGTGCTGGTGGACCGGGCTCGCAGCATGGGTCGTCGGGTGATTCTTTGCGCCTTCAGCCAGTCCGTCGCCCGCGACATGCTCGCCGTTGCCCCATTGTTCCCGCTGGAAGCCGAGCTGGGTTTCCAACTGGCCGAACATGGTGATGTTGATATCCAGCTGCCCACTCTGGAGGAACAGGCGGAAGCGGCCCAGGATGTGCTCCAGATCTTCGTCCGCGAAATGAACAAGCTGGAATCCCGCATGAACTTCGTGGGATACAGTATGCTGTGCAACCAGTGGATGCTCGACTGGGGGATCGCCTGGAACGAATTTGAATGCCGCCGGCTGGTGGAAGATTGGCTGTACGAAGGGATCATCGAACGGCACGATGTCCCCAACCCCAACAATCCCCAGTATCCCACCTCCGCAGTGCGCCTCGTCCGAACCAACGAATTGGTTCGCGACGCCCTGGGATTGAACCGCCCGGCAATCTCCAATCCGGTGCTCTCCTCCGTCGGCGATCAGAACTATCAAAACTCGGAGTAAACGGATGCCCCCCTTCAGCTACATCGACCATCTCGAGTGCACCATCTGCGGCAACGAGTATCCCTACGATGGGCTCGCTACCGTCAGCGATTGCTGCGGCAAGGTTCTCTTCGTCCGGTATGACCTCCCCCGCCTGCGCCGCGAGGTGCAACGCTCGGTGTTCGACAGCCGACCGGCCAACATGTGGCGTTACAACGAGCTGCTCCCGGTGACTGACCCCGGGGAAGTCATCACCCTGGGCGAAGGCGGCACCCCGCTCCTGGATGCCACCACGCTGGCCCGCCAGGTAGGCGTCCGGCGGCTGCTCATCAAGGAGGAGGGCCTCAATCCCACCGGCACCTTCAAGGCCCGGGGCATCGCGGCGGCGGTATCCAAGGCCGTGGAGGTGGGAGCCCGCGGGTTCACCATGCCCTCGGCGGGCAACGCGGCCGGCGCGGCCGCCGCCTATTGCGCTCGCGCCGGCACCCCGGTCAAGGTCTTCATGCCCCAGGACGCGCCGTCGTCCAACAAGAAGGAGTCCATCGTCGCCGGCTCCGAACTGAACCTTGTGGACGGCCTGATCAGCGACGCCGGCCGCATCGCCGTTTCCGTCGCCGCCGAGCAGGGCCTGTTCGACCTGTCCACCCTCAAGGAACCGTGCCGCGCCGAGGGCAAGAAGACCATGGGCCTGGAAATCGCCCACCAGCTGGGTTGGCGTATGCCCGACGCCATCGTGTACCCCACGGGCGGAGGCACCGGCATCATCGGGATGCACAAGGGATTCCAGGAACTGCTGGAACTGGGCTGGATCGAAGGCAAACTGCCCCGGTTCTACGCCGTCCAGGCCGACGGCTGCCAACCCATCGTCAAGGCCTGGAACGACGGCGCCGACACCGCTGACCCGTGGCCCAACGCCACCACCAAGGCCGATGGCCTGCGGGTGCCCGGCCCCTTCGCCGACTACCTGATCCTGCAAGCGCTCCGGGAAACCGGCGGCGGCGCTCTCGCCGTCAGCGACGACGACATGATCGAGGCGATGTACACGCTGGCCGCCACCGAAGGAGTGATCGCCTGCCCCGAGGGCGCGGCGACGCTGGTGGGCCTGCAACGGCTCCTGGCCGACGGCAGCATCGGCGCCGACGAGGAAGTGGTGCTGCTGAACACCGGCTCGGGCTACAAGTACCTCGACCTGCTGCGGGGGCCGGGCGAATAGGCGCGGTGGGCAGAGCCGGGTTTCTCCGGTTATGGCAGCCTAAAGCAGCGGCATCTGGAACGCGCGGTCCGCTTGCGTGGCGTTCTTCCCCAGGTGAATGGCCGAGTAGCCCTGGCGGCGCAGGTGCTCTGCGAGATCCGGAAACCCGAACACGGTGTACACCTGCCTGGGGCGCACCGCGTCCACGTAAGCGACCAGGTCATTGAAATCGGCGTGATCGCTGTACGGCAGGCTGGCGTCACCCGGCCGGCCGCGCCCCCAGGGCTTGACGCCGGCTCCCGCCGCCCACCCGGTTAGCTCCAGGTAGCGGACGGGCCGACGTTCCGGCTTGATGCGGTGGACCGTTTCCCGTGATTTCTTGCCCGGCGGGAAGAGCAGCGCCTCGCCTTCCCGGAACTCCCCGTCACAAACGCGGTACTCGCCCGGAAATTCCACACCGGCTTCCTCGTATCTCTGCGCGATGTCGTACACGCTCTCTTCGCACGCCACGCGGAAACCGGCCGTCAGCAGGTGGTGCAACGCTTCCTGCGCCTTGCCCAGTCGCCAGCCCATCACCACGGGCAGGGCTCCCTGATCCAGCCATTGGGCCACCACGCGCATGGCGGTGCCTATCGCCTCATCCTGGGGCGGGAAAACGTAGTCGGGACGGCCGTAGGTGCTTTCGATAACCAGCACGTCGCAGGGAACCTGCTGGTGCCCGTCGTTTATCGGCGACGGCTGAACCCTCAGATCACCCGTGTACAGCAGGCGCTCGCCGGTCGCCTTGCTCTCCACCAGCGTCTGGGCGGATCCCAGGCAGTGGCCGGCCGGATAGAGGGTGATGGCGCAATCCGGAAAGTCCAGCGTCTCGCCGAACTCCAGTTCCACCGGATCGGCTCGGCTCAGGTAATCGCCCAGCAGCAGCCTGGTGCCCGGCGTCAGCACGGGGCGGCGATGTCTCGCCGTGTGATCGGAATGGGCGTGGGAGATGACCGAGGCATCCTGTTTGCGCAGGGCATCGAGCCACAGCCCCATCTCCGGGAGATACAACCCCCTGTCGAATACCACTTCCAATCGAGCGCCCCGGCCGCCGGCTGCGGCGTCGCGGAGTATAGCATGGTACCCTTGAGAACAGCGGACGAGCCGCCAACGAAGCCGGCTGATTGCTCCTTGTGCCGGTGGTTCCCGGCGTGCGGTATAATCCTGGGCAACCCCGCCGGAGGGCCAGCCGTCGCCTGTCGCCCGCCCGGCAACAACTGAGGAGAAGCTAGATGCCAGGTCAAATCGGCGACACCGCGCCGGACTTCACTCTCCCGTCCCCCAACGACGGAGACATTTCATTGAGCAACTACCGCGGCACCCATACCGTGGTTCTGTCCTTCCACGTCCTGGACTTCACCAGCGGTTGAACGGACCAGGCCACCTCCTTCCGCCGCTTCAACGCGCGGTTCCAGGAGTTGAATGCCCAGGTGCTGGGCATCAGTTGTGACCACGTAGCCGCTCACCGGGCCTGGACCACCACCATGGGCGGGCTGCCCTATCCCGAACTGTCTGACTGGCATCCCAAAGGCCAGGTGACCACCGCATACGACCTCTGGAACGACGAGCGTGGCGCCGGAACCCGCGCCGTGATCATCGTCGACCCGCAAGGCGTCATCCGGTATCGGGAGACCTACCAGCCGGGCACCCTGCCCGATCCGGAGGACATCCTCCAGGCCGTGTCCGACATCAACGGCTAAAGCAATTGGGGCGGGTTGCAGAACCCGCCCCAATCTTTGCCTGGTTCAAATTCCGGTGGACGTTATCCGCCGATGCCCTCGATCCGGTACTCCACTGCGCCCCGGGGCGTCGTAATCGTCACTTCTTCGCCGGCGCTCCGTCCCATCAGCGCCTGCCCGATGGGCGACACCGTCGAGATCTTCCCCGCCGAAACGTCCGCCTCGCGCACGTCCACCAGCGTGAACACGCGCTCCTGCTGCGATGCCACCTCGTGCAGCGTGACCCGGGAGCCGATGCTGACCCGTTCCGTGTCGGCGTTCGCGGCGTCCACAATTTCCACGTTGGCCAGGTCGTTCTCCAGTTGCCGTATGCGTCGCTCCGTCAGCTGCTGCTGTTCACGGGCCGCATCCAGCGGGGCGTTCTCCCGCACGTCGCCGTCGCTCCGGGCCAGTCGGATCGCCTCACGAATCTGGGGGACTTCTTCCCGCAGACGCTGCAATTCGGCCTGCAACTCGGTATGACGCTCCTGGCTGAGCCGCGCGCTCGGCGTCCCCGCCGCCCGGGATCCGGCCTCTCCCGCGGCGAACCGCCGCCGGTTCCGGCGGGGGGCCGCTGCGTAGCGCGCCAGGCTGATCTCGGTCCAGCCGCGCTTGTTGGCGAACGTCAGGAACTTCTTTACCGGATCAAGCCTCGACGCCGGGTCTTCCACGTTCTCCGTGGTCCACTTGGCGTATTCGCCAACCTCAATAGCATGAAGCGTTGCGAGCTCTTTGTCTTTCCCTATCCGGGCCTGAAAACGCAACAATTCCTGCTGGCCCTGCATTGCCTGCTTGCTATCTTTTAGGTGTTCTACAAACCTACTGATCGCTTCCGAAATCGAGAGGTGCTGGTCGTTGGTCAACTGTTTATCCCTCCGGTTTTGGCGCAGGCTCAGGCTGCAAACTCGTCTCAATATAGCATTTTGGCCGGCGGTAGGGCAAACGCGATGATCTCCCCCGAATCATGCTACCGATTGTCCAAGCGCCATCGCGCTCGTATGATGGTACAAAATGCGCCAGTCGGCCGCTCTTACCAACGCCGTCAGCGCTGCATCGCAGGTGCCCTTTATGACAACACCATCTCTCATCACCATCCCGGCGCGGCGCGGCAAGGCCGCCTTCCTGGAACAGGGCCAAAGCGTGCGGGTCATCAACACCCACGGCCAGCAGGTCGTCGACACCTGGGCCTTCTCCCGCCATGACCCAACGGAGTTCATGTCCATGGAGCACTCCCGCACCGCCATCGCCCGGATCATGGCGCAGGTCGGCCAGTCCATGGTCACCAACCGGCGCCGTCCGATCCTGACGCTGGTAGAAGACACGTCGGGCGGGATACACGACACGCTGATAGCAGCGTGTGACCGGTATCGCTACGAACTGCTGGGCTGCGAGGACTACCACGACAACTGCACCGACAACCTGGCCGCAGCTCTCGCGGAGCTTGGGCTGACTCCGCCGGAAACCCCCAGCCCGTGGAACCTGTTCATGAACATCCCGGTGGGCGCTGACGGCACGGTCAGCTTCGAACCACCGGTCTCCGGGCCGGGGAACCACCTGACCCTGCGCGCCGAAATGGACTGCATCATCGCGTTCTCAGCCTGTCCCCAGGACATAGTGCCCATCAACGGCGTCGACTGCGTTCCCACCGAGGCGCACTTCCAGATCATCTAGCCGAGAGGAAGGTTCAGGGAATCGTCCTTCCTGCGAAAGAACGTCATCCGTACTTGATACGGGGCCGGAATTCAGAACATTCCGAACACGGCGATCTTCCGGATTCCCGCTTCCGCGGGAATGACGGAGTAACTTGGAATGCCCCGCCGGTGAATTGATGACAACGCCCCGTGCCGCCGCCCGACGGCCCTATGCTATGCTACCGGCACTGAACTCCAGAACACACGGAGGCCGTTGCCATGAAAGCCATGCAGATTACCGAATACGGCGGACCCGAGGTAATGAAATACGTCGACCTGCCGGATCCCAGCCCGGGCCCGGAGCAGGCCGTGGTGGACATCCAGGCCGTTGGCGTGAACTTCACCGACATCTACAGCCGCATGGGCGTCAATCCTCCCGGCCTTCCCTGGGTGGCCGGGGTTGAAGGAGCCGGCGTGGTTCGAGAGGTCGGCCCCGGAGTCACCAACGTCGCCGCCGGCGATACCGTCGCGTATTGCAGTCACCCCGGTTCCTACGCCGAGCAGGCCCTGGTCCCTGCGTGGCGCCTGATCAAGATGCCCGAGGGGCTGTCGGCTCGAGACGGCGCGGCCGCCATGCTCCAGGGAATGACCGCCCACTACCTGTGCTACGACACTTATCGAGTCCAGCCCGGCGACCGCGTGCTGGTCCATTCCGGGGCCGGCGGGGTCGGCCTGCTGCTCATCCAGATGTGCAAGGCTCTCGGCGCCTACGTTTACTCCACCGTGTCCACCGAGGCCAAGGCGGAGCTGGCCCGGGGAGCCGGGGCGGACCAAGTAATCCTGTACACCCAGCAGGATTTCGCTGCGGAAATCGCCGCTGCCACCGACGGCGCCGGGCTCCAGGCGGTGTACGACGCGGTTGGGAAGGACACCTTCGACCGCAGCATCGCCTGCCTCGCGCCGCGGGGCTACATGGTGCTCTACGGGCAGGCCAGCGGCCCCGTCGAAGCCATGGACCCGCGTATCCTGGGCAACGGCTCCAAGTTCCTGACCCGGCCCGGCCTGGGAGACTACACCTCCAACCGGGAGGAGCTGGAAAAGCGGGCTGGCGCCGTGCTCGGATGGGTCCAGTCCGGCGAGCTCAACCTGCGGGTGGAGCACCTCTTCCCACTGTCCGAAGCCCCGGAGGCTCACCGCCAACTGGCCGGCCGCGCCACCACCGGTAAGATCATCCTCACCCCGTAGCCGTTGCTCTCTGCCGTCCCGGGTACAGCACACTCAACGATGCTACCCACGCAGTCACCGTCATCGTGGCCCGCTCCTAAAGGCGTTCTGCTGAGCGACCTGGAGTGGGTCCAGGACGTTGCCGACAAGTATTGCCTGGACGGCCTGGAGATTCCGGCCGGATCGGTGGTGCTGGAGCGGATTTCCGCCACCGGCGGCCGGTGTTTCTGCTACCCCGACGGCTCCTGGCTCATCGGGCTGTCCCATCCCCGGCTGCAACGCGCCGGGCGCCGGGGCATCGAGGGCATTCTGGCGCACGAACTGCTGCACGCCTGGCTTTGGTCCCGTCACCGTTACCAGGGCCATGGCGCGGTTTTCGAGGGGCACGCCTCGGCTCGCGGCATTCCGCGATGGTGCTCAGCGTTCGGTGAGGTGCGCCGCCAGGGCCCCCAACAATTGGCGCTGTTCGACACCTGGCCGCCGGCGCCGCTGCCGGGCGCATCATCTCCTACCCGGTTTTCGACGCGCGGGGCCTGACACATAGGCCACTGATTCTAATTCAAGCGTTGTCGCGCCTCAAACCGTACCTTTTTGCGAGTTTTTGCGAAATTTGCTCAAAAATGGCCTCAGATTTGACATCGGGCACCAGTGCGGCTAAACTGCGGGCAGTTAAACGCAGGTCTGCACAACCATCAACCTGCCCTTAAACAAGGAGGCCATATGAGTGCAGCCGCGCTTTCAGCGCACCGACAATCGTCGGAACCGGACTCTATGCGGTCCCGTGATATGCGGGACCAGTGCAACGGCACTCTGCTTTTGGGATGCGGCCGCCCAAGCACGGATGACACCATCCGCGGGCGGGCCAAACACCAGCTGCCCTGCGAGCCTTAGCTGCTCGCAGCCTGAAACGGGCGGCGGAAGTAGCGCTCCGCCACACGCCCTCCCCACTCGGGTTTTCGCCGCAACGCCGACTGATGGCTGGCGCGTAACCGAACGTGTCCATCCGCACTTGGGGCATTCGTGCCTCCACCCGGCCGCGACGGCAAACTGGGCCGAAATCAGGCCAAAAATCCACCATTGCCAACAAAGCTTGGCCATCAAAGACGAGGAGCAAATATGAGAGAAGTCCTTAGGTCCAAAATCCATCGCTGTTGGGTGACCAGTTCCAACCTGGGGTACGTGGGCAGCATCCTCATCGACCGTGATCTCATGGAGCAGACGGACATCGTCGCCTTCGAGAAGGTCCAGGTGCTGAATATCAACAACGGCGCCCGCTGGGAAACCTACGCCCTGCCGGCTGAGCGCGGCAGCGGCACCATCGCCGTTCAAGGCGCCGCCGCCCGGCTGTGCCAGGAGCGCGACTGCCTC
Source organism: Dehalococcoidia bacterium (assembly GCA_034420475.1). Classification (GTDB taxonomy): domain Bacteria; phylum Chloroflexota; class Dehalococcoidia; order Lucifugimonadales; family UBA3495; genus Bin87. The sequence continues at coordinate 24,294 of DAOULH010000034.1, forward strand.
ATCATCCTCGCTTTTGAGGTCACCGACGAGCCTGTGGATCCCCGCATGGTGTTGGTCGACGAGAACAACAAATTCCTGGAGTGGATCGAAGGTTCAATGTATGCCGAACCCCAGCCCGAGCCCGTCGCGCTTTTCTGAGCGGGAGACGGAAGAATACTACGACGCTGAGGACGCCCTCTACCGTTCCTTCTGGGACGCGGAGGGCTCCCTCCACTGGGGAGTGTTCAACTCTCCGGAAGAACCGGGATCGGCCCACGAAGTCAGGGAAGGCTTTCTCAATGCCTGCTCCCGCCTGAATGGCATCATGCTGGAGAACTCCGGCATCGACGGTTCGGCTCGGGTCCTTGACCTGGGCTGCGGAAACGGGAACACGGCCACCTGGTTGTGCCGCGCCACCGACGCCCACGTTACGGGCATCGACCTGAGCGGGGTCCGCATCGCCAACGCCATCGCGTCGATGGCCGCGGCGCCGGAGCTGGCCCCGCGCATGGAGTTTCACAAGGCTTCGGCCACCGAACTCCCCTTCGCGGACGGCGCCTTCTCCCACGTCTGGAGCCAGGCCACTATCTACCACATCCCTGATAAGGAAAAGACGCTGCAGGAAGCGTACCGGGTGTTGGGGCCCGGCGGCGTGATGGTCTTTGACGACCTCACCAAACCCAGGCCCGACATCAGCGACGAAGCGCGCACTTTCGTGTACGACCGGCTGCTGTTCGACACCGACTTCAGCTTCTACTCGTACATGGACGCCCTGCGCGAAACCGGCTTCAAGGTGCTGGAGGCCCGCGACCTGTCCGCGCATCTGGCCCGCAGCTATTCCTGCCTGTCGCAGATGGCCGCCACCGGCGCAGACCCCGAACGGCAAGAACGTTTCGCCGCGCTCTCCGACGCCTACCTGAAGATGGTGAAGGCGGTGCGCAACGAAGAACTGGGCTGGGCCCAATACCTCTGCGTCAAGTAGACGCGCCAAGATCTGAGCTACGAGATCTGAGCTACGAAAGGAGCAATGTATGGTAACGGGTCACCGGTTTTCGGAACAGGAGACCGAGGAATACTACGACGCCGAGGACGTCATCTACCGCTCCGTGTGGGACGCCGACGGCAGCGTACACTGGGGGGTCTTCGACAACGAACCCACCAGCGATGACAACATCCGCGAGGAATTCCGCAGCGCGGGCATCCGCCTCAACGAACTGATGGTGGAATACGCGGGCATCGGCGCCAACTGTCGGGTTCTCGACGTCGGCTGCGGCAACGGTACCAATGTGGTCTGGGTGCATCGGAACACCGGCGCCCATGCGACCGGCATCGACCTCAGCGGAGTCCGCATCGCCAACGCCGTGGCATCCCTGGAACAGATGCCGGAACTCGCCGGAAAAGTGGCATTTGAGAAGGCCTCTGCGACTGACCTCCCCTTTGCGGAGGGAGCGTTCACCCACGTCTGGAGCCAGGCCACCGTTTACCACGTGCCCGACAAGGTCAAGGTGCTTGAGGAAGCCTTCCGCGTTCTCGAACCCGGCGGCCAGCTCATCTTCGATGACCTTATCAAGCCCCGTGCCAATATCAGCGAATCGGCGCGCAAGTTCGTTTACGACCGCCTGCTCTTCGACACCGACTTCAGCTTCTACTCGTACATGGATGCGTTGGTCAAGGTGGGTTTCCGCGTGATGCAGGCCCGCGACCTGTCGTCCCACCTCGCCCGCAGCTACACCTACCTGTCCCGGTTGGCGTCCATTGCGGAAGGTCCGGAGGGATACCAGGACCGCTTCGACTACCTGACCGACGCCTACATGAAGACCGTGGAAGCCATCAACAACGACGAGCTGGGATGGGCGCAGTACCTGTGCATCAAGCCGGCCTAGTCGCATACCAACTGCGGAGCAGATACCCATGCCTGAATCGGGAAGCATCAATCCGGACGAGAGAGTCCAATGGGTCTACTCGTCCACCACCAACGACGAGTTGGCCGAGCGTTACGACCAGTGGGCCCAAGAGTACGACGACGATCTAGAAAACACTTTCGTCTGGCTCGCGCCCCTGCGCGGCGCCGAGACCCTCGCTGAGCACGTCGCCAAAAACGCCAAGATACTTGACGCCGGCGCCGGCACCGGCCTGGTCGGCGTGGAGCTCCAGCGTCTGGGTTACGGGGACATCTGCGCCATGGACCTGTCGGAGGGAATGCTGGAGGAAGCCCGCTCCAAGGGCTGCTACAACGACTTCCGGCAGATGGCCCTGGGCGATCACCTGGATTTCGAAGCCAACGCCTACGACGCGGTCATCAGCATCGGCGTCTTCACCCCGGGCCACGCGCCGCCCAATTCCTTCGTGGAACTTTGCCGTGTAACCAGGCCCGGCGGTCACATCGTCTTCAGCATGCGCCCGGATACCCACGTCGAGCTGGGCTTCAAGGATCAGCAGGACGCCCTGGTGGAAAGCGGCGCCTGGTCCCTGGTCGGCGTCACTGAGCCGTTCCAGCCCCTGCCCAAGGGGGAGCCGGAAGTGATGCACCAGATCTGGGTCTACCAGGTGAACTGACCCAACACCATCGCAAGTCCGACATGATCGAGGGGCGGCCGTTCGGTCGCCCCATTACTTTGTCGCCGTGTGTCCCGGATGCGCACGAACCGGTTCTCCTCACGCGTACTCAGTTTGCGGCGGAGAACCGTCAGAATCAGGATTTGCGGGATTTTATGATTTAGCAGGATTGGGGGATCTCCATCACAAAACGGTTCCAATCCTGATAATCCGCAAATCTTAAAATCCTGATTCTGACAATTTACGAAACTGGGTTCGCATGAGGCGGAACCCCGGCTTGACCGCCTGTTCACACCGTGATATTCTCGCGCTACAAAATCGAATAGGTTTCTGGCGGGAGCTTGGTTATGCCAGGCTGAGAGGGCGGCCGAAAAAAGCCGCCGACCGTAGCACCTGATCCGGGTAATGCCGGCGTAGGAAGTTGGAATCATCTTTTACGTGCCGCCAGAGTTTTAGAGCCTGGCGGTTTCTCGTTTTGCGGCAACCGCCTCCGTTCACCTATTCGAAGCAACCGGGAGGTTGGTTATGCTGGATACCACCGTAGGGATCATTACCCTGGTAATCGCATGCGCCGTGTTCCTCGTCCTGGGCCTGACTTATGCCTGGCGTCGCCGTCGCCAGAGCGTGGAGGACTACACCACCTCCCGGAACCATGCCCCGTTCAACGTCGGTGTCGCCACCCTGGTCGCCTCAATGTTCGGGACCTGGGTGCTCCTCAGCCCCGGCGAGACCGGCGCTAACTTCGGCATCATCTCCCTGGTCGGCTACGCCCTGGGAATGGCGGGAATACCGGTGATGTTCATGTTCGTCGGCCCGCGCATCCGTGCGCTGATGCCCAACGGACACTCGGTCACCGAGTATGTGCGCCACCGCTTCGGGATGGTCCCGTTCGTCTCCATTTTCGTGGTCATCATCTTCGTCATCGGCATCTTCATCACCGCGGAGATGACCGCCATCACCGCCGCGGTGAGCATCCTCACCGGTTCGCCGGCGTGGGCCACGGCGGTCGCCGTCGGGATCGTAGTCATCGCCTACACCGCCTACGGTGGCCTCCGCGTCTCCATCTACACCGACCGCATCCAGTTCTGGATCCTGATCCCCGTCCTCCTGCTGCTGGTTATCGTTGCCGCCGTTCTGGTGGGCGGCTCCGGCGCCTGGGGCGAGGCCAAACAGGCCGGCCTGCTATCGGTCACCACCTCGGGCAGCTACTTCTTCGCCATCGTGCTGATCATCGGCATCGTGGCGTCCAACGCCTTCCACCCCGGAATGTGGCAGCGCGTGTACACCGTGGAGAGCCAGGCGGCGCTGAACCGCAGCCTCTGGGGCGCGGCGGCCATCGCCATACCGTTGACCTTCCTGATGGGCATGGCCGGCATCGCCGCCGTCGGCAACGGTTCCGTCGGCCCCTTCCAGTACCCCGAGGTCGCCGCCGCCCTGTTCACCCTGGCCGCTGACGTGTTCCCCCTGTGGATGCACTTCCTGATCCTCATCTGCGCCCTCATGCTCGCCATGAGCACCCTGGACACCCTGATGAACGGCCTGGCCAGTGGCATGGCCGCCGACCTCGCCGGGATTGGCCTGGAACGGAGGATGCTGATGGGTTTGGCCCGAGCCGTCACCGTGATCGTGGCCATCCCGGCGATCATCGTGGCTTCCCAGGGCCACAGCGTGCTCTACGTCTTTCTCATCGCCGACCTGCTGGGCGCCGCCATCGCTGTGCCCATGCTGGTGGGCTTGTATTCCAGCCGTATGCCCGGCTGGGGAGTAATCCTCGCCGGAGCCGTTGGCATCGTCATCGGCGCCCTCTACTACCCCAAACCGGACCTGCTCTCCCCGTGGGCGCTCACCGCGCCCGCCGGAGGCCAGATGTTCTGGGCTTTCGCATCTGCGCTGGTGATCTCATCCGTCATTTCGGCGGTGGTGGTCCTGGGTCAGCGCATCGTGGCGCCCGACAGCCAGTACGACTTCGCCATCCTCAACTCCGACGTCAGCCTGATTGACGAACCCGCCGCAGCGGACGACTGATACTGGCCGCAATATCCGTGGGGCGAAAACGAAATCGCCCCCACTGCGTTTCAACCCCCATCAACCGACAGGAGGAACCACAGCATGACCATCATCAACGAGGACTATCTCAGCCAGCAGGCCCAGGTTGATCCGGAATCCGTCCGGCCCTTCCCCAACTCCCGCAAGGTGTACGAGACCGGAAGCCGACCCGACATCCGGGTGCCCATGCGTGAGATTTCCCTGTCGGATACCCATTCGACCGAAGGCGTCGAGAAGAACCCGCCCATCTATGTCTACGACACCTCGGGCCCCTACACCGATCCCAACGTCGCAGTGGACGTGCGCCAGGGCCTGCCCGCCCTGCGTCAGCAGTGGATCGAGGAGCGCGGCGACACCGAGCAGTTGCCCTACCTCACCTCGGAGTATGGACGCGAGCGCCTGGCCGATTCTTCGCTGGACCGCTACCGCTTCAGCCACATTCGCAGCCCGCGTCGGGCCAAAACCGGCAAGAACGTCACCCAGATGCACTACGCCCGGCAGGGGATTATCACCCCGGAGATGGAATTTATCGCCATCCGCGAGAACATGCGCCGGGAGGAGTACATCGGCACCGGCCTGATGGGTTCCAAGAAGGCCATGAATTTCGGCGCCAACCTGCCCGAAATCGTCACCCCGGAATTCGTCCGCGATGAGGTGGCCGCCGGCCGCGCCATCATCCCCTCCAACATCAACCATCCCGAGTCCGAGCCCATGATCATCGGCCGCAACTTCCTGGTCAAGATCAACGCCAACATCGGCAACTCCGCCGTCACCTCCAGCATCGAAGAAGAGGTCGAGAAAATGACCTGGTCCACCCGCTGGGGCGGCGACACCCTCATGGACCTCTCCACCGGCCGCAACATCCACGAGACTCGCGAGTGGATCATCCGCAACAGCCCGGTTCCCGTGGGCAGCGTTCCCATCTATCAGGCCCTGGAGAAGGTCAACGGCAAGGCCGAGGACCTGACTTGGGAAATCTTCCGCGACACTCTCATCGAACAGGCCGAGCAGGGCGTTGACTACTTCACCATCCACGCCGGCGTTCGCCTCCAATACGTGCCCCTGACCGCCAATCGCGTCACCGGCATCGTCTCCCGGGGCGGCTCCATCATGGCCAAGTGGTGCTTGGCCCACCACCGGGAGAGCTTCCTGTACGAGCACTTCGCCGACATCTGCGAGATCATGAAGCAGTATGACGTAGCCTTCTCCCTGGGCGATGGTTTGCGTCCCGGTTCCATCGCCGACGCCAACGACGAAGCCCAGTTCGGCGAGCTGGAGACCCTGGGCGAACTCACCAAGATCGCCTGGGAGCACGACGTGCAGGTCATGATCGAAGGCCCGGGCCACGTACCCATGCACCTGATCAAGGAGAACATGGACAAGCAGTTGCAGGACTGCTACGAGGCGCCTTTCTACACCCTGGGGCCGCTGGTCACCGACATCGCGCCGGGCTACGACCACTTCACCTCCGGCATCGGCGCCGCCATGATCGGGTGGTTCGGCACCGCCATGCTCTGCTACGTGACGCCCAAGGAGCACCTGGGCCTGCCCAACCGGGATGACGTGAAGGAAGGCATCATCACCTACAAGATCGCCGCCCACGCCGCCGACATCGCCAAGGGCCACCCGGCCGCGGCCATCCGCGACAACGCCCTGTCCAAGGCCCGCTTCGAGTTCCGCTGGGAGGACCAGTTCAACCTGGGCCTGGACCCCGACACGGCCCGCGAATACCACGACGAGACCCTCCCCAAGGAAGCCCAGAAGGTCGCCCACTTCTGCTCCATGTGCGGACCGCACTTCTGCTCGATGAAGATCACCCAGGACGTGCGCGACTACGCCAAGAGCAAGGGCATCGGCGATACCGCCGCCGCGCTGCTCATGGGCATGCAGGAGAAATCCGAGGAGTTCAAAGCTTCCGGCAGCGAGGTGTACCTGGACGTATAAGCGGCGACAGCCGTAGATCAGCAGGGGCGAATCCGTAGCCGCGGGTTCGCCCCTATTCATACACTATAATGGAGGCACATTCGCTCGCAAGGAGGCACGCAAATGGCTGGGTCAGCCAAAGCCGATACATCCGCCCCATCCGGCGACACCCCGATGCTGGCCCGCTTGACCGATGGGAGGAACATCGCCATTTTCAACTGGGCCAAGACCAGCTTGCCGGATGCGGAGTGGTTTGAGGTGGACTGCGACGATGAGGGCCGCATCGTGTTGACGCCGGCCAAAGACGTTCCGGCAGAGGCTTATGCCTGGGCGCAGCAGCGGGACGTGATAGCCGCCGCGCAGAAACCCCGCCCCTACGCCCACCTGACCACCGACGAATTGCGGGACGTGGAGATGACGCAGGAAGAGCGGCTTGCGGAGTTGGTCGCCCGTGGAGTCATTAGCCCCAACAAAAAAGTTCCCGGCCAGCTCTCAGTCAAGCCTGTAGCTCGCGTGCCCGGCGCGTTGGAACGCTTTTTGAAAGAACGCCGGGGGGAGGCCTAGATGCTGGACATGCCGCATCCGCCAATCGCCTACGTGGACGGGTCGGCGTTGCTGTCTATCATTTTTGAGGAGAACGCCGGCGCGGCCACCAGCCGGCGGCTGGCGCAATTCACATCCCTGATTTCCTCAATCCTGCTAGAGGTGGAAGTTCGCGCCGCCATGTTCCGAGCGGGTCAGGATTACGATCCGCGTTGGCTGTCAGACATCAGGTGGATGTATCCGACCCGCCCGCTGGGCCCCGAAATCGCCGCCGCCTTGCAGGTTCGTTACTTACGAAGCGGCGACCTGTTGCACGTCGCTACTGCGCTGTATGCTGTCAGAACATACGGTATAGAACTGGCTTTTGTCACCTTGGACAACGACCAGCAAGAGGTGGCCGCCGGCTTGGGATTCGCCACTTGAACACTTCATAGGGGCGAAGATTTCTTCGCCCCTAAACTTTGACCTTATAGCGTTTGGGCTCTATCTGAACACCGCCAGGCACTTGGTGGAGTTGAAGATGTAGGTCTCGTACCAGTCCACGATCTCCGCCTGGTAGCCCAGTTCGTCCACCGCCCCCACCAGGCAGGCCCAGTTGAGCAGTTCCTGCTGGCCGGCGTCCTCAATCTGCGCGGTGGAGATTCCCGCCCACGCCTGGTAGTCACCTGCCTTCATTTCCTCGAACCGCGCCCGGTCCGATTCGATATCCGGATACAGCCACCAGTTCTTTTCCGTCAGGAAAGCGTGGGACCATGACGAAGAGGCGATCAGGGCGACGCGCCACGGCGAGTCCTTGAGAGCCTGGGCCGCCGCCGCGCCAATCTGCATGCACCGCTTGGGCGATGGACCGGGCGGGTCCGGATCCGGCGAACGTTCCTCGCTGCCGCCCTGGTTGCGAATCACCCGGCTGCCGTAGCAGTTCACCAGCATCGGCACCACCGGATAGTCGAACCCCTTCCGGTCGTAATCAAGGTACAGGATCGTGTTCAGGATGGCGTGGCCCAGCCCCGGCTCGTGCAGCGGCTGGTAGGCATAGGACATGTCAACGCCCCGGTCGATCATGCCGGACACCAGCGCTCGCGCGCCTTCCTTGTGACCCTTGTAGTTGAACACCGTGTCCGCGCCTTCATCCCAAACATTCCGGCGCGCTGACCCATTGCCGTTGTCGAAGGGCTGGCAGTTGAATTCGTCGTAGGCCAGCACACAGAACGGCGGAATGATGTCCTCTTTGAAATTCTCGTACTGGTCGTCGCCCCAGATCACCACGAAGTCGGGGTTGAAGGCGTCCAGTTCCTTGCGCAGTTCGCGGAAGCCGGCCACCATACGCTCCCGCAGCCGCACCGCCGACGCGTAGCCCTCATCCTCACCGAATTCCACCCGCATGGGCTCCGGCCAGTTCAGCGGGTTCTTCATCTCGGCGGGGATCCGGTCGTTGGTACGCAGGGTCCGCTTCAACGACGATTCTCCGTCCTCGTCGGGCCGGATGAACGACGGCGAATGCGTCAGTCCCAGCCCCAGTATTTCCGCCATGATTGCCCTCCTTCCTCGATGTATTACCGCGGGGGCGAATAATCATTCGCCCCCGCCTGTGCACGTTATCCGACGGCCTACTTGAAAATCGCCAGGCACTTGTTGGAGTTGAACACGTAGGACTCGACGTAGTCGAGGATTTCAGGCTTGTAGTCCAGCGTGTCCATCGCGCCGGCCAGGCACATCCAGTTCAGCATCTCCTGCTGGCCGGCGTCCTCCACCTGCTCCGTCGAGAGCCGGGACCAGGCCTGGTAATCACCGGCCTTGAGTTCCTCGAACCGGGCCCGGTCCGACTCCGTGTCAGGCCATAGCCAGTGGTTCTTCTCCACCAGGAAGGCGTGGGACCAGGACGACGAGGCGATCAGCGCCACGCGGTAGGGCGAGTCCTTCAGGGCCTCTGCCGTGGCCGCGCCGACCTGCAAGCACCGCTTGGGCGTCGGCCCGGGCGGGTCGGGATCCGGCAGGTATTCGACGGCGCCGCCCCGGTTGCGGATCACCCGGCTGCCGTAGCAGTTGACCAGCATCGGCACCACTGGATAATCGAACCCCTTGCGGTCGTAGTCCAAGTACAGCAGCGTGTTCAGGATGGCGTGGCCCAAGCCGGGCTCGTGCAGCGGCTGGTAGGCGTAGGCCATGTCCACGCCCCGGTCGATCATGCCGGACACCAGCGCCCGCGCGGCCTCTTTGTTCCCCTGGTACTTGAAGACCTTGTCCTTGGGTTCGCCCCAGAAGTTCCGCTGCCGGTGAGCGAAAGGCTGGCACTCGAAATCGTCGTAGGCCAGCACGCAGAAGGGCGGGATGATGTCCTCGCGGAAGTTCTCGTACTGGTCGTCGCCCCAGATCACCACGAAGTCGGGATTGAAGGCATCCAGCTCCTCGCGGATGCGACGGAAGCCGGCCACCAGCCGGGCTCGATGCTCCAGCGACGACGTGTAGCCCTCGTCCTCGCCGTACTCGATGCGCATGGGCTCCGGCCAACTGGTGGGGTTTTTCAGTTCGTCCGGGATGTTCTTGTTGCCCTTGAGCGTGCGCGTCAGCGGATACGCCCGATCTTCGTCGGGCGCCATCAAACCCGGGTAATGGGTCATGCCGAGGCCAAGTATTTCTGCCATATCGTCACCTTCCATGCTTCATTGCGGTGTTGACGGTATTGATGGCGACATTTTCTGTATCCCGCCGGGATGTGTCAACCGAAAACGCTCGCGACGGCAATCCCATCGCCCGGTATTCGAAAACCTTCCCACCGGCCGTAACGCGCTGGCGATCTCACCCGGCACCGGCCGTGTCGCCCTTCGTCAGACCACTGCATCATCCGAAATTTGCCGAATGGTACAATCGAGCATCGTCAACCAGCCGCCACGATTCAATCAACCATCAGAGAGGTAACCCCGTGCCCGACCAGAACTTCGACGTCATTATTATCGGCGGCGGCATGGCCGGCCTGACCGCCGGCATCTACGCCGCCCGCCAGGGCCTGAGCACCGCCGTTGTTGAGCAGATGATGGCCGGCGCTCAGATCATCAACCTGGAGCGCATCGAGAATTTCCCCGGTTTCCCCCAGGGCATCGCCGGCTACGAATTGGGCCCGGCCACCCAGGAACAGGCGATGAACGCCGGCGTGGAGGTGCTGATGGACACCGTCGCCAGCGTATCCGCCGACGGCGACTACCTCCGCGTCGCCGGCGAGGGCGGCGGTTCCTACCTCGGCAAGGCCGTGATCATGGCGGCCGGCTCAACCCTGCGCACCCTGGGCATACCGGGGGAGGAGGAGTTCCTCGGCCGCGGCGTGTCGCACTGCGCATCCTGCGACGGCCCGCTGTACATGGGACAGACCGTTGCCGTGGTCGGCGGCGGCGACTCCGCGGCCGACGAAGCCCTGACCCTGACCGAGTACACCGACCGCGTCATCCTCTTCCACCGGGGCGACAGCCTGGACTCGCAACAGGTTTTGCAGGACCGCATCGCCGCCCAGCCGAAAATCGAGGTGCGGTACAACTCCGAGGTCATCGAGGTAGTCGGTGAAGATACCGTCACCGGCGTCCGCGTTCGCAGCGCCGACGGTGAGAACGTCGAACCCGTGGCCGGACTCTTCGTGTACGTCGGCCTGGAGCCCAACTCGTCTCCGGTTTCCGACCTGGTTCCGCTGGATAACGCCGGACACATCCCGGTGGGACTCTCCATGGACACGCCGCAGCCCGGACTGTTCGCCGCCGGCGACATCCGTCAGCAATCCGCGGCCCAGTTGGTCGCCTCCGCCGGCGACGGCGCCACCGCGGCCATCGCCGCGCACCGGTACATCCGCTCCCGCCAGTGGTGAGGTTCCGCCATGCAGATCACCGACCACGTTTACAGCACCCACATCCAGGAAGACCCCAGCACCTTCGGGGCGATGCACCCCGGCGGCACCCAGATCTATTTCGTGGGCGACCCGTCGGAAAGCATGGTCATGATCGATTCCGGCGAACCTTACCGCTTCTGGACCCGCCAGATCCTGGACTACTGGGCGGAACTGGGCAGCCCTCGCATCGACGCCATCCTGATCACCCACGGCCACGGCGACCACATCGGCGGCCTGGACCGTTTGCAGGAAGCCTTCGGCTGCCCGGTCCGATGCCATCCCAAGCTTGCGCCGCGCCTGCAGCACACCCTCGGCGGTGATTCGGTCCATGCTCTGCGCGCCAACGAGACCATATCCTCGGGCGGCGGCGTGACCCTGCGCCCGCTGTTCACTCCCGGCCACGAGGACGACCACTGCTGCTACTTCCTGCGTCCCGATCGCGTTCTCTTCAGCGGGGACAACCTGCTGGGCAACTCCTCGTCCAGCGTGCGCAACCTCAAGCAGTACATGACCTCCCTGGAACGCATGGCCCGCACGCGGCCGCTGGTGGTGTGCCCCGGCCACGGCAACACCATTATCCGGGGTCAGCAGCGCATCCAGCAGCAGATCGCCCACCGCCTCAGCCGGGAGGACCAGGTTCTGGCCGCGCTGGATGACGGCGCAACCACCGTCGACGAGATCGTAACCGCCGTGTACCCGCGCAACCTGCGTCGATCCCTGCGCGCCGCGGCCGGGCGCAACGTGCGTACCCACCTGGAAAAGCTGCGCCAGGAAAACCGCGTCATCGAGCGCGAAGCCACTTACGTCCTGCCCGACTAAGGATAGCGACAGGAACCCCGGCATCATGCTTTACCGGGCAAACGGCGCTGCCGGGGCCATCGGCTGCGGGTTGGCGATTTTCTGCCTGGGGCTGTTCCTGCTCACGCCGGTGGCGATATTCCTGTTGAAAGGCTTGGGCTGGACGCTCATGGTCGTGGGCGTCCTGTTGGCAGCCCACGGAGTGTGGACTTGGTGGAAGAGCCGTTAGCCGCCATCTCGTGAAATTTCGCGCTCCGCTCGAATTCCGGGGAGCAATGCTGACTGACCGCTGCACCACGCCGCAAACCGACGCGGAAACTCTGCCCGGCGCCGCGTTTCGCAATCGCAGGCGAATTCCGGCAGGAACTTGACACTGGTTGTTGACAAAGGGGTAGCAAGGGTATAAATTGCCCCAAAAGCCGCCGCAATCATGCGGTCAAGCCAACCAGCGAGGAGGCTAATATGCTAACGATTGGGCACGAAGTAGTCCGTCCCGGAAGGCACTGGGGGGACTCCGAAATCACGATTCCGATTCCGGAAGAACTGGAAACCGTTCCCGGCATTCCGATGACTAGCCGCGAGGTTGACTGGTACGCCCGCGAGTATCCGCTGGAAACCATGAACATCACCGAGCGCGCTTCCCGTGACTGGTCGAACACCCTGCGCGACCTCCACGCCGAGATGCGTGAGATCCGCAAGGAGCACGACAAGCTCAACAGCAACCTCATCATGGCCGCCCGTTCGACCGCCGAGATGGAGGCCACTGCTGAGCCCACCGGCGAGGACATCTCGCAGCTGGTCAAGGACAAGGCTCGCCAGCTCGGTTACCTCGAAGTCGGCATCACGTCCTACGACCCGCGCTACGACTACAAGAGCAAGCGCGGCTTCACCGTCCTGCCCCACGCCATCTGCTTGGCCTACGAGCAGGACTTCGAGCCCACCCAGACCATCCCCAGCGTCGACGCCGAGATCGTGCACTCCAGCACCTATCGGACCCAGGCTGCTGCCGGTCTCGAACTGGGCAACTTCATCCGCTCCCTAGGCTACAAGGCCCATGTGGTCCACTCCAGCGACGCCACCGGCCCGGTGATCCCCATGTTCGTGGCTGCGGGCCTCGGTTCGTTGGGTGCCTGCGGCTACCTGCTGTCCCCGCACACCGGCAACCGCATGCGGCTGATGATGATCACCACCGACGCCAACGTCACCTATGACTCGCCGGTCGACTACGGCATCCACGCCTTCTGCCAGGTGTGCCAGGTCTGCGTGAACCGCTGCCCCGGCCGCGCCCTCATGCGCGACAAGATCTGGTGGCGCGGAATCGAGAAGAACAAGCTCTACTTCAAGCGCTGTCGCCCGGTCATGGCCCGCTACCTCGGCTGTGGCGTGTGCATGAAGGTCTGCCCGATCCAGAAGTACGGCCTCAAGAACGTCATGGAGCACTACGCCGCCACCGGTCAGGTCCTCGGCAAGGGCACCCACGACCTCGAAGGTTACAACCTGGAAGGCAAGGGCTACTTCGGCCCCGGCGAACTCCCCGTCTTCGAGCGCGGCTTCTTCGACATGCCGCACGGCAACTCCGACGAGTGGGCCTTCGAGTCCATGAAGGACGCCGCTCGCGACAACGACGGCGAGATCCCCGACGAGATGCTGGACGACCTCAAGCTCCAGATCCAGCGCGCCATCCAGCTGCAGTCCGGCGACGTGCTGCAGATGATGGCCGAGGACCAGGACTACATCTAGTAGCCAGTCCCACATCTCGCCACATCGGCAATCGGCCGGCGGGTATCGCACCCGCCGGCCTTTTCATGCCTTCAGTTGCAAGATGGATCGGCAACCATACCATTAGCCATGACCTCAACTCTCCCGTCACTCCTCATCTCCATCCCGGAGGGCGTCCTCGACCTGGGTTGGGGCCACCCGTCCCCACATCTGCACCCGACGGAAGCCCTGCAGATCGCCAGCGAGCGTGTCCTCAGCCAGCAGTCCGCCATCCCGCTGCAATACGGCGCCGTCCAGGGCTTCGGGCCGCTCCTCGAAGGGTTGGCCGATTTCCTGTCGGCCCAGGACGCCTACGGCAATCTGCCCGTGGACCCGGGATCGCTCTTCCTCACCGCCGGGGCCTCCCAGGGAATCGACCTGGCCGCCACCATCTTCGCTCAATCCGGCGACACGGTTTTTGTGGAAGAACCGACCTACTACCTCATCGGTCGCATCTTCCTGGACCACGGCCTGAAAGTCGTGGGCATACCCACTGACAAAGACGGCCTGGACACCGACGCGCTGGAGATGATGCTTCAGGACGGCCACCGGCCCAGGTTGCTCTACGTCATACCGGCGTATCAGAACCCCACCGGGGCCACGTTAACGCGAGAGCGCCGGGGCCGGCTGATCCAATTGGCTCAACGGTATGGCTTCACCGTCCTCGCGGACGAGGTCTACCAACTGCTGCACTACGGCCCGCCACCACCGCCGCCCCTGGCAACCATGGACGATACAGATGACGGTTGCGTCGTTTCCCTCGGTTCCTTTTCCAAGATCCTGGCCCCCGGCTTGCGCCTGGGGTGGGTTCATTCCTCCCCCGGCATCATCCAGCGCTTCGTGGACTCCGGGGTCGCGGCCAGCGGCGGCGGGTTGAGCCATTTTGCGGCGGCCATGGCCCAAGCCACCCTGGACCTGGGACTGCTCCAGGAAAACCTCGCCAACCTGCGGCGCATCTACACCATGAGGCGAGACGCCGTTGCCAGAATATTGTCCACCGACCTGGCCAACAAGCTGGATTTCAACCGGCCGGACGGCGGCTACTTCTTCTGGCTCACACTGGCAGACGGAGTGGATGCCGACGAACTGCTGCCAATCGCCCGGAAGGCCGGCGTATCCTACCGTCCCGGGACAGCTTTCTCGTCAGTCGGGATGTTCCGGGACCGTCTCCGCATCAGCTTCTCGCTGTATGACGTCGGCGATCTGGCCGAAGCCCTGCACAGATTGGGGCAGGCTATGCGCTCCGCCTGATCCGTCACTGGCTTGGCCGGCAAGACGGGGTTTGCTTTGCCGTCGCCTGTGGCCGAAGCCCTTAGCGGTTTCGCGCCGCCGGCATACCCAGCCGGCGCTCGGTTCCGTTGGCGATGCGCCGGATGTTGTCCCGGTGTTGCCAGATGATAACCGCGCCGCCCACGCACGCGTACAGCGTGTACAGTTGGCTGTGTCCGATGAGGAGCATGAGGGCCAGGCTCAGGACCGCCACGGTCAACGTTCCAGCGATGCTCCCCAGCGACAGTATCCGGCTGGACAGCGTGATGACGAGGAACAGCGCGCCGCCGGCCAGGGCCACCCAGGGAGCCATCACCGACAGCGCCCCAAATCCGGGGAGGATGCCGCGCCCTCCGCGGAACCGGAGGAATATCGGCCAGTTGTGCCCGCACAACGCCAGCAGCGCCGCGGCCACTTCGGCTTCTCCTGATCCGATGGCCGTCCTCGCCAGCGTCACGCAGAGCACGCCTTTGCCGGCGTCCAGCAGAAACACCAGGGCCGCCGCCTTGCCGCCGGAGGTCCGCAATATGTTGGACATGCCCGTCCGCCCGCTGCCGAAATCCCGGATGTCCTCCCCCATAGTCAGGTTGACAAAGATATAACCCCACGAAATCGAACCGATCAGGTACGCGATTACGCAAACCGCGGCGTAGAGGAGAGGCTCGGGCGCCGCCTGTGGACTAACGCTGCCTACGGCGATACCGGCCGCCGCCAGCAAAGGCAGAGTGACCAGCATCGCGATGGTGGCGTACGATGCCCGGCGCAGCAGCATCATGGTCAACCGCTACCTGGCCCGATTTCGAATGCCGGACCGGGTGGTTCTTTCTGCACGCTCCGGGCGGAAAATCAACCTCAAGTGCGTCCGGTCGAAGCCGAACCGGTCGCGGATCTGGTTTTCCAGATACCGCTGGTACGAGAAATGGAGCAGCTTGGGGTCGTTGACCGAGAACACGAACGTCGGCGGATTGACGCCAACCTGCCGCACCCGGCGAATGCGCAGCCGATTGCGGATGTTGCCCCGCTGGGAGGGTGGAGTGTGGGTCGATACCGCATCGGCCAGCAGATATTGCAGATCACGGAACGGCACCCGCTTCTGTCGCTCCTGCCAGAGTGACAGGGCAGTGTCCAGCAGTTCGTCGATCCCCTCGCCGGTGAGCGCCGACGTGAAGCACACGGGCACGTAGGACATGAAGTGCAGCCGTTCCTGGACCCGGTGCAGGCTTCGTTCCATGCGGAAACGGTTACGATTCACCAGGTCCCACTTGTTCACCACCACGATCAGACCCCGGTTGGTGTCCCATGCCAGACCCGCGATGTGCGCGTCCTGTGCCGTGGCGAGCTCAGTGGCGTCGGTGATCAGCAGCGTGATGTCGCTGCGATGCACGGCGTTCACCGCCCGCAGCACGCTGTATTTCTCGATCCCGCGCTGCACCTGGCCGGGCCGCCGGACACCCGCGGTGTCCACCAGCGTGATGGTGTGGTCTCTATAGGATATCTGCGTATCCAAAGCATCGCGCGTGGTTCCGGCAACCGGGCTGACGATGCTGCGCTCCTCGCCGATGATGGCGTTGGTGAGCATCGACTTGCCCACGTTGGTTCGGCCGACGATGGACAGGCTCAGCTCGGTGGGAGGCGTCCATACCTCTTCGTCAACCGTTGCTTCGTCGCCGTCATCCTCCCACCATTCATCTTCAGCCGCCGTCTCACCGTCAGGCGCATCCTCCCAGAGATCCGCGATCTCAGGCTGGGGCAGCAGCTCGACAATCCGCTCCAGCAGGTCGTACACGCCGTAATTGTGGTAGGCGGAGATGAACGCCGTCTCATTGATCCCCAAGCCGTAGAACTCGGCCGCAGCCAGCTCCCGGTTGTCGTTGTCCACCTTGTTCACGGCCAGCAGTATGGGCTTGTCGGTGCGTCGCAGCCTTTGCGCCACGGCCTCGTCCGTGGCGGTGACGCCCTGGATCGCGTCGGTCAGGAACACGATCACATCGGCGGCGCCCATCGCCATGTCGGCCTGCTGCTGGACGCGCTGGGGGATGTGCCCGTCCGGATCGTCCTCGAGGCCGCCGGTGTCAATCAGCAGGAACGGCCGCCCTTTCCACGAGGCCCGGGCGATCAGCCGGTCTCGGGTGGTCCCAGCCACCTCGGAAACGATGGCGTGCCGCCTCGAAAGTATGCGGTTGAACAGCGAGGACTTGCCCACGTTGGGGCGTCCGATGATGGCCACCATCGGGTCCACCGTGGGGGTCGGAGCGCGTAGGGCCGGCGTTTCCTGAAGGATTTGCGCCGTGGTTTCGTCGAGAGAGGTCATAAGGGTCCCGCTTGTTCTGCGTATCGGGCTGCTTGCTATTCGTTGACCGGGCCGTGTTTCAAAGAGAAGCCTACGGCAGACGTGTCGCCAAGCTGCAAACTGTCATTACCCGTGAGTGACTGTAGCCGCCGCAATTGAGTATTGCTGGCAATCGTGAACGGGCGCGGTGGAGTGTCCAGCAGCGAGAGCAGTACGGGCATCTCATTCTCAACCTTGTCCAGCATCTCGGCCAATTCTTCGGGATGGCGGTGGTTCTCGTAAAAGTTCTCATGGCCGACACGGTATGCTGCTGAAAGGGCTTCTTGCAGGTCAACGTTCGGGCTTTCGGCCAGTATCTGAAGCCCGACGTTGTGGATGTCCTGGTGACTCTGGTGATGCCAGCCGCGCTGCTCCGCGATGGCCTTCAGCGGTTGCACCACAGCGCCCCAAGCCTTTTCGCCGGCTTGCATGCGGTTTCCGTTTTTCAGTTCTTCGCGGGCATGGATGATAAACCGTCGGCTGATCCGGCGACGGTCGTCCAGGCTTTGTTCGCCAGGTTCAGGCAAATCAGGCGCGGTAAGCATACCAGCCTCTTGTCTTGCTTCGTTATCAGGTCGATCGTTGCGGCCGATGTTCCGTTAATCTATGGCAGTGAGTTTCATGCCAGCAGGAACTCCAGCACCGCCTTCTGCGCGTGCAGGCGATTGTGGGCCTGCTGGTAAGCCACCGACTGCGGATGCTCCAGCATCCCCGGCGGGACCTCTTCGCCGTAGTGGGCGGGCATATCGTGCATGAAGCACGCCCCCGGCGCAGCCATTTCCATCAAAGGATAATCCACCGTGTAGCCTTGAAAGGCCCGGCGCCGCTCTTCGGCCTCGGCTTCGTCGCCCATGCTGGTCCAGACGTCGGTGTACACCACGTTGGCGTCAACTACGGCGTCGGAGGGACGCACCAGGGGATGCGCCGTGGGCCGTGGGCCGCCGTCGGTGCGGACGCCCCGCTGGCTGGCGGACGCAAACACTGATTCTTCCAATTGGTAGCCGTGGGGTGCGGCGATGGAAAAGTTAATGCCCACTGCCGGCGCGCCCAGACACAGGCTGCGGGCCACGTTGTTTCCATCGCCGACGTAAGCCAGGTTCAGCCCATCGGTGCCGCCATGGGTTTCATTGATGGTCAACAGGTCGGCCATGGTCTGGCACGGATGCTCAAAATCGGATAACGCGTTGATCACCGGCACGCTGCCATACTCGGCCAATCCCACCAGCGAATCGTGCGAGTTCACCCGTGCCACGATGCAGTCCACGTACCCGCTGAGCACCCGGGCCACGTCGGAGACCGGCTCCCGCTGGCCCAGTCCTACCTCGTCCTGCCCCATATACAGGCTGAACCCGCCCAACTCCGCGATTCCGATCTGGAAACTGACCCGCGTTCGCAGCGAGGGCTTTTCGAACAGGAGCGCTACCCGCTTGCCGGCCAGAGGACTGGCGCTTCCCGGCGGAGCCGCTTTCAACTCCCGCGCGCGGTCGATCAGCTGGCGTGTCTCGCCAGGCGATATGTCGGTTACGGACAGGAGATCCCGTTTGGCAGGCATGGTTCACGTCTCGCATCGGATGGCGTCATTCGGTCGTATTTTCAGCGTTGCGATTGCGCTCATCGCGGCGGGCTTTGCTGCCATAAACAAATACACCGACCAAGCCGGATAAGTTAATGCCAATTAGCGCTACGCCGGCCCAATCGTGGCCAGTGGCGATAATATAGATGCCACCGCCGACAACCAGCAGTGAAATGATAAAGCCGGCCAGCAGACCCAGGTAGGCTCTCCGGGCATCCGAGACAACAACCGTTCTTTCGATGCTTATGGCCTCCATTTGGATGTTATGATCTTGTTCCTGCTGCTTTTCGGCCATTTGCAGGATGCGTTCTGCCGCGCCTGGTAGAACGTCGTTGTACCTTGCCAGTGCGTTCGGCGGTGGCAGCGGCGCACGCCAGGAAGCTCTGATTGCAGTTACATCGGCAGGTGGCGGTGTGGCTTCCGCCAGGAGTTCAGCGGACTGGCCAGCGCCGCTTTCCCCGGTTATTTCGTCCGGTTCGCACATTGCGATTTACGGGCTTCGTCCAAGTTATCCCGTTCCTCTTCCTCGAACCGGCCCATGGCGTCCCACAGGTATTGCCCGACGGTTTCCCAAGCAGCTCGAATCGCCTCGGCATCCGCTTCCGGGCTGGATTTCCGCCGCGCGGAGAGGCCGGGGTAATAATCCAACGCGCCGGTGAAGTCAAAGATGCGTGCCATGCCCTCAATGAATGACGGCCTGGCGTAGTTGAAGCGTCGGTACTTCCTAGCCACGGTGATAGCCTCCGGCCCGCTCCGAGCCCAGCCTATTGGCGCACCCGTGAATGGGCGCCGTTGCGCAACTATAATAGCATACGGCTTTACCGGAGCCGAAACTGCTTCGAGGATAACAATAGCGATGAGTGAACAAAGCAGCAGCGTGAATATGGGCTTGTCCCCCGGCCTGATCGGCCGGCGGGAAGTGTTGGTGTGCGAGCACAACGTCGCGCCCCACGTCGCCAAGCTCAGCACCCCAAGCATGATCCGGGCCATGGAGCAAGCCTCGCAGCGGGCTATCCTGGATCACCTCCCGCCGGAGCAATCCACCGTCGGGTTCGAGGTCAACATCCGCCATGTGGCCGGCGCGGATATTGGCGCCACGGTGGTGGCCGTCGCCGAGTTGGAGCGCATCGACGGTCGGTGGCTCTATTTCAAGGTGGAAGCGCTGGACGGAGACCGCACCATCGGCGTCGGGACGCACCGCCGGGCCATCATCACCCTGCCGCCCGAGGCGACCAACCGCGGCGGCGGCAACGACAGCCACACCCACGAGCTATGAATACCGGCGCGATCCGCGACGCGAAAGGGCGGGTTCAATATCCGCCCTTTCGTTGCTGTAAAGAAAAAGAACCGGCGCTGGGGGTGAAGAGCGCCGGTTCTGGGGAAGAAATGTCAGAACACTTCCCGGATGTACCGCCAGGTTACAGGTTGAACTGCGGGTCCAGGTAGGTGTCGTCCTTTTCGTAAACCTGCAGCCGTGACCGCAGGGTGTCGCACACCAGCAGCCGGTTGTTGGCCCGGTCGAAGTTGACGCCCATGGGCATCCGGAAGGTGCGCTGCTGCTGCTCCAGGTCGGGGACCCGGCGGCGTGCCTTCACCATGTCGGGGTTGGCGTTGAGCGACAGGTCGCCCCATTCCGACACCTCGGTGGCGTCCCCTTCCAGGTAAGCCAAAGGACGAGCGTCGGCATCGTAGATCACGACGCGCTCGTTCATCCAGTCCGCCACGTACACGTCGCCCTCGTTGTCGATGGTGACGTCCAGCGGGTGGTTGAGCTCACCGGAGCGGGTGCCGCGGCTGCCGAAGGTGCGCAGGTGGGTTCCGCCCGCCGTGTACTTCTGCACGCGGTGGTTGCCCCAGTCGGCGATGTAAAGGTCGCCGGCATCGTCGATGGCGATGCCCGAGGGCATCTCCAGGTCCTCGGCGCCGTTGCCCTTGGTGCCGAAGCCTCCCAGGTAATCGCCGTCCTTGCTGAACTTCTGGACGCGGCTGCTCTTGGCCGAAACCACCCAGAGGTTGTCGTCGGCGTCAAAAGCCAATCCGGCGGCGCCGCTGAGCTGGCCTTCGCCATCACCGGCTTCGCCCCAGTGCTTCACCAGGTTTCCGTCGGCGTCGAACACGGCGACCATGTTCTTCCACTCGTCGGAAGCGTAAACGCTGCCGGCGGAATCGATGGCAATGCCAGTGATCCACTCGAAGAGGCCCCTGGAGCTGGCCTGGTAGGCAATGCCTTCACGGCCGAATTCACCCAGGAATTCCTCGCCGCCCTTGCCGTCGGTGTTGCCGATGGTGCACTTGGTGATGCGGGCGCTGGGGTTCTGCTCACCGCCGCGGTTGGCGACGTACATCGTGCCGTCATCAAGGGTCGCCACGCCAACGGGCTGGCTGAAACCCATGCCCACCTGCCCCTGGCGGCCCACATTCTTGATGTACAGCCATGCCCGACCGCTTGCTACGGTATTCTGAGGCATAGTTTTTCCTCCACTTGAAATGCGTTGGACCGGCGGCACCGCAGCCGATTGGCCACGCCGCCGCCGTTTTTAGCTGGGCCGTTGGACTTACTTCTTGATGATGTCCAGCTTCGGGAAGGCGCCGTTGACGATAGGGTTGGCGTCCATGCCAAGCCAGTCCTCAACGATGCTGGAGTACGCGCCGCGGAAGTCGTAGTTGGGAACCAGGTCGCCCTGTTCCAGGTCCTCGGCCTTGCGGGACGGGTACTCACCGTAGAAGCCACCCTGGACGCTGTCGCCGATGGCGAAGGCTACGCCGGCAGCGCCGTGGTCGGTGCCGGAGCCGTTGTCGCGGACGCGGCGGCCGAACTCGGAGAACAGGTACATGACGATGTTCTCGCCGGTGTTGTGCTCCTTCATGTCCTCGAAGAAGGCGCTGATGCCCTCGGAAACTTCCTTCCACAGCACCGGGTGGGCCGCGGCCTCACCGGCGTGGGTGTCGAAGCTGCCGTGCTGGGTGTAGAAGATCTTCGTGCCCAGATCGGCCATGTACACCTGGGCGATGTCACGCAGGTGGGAGGCGATGGGGCTGTTGGGGTACTCGACGTTGCTGGAGTACCGCTCCGGCGCAACCTTCACAATGTCGGCGCCAACCATGGCGTCCGTGCCGGTGGAGCGCAGGTAGTCGTTCACAAAGCTGCCGCCCACGGTGGGAGCGTACATCTTGGAGAACAGGTCAAGAGCCTTGGAGCGCTGGTCAACGTCGGCGATGCCGGTGAGCAGGCCATAGGTGCTCAGGTCGGCGATGGCGGCTACGGGGACGCCGGGGACGGCCAGCGCGCGGGGCAGGCCGTGGCCGAAGTTGATGGCCGTCAGCACGTTTTCCTTGTTCGGGTCCATCTCGCGAGCGACGCGGCCGGCCCAACCCTCGGTGCCAACCTTGTCCGGCTCACAGGTGTGCCAGATGTCCATGCTGCGGAAGTGCGAGCGGGGGCTGTCGGCGTAGCCGATGCCATGGATGACGGCGACCTTGCCCTGGTCAAAGAGCTCCTTCATGGGGCCCATGGTGGGGGCGAAGCCGAGCTCGTCGTTGACCGGGATGATGTCTTCGCGCTCGTAACGAACCGCCGGGCGGTTGTCGTAGTACGTCGCGTCGTTGTAGGGGATCACCGTGTTGAAGTAGTCGTTGCCGCCGGTGAGCTGCAGGACCACGATGACCGGATCTTTCTTGGTGGAGGTCATTGCGTATGCTCCTTGTCTGATGTGCGTTTCGTCGGATGACGAGTTGTGGCGATGGACAGGCCGGAAAGTTGCCGGCCCGTCCAGCACCTTCCGGTTTAGCCGAACTGGTACTCGGTGGTGGCGCTGATCAGGGCCATGGTCTCACCGATACGAGTCGCGGTGGAGATCCGGTCGTCCCAGTTGACGTCGCCGCCGGAGCGGACGTGCTCGGCCAGCTGGCCGCGGGTCTCCTCGCTGAGCTCGATGAAGCCCATGTACTCGGTGCAGGCGTTCAGCAGGTGGTCCGGGGTGGTTACGCCGTCGTCCCGCATACGGTCGACGATGTCCTGCATACCGGGCAGATCCGGGTTGGAAACGCGGTCGGCCACGAAGTTGATGCGGGCCAGCAGGGCGCCGGAGTTGATCCACTCCAGGCCGGTGTGCCAACCTTCCACCGACGGCGGGTCCAGGATGGACTGGCCCATGTAGGTGGGCTCCTTGCCGATGTTCAGGACGCCGGGATCCGGGTTCTCGAACAGGCCGACCATCCGAAGGGTGCCGGCGACCACTTCGGCCGGGCTCTTGATCTTCTGGTAGCGGGCGTCCTTGAACCACTGGGAGTTGAACATGTGGCGCAGGACGGCCTTCATCTCGAAGCCGGACTGCTCGAACACGTCTATCATCTCTTCCAGCGCGTCCTCATCGCGGGCCGGCTCAATGGTCCAGGCCGGAACCTGGGGCTCGTCGGCGACGAAGAAGTTGTAGAGGTGGCGACAGATGAAGCGGGAGGTGGCCGGCTCTTCGAGGATGATGTCGATGATGTCCTCGCCGTCGAAGTTGCCGGTGCGGCCCAGGAAGGTCTTTTCACCGAAGTCGTGGTCGGCTTCGTTGTAGGAGAACTTCCACGGATAGCGGCCGTACGGAGCGCGCGGCAGCTTGGCCTGAATGGTCCAGCCGGTGAAGGCACGCGAGCACTCGCGAACGTCGACCTCGGTGTAGTTGGAAACGCCCATGGAGAACAGTTCCAGGAGCTCGCGGCCCCAGTTCTCGTTCACGGCGTCCCGGTGGTTCTCGTTGTTGTCCAGCCAGAAAATCATGGCCGGGTTCTTGGACAGTTCGATCAGAATGTCCCGATAGTTACCCATGCCGTGCTCGCGCAACATGTCGATCTGCTCGAGCAGCTGGTCGCAGTTGTCAACCTTGGAGTTGCCGGTCGCGAACACGTGGTGCCAGAACAGCGTCATCTTCTCTTCCAGGGGCCGGTCGCTGGATACCATGTTGTACATCCAGTTGGCCTGGCCGGAGAAGGGAACGCCGCCGGGGAGCAAGAAGCTGGGGTGGTACCGGAGCAGGAGAGCCATCTTCCCACCCTCGCGGTTTGCAGGGGGATCGATCAGCTCTTCCACGGTGGCTTCGTAACCCTGGGCAACGCATCGCTCCAGCTCTGCGCGGTTGGCGCCAAAGCCGGCGCGCCGCATCAGGTGGGCCATCAATGCCAGGTCATCCTTTTGTGACATCCTGTGCCTCCTTCCTTCGATTTGATGCCGTTTTTGCCGGGATTCCATGCGCCGTTCCCGGTCTCACGACGGTTGCCGCTAGTGTAATTTAGTTGCCGCACCCTGTCAACAAATCGGCGTATCGCTCAAATTTGATAATGATTATAAACTGGTAACGAAGGGCAAAGACGGGGCAAGGCGCTAGAGGTCCCCCGGTGGTTAGGCCCACTCAAATTCGTCTCTGGATCTGCCAAATTGCCGGATGATCCCGATCACTGTGCCAACTTTCAAATCTCGGCTGCTCCAGTTAGGAATGGCAGCCTGCGCACGATTTTCGGGGTTTATCCACATCTCGTGGCCGCCGCGTCTCTGCCGGTCAGAACGGCAATTCAGCCGACGCAACTTGCGGGTAAGTTCCCGGTAGGTCAAGCTGTGACAGTAACCTCGCCGGTCTGCACCGGCCTCTCCACCAGTGCGGTTGGCAGTCCCAATCCGCGTTCCTGGTAAGACTGTATAAAGGCTTCTGCCATGCCTTCCAGGATGTACAACGTTTCGGCTGGGGAGTCTCCCCAGGCGCAGCAGCCCGGCAGAGCCGGTATTTCCGCCATGTACTTATCATCCTCAGTGCTATCAGCGGGTTCGTACATTACGTAGGCAAGCTTGTACCGCTTCATTTGACGCAGACCCTCCGGCCATTCTTTCCGCTGAAACGATAGCAAACGGGCCGGGCTGGCCGCAAGATAGCCACCCCGGATCAGCTCGGCCGCCACAGGGAAACGGGGCGGCCGGAGTAGAAACCGTGCTTAGCGGGCGTATTCCGGGGCGCGGCGGAATCGTTGCCGCGCCCCGGTCCTGCTCCGGCCGCTCGTCTCCAGGCCCATCAGCAAACCGGCAGATCCAGTTCGTCCAGGTCGTTCTGGTCAACGCTGAACAGCGCCGCCGGAATGCACCCGCTCAATTCGTTCCTGATGACGTACAGCAGCATCAACTCGGTCAACTCGGTCAACTCTGTCGGTATCTGGCCGGTCAATTGATTGGTATCCAGGTGCAGTTGCTCCAGTTTGGCAAGCCTGCCCAACTGCGGCGGTATGGAGCCACTCAACCGGTTGTTGTCCAGGTGCAGTTCCTCCAGATTTGCCAGGTTGCCCAACTGCGGCGGTATGGAGCCACTCAACTGGTTCCGGTTGACGTTCAATACCTTCAGCTCGGTCAGCCTTCCCAGTTGCCCGGGAATCGCTCCCTCCAGTTCATTCTCGAGAAGATACAACGATTCCAGTTTCGGGAGGCTCCCCAACTCGTCCGGTATCTGGCCGGTCAGCCGGTTGCTGTTCAAGAGCAAATGCTTCAGTTCGGTCAAATCGCCCAACTCCGTAGGGATTTCTCCGGTCAGCATATTATTGGAAAGGTTCAGCGTCTCGATTTTGGCCAGATCGCTCAGCGCCGACGGTATCTCCCCGGTCAGGTCGTTGTTGTCCAGGCGCAGATATTCCAAATTGGACAGATCTCCAAGTTGCGCCGGGATGGGTCCGCTGAGTTTGTTGTCGTACAGAGCGATCCACTCCAAGTTTGCCAGCTCGCCCAACTCGGGCGGGATCGGGCCGGTCAGTCCATTTTCGCGCAGGGTCAGTCCCCGCAGGTTGGTGAGATTGCCCAGTTCGGCCGGTAACGGGCCGGTCAGCTGGTTGCTGCGTATGCCCAAGTAGCTCAGCCTGGACAGTTTACCCAACTCAGGCGGTATGTTGCCGGTGAATTCATTCTGGCTCAGCCACAGAGCGCCGAGGTTGGAGAGACTACCCAACTCGTCCGGTAACTCGCCCGTCAGCTTGTTGCCGTCCAGATCAATGGTCCTCAGGTTGGTGAGGCCAATTATCTCGGGCGGTATTGCACCGGTCAGTTCGTTGTTCCACAACTCCAGATCGGTGAGATTGCTGAGACGACCCAACTGGGGCGGTATCGGCCCGCTGAGTCGGTTGTGATCGAATGACAGCACGGTCAAATTGGTGAGGTTGCCAATTTCCGCCGGTATCTCTCCGCTGATCCTGTTGCCATCCATATCCAGCGTGTCCAGGCTGGTCAGATTGCCCAACTCCGGCGGCAGTTGGCCGCTCAGGCCGTTGTTGTCCAGGTAGAGAACCAGAACGCAGCCGTCGCCGTCGGTGGATACGCCGAACCAGGTGCCGATGGGAGCGTCGTCACTCAACCAGTTGACGCTGTTCCTCCAGTTGGGCCCGTCGGTGGCGTTGTACAAAGCCTCCAGCGCGGCCCGGTCGCCGGCGCAGGCCGCCGGGCCTCCGCTGAGCCTGATCAGGTCCGACCATGGCGACCATTGCGGTTTCCCATAACGCTCGGCGCTGCCGCCGACGATGAACCAGTAGGCCTCCCCCGGCGTAAGGCGCGTGACGGTGTAGGAAGTCTGGCCGTTGTTGGCGATACTCACGGAAACGAACGCTTCTCGCCAGTCCCGGTTGGATGCCCTGGCCTCCGCGTAGTCTTTGGACGAAATCCAACCGATGCGGTAGAAGTTCGCCGAAGCAACGGCCGTCCAAGTGACCACCACCTCGCCGGGGTTGGCTCCGGCAGCCACCTGGGGCTTGCCGAAGTTCGTCGGATCGCTCTGGGCCGCCACCGGCATCCCTTGCCCATTGGCAACGACCAACAGGGCAGCCACAAAAAACGCTGCGATAGCTATGCTGATTTTCACGGACCTGGCTCCTTATGCAGGTTGTTGGTCTTATCCGAGCGTCGTCGGTTTTGGGAACGACAGACCAATCCGCCCCGGGCAGATTACTTCGGCACCGCCCAGGCCGGCGGCGGGGCGTGCGTCACCGACGGATCATCGTCCGCAGGAATCTGGGCGATCAGCCGGCCGTTTTCCACCTTCACGTCGTGATAGAACAGCTGCGCCCGGGGCCCGTTCACGCACACTCCCTGCCCTTCTTCAAAGCGCCAGCCGTGGTCGGGACACAGGAAGCTCTTGTCCCACTTCACCACCCGACCGAAGGCGTGGGGACACACCATGGACAGCAGCCGGTATTGCCCATCCCGGGCCTTGGCCAGCCAGTGCTCCTCGCCATTCTCCAACCGCACCCGCGCCGGCAGTTCCTTGAAATCGCCCACCGCTCCCAGGTCAACCCGGCGTGCCGGGGCCATCTTGTTCTTGCCGATGTCGGCGGGATCGGTGTACATGCGCCGGCGGCGGTGGTAGATGTTTTCGCTCATGGCCGTTCTCCTTCAGGGCGTCACCCGGTCGCCCGTCGCCGCTCCGGCGGCGGTACGCGGTTGACGGACGGTACGCGGGACGGAGATCATCAGTCCGTGGGCAGCCCCCCAAAGGCTTCTTCCATGGTGATGATCGGGAATATCTCGGTCCGGTTCCAGGTGGCCAGCCCCATGTCGATCACGGCGTCGTCCACCGCGTGGGCGTCCGGCCCGTCCAGGACCAGCCAGGTCTGATGCGACGACTTCCCCACCCAACCGCCGCGGTACTCGCAACCCCGGCTCGCCAGCGTCTCGGTCAGCTCCGCCGACATCCGCAGGACCCGGTCGCGCACCCCCAGGTCAACCCCGGGGCATCGCTCCGGGGCGTGTTCCAGCGAAATCATGTACAGGGCCATACGCGTTTCCTTATCGATCAGGGCAGAGTAGAGTAGGGTAGGGTGAAGCAGCCTACTGCACCGATGCCGGCTGCCGCAGCGCAGCGGGTCTGAATATGCCGGGCCGCGTCAGTCCGTCGAAGCGGTTCGGGCGCATCGCCTCGGCCAGCCCTTCCAGAACGTCGATCACCCGGGGGCCGTGCCGGCTGGGTATCTGTCCGTCGAACAGGTACACCCGGCCTTCCTGGACCGCGTCCAGCGAATTCCACTCCTCCCGCTCGGCCAGGCGCGACGTTTCCAGGATGGTACGATCCATGTTGAAGGCGCAGGGCATCACCATCACGTAGTCGGGTTGGTAGTCGAGCGCTTCATCCCATCCCACTTCCCGGGATTTCCCCCACTTCTCGGCCAGTCCTTCCACTCCGCCCGCCAGTTCCACCAGTTCGGGCGTCCACTGTCCGGTGTTGCGCAGCGGCTCCAGCCAGTCGATGCAGAACACCTTTGGCCGGCTCCCGTCCTCAGCGCGTTCCGCTACGTAACCGGCGCGCTCCTGCAACTCGCTGACCAGACGCTGCGCGCTCTTCGTAACCGCCGCGGCATCGCCGATACGTTGGATGTTTCCGTAGATGTCGTCCAGGCTGGCCGGCCGGATGCTCAAAATCTCCGGTTGGTAGTCCAGCGACTTGCTGGCGGTTTCGAAGACTGATCCGGCCCCGACCGCGCAAACTTCGCAGAGTTCCTGGGTCAGGATCAGGTCGGGCTGCAAGCGCCGCAACAAGTCGCCGTCAATGATGTACACCGGATTGCCCGCCGCCCGGGCCTGCTGGATGATCGTGTCGATCTCTGCACTGGAGAGGTGGGACTTGCTGCGCACACTCCGGCTCACGATGGGCAGCCCGCGGGCCGGCGCCGGATAATCGCACATGTGCGAAACGCCAACCAGTGAATCGCCCAACCCCAGGGCGAACACAATCTCCGTGGCGCTGGGCAGCAAAGAAACGATGCGCATGGCGGGCATTGTAGGCCCACGGAACACACTTGGCAAACGGCGAGGGATTGACACCGGACGTCAGACGGAACGCAGTCTGACGCTGGAATGGTATGATGGGCGCCACCACTGCGCAAGGCGCTTACTGCCATGACGACCGCACCGAAACCAACCGTCGCTGCACCCACTGCGGTGCTCCCCGTGGCCGAGCCGCCCGGAACCATCCGACTGGACCTGTCCGCACTGGGCATCGACCACCGGGCGGCCAATTTCCCAGCGCGGTTCATCGAGTTCTGCGAGCGGAACAACCTTTACGAAATGGAAGTCAACGCCGCCGGGGAGCTGCTGATACTGCCTATGACTGGATTTCGCGGTAACCAGGAAGAGAATTTTGTCAATTATTTCGTGACGGACTGGCGGCTCGCCAACGGAGGCGCCTCGTCATCCCAGACCAGTCGCTTTCGTCTTCCCTCGGGAGAGTTGCGCGGACCGGACGCCGCGTGGATCACGCAGGAACGGTTGGAGGCACTGACGGAAGATGAATGGAATCGTGCAGTGGAAGGTGCGCCCGATTTCGTGGTCGAAATCCGTTCGAGGACAGACGACCTGCTTCCTCTGCAAAATAAGATGGATCTGTGGTTGACTGGTGGCGTCCGCTTAGGGTGGCTGATCGATTCGGCAAATCGTCGCGTATACGTTTACCGTTCAGGCCAGCCAGAACCGGAAGTTCTCGAAGACCCCGAAACTCTGAGCGGCGAGGACGTGATGCCCGGCTTTTCCTTCCCGGTTCGGCAATACATCTTCGACCTGCCCTGATACCGTTGGCTGCGATGCCCGCCCGCGTCCTCAACGGCAACGAAATCGCGGCCGGCCTCCGTGAAGAGGTTGCGGCCGGCGTGGCCGATCTGGTCGCATCCGGTAGGCCCGCACCGGGCCTGGCCGCGGTCCTCGTGGGCAATGACCCCGCTTCCGGCGTGTATGTACGGAACAAAGGCCGGGCGTGTGAGGAAGCCGGCATATTCTCCGAGATATTCTACATGCCCGCGGACGTGTCTCAGGCCAACCTCCTGAGCCTGATCGACCAGTTGAACCAGGACACCAGGTTCCACGGCATCCTGGTCCAACTCCCCCTGCCGGACGGCCTGGATGAGCCCACCGTCATCGAGCGCGTCGACCCCGGCAAGGATGTTGACGGCCTCCATCCCCTCAGCCAGGGCCGAATGCTCCAGGGCGAGCCCGCCTACCTTCCCTGCACACCGTCGGGCGTCCAACAGGTCCTGCTGCGTTCCGGCTACGACCCTGCCGGGCAGCACGTGGTGATCGTTGGTCGCAGCAACATTGTGGGCAAGCCCCTGGCGGCCCTGCTGATGCAGCGCTCCCCCGGCGGCAACGCCACCGTCACCGTCTGCCATACGCGCACTCGCAACCTGCCTGACGTGACCCGTCAGGCCGACATCCTCGTCGCCGCCATGGGAGTTCCCGGAGCCATCGGCGCCGACATGGTGCGCGACGGCGCCGTCGTCATCGACGTGGGCATCAACCGGGTGGACGACGCCAACCGCCGCCGCGGTTACCGCCTAGTGGGCGACGTTGATTATGAGGCCGTCGCCGCCAAAGCTGAGGCCATCACTCCCGTTCCCGGCGGCATCGGCCCCATGACCATCGCCGTGCTGCTCAGCAACACGTTGCAGGCCGCCCGCAGCAGCCCGGATTGACTATGGAACCAGGGCGAACCGGTGACTTCGACTACGTCCTGCCCGAGGAGCGCATCGCGCAGACTCCGGCCGAACCTCGCGATTCGTCCCGGCTGCTGGTGCTGGACCGCTCCCGACCTGACGGTTCTCTGGATCACCGCAGTTTCCGTGATCTGACCGAATACCTGCGTCCCGGCGACCTCATGGTCTTCAACCGCAGCCGGGTGATACCGGCCCGGCTCTACGGCACGGAGGCACGATCCGGCGCCCGCGTCGAGGTGCTGTTGGTCCGCCGCCAGGAACCCGGCGTCTGGCAGGCCCTGGGACGCCCCGGCCGTCGGCTCCGGGTGGGCGCCCAGGTCACGGTCGAAGCCCGCGACGGAACCGATTCGGCTCAGGTAGAAATCCTCGAGGTCCTGGAGAACGGCCTGCGCCAGGTGCGGGTCAGCGACGATTCCGCCCTGGACGGCCTGGGCGAACTGCCGCTGCCTCCCTACATCAAGGAGACGCCCGACGACCCGAACCGCTACCAGACCGTCTATGCGGACACTCCCGGCAGCGTGGCCGCCCCCACGGCAGGACTGCACTTCACCGAGCCGCTCCTCAACTCGATCCGCTCTCACGGAGTAACCACCGCATGGGTGACCCTCCACGTCGGCCTCGATACCTTCCGACCCGTCCACGGCGAAAACATCGCCGAGCACAAGATCCACACCGAATGGTTCGAACTGCCCCAAGAGACGGCGGCGGCGATCAACGAGACCCGGCGGCGCGGCGGCCGGATCATCGCCGTCGGCACTACCACCGTCCGCACCCTGGAGCACGTTGCGCAGGTCTGCCATTCCGAAGGAACGACGGAGATCGCTGCCTCCGTAGGCGATGCCGACCTGTTCATCCTGCCCGGACACCCGTTCCGGTTGGTGGACGCCATGGTCACCAACTTCCACCTGCCCCGGTCCACCCTGCTGATGCTGGTGTCCGCCTTTGCGGGCCGGGAGCGCATCCTGGCCGCGTATGAAGAAGCAGTCCGCCGCAAGTACCGCTTCTACTCATTCGGCGATGCCATGCTGCTACTATAGCGTCGGGGCATAACTTGTCCGTCAAAATTCGGCATCCTGGGTTCATGCCCCCGGTTGCCGGGGCAATAACCTACTTGTCAATTTCAATGAGCATCATCAATGCAGGTCGAGATGCAGCAATTAATGCGGCCCTGCCCCATCCCAAGTTACCGCTAGCAGTTGCTGTCACCGCCACCCCGCATCAGAAGACCAACTTCAGGAATGAGTTGCTTGTTTATCGGATCAACAACAAGCAACAGAACCTCCAGTGTCGTCGCTCCCAATAAGTAAAGGTTCTCCGGGCCAAATACAACCATAGCTTCACCGTCGATACCGTCAACTTCAACGAAGGCCATTCCCGTCTGGCGTTCCTCAATTTGGCCGTTGGCGAACCGCAGACGTCGCGTCCTGGTAGCTTCAATGCCCAACCGATGCAACAGACTGGCCGGCATCACCGAAAAGGTGGCTCCGGTATCCACAAGCGCTTCAACCGTTTCCCGGGCCGCAGAATCCGGATTGCCCACCGTCATTTCAACGCTGAAAGTTCCCATGCCGATTTCCTCACGAGGTGATGATTGAGAGCGGTCAGTGTACCAGTCGCTACGCCATCAGCTCTGCTAGATGAGGCTCGAACACTCGCTTGAACGCAACCAATTGTGCTTCCACCCATTCCTGCAATTCCCGTAACCGCTCCGGGTTGTCCTCGTCCAAGCTTCCCTCGCGCACTGTCAGAATGCGAGATGCTAGCCGGTTGTCTTGGCGCAACCATTCCAGCGGCCCCGCAAGTTCGCTTTCAATCAGTTCTTTTTGCTCAGCCAATTTGTCGAAGATGGCTTCGTTCTGCGTTTTGTCGTCAGAGTTGATGTAAAGTTGAACCCAGACTTTCCCAGGAAATAGGTTTAGGGATTCATCGCTGGCGCCATAATATATGCGGTCTCGCCAAGGAGAGTCCGGGCGGAACCTTTGCCATCTCCAACGAGGATGGTTCCCGCCAGGTGTGAGTCCACTCTCTTCTAACAATCTGCTGTCCAGTTCATCGAAAAACTGTCTGCGCCGTGCCGTCGATTCGGCACTGGTTCTAGCTCGCCTGTCGCGCTGTGCACTGGCCATCCTTTTCTGCCAATCATTAGGCATTGCCACTAATCGAAAATGAGGCGCAGGCCGTGAGTTATCAATCTTCCAAGCCTCAACCACCACACCGAAAAACGCTGTGTCTTCTCCCGTCCGCTGGTTTAACCAGTCCAACGCCTGGCGGTGCTCGTCCTGAAATTCTCGCGTCAGCCACACCACCGCGTAAGGATCGTAGCCTGCGGCGTAAGTCAGCAACTGACCCAAATGCGTGTGATTGGTGGCCTCTAGTTGGTTTTCAATAATCACTGGTCGGTCGCTGCCCCGGTCGTGGGCCAGTACGTCCAAGGAAAACGGCCCAACAGGAGCCTCACGCTCCCGGAACTCCAAATCCAACCCTAACGCCTCTCCCAACTTGTCCAGGTTCTCCGCCAGCCACCTCGAAAAGTTATGCTCTTCGTGCGGCCAAACCGTGCGCAGGCTAACCCGCTCAATCACTCCCAAATCCACCATCGTCATGCTCCATGTCATGCTGCCGACCGTCACTCTACCGACGGTATTCGTTCCTCAATGATAACGTCGCCGCCATCCCACCAGTCGATGCTGAGGCGGCTGCCGGCCAGCAGGTCCGTGCCGATCATAGGAGCACTATCCATCATTGGCACCCAAACATCCACAGGCTGCCCGTGCCACAGCAGCCGCGTAGTGTATGCCGCGGTCCGGATAGTTCGCCCATCCGCCAAGGTTACGTCGCGTCTTACGTAACTCTCCAATCCCAGTGACCGGATGATTGGTTCCGGCAACGCAAGGGCACCCGTGAACCCAGTATCGACGACGACTTCCAACGCCTGAAACGTCCAATTGGCACCGGCAATGCTAATGGAAATACGCGCTTCCAAAGCCCGGTCATCGTCTTGTCCTGGCGATACTCGCCCTCTAATCATTAGCACGCCCTTTTTGAGAAGCGATGTGAGCCATAGTACCCCGATAGCCAAACTTTGCGAAACTGTACTGCTCTTTGCCCACCAGTTCGGCCCAAGTGTGGGCGCCAGGGTGCCGTTCCCACAGACGCTTGGTGATTTCCATGTCGCTGCGCGGCCCCGTGTACTTGCCAACCTCGTAGTCCCCGCTATGCACGTCGATGACAACCAACTCGCCCCAGTGGTTGGCCTCCATATCCTCGCGGATGCCTTCGTAGATTTTGCGCCCGACGGCCGCGACTTGTTCACCTGTGAGTTCCATGTCATTCCTCCTCACATCAACAGGTCTTCCTGCTCAATCAGCCGTTGGTCCATCGGGTCAACCACTAGCGCCAGATCCTCCAGCGTCGTCGCCCCCATCAGGTACTGACCTTCCGGACCAAATGCCACTTGCGCCACTGCATTGCGTCCCTGCACGGAAACGGAGCCCAGGCCGTTTGCAGTTCGACGCGCCGTCCATCCGCCACCTGCGCGAACCTGGTTTCCACTGGCTCGATCCCCAATTCGTGCAACAAGCTCGCCGGCAGCATCGTGTTGGTCGCTCCCGTGTCCACCAAGGCCGAAACGGTGGCGCCCGCTTCCGCGAACAGGCTGCCTACCCATAGATCGACGCTGAAAGTTCCCATGTCGTGCGTCTCCGCATCCACTGGTCAATAAACCTTGTACTCCTCCAGCACCGCCGCATCCAGGTGCAGGCCCATACCGGGCTCCGTGGGCGCGATGATTTCGCCGTTGTCCCATTCCGGCAGCACGCTGTTCAGCTGGTAGTACACCGGGTCGCGCTCCTCCTCGAACACCTCGACGAACAAGCCATGGGCGTGGGCCGGCAGCAGTTGCACCGCCAGCTGCGGCTCCTCGTGGTGCGCCATCCGGACGCCTCGCATCTGCGCCGCGCCGGCCACCCGCTTCCATTCCGAAATCCCGCCGCAGATCGCCGCGTCGATGTTCAGGATGTCCACCGCCTCGGCGTCCATGAGTCGCTGCCCGCCCCACGAACTGCTCTCGCCCTGGCCGGCGGCCACCGGTATTCCAGTGCGCAGCCGAACCTGCCGCATGTCGTTGTCCGCGTTCTGCCACCGGCAGGGCTCTTCCAGCCACGCCAGCCCCATCTCCTTCGCCGGGCCGGCGAACTCCAGCGCCTCCTCCAGCGTCCACGCCTGGTTCGAATCACACACGATGATGAAATCATCGCCCAGCGTGTCCCGTATCGCCCGAACTCGGAGCAGGTCGTCCGCGACTGCGACGCCGCCCGTCTTCAGCTTCACGCCGCCGATGCCGCGCTCTCGCTGGTGCAACAGGTCCTCCACCATGTACGCGGTGTCCCGCCCCTGCACGTAGTACGCGAACCGCACTACCGGCGACCGCTCCGCATAGCCTCCCAGCAGCGTCCGCACGGGCACCCCCAGCGCCTTGCCGGCGATGTCCCACAGCGCCACGTCGATGGCGGCGACGGCCCGCATGGCGATGGCCTTGTTGCCGATGTGCGGGGTCAGCGCGAACATCTTCTGCCAGCAACGCTCGATGGCCATGGGGTCCTCGCCCTTCACGGCCTCCGCCATCGGCCCCACCACCAGGTCCTTGAGCAGTTCATACCCGGTCCGCTCGTCTCCCGAGTAGATCTCGCTCACCAACCCTTCGTCGGTGTGGACCCGAACCACGATGGTGCACCGCGATTCGATCTGGTACACGCTGCCGCTGAACCGCGTGCTCAATGGGATCCTAACGATGTCCGCTTCTACGTTGGTGATACGCATGAACGCGCCGCCTCCAATCAATTCAATCCAAAACTGCGATCAATTATACGCGCCGCCACGCGGGGACCTGGTGAACTGCTCGTTCCTTGACCCGTATCGCGGCCCGCCCTACAATCCTGCTGGCCGCCTGCCGGGCGCTGGTTCAAATTCCACGCCGGTTGCCGCGGATCAACCCAAGAAACGTTGGTGCCTGAAAGATGCCCGTTAGAGTCGGCCGTGTGCCGTATCTGGAAGCCGAACCCTTCTACTTCGACATGGCGCGTCGCGGATACGAACTGCGCGATACCACCCCGCGTCAGTTGGGCGACGCCCTGGCCAGCGGTGAGCTTGACGCCGGCCCGGCCCACCTCACCGACGTATTTCGCCTCGAAGATCAATTCGAACCCGTGGGCGGCTTTTGCTTCTCCACCCTGAGCCGCGCGGTCAGCGTGTGCCTCTACTCCCAGCACCCGATGGAGGAGCTGGGCGGGGTCACTATCGGCGTGTCTGACGAGGACGTCACCGCAGCCAAGCTGCTCGAGGTGCTGCTCCGCCGGAAGTACAACCTGGAGCCGGGCGAGTTTGTCGCCAGACCCGGCGACGTTATTCGCCCCGACGAGACCTTCGACGCCTTCGTGCTCATCGGCAACCGCGCCCTGCGGCGACGCCGGGGCGTTCGCGGCTTCGCTCACCGCTTCGACCTGGGTTCCGAATGGACCCAGTGGACCAACCTGCCCTTCGTTTTCAGCCAATGGGTGATGCGCAAGGACCTGGAGGACCGGGAGAAGGCCATCCTCGAAGACACCCTGTATGTCGGTCTGGAAGAAGGCGTAGATGGCCTGTACCACCTCAACGAGCCGCGCGACGAACTGCTCATGCTGCCCCGCGATGTCGTCGAATACGTCCAGGGCATCCGCTATTACGTGGGCCGGTCCGAGCAGCAGGCCATCTCCCGATTCCGCGAACTCCTCGAGGGTTTGCCAAGCTAGCCGGCGGCCCTGCGCAAAGTCGGGACACCCGTTTCCCATCCGCCTGATGGCAAAGGTCGTCGACCGCACCCACGCACAGACCGGACGCCCGGCGTTCATCTGCGATTACTCGCCGCCTCGCTCCGGACGGCCCGAGGATGTTCCCGCCCCGCCCCATTCGGCCGATTTCGTCTCGGCCGCTTACAACCCGGGTCGTGCGGTACGGATGAGTTCCGTGGCCGCCGCCGCCGTTCTCCGCGACCGATACGACGCCGACGCGATCTTCACCCTGGCCACGCGGGACATGAACCGCCTGGCATTGGAGTCCCTGCTTCTCGGAGCGCAGGCCCTGGGACTGGAAAACGTAATCGTCGTCGCCGGAGATGCGTTCGGAGCCAGGGACACTGCGGCCCCGGTGTACGACTACCGCCCCACTGAGCTCATCAGCGCCATCGCAAACCTTAACTCAGGCGCCGATCACCGCGGCAGCAACCTCCGCTCCCCCACGGATTTCTGTATCGGCGCCACCGTCGACCTGGGCCGGGGGATCGAACCGGAGGCGGCCTTAGCGGTCCGCAAGGTAGCGGCCGGGGCGCACTTTCTGATCACCCAGCCCGTATTCGACCCGGCGGACATCGCCCGTTTCATCGACGCTTACGCGGCCAGCCGCGGAACTGCGCCGCCGGTTCCCGCGTTCTACGGCGTCGGGCTCATGGAACCGGAAGGCGTGTCATTCACCAGCGTTCCACAGTGGATCACCGATGACCTGGCCGCCGGACGCTCCGGTGTGGATATCGCACTCCAGGTATGGGAACGATTGCGCGGCGCCGGGGCTACCGACTGCTACCTGGTCCCGCCCATCCGGCGCAGCGGCGCCCGGAATTATGCTGCCGCCAGCCAGTTCCTGGAAGGGGCGGTTGCGCCGGCCGCTGACTGATCAGCTAGGTTCTGCGTCGCCGTTCAATTTGCGGAGGATCTCGGGCGGGAGCTGTACGTTATTCTCCTCCAGCAGCGCGACAACTTGCTTCCGGGCTTCCTCACGGCCTTGCTCACGGCCTCGGGCTTCTGCCTTCGCGTCTTTGGCCGCAGCCCAAAGTTCGACCGTTTCTCTGGCAGCGAAGAACATGGTTATACCCCGTACAACAACGCAGCAGTGGGAAGCGGGAATTACGCCGCCTGCCTGCAAGTTCACGGATGTGGCTTTAGACTAGCCCGCGGCTGATTAGATCTAATCTCCGTTGCCGTTCACTCTGCGGAGGACTTCCGGCGGGAGTTGCACGTTATGCTCCTCCAACAGCGCGGCAATTTCCCTCCGGCCTTCTTCACGACCCTCCTCTCGGCCCTCTTCACGGCCTTCCTCTCGGCCCTCTTCACGACCCTCTTCTCGGCCCTCCTCACGACCTCGGGCTTCTGCCTTGGCGTCTTTAGCCGCAGCCCAACGTTCAACCGTCTCTCTGGCGGCAAAGAACATGGTGATACCTCCGTACAACAGCGCGGTGGTGGGAAACAGGAGCGCCGTGGCCACTATTATAACGCCGGTATGATGGGCGGCCAGATCGGATAGGAAACCCAGCACCGGCCACCCGGCACAAATTGCGCATTGGTTAAGCCCAATCGCGATCCACATACTGGCGCTGACCGATAGCGCCCCATCTACAAAACGCCAATACGACCGTCGACGTTTTTGGACAGCCATACTGACCGGTTCAACCGCCCTCTGCTACGGCCCCCACGGCGCCGCCGCCGCCACATCGCCGTCGCTGACAATGTCCACCACCGCCGGCCGGTTGGCGCTCACGGCCTGGTCCAGCGCGGAGTTGATCTGGTTGGGATCGGTGACCCGGATGCCCAGGGCGCCCATGGACTCAGCGATCTGCGCGAAGTTCGTGTCGTTGAAGCGCCACAGCTCGCCGGAGTTGCCGCCCTCGCGTCCCTCGTAAGCCGCTTCGTCGCCGCGCCGGTCCTGGTTCAAGCCGCCGTTGTTGTGCACCACGATTACGGCGTTGATGCCGTAGCGCACCGCCGTTTCCAGCTCGCCGATGTGGTACCACATGCCGCCGTCGCCGGTCCAGCACACCACCGGCCGGTCGGGCACTCCGCACTTGGCGCCCAGCGCCGCCGGCAGACCCCAACCCAGCGAACCGGCCGCCCGCAGGTACGACTGCCCCTCGTGGTTCAGGTCCACCATGCTGCCCGTCCAGATGCCGGCATGACCGGTGTCCGCTATCAGGACGGCGTCGGAGGGCAGGAAGTCCGTAAGTTCCTGGCAGAGACGCTCCGGACGTATCGGAATTGCATTGGACGTGAGCACCGGTTCGTGTTCGTCGCGCCAGTTCTGCACGTGTTCCTGCGCCCGGGCGACCCAGTTGGCATTGCCGCCCGTGGGCTCCAGAACGTCCAGCATCGCCTCCAGCGTTCGCTTGGCGTCGCCCTGCAAGCCGTAGGCCGAGGGATATGACCGGCCCAACTCGCTGGCGTCGATGTCAATCTGGATCACCGGCGTGCCCTCGGCGGGGATCCGCCAGTCCAGCGTGATCTGGCTGCCGGTGTGACTGCCCACGAACAGCACCAGGTCGGCCTCCGACACCACGCGGTTCGCCGACCAACGGGAATAGCTGCCGACCACGCCCACGGAAAGCGGGTGGTTCTCCGGTATGGATCCCTTGGCGTTCAACCCGGTTGCCACCGGGATGTTCAGCATCTCGGCCAGCCGGACCAGCTCGGCCTCGGCGCCCGACGCCGTGACCCCTCCGCCGGCCACGATCACCGGCCGCTCGGCTTGCGACAGTATCCGCGCCGCCTCGCGAACCCGCTCCGGCTCCGGAGCCGGCCGGAACGCCGGCCGTTGCGTGAACGGCTCCTCCACGATGACGTCCGTGTCCATGATGCCGTCGGTGATCACGTCGCCCGAGATGCCGGAGAAGTCCAGGTGCGCCGGCAACGTCTGGCCGGTTGTTACCTCGCGGAACGCCTGTCGCAGCAGGTGGGGAAGTTGCTCGACGGTTTCCACTTCCGCGCTGTACTTGGTAACCGACGCGAAGGGCTTGGAATGTTCGACTTCCTGGTACGAGTTTCGGTGACGGTGCATCGGCGGGCGATGGCCCGTGATGGCGATCACCGGAGACACTCCCAGGTAGGCGTCCTGGAGCCCGGCGGCCAGGTTGACCGCTCCCACCGACTGCGCGAAGCACAGCCCCGGCTTGCCCGTGACCCGGGCGTAGGCGTCCGCCATGTACGCCGCCGACTTCTCGCCGTGGCTGATGATCCGCTTGATGCCAACGTCCTCCATCTCGACAAGGGCGCGTCGGATGATCGCGGGAACGAAAAACACGTGGGTTACGCCGTATTCGCGCAGGGTCTCGGCGAGGAAACGGGCGCCGGTCATGCTGGGCATCTGGTGGCCTCCTGATTAACAGTGACCGTCATTCCGGCTTGCGCTGGAATGACGGCGACGAAAATTCCGTTGATGTGTTCGGCTAGACGCCGCGTTCTTCGAAGACTTCCTTCGCGACCCGCACCGCGTTGGCGGCCACCGGCCAGCCGGCGTAGAAGGCCATGTGAGTGATCACCTCGGAGATCTCGTCCCGGGTCACGCCGTTGTCCAGCGCGCGGCCGATGTGCCCTCGCAGCTGGTCCGTGCGGTACAGCGCGGTCAGGGTGGCGACCGTGATCAGGCTGCGGTCCCGCTTCGACAGTTCCGGCCGCTCCCACACGTCCCCGAACAGGACGTCGGCGGAAAGCTCGGCCAGCTTGGGTGATACTTCTTGCATTACGGTTCGGGCTGCGGGCTGCGTCATGACGCCTCCTGTGTTGTGGTCGCGATTTTCAGTGGCGGATGTCGAACGCTTGCATTGCGCAGGCGCTACGCTGCGCGGAACATGGGCAGGCTGATGTTCTCGTCGATCTCCTCGAACACCACTTCTACGGCCATTCCGCACTGCACGGAATCCGGGCGAATCTCCCCCTCGCTAAACTCGATACCCACCAGCCAGGTCGGTATCATTGGTCCCTCTTCCAACTCCACCACCGCCGTGATGTACGGCACCTTGTCGCGGAAGGCCGGAGTCGGCCCCCGGTGCACGATGGCGAAGGTGTGCAGGGTGCCTCGCCCGCTGGCCTGGATCCACTCGGTATCGCGGGAGAAACACTCCGGGAAGGGACAGATGTCGCGGGGGTAGAAGTAGGCCCGGTCGCACATGGCGCAGTAGCGCAGCCAGAGCTCGCCTTCCTTGCACTTTTCCCAGTAGAAGTCCGATTCCGGCTGCGGCGCGGGCAGCGGTATCTGAGGAGCGGCCTGTGTCATCTCGTCAATCTCCGGTGCGGAAAATAAGCCGTGTCGGCTCGCCGAGCCAACCGACGGTAAGCATAACGACGGAACGGACTGGGCGCAACCGATCCGGGCGATCTCCGCACCGTTGGCGCGCCATTTTTGCAGCGTCGTTGACCCTCAATTAACCTAAGTGTAGTGGGCGTGAGCGAGTTTTTGCTCCTCAATCACTCAAAAGCGTCCTGACCAATCGGATCTTCCCGTCACGCTATCAATAACAAACTGCGGACGCCTCTCGACGGGCATATCCGGTATGCGAAACAGCACGACGGCCGGGGGCGCTGGCAGTCCACGATCATAAATCAGCCTGCCAAAATCGCCTTTATCAAAGGTCAATAATATCCTGTCTTCAGATGCAGCGAGGGACAACACCTCAACGTCATCACTACCACGAGCGGATTCAAACACTGAGAGTACATCGTATCCGGCGTGTCACAGCAATAAAATTGTTTCTTCTTCCATGTTTTCGTCAACAATAAAGTTCCTAATCATGCTCATATCCTACAATCCAGCCGTCAATAGACGACCTGTTTGTCGATTCCCCAAGCTTTTCACTGGCGCAATGAAGGCATGCACGTATGTCCTCCCGAGTCAACTGCGGGTAACTTGCCAGAATAGCCGCTTCACTGGAGCCTGCGCCCATCAATTCCAAGATGAACGACACCGACAGCCGTGTGCCCCTGACTGTCGGTTTGCCCGCCAATATACCCTTGTTGGTTTCGATGTGATCTTTCCAGTTCATGATGTCTGTACCGGTTACACTTAAAGAATTCATACGGCTGTATTGTATCGTTCGCCCAAGTTTTCCGTCAATTCAGCACCAGCACCGCACCCGCCGCCACCATCCACGCCCCGATGGCGATCAGCAGCGGCGCGTCCCGCAGCATCAGCAGTTCCGGCGATTCGGCGTCCCGGCTGTTGTTGAGCAGGTACAGGTAGCGAAACAGCCCGAATATCACCAGGGGCACGGTGAGCAGCATGGTGTTGTTTGCCGGCAGGTTGTCCGCCTCCACCGTGTACAGCGTGTAGCTCACCAGCGCCGCCGTCGCCGACAGGATCAGCAACTGCCCGCCCAGCGGCGGAGCATAGTGCGACAGCGTCGCCCGCTGAGCCTCGGGCTCATCGCCGGCCAACCTTGCCTCAGCGTAACGCCGGCCGATCACGATGAACAGCGCGCCCGCCGCAGTGACCGCGTAGAGCCACGGCGACGGCGCCGCGCCCACCGCCACCGCTCCCGCCACCGCCCGCAGCACGTAGCCGCCGGCCACGATCATTACGTCAACCAGCGCCACCCGCTTCAGCCGCAAGGAGTAGCCCACGTTGGCGATGAGATAGATCCCGCCGATCAGCGGCAGTACCAGCGCCGGCGCCGATATGCCGTACAGCCCCGCCATTCCGGCGACTGCCAACACCGTCAGCGTCGATGCGGCCAGCCATCCCGGCACCAACCCCGAAGCAATGGGCCGCGCCCGTTTGGTGGGATGCCGGCGGTCCGCCTCCCGGTCCGCCAGGTCGTTCAGCACGTAGACCGCCGATGACAGCGCGCAGAACGCGGCGAACAGCGCCGCCAGCCTCGGGATGTACGGAATTAGCGTCGAGAGGTCTCCGGGTTCCCAGACCAGGTCCACCGCGAACAGCAGCGGCAGCAACACCAGCAGGTTCTTCACCCACTGCAGCGGACGGGCCGTCATCAACAGCCCTGTCAGCCGGCTCATGATTCCCGCGTCGCCCCGGCTTCGCTCGCCAGCGCGGTTGCGCTGCTCCGGCCGGTCCGCGCCAGCCACAGCCAAGCCAACCCGCCAACGACTACCGCCAGCCAGAGGGTCGCCAGCCGGGTCAGCAGGGTCGCCAGCGCGGCGGTGGCCGCCGGCAGTCCGGCCTGACCCAGCAGGGCCACCATGCTGCCCTCGAATCCAACCAGGCCGCCGGGCAGCGCCGTCACGGCTCCCAGCAGCGCCGCCGCCGCCGAGATCGGCAGCGCGATGCCAACCGCGACCTCATCGCCCAGGCCCCGAATGATGACCCACA
Source organism: Dehalococcoidia bacterium (assembly GCA_034420475.1). Taxonomy (GTDB): domain Bacteria; phylum Chloroflexota; class Dehalococcoidia; order Lucifugimonadales; family UBA3495; genus Bin87. Next base: position 66,537 of record DAOULH010000034.1, read on the forward strand.
GCGCCAGACCCTCCGCCGCCCACGCCAGGAAACCCAAAGCCACCGCCGCGACCAGTATCCGCGGTGACATCAGGCGACGCAGCCCGTCCTGCGACTGCTCCAGCGGTTCGCGCCAGCGCCGCAATACCGGCAGCTCCAGCGCCTTCACTCCGTACTTTGACGCGGCCAGCAGCCCCACCGCCAAGCCGATAATCAGCAGGCCCCCAACCGTCAATGCAATCGGGGTTGGCAACAGCAGGACGCCGGTCAGTCCCAACAGGGCCACGGATATGACGTCGGTCAGCCGCTCCATCACCACCGCCGGCGCCGACGCCGCTACCGGCGTTCCCGTGCGCTGGTGGAGCCACACGCTCTTCAGCAGTTCGCCGACCTTGCCCGGCGTGATCGACAGGGCCAATCCCGCCACGAACACCGGCGCGCTCACCGACGCCGGGGCATTGATCTCCAGGGCGCGCAGGTACATCGACCAGCGGAGGTATCGCAACCCGTAGTTGACCACGGCCAGGCCCGCCCCCGCCGCGAACCCGGTGAACGCGGCCGGAGAATCGAACAGCGTCCGGCCCACCTGCCGAAAATCGCCGTAGGCCAGCAGCCCGCCGAAGACCGCTGCCGTCAGCAGCCCCAGCAGCAGCCATCTCCGCCCGTTCAACCCTCGCCCTCGCGCGCTGTCGCCTTGGCATTCGTCCCGATCACGGGCATCCGGCAGATCTGCGCCGCCAGGTAGCCCGCTCCGAACCCGTTGTCGATGTTGACCACGCCGACCCCCGGAGCGCAGGAGTTCAGCATTCCCAGCAGCGCCGCCAGACCCTGGAAGCTCGCCCCATACCCGACGCTGGTAGGCACCGCGATAACCGGCGCCGATACCAACCCCGACACCACGCTGGCCAGCGCCGCCTCCATGCCCGCGACCACAATGATGACCCGCGCTTCCTGCAATCGTTCCCGCTGCGCCAGCAGGCGATGCAGGCCCGCCACTCCCACGTCGTTAACCCGGCCGGCCTTGCATCCCATCAGCTCCGCCGTCAGCGCCGCCTCCTCAGCTACCGGCAGGTCGGCGGTGCCGCCAGTGACGATCAGCAGCCCTACCTCCTCCGGCGGGGTCATCCCTTCGTCCGATACCACGATGCAGCGGGCCAAATCGTGGTATAGGGCGGTCGCGACCTCCGCGACCACGGCTTGGTACACGTCGGCCGCGGCTCTGGTGACCAGCACGGGATGCCCGCGCCCGCTCATCGCCGCCACGATCCCGGCCACCTGTTCCCTGGTCTTCCCTTCCGCCAGCACCACTTCCGGCCAACCCGTCCGCAGCGGCCGGTGGTGATCCAGCCTGGCGTACCCCAGGTCCTGGTAGGGCAGGTCCCGCAGGGCCTCCATTGCTCGGGACACGGTAAAACTCCCGTCCCGAACGCCCTCCAGCAGGGTTTGGAGCGCCTCCGCGTCCAACGCTAATTCGCCTCCGCTGGCGCCGCGGCCGGCGCTGATCTGGCTTTCATCAGCCGGTACAGCCCGCCCAGCGTGCTCATGCCGGCCACGTAGGTTGCGAAAACGGCTACGGCAATCCACGTGAGCGCCACGAACCTCCCTGGCATCGGCAGGGACAGCGTCAATATCATCGCAATCACCGCCAGGATGATCGCCGACGCCGCGCCCACTGCTGCGCCGAATTTGGCCGCGGCAACCAGCGGCGCCGAACCGGAAGTGTCCACCGACCTGATCCCGAAGTAGGCCCCCAGAAACGGGCCGAAGGGAGCCAGCAGGAACTGCGCCACGGGAATTATCGTGCACACCAGCATGACCCCCAGGGCAGTCAACAACCCTTTAGTCATCGCCGTCACGCGGATCGGTTCGATATTTTCGCCCGAACAACATCGGACGCCCAGTATATCCGGTAGCACCTGCGGCTGCATCGTCGGGCGTCGCTATAATTGTTGCCGCTGTTGACCGGCGACTTTTGAAATTGGAGGCGATTGCCATGAGCAATGCCGAACCCCAGCCCGGCCAGGACGGCCCTTTCGCCGAACTCCTGGGCATCCGCCCCGGCATATCCGACGACGGCGTGGGCACCGCATTCATGACCGTTGCGGACAAGCACCGCCAGCGCGCCGGCGTCGTCCAGGGCGGCCTCCTGGTGACGCTGGCCGACTACGCCTTCTTCCGCGCCTGCCGCTCCGTCCTGCGGGAGGGAGAGCACGCCGTGACCATCGAGCTGAAACTGAACTTCATCGCCCCGGCCCGCGACGGCGAACTCACCGCCCGCAGCTCCATCAAGAGCCGGGGCGGGCGCATCATCGTTGGCGACATGGAAATCCACGGCGACGAAGGCCAACTGATCGCCACCGGGATCGGCACCTATATGACGGTTTACGACCGCCCGCGCCCCGGCTGAGGCGAATGCCTGGTAAGTGTTCAGGATCCGGGAGGTTGCCGTTGCGAGGCAAATTGCCCACATATTCAGTCGAGGAACACAGCGTAACGCCGGGATGGAATTTGACAACCCTCAGTGATCACCGCCATGTTGTCATGGAGCATGGCGCTCGCCTCCACATAGTTGGACAAGCTGTGGACCTCGCCGTTGTCCAGGCGATAGGCGAATGCCCCTGTTGCGGATTTATTGCCGAGTAATCCTGGGAGACCCCCGACGTCGCAAGGTTCCTTCACTGCCCAGACCACATGGCTGTCGGATACTAGAGGTCGTGTATTGGAACGCCCGCCGGAGCCCACGTCGCGCCGTTCCCCGCTGCTCAGGTCCAGCAGGACGATAAGCGACGAGCCGGATTCCAGGTACTGCTGCCAAACGACCAGATTGCCGTGTATGGAGGGCAAGCCATTGTTGGTGCCCGTTCGTGCCAGCAGTTTCTCTTCGCCGGTGGCGAGGTTGTAGGAGTAGATGTCGCAGTGCCTGTCGGGCAGGTTGTGGCAACCTTCGGTGCGGGTTCCAATCCGGGGACTGTTCCGATTATCGGACCATACGACGACATCGCCATGAATATCCGGCTCCTTTTGGTGACCGGGAGCGACCGCTATCGGGATTTCGCGGTCTTCGCTCAGATCATAAGCGTAGATGTCGTAACGCTCCCTGCGTTCTTGCAACTCGTTGCGGTTGTCCTGCCAGACCAGCCAAGAGCCGGAGATGCGGAGATGATTTCGGTAGGCCGGCACATCGGTGATGCGGCGTCGCTCGTCGGTGAGTAGGTCCATGACGAACACGTTGGTGGTGTTCTTCGAGCCGTCCTCGCCGGGCAATTGGATCTTTTCGCCCTTCGCGATCCATGCGACGTGCGTGGCGGACAACACCGCGCCCCACTTGTAGCGACCATCATCGGTGATCTGCCGGGATTCGCCGGTGCGGATGTTCGTGAGCCACAACTCTCCGTCATCATGTGTCCCAACGGCATTGTCGCCGTGAATATCGGTCAGGAAGCCATGGGCGGCCAACTCAACGCCCTCAAATTCGGATGACGATTCGGATGATGATAAGGGTGCCGGAAGCGGTGGGAGCGCTGAATGCGGCGCAATCTTGTAGCACGCTGAGATACCGAGGACGACCGTAAAAAGCGCCGCCAGGATTGCAGCCTTCGTTCGCTTTGAACCGTCCATTGGTTGCATCACTCGCCCTACTCGATGATCCGGTTTCGTGGGAACTTTGGAAAACGGTCAACGGCGCTATGGTGGAAAGCGTAGTCCTCCCGCCGAATTAGGGCAAGAAGATCCGGCTGCCTCGAGCAGCGCAATTTGCCAATACCTGACGCGGTTGGCATTTGCCGCCGCCTTTGGGTATAATCGCCCCAGGAGGGAGGTGTCGTTTTGCGCATCCCGATGAAAGTGGATTACGGCGTGCGCGCGCTGGTGGAGTTGGCCATGCGCTACGGCGATGGGCCGGTCCAGACCGCCGCCATCGCCTATCGCCAGGGCATACCCGAACCGTACCTTGAACGGTTGATGTCCACCCTCAACAAGAGCGGCTTTGTCCACAGCCGCCGCGGGCCCCAGGGAGGCCATCTCCTGGCCCGGGACCCACAGGATGTCAACCTCTACGACATCATGCAGGAACTCGATGGCAACTCGTCTCCCCTGGACTGTCTGACCCTGCCCACCGACTGCATGTTCGCCGACTGCTGCGCTCAAAAGGAAATCTGGCGAACCGTCGAGGAGTCCATCCAGCAGGTGCTCCAGTCCACCACGCTGGCACACCTGGCTGACCGTCAGAGCGCGCTCATTTGTGCAGCGGACAGCGCCAACCCGGTTTCGGAACCGCTGCCCGTGGTTTCGATTTGATCCACCGCCGCGTTGCTTGACAACTTTCCCGGCGGAACCATACACTCCCCGCACGATGTTACCCGTCCCAATTGCGCTGGTTACCTGCGCCTGTCCCCGCACATAGGGGGCAGGCCGACCGACATCAGATTCGAGCCTGCGTCCGCCGAATTCACCGCCAGACGGTTCGGGGCGCAGGTTTTCAGTTAAATCAATCCAACCGCCAACCGGAGGAACGTAAAATGGTCCAGCCCCTACGCTTGACCCCCGATCAGGTCAAACGCTACAGCCGCCACATCATCATGCAGGACGTGGGCAGCGCCGGACAGCGCAAGATGATGGAAGCCAGCGCGCTGATCATCGGGGCCGGCGGCCTGGGTTCCCCGTCCGCGGTCTACCTGTCCCTGGCCGGCGTGGGCAAGATCGGCATCGTCGACTTCGACGTGGTCGAACTGTCCAACCTGCAGCGGCAGATCCTGCACCACACTCCCGACGTCGGCCGGCCCAAGGTCCAGTCCGCCAAGGACAACATCCTGTCCTACAACCCCGAAGTTGACGTGGTGCTCCATGAGGCGTGGCTGACTTCGGAAAACGCCTTCGACATCATCAGCCAGTACGACATCGTCATCAACGGCGCGGACAACTTCGCCACGCGCTACCTGGTGAACGACGCCTGCTACCTGCTGAACAAGCCGCTCATTGATGGCAGCATCCTGATCTTCGACGGCCAGGCCACTGTCTTTCTGCCCGGGCAGGGCTGCTACCGCTGCCTCTTCCCGGCTCCTCCGCCCCCGGGCATGGTTCCCAACTGTGCCGAAGCCGGCGTGCTGGGCGCACTCACCGGGCTGGTAGGCTCAATCCAGGCTACCGAGGCCCTCAAGCACATATTGGGCATCGGCGAAAGCCTCGCCTCCCGCCTGATGGTAATTGACGCGCTGAGCATGCAGTTCCGCGAGGTGCGCCTGCGCCGCAACCCGGGCTGCCCGCTGTGCGGCGACAACCCCACCGTCACTGAGCTCATCGACTACGAAGTGTTCTGCGGCGTGGCCGAAGCGCCCGAACCCGTCGCCATCGGGGCCGGCGCGCTCTAGCCACCGCAACCCGTCTTTCCAGAGGCCATCCGGAGCCCGTCGCCAATGACGCACACCCCGCCCCCGTACCAAGGACTCATTGCCACCATCGGCAATACCCCTCTGGTGGAGTTGCAAAACCTCAGCCCGAACCCCGAGGTCCGCATCTACGCCAAGCTGGAGGGGCAGAACCCCACCGGCAGCGTCAAAGACCGCATCGGCCTCAAGATGATCGAGCGGGCCGAAGCCGACGGCGAGATCTCGGCCAGCCGCACCATCCTGGAGCCCACCTCCGGGAACACCGGCATCTCCCTGGCGATGATCGGCCGTCTCAAGGGCTACAAGGTCAAGGTGGTGATGCCGGAGAACGTCTCCGTGGAACGCACCCAGCTCCTGGAAGCCTACGGCGCGGAGATCGTCTATTCGGACGGCACCCTGGGCACCAACGGCAGCGTGGTCATGGCCCAGGAAATGGTGGAGAAAAACCCCCACGATTACCTGATGCTCTACCAGTACGGCAACGACGGCAACCCGGACGCCCATTATGAGGGCACTGGCCAGGAGATCGTCGAGGCGCTGCCCGAGGTGGACGTGTTCGTGGCCGGCCTGGGCACCGGCGGCACCCTGATGGGCAACGCCCGCCGGCTCAAGGAGCATCGCAGCGACATCAAGATCATCGCCGTCGCGCCGGAACCGGACGACTTCATCTCGGGCCTCCGCCGCTTGGAGGACGGGTTCATTCCGCCGATCCTTGACATCAACCTGCTGGACAACCGCCTCCTGGTCAACAGCTTCGACTCCTTCTACATGACCAAGGAGTTGATGGACAAGGAAGGCATTTTCGCCGGCATCTCCTCGGGGTCCGTCATCGCCGGCGCTCTCAAACACGCGGAGCGCATGGAGAGTGGACACGTGGTTTGCCTTCTCGCCGACGGCGGCTGGAAGTACCTCAGCAGCCAGCTGTGGACCCGCGATTACGAGACCCTGGCCCAGGAAGCCCAGGGCAAGATCTGGTGGTAACGGCAGGCCGAAACGACTTTGCCAGCCCGGCGGATCGCGATTATCGCCCTTGCCCCGACCCATTGCCGATGCTATAATGCGCCGACATCACGCCCCGCTGCCAGGGCCAAGTGAGCAATCCTCACCAACTCGGCAGCGAGCGGTTCACGGGAATTCTAAGCGGGGCGGATACCCGCTTTATTTCTGTAAACGGGATGCACATCAGATCACTGTCGGCGGCGGAGCCGGCGGAGGACAACCATGAAAAGCGATTTCATGATGGCGTTGAACCAACTATCCGCCGAGCGGGGCCTGCGCAAGGAACTGGTCCTCGACAAGGTGGAAGTCGCGCTGGCCACCGCTTTCCGTCGTGACCGGGTGGCCGGCTCCCAAAACCTGACCGTCAAGCTCAACCCGAACACCGGCGACATCAGCATCTTCCCGCTGCGCAGCGTCGTCGAAGAAATCGAGGACCCGGAGACCGAAATCGCGCTCGCCGACGCTTTGCGGATACAACCCTCGGCTGAGATCGGCAGCGAGATCTCCGAGGATCAGGAAGTCTCCTACGACACCAGCCGAATCTCAGCCCAGACCGCCCGACAGGTCCTCATGCAGGGCCTCCGCGAGGCGGAGCGGGAAAAGATCTTCGAGGAATATTCCGCGTACCAGGGCGAGATCATCAGCGGCAGCGTGGAAAGCATCGAAAAGGGTCCGACCGTATTCATCAACCTCAACCCTCACCAGGCCCAGAGCCAGAACCGCGCCCGCGGCGTCATGCGCCCGGACAACCAGGTCGGCAGCGAACGGTATCGCAAGAACCAGTCGCTGAAAGTCCTCCTGGTGGAGGTTCAGCAAACCACCCGCGGCCCGGAGGTCGTGGTCAGCCGCGCTCATCGCGACCTGCTCCGCCGCCTTATGGAGGCTGAGGTTCCCGAAATCGGCAACGGCACCGTCGAAATCAGGGCCATCGCCCGCGACCCCGGCGTCCGCAGCAAGGTCGCCGTGTCCTCCCACCAGGACGGTGTCGATCCCGTCGGTTCCTGCATCGGCCTGCGGGGCAACCGCATCCAGAGCGTGGTCAACGAACTCCAGGGCGAAAAAATCGACGTGATCGAGTGGGACCCCAACCCCCGCGTCCTGATTTCCCGCGCCCTCAGCCCCGCCGACGTTGGCGGCGTCGATCTGGACCCGGACGAGAACACCGCCTACGTGGTCGTCCCGGAGAGCCAGATGTCGTTGGCCATCGGACGCGACGGCCAAAACGCGCGCTTGGCCGCGCGGCTTTCGGGATGGCGGCTGGACATCAAGAACGTGGAGCAATGGGAGGCCCTGCGGGCGGCTCGCGCTGCCGAGGCTGCCCGTATCGCCGCCGCCCAGGCCGAAGCCGCCGAGGAAGCCGCGCGCATCGCCGCCGCCGAAGCCGCGGCCGCCGCCGCGACCACTGAGGTCATGGAGCCGGCGGAGCCGGAAACCGTGGAATTGGCGCCCGTGGCAGACGTTGTCGCCGAAGCTGAAGCCCTGCTCGAGGCGGCGCCGCTCCCTGAAACCGTCCCGGCCGAGATCGAAAGCCTCGTCACCGAGGATGTCGTCACTCCCGAGGAGGCCGAACCGGAACCCGCGCCGGAGCCTGTAGTGGCCGAACTTGAAGAAGCTGTCATTGAAACCCCGTCTGAACCAGCCGAAGTCGCGGACCCCGATTACGACGAGGACGCGCTGCTGGAGGCACTGATGGCCGAAGAAGAAGCCGCGGCCGCTCTCGAGACTACCGCTGATGAGTCCGTCGGCCTCAGCGTTGACGCGCTGGAAAGCCTGACCATTGACGACGTGGTGGAAGAGTTAGACGAAGACGAGGAAGAGTTCGAGGATGAAGAGGAGGAGGCCGACCCCGAAATGGCCGAACTCCTGGCCGGTCTTCCCAACCTCGCGCCGGACGCCGGCAAGATCCGATTCGCGGAAGACATCGTCGGAGACTTCCGGGGCGGCGGCAATCGGCGGCGGCGCGGCGGCGGCAATCGTCGCGGCGGCAACGTTCCGGGAGCCCGCGGACCCGGACCGCGCCGCCGCTAAGCCGCGCGCCATCTCCTAATCCATCCTTGCCCTGCTCGGTGTTTTGCCCAGGTAATCACAAATTCCGAAACAGCGCCACATCCCCGAACGCAGTTGCATCGCCTGCGGGAACAAAAAACCGAAAGGCGATCTGATCAGGCTCGTCCGCACGCCTGAGGGGGAAGTGCGGCCCGATGCCACCGGACGCGCCAACGGTCGGGGCGTCTATCTTTGCCATCAGGCAACGTGCTGGGAGAAGGGTCTCGTCCGCCGTTCCCTGGAGCGCGGACTGCGTAACCCGGTCTCCAATACCGACCTGGACGCTCTGAAACGCTACTTCATTGAAACTGTCGCGCCCGGTGTTTACCAAGCCGGGTCCGGGACCGCCCGTGGTGCGGTTCGGGAAGCGGGAGGCTGATCCTCACCGGGGCCTGACCCCGGGTGGAGGGCCATTCCGCTGGAGGAGGTGCTACCCATGACTACGACAACCGAACAACGTTCCGGCGCCCGGCGCGCCCGGCGCAACGAACCGCGTCGCAGCGGACCGCGCGCCCTGGTCCTGCCGGAATCCCTCACGGTCAAGGATCTGGCCGAACTCCTGGACCAGTCGCCCATCGACGTCATCAAGCAGTTGATGCGTCACGGGATAATGGTCAACGTCAACCAGGTAATCGACCACCAGGTGGCCGCCGTGGCGGCGGCGGCTTACGGTGTCCGCACCCGGCTGGCCGAGCAAAGCGCGGACACCGCATCAATCAGGGCCGCGTCGCAGGGAGCGGACGAAACGCTCCAGCCGCGCCCGCCGGTGGTGACCATCCTCGGCCACGTTGACCACGGCAAGACCAGCCTGCTCGACTACATCCGGAACACCGCGGTGGTTGACAAGGAAGCGGGCGGCATCACCCAGCACATCGGCGCGTACCAGGTCGTCCAGGACGGTCAGCCCATCACTTTCCTGGATACTCCGGGGCACGCCGCCTTCACCGCAATCCGCTCCCGGGGCGCTCGCGTAACCGACATCGCCGTCCTGGTGGTGGCCGCCGACGACGGCATCATGCCGCAGACCGATGAGGCCATCGATCACGCCCGGGCCGCTGACGTGCCCATTGTCGTCGCCATCAACAAGATGGACCTTCCCACCGCCCAGCCCGATGTGGTCAAGCGTCAGCTCAGCGAACGGAGCCTGCTGGTGGAAGAATGGGGCGGCGACGTGATCGCCGTGCCGGTTTCCGCCCAGACCGGCGACGGGGTTGACGACCTCCTGGAAAACCTCTCGGTGCTGTCGGAAATCCTTGAGCTCAAGGCCAATCCCGACCGCGCCGCCGCCGGCGTCATCGTCGAGGCCACTCTTGATCGCCGCCGTGGTCCGTCCGCCACCGTCCTGATCCAGGCCGGCACCCTGCGCGTTGGCGACTATATTGTCGCCGGCACCGCCTGGGGGCGCGTCCGGGCCATCGCCAACGAACAGGGGAAGAGCATCGACTCCATTGCTCCCGGCTCACCCGGCGTGGTTACCGGGCTGAACGCCGTGCCGGAAGCCGGCGACATCCTGACGGTGGTCACCGGCGAACGCGCCGCCCGCCAAATGGCCGGCCGCCGTGAGCATCGTTCCAGCACCGGCAACCTCGAAACTGTGCTCACGCTGGACAGCGTCGTGAAGCAGATCGACGCCGGCGACGTCAAGGAACTGGTGTTGGTCCTCAAGGCCGACGTCCAGGGAAGCGTGGAGGCTGCCGTCCATGCTATCGAACAGTTGTCCGAGGGCGACGTGAAGGCCCGTGTCATCCATTCCGGCTCCGGAGCCGTCAGCGATTCAGACGTGCAGTTGGCCGCCGCTTCCGGAGGCATCGTACTGGCTTTCAACGTCGGGTTTGAGGTGGGAGCCGAGCGCACCGCCGAACGCCTCGGCGTCGAGGTCCGCAATTACCAGATCATCTACCGCCTCCTGGAAGACGTGGAAGCCGCCCTCCAGGGATTGCTGGAACCCGAGTACGAAGAGGTGGTCGTGGGCCGCGCCGAGATCCGGGAAATCTTCCCCGGCCGTCGCGGCGTCCGCATCGCCGGTTGCCGTGTTCTCGATGGCCGCATCGTCAGGCAGGGCAATATTCGCGTCATGCGTGACGATGATCTCGTTACGGAAACCCAGATCGGCAGCCTCCGCCACTTCCGCGACGAGGTGAACCAGGCCACCGCCGGAACCGAGTGCGGCATCGTCCTGGACGGCTTCAACGATTTCGAGGAAGGCGACTTGATCGTGGCCTACCGCATGGAGCGATCCAACTAGCCCTCTGGCGGACACTGCGAGGTTTACCCATGGCGGACCGCAGACGAATGGAGCGGGTCAACGGCCTGCTCCGCGAGGAAATCGCCGGCCTGCTGGCTTCACAGGTCAACGACCCTCGCCTGAAAGGCATCATCACCGTCACCCAGGTGCGCACGGCGTCGGACCTGCGAAGCGCCCGGGTCTACGTCAGCGTGATGGGCACGGAAGCAGTCCGCCAGGAAGCCCTGGCCGGGATCCAGTCCTCTGCATCCTACCTGCGGCGGGAGCTGCGCGGTCGCGTCTCCCTGCGTCACGTGCCGTTCCTCACCTTCCAGCTGGACGACGCCATGATTGAAGCCGATCGCCTGATGCAACTCATCGACGATCTCGAGGTGCCGGACGAATCCGGGGAAGGCGCCCAGGCTTGGGCGAGTCGCGCGTGAGCCTATGCCTGCTGGTGAACGTGGGCGGCCGGCGGTCAACGGATTCCTCAACCTCCACAAACCCGTCGGCATCACCTCCATGGACGCCGTCCGGCGCGTGAAGCGCATCACCGGGCAGCGCAAAAAGGTCGGCCACGCCGGCACCCTGGACCCGCTGGCCGAGGGCGTCCTGCCCATCTGCTTCGGACAGGCCACCCGGCTCATGGAGCTGGTCGTCTCCGGATGGAAGCGCTACCGCATGACGGTGCGGTTGGGCGCAGTCAGCAACACCTACGATGCCGAAGGCGACATCGAAGAAATATCCGACCCGTCCCGGTTGACACGGGCCGACATCGCCGGCGCGCTGGTGAATTTCGTCGGCGAAATCGACCAACTGCCTCCCATGTACAGCGCGGTCAAGGTTGACGGCCGCCGGCTCTACGATCTGGCCCGCGCCGGCCGTGAGATCGAACGCTCCCCCCGCCGCGTGTCCGTCCGCTCGATTTCCATCGACGACCTGCGGATACCTTTCGTCACGCTTACCGTTGACTGTGGTAAGGGAACGTATCTCCGCTCCATCGCCCATGACCTCGGCCAAACCCTCGACTGCGGCGCCTTTGTGACCGAGCTGGTCCGCCTGTCATGCGGCCGGTTTGAACGCTCAGAGGGGATCACCCCCGATGCCCTGGAGCAGGCCGCCGCCTCGGGCGGTTGGACGCGCCACCTGCATCCCGTCGATTGGGCCCTGCGGGAACTTCCGTCCATTCAGGTCAACGCGGACCGCGCCCGGTCCGTGCGCCACGGCCAGACCGTTGCCGCCGGATCCGCCCGAATCGACCCATCGGACCCGCGGTTGTGGCGCATCTACGACCCCGACGGCGTGTTCCTCGCCCTGGCCCGTCCTGAGTCCGAGGGACGCTTGGCACCGACCCGGGTCTTCGACCTTCCCGAACCTTCCCCCTACGCTCCCGCCGCCGTTCCGGTCTGAACCCAGCGACCCATGACAGCCGCCGATTTCCCGTGCCAACGGTGCGGACGACCCACGGCCACCAACGCCAGCTTCACCTTTCGCCCCCGCGGCGTGGCAAGCGGGATCACCAAGTGCCTCCGTTGCGCCTTGCGGCACTGGCCCATGCTGCGCCGGTCGTTAGTCGCCAGCGCCGTGGTGGGCACGGCCCTCACGGCGCTGAATCAGGGTGACGCCATCATCGCCGGCAATCTCGCCGGCGCGCTGGCATGGAAAATTCCGCTGACCTACTGCGTCCCTTTCCTGGTAGCCACGTACGGAGCGTTGGCCAACAGCCGGAACTGAAGGCCCCGTTCAGCTTAGAACTGCCGCAGCACTTCCACCACGCGACCTTTCACCTCCACGTTGTCCGCTGACACGTATATCGGGTCCATGGTGCTGTTAGCCGGCTGCAACCGTACCTGGTCGCCCTCCCGGAAAAACTTCTTGAGGGTCGCCTCTTCTTCCTCTTTCAGCCACGCCACCACCATTTCGCCGTTGCGGGCGGTGTTGGTCGGCTTGATGACCACCACATCGCCGTCGTCAATCAGGGCGTCGATCATCGACGTGCCCTTGACTGACAGGGCGTACAGCGTGCCGTGCCGCTTTTTGAGGTCAGGGCGCACTTCCACGATGTCGAATTCGGCGGCCGAGTCCACTCCTTCCGAGGAGAAGGCCGGTATCGGTTCGCCGGCGGCAATGCTGCCCACTATCTGCACTCTGGCGGCGCCGTTGGCCACCGGCAGGCCGGTTTCGTCCAGGAGTTCGATCCCCCGCGCCACTTCCGAGCGCCGCTTCAGATACCCGTCCCGCTCCATCAGTCGCAGGTTGTAGTCGACGACCGACGTGCTGCTGATGCTGCAGCCGCGCTGAATGTCCCGCACCGTCGGCGGGATGCCGTTTTCGTCCAGGAATTGCTCGATGAAATCGAGGATTTGCTGCTGTCGGGGCCTCAGATTTTTCTTCGGTGGCATACGGGCTACCTCCGCACCTTGTGTATTCTCCGCATCGCAAACTAATGTTCGGCACCGATATGCTAATAAATTCGCGGCGGGTTGTCAACACCCTCCCCGTTCACTCACACCTGCCCATTTTGTCATCGTGAAGAGCGCAGCGGCGTGACGATCCTATTCCCGAGCCGGCGCCCGTTGCCCGACCGGGTCTCCAGGCCGCACAATCGAGACGCCCGGAGGGCGCGAAGACCCCCCGGGCGATTCATCACGCTGACCCGTCGGAAACTAGCCGGCGCGGGATCGGTTGAGCGCCGCTGCCAGGCGGCCCTTCCGCCGAGATGCGTTGTTCTTGTGCAGTATGCCTTTCCGGACTGCCACGTCGAGCATGCTCATGGCGTTGCGCACCGCTTCCTCGGAATCAGGATCGGCGGTCGCTACGGCGCGACGGGCGCGGCTGATAGCGGTGCGGGTGGCGCGACGCACGCTCATGTTGCGCGCGTAACGCTTTACGGATTGGCGGTGGGCTTTCTGAGCCGGCAAGGTTCTAACTCCTCTGGACTGTCTTTCGCGGACATGATGTTACCAAACCTTTTCCCCCTTTGTCATCCGCCGTTTCCCGGGTTTCCGCGACGCCGGCCAGCGCCCATAGCGTCAGGTTGACAATTTCGGCCCTGTTGCCCGAAAATTGTTGTGCTGAAAGCCAAGCCCGGAAACGGACGCATGGCGCGTTTTTCAGCATCATTATTCCTGTTTGCAACTACATTCACCCCATTAGCGGAGGATCCCCGCCATGCCCGAGAAGCAGTTGATTTTCGATGAGAACGCTCGACAGAGCCTGATGAGCGGCGTTGACCAGCTCGGGCGCGCCGTCGCCCTGACCCTGGGCCCCAGCGGCCGCAACGTCATCCTGGGGCGCGTCTGGACCCTTCCCGTGGTGTGTAGCGACGGCGTTACCATCGCCAAGGAAATCGAACTGCCCGACCCCTACGAGAACATGGGCGCCCAGGTGGTGAAGGAAGCCGCGTCCAAGACCAACGACGTGGTCGGCGATGGCACCACCACCTCCATCGTGCTGGCCCGCTCCATCATCCAGGGCGGCTTTATGAACGTCGCGGCCGGCGCCAATCCCTTGGCCCTGAAGTCCGGCATCGACCGGGCCGTGTCCGCCGTGTGCAGCGTGATCAGCGACCAGGCAGCCGCCGTCGAGAGCAGAGAGCAAGTGGCCCGCGTCGCCGCCCTGTCCGCTCACGAAGAGGCCATCGCCGACCTGATCGCCGACGCCATGGACAAAGTCGGACGCGAGGGCATCATCACCGTCGAGGAGAGCCGCAGCCTCAGCGACGAGCTTGACGTTGTCGAGGGCATGCGCCTGGACCGCGGCTACCTGTCGCCTCACTTCGTCACCGACACCGACCGCATGGAATGCTCCATCGACGAGCCCCTGTTCCTGCTCACCGACCAGAAGCTGTCCTCCGCCGCCGACGTGGTGCCCACCCTCGAGGCCGTCGCTCAGGGTGGCCGCCGACCGCTGGTCATCATCGCCGAGGACATCGAGGGCGAAGCCCTGGCCACGTTGGTGGTCAACAAGCTGCGCGGCACCATCACCAGCCTCGCCGTCAAGGCCCCCGGCTTCGGCGAGCGACGCAAGGCCCTGCTGGAGGACCTGGCGATCATGACCGGCGGCACCGTGGTCACCAGCGACACCGGTATGCGCCTCGACGCAGTGTCCATCGACCAACTGGGTTCCGCCCGCCGTGTCGTCGCCTCCAAGGACGAGACCACCATCGTCGAGGGCCGCGGCCACGAGGACGACATCACCGGCCGCGTCTCCGAACTCCGCGTCCAGATCGAGGAAACCACCTCGGACTACGACCGTGAGAAACTCCAGGAACGCCTGGCCAACCTCGCCGGCGGCGTCGCCGTCATCAAGGTCGGCGCCGCCACCGAGCCCGAGCTCAACGAGCGCAAGAGCCGAACCGAAGACGCCTTGGCCGCCACCCGCGCCGCCGTGGAGGAAGGCGTCATCCCCGGCGGAGGAGTCACCCTGCTCCGCGCCCAGGCTGCGCTGGACGGCATCCTGGACGACGCGGCCGGCGACGTAGCCGTTGGCATCCGGCTCGTTCGGGAAGCATTGGAGGCCCCCCTTACCACCATCGCCGACAACGCCGGCTACAAGGGCGCGGTCATCGTGGAGAACGTGCGCAACGGTGAAGCCGACTACGGTTTCGACGCTGACCGCGGCGACTACACGGGCATGGTCGCCAGGGGCATCATCGACCCCGCCAAGGTAACCCGCTCGGCCCTCCAGAACGCCGGCTCCGTCGCCGGAATGCTCCTGACCACACAGGCCGTGGTCACCGAGATCCCCAAGTACGAGCCCCTGCCCGCCGACATCCAGGACTTCATGCACGACTAATCCCCATCGACGGCGCAAATTCACCCGCCAGCGTCGCTGCACAGCACGCGCGGCGGGTGAATTGTTTTCTATGTCATGATCGGCGACGAACCTGCCAACATCGGCGCACTCAATCGGGATGCCATCGCGGCCCTGCTGGCGGGCGACCCTCCCCTGCTGGAAGAATGTCCCGACCTGCGCCGCCAGCTCCAGCCCAACGGCATCGACGTCACCGTCCGGTCGGTGGCGTCGTTTCCGCCGGAGGCCGGCGCCATCGGCGTCTCCGATGGCGACCGGGCACTGCCCGGATCCACCGAGCTGGACTTCGGATGCGACGGCTGGCTGGTTCTACCGCCCGGCCACTACCTCGTCACCTTCAACGAGGTGGTCAATCTGCCTCGATGGCTGATGGCCCTGGGTCGTCCGCGCTCGAGCCTGCTGCGCATGGGAGTGTCGCTGCACACCGCCGTGTGGGACGCCGGCTACCGCGGGCGCTCCCATACGCTGCTGCTGGTACACAATGCCGCCGGCTTCCGCCTGCAACGGGACGCCCGCATCGCCCAGCTGGTCTTCTTCCCCCTGAGCGCGCCGGACGCTACGGGCTACGACGGACATTACCAGCGCGAGAACCTGTGAACGCCACAACCAACATTGCCGTGGACCCCGCGCAACTGCGTCAGTGGGTTGACCAGGCGGCGCGCGATGCGGGTTTCGACCTGGTCGCCGTCGCGTCCGCCGATGAATTTGCCTCCGACCGTGACGAAGCCCTCCGCCGCATTGACGCCGGCCTCATGGACGGCCTGCCCTGGTTCAACTCCCAGCGCGTCCGACGCGGCACGGATCCGGAAACCCTGCTGCCCGGCGCCCGCTCGATCATCTCCCTGGGCTGGAACTACTATCCTGCGGAAGACGCTCCTCCTCCCAACGACCGGGGGCTCATCGCCCGCTACGCTCGGGGCAGGGACTATCACCGCGTGATGAAGCGCCGTATGCGCCGCATGGTCCTGGAACTGACCGAGCGACTGGGCGACCGGTTCGCTGCCCGCTGGTACGTTGACGACGGGCCGATGCTGGATCGCGCCGCCGCCGCCCGCGCCGGACTCGGCTGGTTCGGCAAGAACGGCAACATCCTCAATCCGACCTACGGCTCGTGGCTCCTGCTGGGGCAGATCATCACCGACCTCCCGCTGGCCGCCGATGCTCCTCTGGCCAAGACCTGCGGCCAGTGCTCCCGCTGCATCCCCGCGTGTCCCACCGACGCCATCGTCGCCCCCTACGTCGTCGATAATCGCCGCTGCATCAGCTACCTGACCATCGAACACAAGGGGACCATACCCGTCGAACTCCGTGCGTCCATGGGCAACTGGGTCTTCGGCTGCGACATCTGCCAGGAAGTCTGCCCGGTCAACCGCAAGGCGAAAGCCACCGGAGACCCCAATTTCGGCCGCACCGACCTTTCCACCATTGACCTCATCGAGTTGCTCGAGATGACCGACGAACAGTTCCGCCAGCGTTTTGCCGGCACCCCGGTCATGCGCGCCAAGCGCGTCGGAATGCAGCGCAACGCCTGCGTCGCCCTGGGCAATGCCGGCGATCCTTCCGCAGTGCCGGCATTGGCCCGCGCCTTACGGTCCGCGCCATCTTTGGTGCGACAGCACGCCGCGTGGGCCCTGGGTCGCATCGGCAACATCGCCGCCCGCGCCAACCTGCGACACGCTCTGGCCAGCGAGTCTGACCCCGAGGTACTGTCAGAGATCAGGCAGGCCCTGGACGACGAAGGCTATTCGTTATCGTAGCGCGGCGACTGCCGGGGAGCCGATCTCCGGTTGTTCCCGCGGTTCCGTGGGTTCCGTCGCCCTCGTCCGTTATTGCGGCCCGGTTCGCCCGAAGATTCCGCAGGCTCGTCGGTCGCCGGCGCATCCTCGGCGGGTTGGAGTTCGGCTATGGGTGTGGGCGGGTTGTCGGCCGCGGCCGCCGTCCGAGGCGGCTGCGGTCGGGCGTTGTTCCGGGTCGCATTTCGCCGCCGCCGCTCCCGCTGTGCGTTGACCCTCTCCTCTTCGGCGGCCAACGCGGCGTCGATCTGCTCCAGTGCCTTTTCCCGCCCGTACCGGAGTTTCAGCATCTCGCCTTCCAGCAGAAAAAAGTCGCTCTTGGACAGCAGGTGCAGGTTGCCCTGGAACGCCATGTACCAATCTTCCGGCGCCCACTTCCGCACGTATTCCAGCCGGTAGGCGATCAGCCCGGCGTTGATGTACTGGTCGTTCCCCAGGACGACGTCCGGCTTGATCCCGATGCGGTAGGGCCACGTGGCCTTTCCCTCTTTGATCCACGGGCTCGATTCAACCTCTTCGTACCCCTGGGTCACGGTGGCCGTCGCTGTGAAAACGCGCGACCCGGTCACGTAGTAGATGACCCGGTCGCCCGGTTCGACCCGTTGCACCTTGCGCCGATACTCCGCCTTCAGCCCCTGTCCGGTGAACCCCAGCCGCCGCGTAACGTTATAGTTTTCCTCGTTGCAATTGATCATCCAGAAATTGTGCGGCATAACCCCAACCTGCTCTGACCATCTCAATATGCGGCCTGAAGCTGCGCCTATTTTAGCGCACTCGGCCCGGCGGATCGCGCCAGGCCCAAAGCCGTAACTGTTCAGAGTCGCGGGAAAGTGTCATTGCGAGCGCAGCACGGCAATCTCGTTGGCGTAAGAAAGTCCCTGGGGGCAGACGTTGCTACTACGGCGTCGAAATTGCCACGGCGCAAGCGCCGCGCAATGACAACCTCTCGAGTTCTGAACAGTCGTCCAAAGCCGATGGGCGGGAAATTTCCCGCCCGTCTTTCCACACTAACCAAGCTCCGCACTCATGTTGTAAATCTCCCCGGGACGCCCGCCTTCCGGCAGGCCCAGCGGCAGGTGAACGTTCAGCAGGAACGGCCGCTTCTCCCGCTCGACGACACCCAGCCCGTGCTCGATGGCGTCGCCGATGTTGGTCTCGTCCGTCGCGTCCATCGCCTCGACGCCAAAGCCCTCGGCCAGTTTCACCGGGTCTATGCCGTCCAGCACCACGCCCCGGTACTCTCCGGTCTCGCGCATGTTGGCGTTGGCATTGGCGAACGAACTGGCGACGATGCCGTAGGCGCCGTTGTTGGAGATTACGTAAAGCACCGGCACCCCGTGGCTGGCCGCCGTCCACAGCGCATGATCGGAGTAGTACAGCGACCCGTCGCCGACCAGGCCGACCACGGGCGTGTCCGGCGCGCCCAGCTTGGCCCCTATCGCCATGCCCACGCCGTAGCCTTCCGACCCGCCGGCCGGCCGGATGTACTGGTTGCGGCCCGCCTCGTCGTTGTTTGCCAGGATATCCTGCGCCACGGCAAATTGCTCGATGGTCACCAACCCACCACCGCGGCTCTCCAACGCCTGGTCCAGCGCGTCACCCAAGGCCACCGCGCGAACCTTGCCCTGCTCCGCGGGGACCCGCCACGCGGCGTCCCGACGCTGGGCCCGCAGCGCCGCCACCTCTTCCCGGGCGCGGCTCCGTCGGTCGGACAAATCGTCGGACGAACCGTCCGTGGCATCCAACAACGCCTGCGCCGCCCGCTTCTCGTCGGCGAGCACTGCCAGGTCCAGACCAGGGATGTTCTCCAGGTTCTCGGCGTCCGCGCCGATGGCGATGGTCCGCTCGGCGTCGAAGAACGCGGTGTAGTCGCTGGCGTTGCCGGCCCCGTTGTGCGTCACGCCGATGCACAGTATCAGGTCCGGGTCGATGTCCGGGGCCTGCTCCAGCCGCCGGCCGCCGGCGTGCAGCGGGTGCTTGATCGAGACCGCCCGCGGATCTCCCACTACCGGCACCCCGAAACGCTCAGCCAATGCGGTAACCTCGGCGATGGCGCCGCTCTTCCATACGCCGTCACCCACGTACAGCAGCGGACGCTTGGCATCCCGCAGCGCTCGCGCCACCGCTTCAGTGTCGGCATCCGACGGGTAGCCGGCGTGGATCTCAGGAAGCTGGCCTTCGATGATGTTCGCCGTGTGCTCGGCCGGCCCCAGCAGACGGTCGTACACCGCCAGGTGCACCGGACCCACCGGCGGCGTCATCGCCACCCGCAACGCCCGCTCCAGGGCAGCCGGCAGTCCCTCCGGTTCGATGACCGTCCAGTTGGCCTTCATCATCGGCGCGGCGATGGCGGTCGGGCCGGCATTGTGGCTCACGTCCAAGCTGATCTTGCCGGCGAAGCTGCCGGTGTCCCCCGCGAAGGTGATCACCACCACCGGCAGGCTGCCCGTCCACACGTTGATCAACTGACCCATGGCTTGCGCCAGGCCCGCGCCCAGGTGCACTACCATCACGCCGGGAGCCAGGTTCGCCTGGGTGTAGCCGCCGGCCATCGCCGTCACGGCGCCCTCGTGCAGTCCGAGTATCCCATGGATGTCCGACCGCGCGTGCAGCTCGTTGAAGAACAGCGCCTCCCGCGACCCCGAGTTGTTGAAAACGTACTTGACGCCCGACGCCACCATCTGTTCGACCATCAGGCGCGACGCGCTGGCGGTCATCTCTCTGGTCTGCATAATGCCTCTCCTGGTTGCCGATGCTCACACCGGTAAAGCGTGCGATATTCCTGTTCTGCTGACACGATTCCAAGAATCGTGTCAGGGTCATCAACCCGCGTCCCTGCTGCCGCCATGCGCCATCGCGCCCGACGGATTGGCGACAGTATAGCCCCGAAGAAACCCCGGTCAAGCGAACCCCGCCACCGCAGTCGATCAGTCATTGCGCGCGCAGAGCGGCAATCTCGTCGCGGAAAGGAACGCTGCTGTGGGAGAGAGATCGCAACGTCGCTGCGCTCCTCGCGATGGCAAAATGGGTACGCGTGAGCTATCCGGCCGCGCTGATTTCCTGCCCCCCATCGGCGGCTTCCCTTCCCGGCCGCGTCGCGGTCAGCATCAGCACGGAGACCACCGCCAGGTTGATGCCGAAGGCCAGGAACGATCCCTGGTAGCTGCCCACCCGGTCCACCGCCAGCCCGGCGGCGATGGGACCCAGGGCCTGCCCGCCCACCTGCGCCGCCAGTCCCCAGGCGCGGATCGCCCCCAGGTGCAGCCGCCCGAAATAGTCGGCCCACACCAGCCGGCCAATGATGTGCAGTCCGCCTACGCCGAATCCCAGGATGAACGCCCCGAACACTCCCATCGCGATGCCGCTGGCGAACGCCGTAGTTATGGCGCCGCAGGAAACCACCAGCCCGGATCCCAGCATGATGAACCGCGCCGCCGCTTTTTGCGACAGCGCCGACCAGAAGATGCTCGCCGGAACCTGGGAAATGGCGAAGGTGCTGGCCGCCCACACGGCGCTGGAGGCTGGCACTCCCTGATCGATGAAATGCGGCACCTGGTGCAGCGAAACGCCGGCCTGCACGATGAAGCTGGCAAAAGAAAACAGCACCATGAGCCAGAAGGCCCGGGTCCTCATGGTCTGGCGAAGAGTGAAGTTGATCTCGTCCTGGACGCCCTGGGGCCGGCGCGCGGATCCGGTTTGCCGCCCGGCGCGGGAGTTGTCGCCGCCCCCATCCGGTTCGAGTCCCAGGTCCTCCGGCCG
>DAOULH010000035.1:0-6895 GCA_034420475.1 Dehalococcoidia bacterium
CGCATACAGGCGACGATCGAGCCGGGACAAGTTCCCTGCCCGGGATGCGGCGACGGCAGAAAGCCGGAATTCTCCTACTGCACCGGCTGCGCCAAGGCCAGAGGATTGCTGGATAATGACGGCATGGTAACCACAACCTCGGCCACCAACCGGTGCTCGTGTGGAATGCCCAAACCGGCCGCGTACTCGCGGTGCATGACCTGCCACGCCAGACAGCCAGAACAGACCAGCGACATCCTGGAAGAAGCGGACACCGAGATCTGCGAACGCTGCGCAGGGCCGGTCAACGCCGCCAAGCGTTTCTGCCGCCGCTGCATGGACGAGATGGGAGCACCAGCGACGGCCTACGACGACGCGTTCAACGACCGCAGGAAATGCTGAGAATTGCACATTCGCCCAAGAGAGACATGACGACGAGCACGGACATACTCAAGGATGCTGTCCGGATCGTACGGACGGAGCTACCCAACCACCTGTCCGACCAGTTCATGATCAGCGATAAGGAACAGGTTTGGATATGAACCCAGGGCCGAACGCAACTCAGCTTGTCTATCCGGCGTTCGTGCCGTAACATGGGCTTGACGATACCCCTCACGCCTCTCATTGGAACGGCGCACCAGGGGGGTTTTACTTTTGGCGTTCTTGAATGACAGCTTCTCGTGCCGCTCAACGCCCCGCCGAGCGTGCTATTTCGATTCAAGATCAGGTCAACCTGCCAGAGGAGTCAGAACTCCAGAAGGGGCAATGATCCGCCCAGCGCGTCAAGGCAGTGGCCACCCCAACCGCCGGCTTTTCCGCGCGGGCATCCGGATCAGGTCGGACGACCGCCACAGTTTCGCCCAACTCACCGCTTCAGCCATCGCCAAGTCCCCCACCACGTCGCCAGGAATCCAATGATGACGCTTGCGGCACACCAGGTCAGGAAAATGCCCCAGCCTTCGACCATTTCGTAGCCAAACACCGGTCCCACGCCAATTGCCACCATCAGCCCCCCGTAGGCGACGTTACAGCACATCGACACCAGGCAACCGGCCCTGGTCAAACCCCACAGCACACCCTTGCGGCGCACGGCGCCAGCCCAAGCCAGGTGGAGCGCATCCACGTCACGCAGCATATGCAGGCGCGTGAGCATGGCCTCTACCCCCGCCCGCTTCGGCCTCCAGTACCGCCGTCCGACTCGAACACCTCGACCCCGCGTAGGCGGGGATAATACGCGTTGACCAAGCGCCGCGATCCAATAGGAAACCATGGCCCGGGCAAGCACCGGGATACACCACCTCATTCGAGAAGATCGTCTGGCCGGTACGAAAAACCCTGCGAGGCAGGGATGAAAAGCCACAGGCCGGTGACCAACAGGCAAAGGACGGAGCGATATGGAATGGACCGACGCGGCATGGGAACAGCATTGGGAAGAAGAGCGCATGGAATTCCTGACCGCCTGTCTCTCAGGCGCTCCGCCGACACCACCGGACATGTCCCAATCAGCCCTCGCTCTGCTGATCAAAGCAGGCGTCCCGCTGTACCACGTTCCCGGCGACGGCTCGCCGCCAGTCCTGCTGACACAAGCAGTAAAAGACTCAGAACTCTGAGCAACCGCCGCCTCGTCGCCGCCGAAACCTACGGCGTCAGCAACGAAGTCACCAGCATCCTCTACGAGAACAGCCACAACAACGGGTTCAGGTCCATACTCACCGGACACGACGCCATGGTTGATCCTCAAACCGGCTACCACGTCGTCTACAACAACCGCACCCTCATACACCGTTCCGACCTCACCCCATGGGCAATGGGCCTCGAACGGCCCGCGCCAACCCACGATCAGCAAGACCACCTCGCGCTATTGGACTACACTCCCCCGGATGCAGTAGGATATTCATCCCCCCGCGAGGCTGTCCGAAGAGCCCTCAAGGAGATGAGAGCATGAGCGAAAGAATGTCCGCTACCAAGTCCCGGCTCCTCGCCTACATCAAGCATACTCCCGGCTTCGAGACCTCCTACCGGGAGTATATGCCCCTCTCCACCGAGGAAATACTCGAACGTTTCGAGGCCGAAGCTCCCGAAGCCTACCGGAAATGCCTCGAACGTTTCGAGCGCAACGGCACGCCGCTACCGGCGCCAGCATGAACGACCTCGACAACGGCTAACTCGCAACCGCCGGCGCACACTGCGTCGGCGTCTTGCTTCCAGCCCCGTCAGCCAAAGTTAGCAGAGGACCTCCCAAACCGCCGAGGTTCGCGCAGGCCGCCCCCCGCTGGCGGGGATACTCCCACCGAGCCTCAACGCACAGGGGATCCATTTGATTGACCCCGTGCCGGCGGGGATAATCCACTCTCACCCTATGGTCTGCAGCGGTTTTGCAGTTGACCCCGCTCAAACGGTCAACTGATTTCAACCAGATCAAGCCCGCATAGAAGACCTGCCCAAAGAACTGACTTGGGCAAGTTCTTCAACTCCATCGCCGACGTTTAGCACTAGGTGCACCGCCCAAGCTACTGCCGGTACCCACTTGGCCATCCGCCGGATCAGAAAGTAAACGCCAAACGACAGGCCCATTAGGATGCCCAAGCCACCAACACCCACCAACGCCAACACCTTGGCACCAACATGGATACCCGTTGCCAAGGGCGGCAATCCTAAGCCCTCCACAATTGCTAGCGACACCAGCAATGCCACGCCCAACACCGCGGCAACGTACAACGTTACGAGCACTACGGCAATCATCAACGTACGACCTTTGCGAGGCTTCACCTCAGCACCCTCAAAGTAGACTTTGAAGCCGCTCTCCTTGATAGCGGTGCGACTATAGGCATCAATCGACTTGGCCACTACCAGCAAAATGGCACTGACCGCCAGCGCAGAAAGGAAGAGCGCGATACCCACCACACCGCCTACGAAAGGCCACTCTCCCGCCGGATAGCCGGTCAAGCCTAGCATTGTGCTCAAAACAGCCGTCACGCTGAAAGCGAAGACGACGGCTTTCAACCACCACAGTCTTATGGATCCCGGTGCGCGGACACAGACGTCATCTCGTTCCATTTCTTCCCACTCCACTGGTCAGGTAATACCATAGCAATTGCAGGACGTCTCCCAACGCAAACAACAGCGAACTGATCACCAGCAATACGTACAGCATTCCAGCCGAGGCTTTCATGAGGTCCTTGGTCTTTTCATCGAGCCCCACCAGATCAGCTCCGAACAGGATCAAAAACCCGAGAAGAATTCCCACCGCCCCCAATACGACGGTGGCGAGGGCGAATATAACCACGCGGTACAGTAAATTATAAACCCTCCTGCCGAGGCCAACGGTAGAGTCGTCCAAACGAAACATATCCCGCATTGCCATGGCCGTTCACCGGATGGAGAGGCTACCCTATGCCAACACCGATTTCAAGAACCAAACGCTCTGTTTTGCACCCACTGAGCACCGCGTAAACGGGGACCTGCCTTTCCAGCACTATCCAAGTAAGCACAGGTGTGGCCCCCCGGCGCAACCGCTGGTCCCCAGCCCCCTCCCCGCCATAGCGGGCCAACCCCGCCTACGGCGAGGCCGAGCCGGCACACGAATTTCCCCTACCCCGTGCAAGCGGGGATACTCCTTAGACGCTGGTGAGGAGCTTGCGCCAAGATCCGCTGCACCCGCGTCAGATCACGAGTAGAGAAATTTCCCAACCTGGGAACTCCGGAAGACAGTCCAGCCGCCAACCGACGGCGAATGAAAGGTAGTGCAACAATTTGAAATGTGCTATTTCAAAAAGCGATAATGGCGACAGTTCACCGAGGCCACCAAAGGCGCCCTCCCGCAGAGCACCCATCCAGCCAAGGCTCATAATTCAGGGAGGTCAAATTGACCAGACACCCTAATAGCCAATTCCCGGACGCGCTGATGGACGACCTGCGCCGGCTAAACCCCTGGTGGTCCGGCATCCAGCCCCCGGCAATCCCAGCCACCCGGCGACACTTGGTCCAACGGGTTCGACGACGGCTGGACGCCAGCATCGCTCCCATCATCGCCGTACGAGGGCCGCGACAGGTTGGCAAGACCACTGTCCAGCTTCAGATCATCAGCGACCTGCTGGCCGAGGGGGTACCGCCCAACAACATCATGCGGATCCAGTTCGACGATTTGACGTCGACCTCGGGCCTGATCGACCCCATCCTGCGCATCGCCGACTGGCTGGAAGCCAACATCGCCACCGACGCGTTCAACAACCTGGCCCACCAAGGGCAAACTGCCTACCTGTTCGTGGATGAAGCACAGAACTTATCCGGCTGGAGCAACCAGCTCAAGTTCCTGGTGGACAATACATCCCTCAAGGTGCTCCTGACGGGAAGCTCGGCCCTGCGGATCGAACAAGGCAGGGACAGCCTTGCCGGACGGATCCACACCGTCGAGGCCGCAGCGCTCTCCCTCAGCGAGATCGCCGAGTTTCGGGGATTGGAATGCAATGCGCCGTTCCTGCCGGACAACGGCCTGGGCGAGCTCCTGCGGAAAGAATTCTGGCAGGACCTCGCCAAACACGGCCAAGACCACGGTCCGGCGCGCGATGACGCATTCCGCTACTTCTCAGAACGAGGTGGCTACCCGGTCGCCCACAACACGAACGATACCGAATGGGGGCTCCTAGCCGACCAACTCAACGAGACCGTCATTCAAAGGGTCCTGCAGCACGACGTAGCGGACGCCCAAACCGCCGGCGAACGCGGGTCGGCTCTGCTGGAAGCGACCTTCAGGCTAGCGTGCCGGTACGCCGGGCAAACGCCGTCGTACCAACGGCTGGCTGAAGAGGCCCGCCTGACGCTGGGCCAAAATATCAGCGCACAGGCGGCGGGCGACTGCCTGCAAACACTGGCCGACACCATGCTGATCAGGCTGGTGATGCCACTGGAAGCCCGGCTCAGGCGAAGCCGAGGCAGCCCCAAGATCTGCCTAGCGGACCACAGCCTGCGAGCCAGCTGGCTACAGGAACTGATCCCACTGGCCCCAGGCACACTGGCGGCCAGTCCTGAGCTGACCACCGTAGCCGGCCACATCGCCGAGAGCGCGTTGGGGGCGACGGCGCTGTCCATACCGGGCCTGGACGTAGCCCACCAGCCAGAGCAGGGCCGCAACCAAGAGGTGGACTTCGTACTCAACGTAGGAGATCGCCGAATCCCCATCGAGGTCAAATACCAGCGGCGTATCGACCCGTTCCGCGACACCCTGGGGATCCGATCCTTCATCGAACGGTCAGAGAACCGCGCGACGTTCGGACTCCTCATCACCCAGGCGGACACGCCACCCATGGATGATCCGCGCATCGTGACCATGCCCCTCTCCACATTCATGCTGCTCACGTAGCCAAGGCACATACGCCAAACGCCGGGACTACTCGGGAACCGCTGCAAGGTCCACATGGGCCTCGCTTCTTTCGTAGATCAGCCAACCACACCCCGTTGTCGCCAACCTGGCGCCGGCATCCGATCACGGATGAGGCGACGCCGCCCACACCATTGAAGCCATCGCCGAAAAGCGCCGTTGGCGCCACAGTCGCCATCGCAACAACAACATCGAGGACTCGAAAGGACCATCCCGTGGACATTTACGAAGACCTCGCTGATCGATTCGTTAGACCGATCATCGAACGCCACCGAGAGGTTGGCCGGGCACAAGGCAGAGCGGAAGCCGCCCAAGCCCAGAACGAACTCTGGCACGCCTGGTTGCAACGCAAGCAGCAGGCCGAGGCCCAGGGACTGGATTTCAACGAACCTCCCCCAGGGACGGACCAGAACTCCAATTCATAGTCCGCCCGTCACCACCTCGCACGTCCTCTGGTCACACCCCGCCGCAGAACCGGCGGGGTTTTCCATTAGCAGCCGGGCAGATCTCCAATCCCGTACCCGGGTCGACCACCTACGCGCACTCCGTGTATCCCGGCATCAACCGGGTCATGGGTATGGCGCACATTGCTGCTTCGGCCAAGCCCGCCAACCAATCCACTTTGCACATGCCGGACCTGCGACGACTGCCCGCCGTCCCCGGGGCCGCTTGCTCCGTCGCCACCTGCCGGCTTGCCCCATTCACCCACCCGACCACACGGGCCTTTGTTCACGTCATTAGCAGCGCCCAGGACAACCCCTGCCACGCCGGCACTGCGCCAGCTGCGACGCCCAAGGATCCCAGGGAGACAACCTTTGCGGAGAATGCCGTCGGCCAACGATGATCCGGCAGCGCGGATTACACGTCCCGTAACAGAAGTAGGACGCGAGCGCGTAACCGGCGCCCACCACGCCACCGGCGTCGTCAACGCCGAGGCCTGATACACCGCCGCCCTGATGTCCTGGCAAGGCGGCTCCGCCTTGGAATCTCACCAAGGAACACCGAACTGGTCCCCGTTCAAGCCAGCCCGCGAGCCTCAGCCCGCACGACAGCCTGAACCGGATTGGGGCGGCGTCTCCACCTCCCCAACCGGTGTTGCGCTACAAGCGCCGGTCTTAGCTGACACGAGATCGCCCCTGTGCGTCCACACGCCCCTCCCCACGGTCACGGTGAGGGCAGTATCGGCGCCATTGCCGCCTGATCACCCGGCAGCCAACCTCCACAACCTTTGGACGACAACTACTCGGCCAGCGACCACACAGTGCATCGCGCCCGAGACCCGGGGCGAATGACTGGCAAGCAAGACCCTTGCATATGCGATCACAAACGTGACCATGAACGAATCCATAAAAAGGCCCTCACTTCCGAAAACCGGAACAGGGAGAGCCTTGCGTGTACGTCAACAACCCGGCTAAAATCCGGGTGCCTAGGGCCTGTGGACAATTTCCAAAACGGATTGGGACAGCCAAAATACCAGTCTGCTGAAAAACGTGCGACTTCTACGACAGTAGTGCAATAGCAATGCCCCACCGCACGTTA
>DAOULH010000036.1:0-2001 GCA_034420475.1 Dehalococcoidia bacterium
GGAGAACCTCACCCAGGACGACAACCGCTGGTACAAGACCGCCCAGACCAGGGAGACCGAGCCAACCGAACGGTAGGCTCCGGGAATCGGCGGCGGGCATGGCCTTGGACCTATACCTGCCTATCTCCCGCCGATGGGCCGGGCTGGCTTTCGCTAACACGATTGAACGCCCGGCCCACGCCGGTCTTCACCCGGTATCCCCACCGGTATTCCTGCAGCCAGATCGTCGCACCCAACAACGTGGAGCCCATCAATGTTTGCCAAAAGACTCCTGACCACAAAACTTCTTTTGCCCATGGCACTGATTCTGCTGGCGGTACTCCTAGCGACCATCTTCTGGCCGCCATCCGTCTCCGCCCAGAACGCGCCCGCGGAACCGGCAAACCTCACCGTGCAGTCCGGTAGCGAAAGGCTGGACATCAGCTGGACCGCGCCCTCGGGCACGGTAACCGGCTACGAGGTGCAGTACAAGTACGCCACTGCTCCGGACCAGCAGACCTCCAATTTCCGGAACGGCTGGCAACCCCGCTCCCACGCCGGCACCGGCACAACCCATGCCATCACAGACCTGACCAACGGCGATTACAAGGCGGGCACGCTGCGTTACGACGTCCGGGTCCGCGCCGTGAACGGCGGCGCCAAGAGCGCCTGGGTCAAGGGAACGGGGGCTCCCGGAGTCGCCGCCACCAAACTGATGCTGATGGGGAATACCGAAAGGGAGATGAGGGACGGCAACTTCCGAGGGACGCTGCGCCGCGGACATACGCCCGGTTTCAGGGAGTACCTGTACGAGGCCCAGGGCACGTTCCCGGTGGTCGCCCAACTGGACGGCGTTGCCCCGGACGGGGGTTACACCGTCACCCTGCAAACTGCCGGGTCCGGAGAGAACGGCATCACCGTACCGGCATCTTTCCAAATCCCCGCCGGGCGAACACGAGCCATCGTGGAGATCCCGATTGCGGACGATAGCATCAGCGAACCCACCCAATTCTTCACGTTGTGGGCCACCGTATCCCCGAGCATTCCGGTCCAAACCGTGGACAGCGTGTCCGGCCCCATTGTGTTTGGCGTCATGGACAACGACCAAGCCAACTGGAGGCCGCCGTTCGACCTGGACGGCCTGACGGTGAATGGAGCGCAGGCGTTGGGACCCGTCTACGACGGACACAATCGGGTGGTGCGGTACAGCGCGACGGTGCCGAACAACGTCAACACCGTCTCCATCACGCCTGATTTCGGCGCGTCATGCCCAGGGTGCCTGTATTGGTCCGGTCCCTCGGACGGAACACTATTCGAGAATTATGCCAAGGGCAACCGGAAAAGCACCGGCTTTTACCTGACAGGCAGCACCAGAACCGTCTGGATGCTGGTGACCAACGGGCGAGACAGGCATCACTACGCCCACGTAACGGTCTCAAAGCTCAGCGGCAGCGACCCCTCTGATTACGGGCAGGAGAGTGTCACATACACCATCCACCGGGATCAACTCAAGCCGGGGCCGAACCAAGACCCGGAGATCCTGAACCCTCTGCCGGACATCAGGATTGCCAACAGCTACCGGATCAGACAAATCCAGTTGCTCGGGGTATTTGACGACCCCGATTATGATGGGCTGACCATTACGGCGGCATCGTCGAACGAAGATGTCGCCACGGTGTCGATGGTGCCGGACTACTCCACCATGACGGTCTCGGCCCGCTCTCCCGGGACCGCAACCATCACCGTAACCGCCGCAGACATCAGGGGCGGCATGGTGTCCGACACCTTCACGGTGAAGGTGAAGTCTCCGCCCAAGGCCATTTCATCCCTGGCCGACATCGCGGGCCTGGAGGCCGGCGACGCCCGCGAGGTATCCCTGTCCGGCGTGTTCAGCGACGCCGACGGCGATCCTCTGACCATCACGGCCTCATCGTCCGATGATGCCGTGGCAACGGTGTCAGTGGCCTCCGATCAATCGGAGCTGACCGTAACGGGCACGGGAGAAGGAGAAACTACCATCCA
>DAOULH010000037.1:0-34376 GCA_034420475.1 Dehalococcoidia bacterium
GGCGAGATGGTGTCGCCGGGTACGTAGATGCGATTGCGGGTGTACCTGCCGGCGACGGGCTCAGCGTGGGCCTCGATGATGCGTTCCGGCAGGACGGTTATCCAGACCTCGGGAATTCCGGCCTGGGCATACCTCGGCAATTTCTGGTAGCGGTCGTAGTTCACCGAACTCTCGGCCACCTCGATGAGCAGCAGGACGTCATCGGGTACGGCCGCCCGGTAGCGGTAAAAATCCTGACGCGCTCGCAGCAGTACCAGATCCGGTTCGGGCATACTGCGCTCGGCCAACAGTATGGAGCCTTGAACCCGTACAATGGCCCGATCTCCCACCCCCCGGACGAGCGACATAGTGTACAGATCCGTTGTCCCCATATGATTGTTTCCGATTGGTGCCATTTCGACTACCACCCCGTCAATCAACTCAACCCGCTCGCCTTCCTTCAGGATCCCCGCTTCGGCCATGGCGTAGTATTCGTCCACGGTGAAACGGCGCAGCGGGAGCTGAGCCACGTCGGCGGAAGGCGGCGGTGGCTTGGTCTGTGCAGTAACCATGGTAGTACCTCATCTGACGGTGACGTTGCTACAAAGCGCGGACCATGGCGTCCAGGCTCTCCAGCGCCTTGCTGATGTTCTCCTGGCTGTTGGCGTAGGACAACCGCACGTAGCCCTCGCCGAACTCGCCGAAGGCCGAGCCGGATAGCAGCGCGACGCCGGCCTCCTGCATGGCCCGTTCCTCGAACTCGGCGCTGGTCAGGCCGGTGTCCTTGATGCTGGGGAAAGCGTAGAACGCGCCTTCCGGCTCCGGGCAGTTGATGCCGGGGATGGACTGCAAACCATCGGCGATCAGACGGCGACGGCGAGCGAACTCGGCGGCCATCTCCTGCACGGCGTCCTGCGGCCCGTCCAGCGCGGCCACGCCGGCCATCTGGCTGAACGACGCGGCGCAGGACACGCTGTTGGTGGCCAGCCGGGACACATGCGGGACCAATTCATCGGGCATGATCCCATAGCCCAGCCGCCAGCCGGTCATGGCATAGCTCTTGGAGAAGCCGTCCAGGATGATGGTGCGGTCTGCCATGCCCGGCAGCGCGGCGATGCTGTGGTGCTCGCCGGAGTACAGGATATCCTTGTAGATCTCGTCGGACATCACGTACATGTCCGGGTGGCTGCGCACCACGTCGGCGATGGTCTCCAGCTCCTCCAGCGTGAAGGCGGACCCGCAGGGATTCTCCGGCGAGTTGATGATCAGCAGCCGCGTGCGCTCGTTGACCATGTCAGGCAAACCGCTCAGGTCCGGATGGTACGCCTTGTCTTCCAGCAGTTGCATCGGCACGGCCTTGGCCCCGCTGAACTCGATCATCGACTCGTAAATGGGGAACCCGGGGTTGGGATAGATGACCTCCGCGCCGGCCTCGGCGATGGCCAGCAGGACGTAGAACATGATGGGCTTGGCACCTGGGGTCACCACCACCTGCTCCCAGTCGGTGTCGATGCCCCGCACCTCCCGGCTGTTGCGCGCCACGGCCTGGCGGAGTTCCGGCAGACCCGGCGTGGGGCCGTAGTGGGTGTAGCCGTCCTGCAGCGCCTTGATGCCGGCCTGCACGATGTGCTCCGGCGTCTCGAAGTCGGGTTCGCCGATCTCCAGGTGCACGATCTCCCGGCCCTGGGCTTCCAGCGCTCGCGCCTTGGCCAGCACCTCGAAGGCGGATTCCGTTCCCAGGCGGCTCATTCGGGTGGCAATAGTCATGGCTTAGCGTACCTCATATCAGTGTGAAAAATAGGCCGTCGGCCTCGTTGCAAGGTTATCACATCCGGTATGGGCGGGCTTGGCCAATACCGAAAAAAGGCCGGAGGGTGACCTCCGGCCGGATGTTGTCATTGGCGACAGAACTGAACCTACAGTTTCCAGAACGTCCCCACCTGGCAGACGATGTCCACCTTGTTGATGGACTCGGCGGGCCAGCCCACCAGGTTGAGCCAGTCCTCGAAATGGGACTGTTCCACCGCCTCGCATTCGGAGATCAGCTTTCCATTCTCCAGGTCGCCGTAAACCTTGAGGATAGTGGTGCGCCGGTCGGGCCGCCACTTGCGGACGGCATCCAACTTGTCGCGGAAGTCGGCCTCCGTGATGCCAGGGACATTGTGAACGGCAATGAAACGTGCCATCGGTTAACTCCGTGTTCTGGATTCCGGCTTCCGCCGGAATGACGGGTGTGGTCAGTCGGCGGGCGGTACGAAGGGATATGGGATCGGCGGGCCGTCCCGCAGGGGCAGCACCACCGTCGCCGTGCCCGGCATACTCTCAATGCCGTCCTGGGTTTTCATGCCGATTTCCAGATCGATGAAGCCCATCTGACCTTTTTCGTACTTGCTGGTCACCCGTCCCCACATGATGAGCACGTCGCCGGGGACCAGCATCGCCCGGTGCTCGAAGCGCGCCTTCCACGGCCAGCCGTTGGGCAGCGTCCAGTCCTTCAGGAACTGGGGAACCACGCTCTGCTTCCACGAGCCGTGCACCAGGATGCTGGGATTGCGGTCATGGTTCAGGCCGAAGTCCAGATCGTAATGGATCCGGTGGAAATTCTCGATGGCCGCGCTCCACCGGAAGAGGTGGGTGGGCGTGGGCTTGTAGATGTATTTGGGCAGTTCGTCGCCCTCGTTCACGTCCTCGTAGTAGATCTGCTCCTTGGCGCGCAGGCCGTCGGCGTCCGGCCGCTCGTTGAGCTTCCAGATCTCCTCGGCCTCCATGTTGAGCAGGTCGTCCAGCAGGGTGGTCATGGCGTTTCTCCAGTGGGTCCGAAGCCGGCGGAGTCTACCGGCGGATGGTCGAAGCGCGCGTGATGCACAGCGTCACGTCGTTCTGGTTCCAGAATCGGGTCTCGCGGGTGATGATCAGGAACGGCGTGCCGTCCCGCCCCAGGCGCTCGCGGATGTCCGAATAGCGGTTCTGGAAGAAGACCGTGTCGCCGATGCTGGGGTAGGCATACAGCTCGATCTCGTTGCCGGCGTTGAGCACCCGCACCAGGTTAGTCGGCACCGGAGGCAACTCACCCGGGCGTTCCACGGAGCCGATGCCGTCCGATTCGGGGTTCTCCTCGAAAGCCGCGGTGATGGGGTCGCCCTGGTCCGGCCGGATGCGGCTGGCCAGGTAGCTCACCATGATCGGCGGCGTGATGATCTCGCCGTAGCGGGTGGACTTGGCGAACTCGTCGTCCCAGTAACGCGGGTCGGGGTCCATCAGCGCCTGGGTGAACCGGCGCATGTACTCGCCGTCCACCACGCCCCAGGATTCGACGACGTCGCCGCTGACGCCCACCATGGCCTGCACCTCGGGGGTGAGAGCGGTGGGAGGGGCTTGTTGAGTCATAGAGAAATGCTCCGTAACAGTGGAGTTTTTGGTGCACGGGCAAGCGTAGCGCAGGCCGCCCGGTTCGTCAATTGCCGCGCCATTTGGGTAGTGCTCATTATGAAATGGCGTATTACATCCAACGAGCCAAAGGCCCGATTAGCAGCCGCGTCAACATCCGACCCCTTCACCAGGTATCTTGCGGGTGGCATACTAAACCCATTGCAAGCAGCGTCCGCAACAAAGATGGAGACACCGGAATGACCACCCCCGACGTCCACGCATTCATGAGGCAGCTCGACCAAGACCCGGAACTCCTGGAACAGGTGCGAGCCCGCATACTGACCCGCGAACTCCTCCAGCTGCCCGACACTGTCGCTCAGATCGCCAGCCTCCAACAGAAAACAGCGCAGCAGATCGAGGCCCTGCAACGAGCCCAGCAGCAGACCAACGAACGGCTCGACAGCTTCCAGCAGCAGACCAACGAACGGTTCGACAGCCTCCAGCAACAGACCAACGAGCGGTTCGACAGCACCAACGAACGGCTCGACACCCTCCAACAGCAGACTAACGAACGGTTCGACAGCACCAACGAACGGCTTGACAGCTTCCAGCAGCAGACTAACGAACGGCTCGACACCCTCACCGGAAGCGTCCAAAGGATCGAGGGTACGCTGGGCAACCTCACCGGCAGCGCCTACGAAAACCGCGCCGCACGCATCGCGCCGAGGCTCATAGCGCGCTATCTCCGAATGCAGCAAGCCCAGGTTCTGCAAGCGCCCAACACCGGCCACAGCGCTCACCTTGACAACATGGTGAACCAAAGCGTAATCAACGGAGCCATCACCGACCAACAGGCGCAGGAGATCGAACGCGCCGACATCATCATCATGGCCAAGGACAACCAGGACCAGACCATCTACGTGGTCATCGAAGCCTCCATCACCGTGGACGACACCGACATCGACCGAGCCCACGAAAGGGCGCTGATCATGGGCCGTCTGGCCGCCACGGCCGCGCGCGCCGCGGTGATCGGCCAGGACATCTCCCCGTCGAACCGCCAGAGGGCCGCCGGGCTCGGCGTCATGTTCATGCCACTAAGCCAGCAGTAACCATTAGACGATTTAAGCAGTTTCAAATTGAGTCACTACCGGCCATTTGCGACAATGTTACAGTGCCACTGCATGCACCGCCGCGAGGACTGCCATGACCACCAGACCATCCAAGCCCCTGTTCGACCCGCCTCCGATGAGGCAGCTTTCCATCGAGGAAGCGCCGAATCTATATGAGGACGGCGTGTACTACCCTGGGGCGGCTATTCCCGGCTTTGAACCCGAAGTGTCCCCGGTCACCCAACCCTCCATCGAAGAGGCCCCCCACCTCTACGAGGACGGCATTTTCTATCCCGCAACGGATGGTGCGCCCTTGCCTGACGGAGCTGAGCAATACCACGAGTTTCTGCACGTGAACACGCTGCTGTAGATTCATTACGCCGACCAGCCCCGCATCATCGTCAGCGGCAACACTTTCGTTTACTACGACCAAGGCCGCCCGGGCCGCAACATCGCGCCGGACTGCTACGTTGCCTTTGACGTGAACCGTGACGAAATCATCAGTCAGGAACACTATCGCATTTGGGTGGTGGGCAAGCCGCCCGACTTCGCGCTGGAAATTGCCTCCAAGCACACCGCCCATAATGATCTCGTCCCCAAGCGCGAGCTGTACGCCGCCATCGGCATCGGCGAATACTGGCGGTACGACCCCAGCGAGGACAGCCGGTATTACGGGGAACGGCTGGTGGGGGAACGGCTGGTTGACGGCGAATACCAACGCCTGCCCGTGGCCCCGGACGCTGAAGGTCGCCCGCGCGGATACAGCCCTACCCTGGAGCTGGACCTGGTCTGGGAAGATCGCATCCTGCGGTTCTATGACCCGTGACCCGTCAACCGGCGAATGGCTGCGCGACTACGACGAAACCAGATCAGATCTCATTACAGCCGAGTCCATGCTGGCCGGCGAGCAGGCCGCCCGCGCCGCTGCCGAGTCCATGCTGGCCGGGGAGCAGGCCGCCCGTGAAACGACGCGCGCTGAACTGGAAACGGAGCGAACTGCCCGCGCCGCCGCAGAAACCAGCCTGTCAGATGAGCGCGCCGCCCGCGCCGCCGCCGAGATGGAAGCAGAGCTACGCCGACTGCGTGGCGAATCGACCTAGCGCTTCGCCGTTTCCGCCCAGACCAAGCTGGCGGCGCCGACCATCCCCTGACTGTCGCCGAAGGTGGCCGGGGCCAGCCGGAACGCCCGGTGACCGGAGCTCATTGCTCGCCGCCGCGCGCCGTCTTCGATCTGGCCCAGCAGGCCCAACTCTTGCAGGCCGAGGGTCACGCCGCCACCCATCACCACCACGTCGGGATTGAAGATGTTGAGCACGTTGCCCAACCCGACGATGATCGCGCCCACCGCGGCTTCTATCACCTCCAGGGCCACGTTGTCGCCCCGCGCGGCAGCGGCGAATACTGCCTCGCCGGTCAGCGCCGCGTTGGCCTCGTAGGCCCGCTGTAGCGGCGACCCCGGGGTGGCGTCGGCCAGGCGGGCCTGGGCGGCGCGGGCGATGGCGGTGCCGGACGCCAGTGCTTCGAGGCAGCCGCTGTTACCGCACGCACAGGGCGGCGCGTCGGCACGCAGATCAATGGTCATGTGCCCAACTTCGCCAGCCGCTCCCACCGCGCCGGTGAACACCTGTCCTCGGTCAACGATGCCCGCGCCCACGCCGGTGCTGAAGGTGATGAAAACCAGCGTTCGCGACGGCGTGTCCTGCGGTCGCACCGGCCGTCCGGCCCCATAGTAATACTCGCCCAGGGCCGCCAGGTTGGCATCGTTGCCCACCCAAACCGGCGCGCCCAGCAGTGGCTCCCAAAGCGCGGGCAGCATGACCCCGTTCAGGGCCGGCAGGTTGGGCGAAGACAACAGCATGTTGCTGGCCGCGTCAATCGAGCCGGCCAGGGCGACTCCGGCACCGGCAATCGTGCGTCCTCCGGCCCAATCCTTCGCCGTTTGCAGCAGTCCGCCGGCGGCGTACACCAGCTGGTCCTGCAGCGCTCCCGGCTCGTTGGCGACCCGGTCCTGCCACAGGATGGTCCCCTGCCGGTTTATAACTGCGGCGCGAGCCCACGTCCCGCCCCAGTCCATCGCCAGCGCCACGGGCGCGTCTTGAGCGTGAACGTTGCTTTCGGGCGTGGTCATCTTCGGGCCTCCGGTGCGCGGGATTGTATCACTCGGCCTGTCGTCGGCACGGGTCAACCGCCCTGCATCGGCACCTCTGACAGCAACTCGTCCAGCGCGCCGCGCAGCACGTCCTCCGGCATCGGGCCAACGTACTTGCGCTGTATCACGCCGTCGGCGTCGATGAAGAACTTCTCCGGTATGCCGCGCACGCCGTACTCCAGGGCAATCGATCCGTCGGCGTCCACGCCGGTGGGGTAGGGGACGCCGAACTCCACCAGGAATACCTCCGCCGCATCCGGAGTGTCCCAGACGTTGATGCCCACAAACTCCACCGGCGCACCGGCGTAGGCGGAGTAGATGCGGTTCAGCGTCGCCGCCTCCTGTCGACACGGGCCGCACCAGGACGCCCAGAAGTCCACCATCACCACCTTGCCCCTGAAGTCAGAGAGCCGGAGTGTGTCGCCGTCGGCCGTCTGCAACGCGAAGTCCGACGCGCGCGCCTCCGGCACCCGCACCTCGCCGAACTGGGCGTTGATGCCGGCTCCGGACGGCGCTCCCTGCTGCCGCACCGCCGCCCAGGCCAGCAGGGCGAACAGCGGGATCAGCACAACCGCTGTACCCAGCATGATCCAACCGCGCCGGTTCATCAGCCTGTGCTCGCCGCCGGACGCCGCCAGATGCCCCAGGCCAGCAGTCCCGCCAGCGCCGCGCCTACCATGATGGGCAGGGCGCTGAACCAGAACCGCGCCTCGGACAGCGGGTTGCCCACCCGGTCAATCCACGTTGGCTCGGGCAGTCCGGAGAGGGTGATGCTCACCCCGGCGCCCGGCGCCAGGTTTTCCGCCCCCCAGGCCCGGTAGGTGACCTCGCCTACCGAGAAGCCATCGCCCGGGACCAGACCTGCGACGCCGATGTTGCCGAACTCTGCGGGGATCAGCAGTTGCATAGATTCCGCTCCCTGCAGCGTATTGTCGCGCCACGCCACCTCGTTTCCCTCGTAGGGCAAGGTGAAGGTGAAACTCACCTGGTGGCGGCCCGGAGGCACGGCCGCGGTGATGGCGAAGCCGGTGCCCACCGGTATCACCTCACCGCCCACCAGGTTGGTGGACACATCCAGGTCGGTGGCCGCCGGCGGCAGGGAGAACCGCAGGAAGCTGAACTGTCCGATCATGGGCGGCGCCGATAGATCCGGCACCAGCGTGGTATCGCTGCGGTTTTCCAGCGTGAACAGTTGCACCGCCGCCATGCGCCGGGTCGCCGAGTCAATCCCGGCGACGATGATCGACTGCTCCGTGGTGGTCACCACACCCACGTCGCGGGTGAATTCGTACACCGTCAGCACCACCGGCTCGGCTATTTCCGCTTGCGAGAGCACCTCGGTGTAGCGGGTCTCGCCGTAGTCAACGGCCAACGCGATGCTGTCGCCGTCCGACACCGCCGGCACGCCGTCGAACTGAAAGCTCCCGTCGGCGTCGGTGGTTTCCTCATACGTATCCACCGACCCCGAGCCAGCGCCGAAGCGGTGGAGCAACACGGTGACACCGGCTGGGGCGTCAACGCCGTCAGTGCCGTTGACCACTGTGCCGGTCACGGCGATGGTATCCGGAGATTGCCCAAAAAGCGTCGCCGGTACGAACGCCAGCAACGCTGCTGATATGAGGACGAGGAAAGCCGGCTTGAGGAACAACTGCTGACCCAAGGAACGCGGGATGCCGCTCGCGCGTTAGCGGATAGGCGACAGGATGCTAGCGCTCGCTATGCCCGTTACCGTTCTGACGTTCCACCAGGCGGGCCATCTGCGCCGTGATTTCGCTAAGGCCGGCCATGAATGCCTGCTGATTTTCGTCCGACCGCCGGCGCTCTTCTGCAAGCATGGCCATAAACGATTCCCGCTCCTGCCGGAGCTCTTCATCCCGCAGCCGGCGTTCTTCATCTCGCTGACGGCGTTCCTCTTCAGCCTGCTGGCGATATTCTGCCAGCCGCTTTTCGGCTTCGTCGGCTCGGTTTCTTTCCGCGGCAATGGCCGCCCGCATCTTGGTGAACATATCGTAGTTCCAGACTCCTCCCGCCGCCCCGGTGAGCGCTGAAAGGGTCAGCATCTTCCCGTAAACTTCAACGTTGATATACCTCGCGATGGTCGTCGGGTTGCAGCCGATGACCGTCGCCAACTCCAGCGTACAGGAGGTACTGGTATAGTACCAGATCAGCCAAGTAACCACCGCCGTGAGAGTCGCGAAGAGCGCCGGCAGGCGCAGCAGTTCGTATATGTCTCTGGCGCTGGGCCTCACCCCATAAGGATCCGGCAACACCGGCGCCGGTTGGCTATCCATCCCGTGCTCCGTGTTCTCCCCGGTCCATGTCCCGCATGATCGCCGCCGCCTGGAGCCGATACTGGTCCATCTGCTCTCGGAAGTCGTCGTCGTCGATGCGGCCGAGGCTGTGTTCCATCTGGAGGGTACGTATCGCCTCGTACACGTCCTCCAGCGCGGCGGATCCCGTCAGCGCGGCGCCATCCGCGTCCTCGGGTTCAGGCGCACTGCTCATCGCCCGCCATCGACCGGCCAGGAACGGCCATGCCACCGCCCCCATGATGAGCAGCGCCACCGCTATGGCCAACCCCAGTTGCATCGACCCGCCTCGCTCGACGCCGGCGCGCTAATCGGCCGCGCCCGTGACTGGCGACGGAACCATAGCCGGATGCCTCACTGGAGCCCGCGACGGCCACAGCGCAATCACCGTGCCGAAGATCATCACCGGGCCGGCTACCCACATCCACCAGACCAGCGGGTTGACCAGGATGCGGAACCCCACCGCGCCGTCCTCACGGTTTTCGCTGGGCACCACGTAGAAGTCCTCCACCGGCGTGGAGCGTATCGCCGCCCGCGTTGACGCCATGTTGAACGCGGGATGGAACGTCCGCTCCGGGTGCATGGTCTCCAGCAGTTCGCCGTCGCGGTACACCTCCACCGTGGTGCGGAACTGGGTGCGGTCGGCGAAGGCCAGTGCCGTGGTGTCCACGTATTCCAGCGTGTACTCCTCCACGGTCACCGATTCTCCGGGCATCAGCGCCACATCGCGCTGCACCCCGTAGAACGACTGGCCCACCACGCCCAGGGCCACCATCACCACCGCCAGGTGCACGATGTATCCGCCGTAGCGGGGCCGGTTGGCCAGGATCAGCCGCACGAACCCCAGCGCCGGATTGTCGCCCACGCTGCGCCGCCTGGCGACGGTTCCCCGCACCCACTCGGCCACGATGCTGGTCGTCACCAGCGCACACAGGCCGAAACCGATCACCGCGTAGGGCTGCCGGATGCCTACCACCATCAGGACGACAATAGTCGCCAGCGCGACGCTTCCCGGCACCAGCAGCGCCCGCCGCAGCGATTTCAGGTTCGCCCGACGCCACGGCAGCAGCGGGCCGATGCCCATCAGCAGCACCAGCGCCAGCATCAGCGGCCCGTTCACCTGGTCGTAGAAGGGACGCGCCACCGTGATCTCCTGCTCGGCGAACAGCCGCGACAGCAGCGGGTACACTGTACCCCACAGCGTGGCGAAGGCGATGCCCAGCAGCAGCAGGTTGTTCACCAGGAACGCCGATTCGCGGGACAGCATGGAGTCCAGGCTCTGCGCGCTCTTCATCCGCTCATATCGCCAGAAGAATATCGCCAGCGGCACGATCACGCCGAAGGCCAGGAACAGCAGGAACACCCAACCCAGCGTGGACGCGCCGAAGGAATGCACCGAGGGCACCGGCCCGCCCCGGTTCATGAACATCCCGTACAACGCCAGCCCGAAGGCCACGTCAATCAGCACGATGTTCCACATGCGAAACATCCCGCGCCGCTTCTGCACCATGATCGAGTGGACGAAGGCCGTCAGCGCGATCCACGGCATGAACGCGGCGTTCTCCACCGGGTCCCAGAACCAGAACCCGCCCCAGCCCAGTATGGTGTAGGCCCACCAGGAGCCCAGCAGCAAGCCGGCGGCCAGCAGCGCCCAGATGCCCACGCCCCAAGCGCGGCCGGCGTCGATCCACTCGTCGCCCCCCTTGCCTCCGATGAGGTTGCCCAGGGAGAAGGCCATGGGGATGCTGATGCCCACCAGCCCGGCCATCAGCGCCGGCGGGTGGAAGAACATGCCGAAGTGGGTCAGCAGCGGGTTGATGCCCTGCCCGTCGGGTACGGGGAACGGCAGCTTGGCGAAAGGGTTGGCCATGAAGCCCATGACCGCCAGGAAGAACACCTCGATCAGCATCAGGATGGCCGTGGTCCACGCCAGCGTCGGCCGGGTGGACGCCGGGGCCAGCCAGATGGCCAGCGCCGCCATCACCGATAGGACGAAGGCGATGTACAGCAGCGAGCCTTCGTTGCCGGCGTAGAAGGCCACCCAAGTGAAGATGTTGGGCATGGCCAGGTTGCTGTGCTCCGCCACGTACTGCAGGGAGAAGTCCCGCGCGATGAACGACTGCACCAGCGACAGGGTGGACACCAGCAGGACCACCACCAGCACGTAGGACGCCTTGCGTCCGCTGTCCACCAGCGCCGGCGAACCGCGCAGCTGGCCGCCCACCGACGCGAAGCAGGAATAGGCCGCCAGCGCCAGCCCCATCCAGAGGCAGGCCGCACCCAGATCAGCCATTATCCCGCCCCCAAACCGTTATTCTGATCCCCCGTCCGTCATTCCGGCGAAAGCCGGAATCCAGAAACTGGCACATCAGCCATTGTCCCGTTCCGTATCCGTATCCAGCGCCAGGTCGCGGTCCACCGCGGCCAGGTACGGCTGCAACTCATCATTTTGGCCCGGCTCAGCAGTCTCGCCGTCGTTTACACGCCGCCCGCGCATCGCTCGCAGGGTGAGCAGGCCGCCGGCCAGCGCCGCAACGACAACAACACCGGGAACGACCCACGCGATCAGGTAGAAGCCGGAACGGGGCGGCTCGGCCAGCACGCTGGGCCCGTACCGCTCCGGCGCGGAGAACCAGGCCAGTACCTCCTCCCGGGTCGCTCCCGACGCCAGCAGTTCCCGCACCTGCGCCCGCATCTGCTTCGCCAGCGGCACCGAGGTCTGGTCGATAGTCTGCGCCGGACACACTGGGCACATCAGCATCCGGTCGATCTCCTGCGCTTTCGCCTCGTCGTACGCCGCGCCCGTTTCGCCGGATTGGGCCGATACGACGCCGGAGAACAATATGCCCGGGGCCAACCCAATGACGGTGACAACAACAACTAGAATGGGCGCATATGACCCGCGGACGGTACGCATTATCACCAATTTCACCGTTAGCCAAGATTCCAACGTCGCGTGATTCGCCAGGCTCCGCAAGCTAGCGAGTGTTGCGCGCTGCGCGAATTTCCTCGGGCCACTGGCTCTCAATGTACGCCAGCACTGCCCAAATGTCATCATCGTGCAGAATGTCGGAAAAGCCGGGCATAGCGCTTTGATAGCCGTTGCCAATGACCTCGCCGGGCCCCAGCTTGGTAAGCTCGAACAGCAATTGATCGCTATGGTGCCAGGTATGACCGGACGCGTCGTGCGGAGGAGCCGGCAAGGTTCCGTCAGCGTTCCGCATCTGCCATCCGGGTTGTCCTTCCAGGTTAAGTCCGTGGCAGGAAGCGCAATATTCTTGATAAATGACGGCGCCCCGGTCTGCCAGTGCAGGATCGGCGCCACCGGCCCCTGAGGAAGAGCCGCCATTATCCGCCGAACAGCCAACGAGCACAATTGCAATCAGCGCAACCAAAACAATCCAACGACACCAGCGCAACAAGAGGTTCATTAATGGGATACCTCCTCCTGGGCCGCACCCGACGCCAACAGATCTCGCACCTGCGCCCGCATCTGCTTCGCCAGCGGCACCGAGGTCTGGTCGATAGTCTGCGCCGGACACACTGGGCACATCAGCATCCGGTCGATCTCCTGCGCTTTCGTCTCGTCGTACGCCGCGCCCGTTTCGCCGGATTGCGCCGCGACGCCTCCGGAGAGGGCCAGAGAAATCGCCACAAGAAAAACGCCCCGGCGTGCCGGGGCGGATTCGTTAAGTGTGATGATCATAAATGCCCCGAAGTCCTCCGGGGAACAAAGCTACTGGCACGCCGCGGCGTTGCCGTCCTGGATGCAGCCTTCCACGTAGTCCAGCACCAGCTCGATCTGGTCGGGGGTCAGCAGTTTCCTGAAGGCCGGCATCACGTTCACACCGCCTTCGATCACGCCCCGCAGGCCATCCCGATCCAGGCTCCGGGCCGCCTCCGACGTGAGGTTGGGGTTCTGGGTGGCCAGGTCCAGCGGTTGGTATCCGTAGTCCACGATCATCCGCGCGAGAACCGGGCCATTGCCCAGGCCTTCGGCTCCGTGGCACATCACGCAGTTGGTCTCAAAGATGTGCCGGCCCGATCCGGCGAAGGAGGTCGACTCCGGCGGCGTCGAGCCGTACCACGGCACCGCCGACTCCGGCACGCTGAGCCGCGGCGGTTCGTGAGCCTTGTACGCCGGCTGGTAGTGCATTTCGTAGAAGATGTCCAGCGGGTAGGAACCCTGCGAGCAGCCAACTGCGACCAGCCCAACCGTCACCAGCGCCGCAAACAGCAGGGGGAGCCGGAACGTGCCGGGGATGGAGCCAATCCGTGTCATCAAGTTTTTCATTGCAACTTTCAGCTTCGGTAATCGCGGCTGCTTGTCTTTGTCATTGCGACCCCGCACTTGACGCGGGGGTGGCAATCTCGTTGTCAGGCGCGGTTGGTCGTAACGTCCACCGCTCCCGCATCGTTCAGGATCTCAGTAACCTGAGGCGCCTGTGCGGCGCCGGCGTTGACCAGAACGCCGATCAGTCCGGTGGCGATCCGGTCGTCGGTGTGCGGAGACCCGAGGTTTGCCCGCACTGATACCATAATCCCAATCATGGAGAACAGGACCGCGCCCAGCATCGCTCCGGCGTAGCAGATCACTGCCAGCGGCGGCATCGCCAGGATGGGCTTGGGTTCGATAGTCATCGGCACTGCCAGCGGGGTCATGCCGGCCACTATCAAGGCCAGAACGATACCCAGCGCTCCACCGATCAGCGGCCACACGAACAGGCTGTGTCTTTCCATTCCCTCGCCGAACGCCCCCTCGGGATAGGGAATGTCGGTGAGGAAGTGGTAGTCCGACTCGGCGATGCCCGAGGCCTTCAGCGCATCGCCGGCGTCGGCCGCCGCGGAGGCGTCGTCGAACAGGCCCAGTATTCCTTGCGTTGCCATGGTGATGGTTCCGGTCCTTGCTACTGGTCCGTCTTCACGTCTACGGCGCCGGCGGCGTTCATTATCTGCACCACCTCCCGGCTCTGCTCCGGTTCTGCGTTGACGCGCAGGCCGAGGAAACCCTGGGTGATACGGTTGTCGTAGAGGCCCAGGTCGAACTTGGGCAGGCGCGATTCGAAGACAATGCCGATCACCGTGAACAGGATGGCGCCGAGCATGGTTCCCTCGTAGCAGACGATAGCCATGGGCGGCAGCGACAGCACGGGCTTGCCGCCGGTGACCAGTGGGTACGCCAC
This sequence comes from Dehalococcoidia bacterium, assembly GCA_034420475.1. Classification (GTDB taxonomy): domain Bacteria; phylum Chloroflexota; class Dehalococcoidia; order Lucifugimonadales; family UBA3495; genus Bin87. The sequence goes on from DAOULH010000037.1 coordinate 14,099, forward strand.
CTGCGTCATCGCCGTGATCATGATGCCGGAGGAGAGCCCCAGCAGCGCGCCGATGAAGGGGTACAGGTACAGGCGGTGCGGTTCGTCACGCTCGCCCAGCGACCCAATGGGGTACGGTGCGTCGGTCAGGAAGTCGTAATCGGTGTCGGGGATGCCAGCGGACTTGAGCCCATCGCCAGCGGTGGCAGCGGACTCAGCATCCGAGAACAGTCCCAGAACGGTGTGCTTCGTTCTGGCTGCGGGCATCGCGTTCCGCAACAGCCCCATTATCCCTTGCATTGCCATGACGATAACTCTAAACCTTGTTCCTTGTCATTGTGAGCGCAGTGCGGCGATCCGGCTAATAAAGACCGGAAAATCCTGTACATCCATGCAAAGCTAGTCCTCTCGGAACGTCGCCGGCACGGTGCGGCGGCCCACCTGCATTTCCGTCTTCAGTATGTCGCCTTCCTTGATGTCGTACAGCGGCACCAGCGGGAAGACCCGGCTGAACAGCAGCATCAGCATCGATACGAAGGCGAACGTGGCTCCCACGATCAGCGCTTCCGGCCATTGCGGCAGGTAGTCGTTCCACGTGAAGGTCTGGAACTGCTTGTTGGCCTGGCCGGGCACGAACAGCAGGTAGCGCTCCAGCCACATGCCCACGTTCACCGAGATACACGCCGCTGACATGATCCACAGGTTGCGCCGCCACGCCTTGGGCAGCCACAGGATGACCGGCAGGAAATAGGTGATGCCGACGAAAATGATCATCCAGACGTTGTAGGCCACGCCGTGGTCGCCGGGCAGGAATTGCAGGGCGCGAACGGCAAGCTCGTCGCCTTCCAGGCCGTAGATGCCGAAGATGATCTCCATCACCAGGAAGTAGAGCCATCCGGTGGCGACGACGATGAGCAGGCGACCCAGCGCGTCGATGTGCTCGTGGCGGATGTACTCCTGCCAGCCGTAGGCCCAGCGCAGCAGGATCATGGCGAACACCACCGCGGACACGCCGGAGTGGACCGCGCCGACCACGAAGTAGGGCGCGAACACCGTGCTGTGCCACGACTTGATCGCCACCGCCATGCCGAAGTCCCAGGACACGATGGAGTGCACAGAGACGAAGACGGGCAGGATCAGCGCGGACAGCAGGACGCCGGCGATGATCTGCAACTTCCACTGGCGGGGGTTGCCCTCCCAGCCCATGGCCAGCATCGTGTACACGATCTTGGGCCAGCCCGTGGTCCGGTCGCGCAGCACCGCAAAGTCGGGCACCAGCGCGATGATGACGAACAGGGTCGAAGAGGTCAGGTAGGTCAGGATGGCGGAGGGATCCCACACCAGCGGGGTGCGGATGTTGGGCCAGACACCGCGGGCGAAGTCGTAGGGGAACGCCCAGTAGAGGATGCGCCACGGCCGTCCGGTGTGGATGATCGGCATGATCATCGCCGTCATCAGCGAGAAGATGGTCAGGACCTCGGCCGCGCGGGTTGCCGGGCGACGCCATTCGGCCTTGGCCAGGCGCAGAATGGCGGACAGCATCACGCCGGCGTGGCTGATACCGATCCAGAAGACGAAGTTGGTGATGAAGAAGCCCCAGACGACCTTGTAGTTCAGGCCGGTGATGCCGAGACCCCGGTCAATCATTATGCCGATGGTCACGGCGGCCGCCAGCACGACCATACCGAGCAGCGACACCACCGGCCAGAACCAGCGGGGCGTCTCCAGTATGGACCGCAGCAGGTCCCGGTTAACTTGCGCTGCGGGTAGGACCTTGCCTTCCTGCATTTTGACTTACTCTTACCTGTGGTGGCTCGGTTGGTGTCTGGGTTTGGTTCTCGGTTGAAAGCCGGTTGTCTTTATTCGGGCTTGGCCAGGACAAGGTAGCGGCCCCGGATCAGCGTGTCTACCCGCTGGTACATCGATCCCTCTTTCATCTCCCACATGGACAGGGGCGGAAGGATCGCCAGGCCGATGCGAAGCAGGAGGAGCACTATGCCCACGCCTCCCAGGATAATGAAGATGTCCCAAAGGTCGGGGAACCCCGCGGACGTCACGTCGCACACCTGCGTCGCCGTCGCCTGACACAACAGGGCCGGGAACGAGAAAGCGTCGGACGGCAGGTAATACAGCCCGCCCAGATCGGCCGGCGCCGCGTTGAAAGCCGCCGCGAAGATGCGAATGTGCCACAGCATCAGGCCGATCAGGATGAAGACCGCCGCCAACGGCGCGCCCCAGCCCTCGCGGCGAGCGTGGTTGGATACCAGGATTGGGAACGGGATGAAGAAGGTGAAGAACAGCTGCGCCCAGAAGATGCCGATGTACGAGTCGAACATCAGGTAGTTCAGGATCGCCTGCTCAACCTCCAGCCGGCCGTACCAGTAGGTGATGAAGAACGCGAACAGGTGGTACGTGTGCAGCAGGGTCAGGCCCAGCAGCACCTTGCTGGCCGCCCAGAACGGCGCCTGACCGATGTACTCGCGGTAGCCGCCCCAGCGGCGCAGGGCGTAGGCCGTCAGCAGGATGGCCGCCAGGCCGCCCTGGAAGCTGATCACCGTGTAGAAGGGCGGCAGGATCGAGTCCTTCCAGCCCGGTATCATCGCCATGGCGAAGTCGCTGACGATGAGGAACTGGACGAACACCACCAGCATGAAGTACAGACCGCCCAGGATGGCCAGGCCACCCTTTTGGATCTGCCACTGCCGCTTGGTGCCGTACCAGCCGCCGGCCAGTCGCGCGTACAGGGAGGCGCGGAAACCGGACACCATCGAGCGGCTCTGCGCCATGTCCGGCATGGCCGAGAGCCACAGTATGGACACTGAGCAGAACACCAGCCCGATCATCGAGGCCATGAGCCATCCCGACGGGTTGCTCAATTCCTGGAACCAGATGGACCGGCGAACCATCTCCTCGCCGCTTTCCGTCATCACCCCGATTTCGGGCAACGCGATCAGCGCGGGGATGAACAGCAGGATGTTGACGATGCTGACCACCGAAAACACCTCGGCGATGCGCGTCAGCGGCCGCCGCCAGTGGCTCTTGGTGAACCGGAAGGCGCACGCCGCCAGCGGCGCCGAGGCGGACAGCGTGAACACAAAGGCGAACGCCGCGACGTAAAAGCCCCAGTCACGATGGTCGGAGAACCCGACCGTAAACAGCTTGAGCACGAAGCCCACGATGCCCAGGATCGCCAGGATTCCGCCGACGATCATCACCCAGCGCAGCAGGCCGGAACCCGCTTGCTGCCGCTCAACAACGCCGGACACCAACCCCGACCGTTCTGGGATTACCCACATCTCCGGCCCGAAATGGCCGTGCTCGTGGGCGTCGTGTCCCGGTTCAGTATGGGCCTGTGCTTCGCTAGCCATCAGTGTCCGCCCTTAAGGGGGTACTGGTCGATTTTCTTCAGATAGATGACGCTGGGGCGAGTGTTCATCTCTTCCAGAAGCCGGTAGCCCCGGGTCGCGCGGTCCTGTTCGCCGTGGCCAGGGTGGGCGTTGACGTCGTCGAAGTACGGCTTGATGGCCGTGTCCTGATCCTCCAGGTCGCCGAACATCAGGGCGTTGGTCGGGCAAGCCTGCACGCATGCCGGGTCGTAGTTGCCGCCGGCGATGCGCTCGTCGTTCAGCCGCTGGCCACCCCGGGCCTCAACCTCGATTTCTCCCCGGCGGATACGCTGCACGCAGAAGGTGCACTTCTCGGTGATGCCGCGCGTCCGCACCGTCACGTCCGGATTCAGTTGGTTTTCCAACCGGGCCGGCCAGTTGGGATGCCAGTAGTTGAACATCCGCACCTGGTAGGGGCAGTTGTTGATGCAGTACCGCGTGCCGACGCAGCGGTTGTACACCTGGACGTTCAGGCCCTCTTCGTTGTGGTAAGTGGCGTACACCGGGCAGACCGGCTCGCACGGCGCGTTCTCACAGTGCTGGCACAGCACCGGCATGAAGCGCGCCTTGACGTTCGGGTACTCGCCCTCCCAATAGCGCTCGATGCGGATCCACTCGTAGGCGCGGCGCTGCAGGAAGTAGTCCTTGGTGTTGATGGGGATGTTGTTCTCGGCCTGGCAGGCAACCACACAGGCCTGGCAGCCCGTGCACTTGTCCAGGTCGATGACCATTCCCCATTTGTGCGGAAATTCGGCGTTAGGCATTTCTCAGTTGTCTCAAGTCAAGGCGGGCGGGTCGGCCGACCGTCCTAGTGACCGTGACCTCCTCCCTCCGCGCTGATGCTCTTGTAAACCTGCTCAGCCGGGTGTTCGCCGACCTCGCGGCTGGTGTAGTCGCCCTCCAGCTTGGAAACGGCCATGCTGTCCCCGGTGGGCGTTATCGAACAGCGGGTGGAGCCCCAGGCCAGTCCACCGGAGCCCTCCACCACCACGGGCTCCAGGATGGAAACCACGTTGCCGCTTTCCCGCGCGTCCCGATCCGTAGCGTAGCCGGACCCCAGGGTGCGGCCGCCGCCCATGGGCACCGCCGCGATCCCGGGAGGAGCGCCCGGGTTCAGGTACACCAGCGCCTGGATGCTGCCCGCGCGGGTGGTGATGTTCACCACGTCGCCCTCGCGCAACCCCATACCGCGGCCCTGAGTTTCGTTGATGTCCACCCAGGTCTGCCAGGTCACCGTGGTCAAGGGGTCCGGCGTGCTTTGCGCCCAGGGCAGGTGGGCGTTGCGCCCGTCCCGCAGGGTGTGATGCTCGTAGGGTTGCAGCTGGAAGTCGCCGCTGCCGACCAGATTGGCCGGAGAGGCGTTGCGGGCGATCCGGGCCAGCGTGCCTTCCGGCGGCGTCACGACGCGGCCGGTGGCGTTCTCATCCCACCAACCGCCGTACATCAGCGTGTCGGTGAAGTCCACCCCCAGCGTGTCCTCGACGTTGGCGCGGATCATCGCTTCGTAGCTCTCGGCCGGCATACCGTCGCCGCGTCCCAGCGTTGCGGCCGCGTTGAGCAATACGTCCGGGAAGCTCCGCGGATCCAGGTCGGCCAGGGGGTTCACCACGGGTTGCTGCACTGCGTACACGTGGTAACCCGGCATCGGGTCGGGCAGGTCGTCGCCCCAGTCCTCCAGGGCGGCGCGGTCCGGTATCAGCAGGTCGGCCATGGCCGAGGTTTCGTCCAGGAACTGGCTGCCGCTGATCACCACCACGCCTTCGTTGGCCAGCGCGGCTTCCATGCCCATGCTGGCCGGCAAGCCATGCACCGGGTTGGCATTGTGGATGATGACCAGGGACGTGGCTCCGCTGCCGATGTCCCCGGCGATCCGTTGCCAGTCCTCCAAGGACGCCACCGGAGCCGCCGTCGGACTGTCGGAGATGGGGCTGCCCGGATCCGGCAGCAGGCCACCCTCGCGTCCCACGTTGCCTATGACGTGGTTCAGTATCAGGACCGCCGAGGCGTTGAACTGGCCATTGCTGTAAGCGCCGGCCTCGCCGCCGCCGCCGATGGCCAAGCCGCCGTGGGCCATGTAATCGTGCGCCAGGTCCTTAAAGAACTCACGCAGGGTTTTCCCGTCAAGAACTTCATTGGGTATACCCAACACGTCCAACAGGGCGTCGGGGATGAATTCGCTCAACGCGCCCGGCCCGGCCTCGCCGGTTATCCGCGCCACTGCCGGAGATTCCGGATGCTCCGAAGCCACCGCCCATGCCAGCGCCAGGGCAGCGTAGCCTTCGGAGCCGGGATTGATCGGTATCCATTTGTCGGCGTTGGCCGCGGTCATCGAGTAACGGGAGCCGAAGTGGTAGTGCCGGCCCCGGTCTTCGACATTATGACGGGAGCGGAACTTGCCATAGGCCACCGAGTAAGCGGTGGGACTGCCCCAGGTCGAGAGGAAATCCGAGCCGAAGCTGGCCAGCGAGTAGGCGTTAGCGATGTCGTGGAAGGGCAGGCTGTCGGTGCCCATCACGTCCTTCACCGCCGCCCGGTAGGCCGAGTCGTCCGCCGCGCCGCCGAAGGCCACGTGCCGCCCGCCGAAGGCGTCGGCGAAGGCCCCGCAGATCTTGGCGAAGCTGCACTTGCGGTCTTCCGTGATCAGCAGCATCCCGTTGCCGCGGTCGTCAACGGCCGCATTGAAACGGTTCAGCGCCTCTTCCCAGCTGATGGGCCGATAGCGACCCGAGCCTCTGGGTCCGTTGCGCAGCATCGGCCCTTCGATCCGGTCGGGGTGATACAGGGATTGCAGCAGGGTGTCGGCGATGGCCGACTGCTTGCCCTGGTTCGTCGGGAACCGGGGGTTGCCGCGCACCTTCTTGGCGCGCCCTTCCATCACCCGAACCAGCACGCCCTCGCCGCCGGGAGCCGACCCGTCGTAGGTGGCGTACCAGTTGTCCCGGCCCTTGACCAGGTCTTCGGGGATCAGCGCCGGGCTCTGCACCCGCAGCTCATCGTCAAACAGGTCGCAGGCGATCGCTCCCGTTGCAGCGATGCCGGCCCAGGCGAGGAAGTTGCGGCGCGTCAGTTTCATTGGTTCAAGAGTCCGGTAGCGGCGTGCGGCCTACTTATGACAAATTGTACAGTCGGTGCTGACGTTGTTTTCCCGATGACAGTCCAGGCAGGTGCCCATCTTCAGCGACTGGCCCGGCTGCGGCTGCACCTCTTCCATGTGGGCCACGTCGCCGTGGCATACCGAACAGGCTTCGGCGGTCGTCACCGGCAGGTTCATCGGCTTTTCGTCTCCCACCGGCAGGGTGACCGTGCGCTCTTCGCCCTGGGTCAGGAACCGGATGTGGGCCTCGTGCACGAAGCGGACGTGGTCCGGCATACGGTGGACCCGCTCCCAGTCGATGGGCCGCTCTTCGGCATGCTTGTCCAGCACCCGCTGGATGTTGATGAGCGTTTCGGGCTCCACGGCGTCGGTGGTCACGTTGCTGCCGTTGACCTGTTTGTGGCAGATCACGCAGACTTCCACGGCGGGCACGGTGGCGGCGGCCCCGGAGGTCACGTTGCGGTGGCAGAACTCGCACTGGATGGCGTGGCCTCCCTCTTCGACGGAGCCAGCGTGCACCGTGTGCGGGAAGTCAATCGGCTGCGCGGGCGCGTTGCCCCAGCCGAAGGGCGGGTTGGAGAACCAGGATATGAACAGCACCACGAGGATGAACGCGACGATGGCCGTCACGATCAGCCCGGCAATCGCCATCGGGATTAGCTGTCGGGTGGGTGGGAGGGGCAGCATATAAATCGTCGGGTTTGTTATCGGACAGAGCCGGTTGCGTCAGGAGTCGCAGCGTGGCGGCCAGGCGCTCTGCGCTTATACGAAAAGGCGTTCAAAGACGTTCTGCAGCGTAATCGGCGACTGCATGACGGTCAGAATCATCATAGCTACGGCTCCCGCCAACGCGGCGACGCCGATCACGGTGAGGGGTAAGCGCAAACGCGAGAAGAATGCCGGGTAGGTGCCGGTCTGCACCCCCGACGGGATCAGGCCGTGAGCGATCAGCATGCTGAACGCAAAGACGATGATGAGGGGGAAGTAAATCCACAGATACGTCAGCCAGAGGCTGACATCGGCCCAGAGAGCCGCGTTCATCGCGTTGGGGTCGGCTTGCGGCATGTGGCTGGTAAACCTGCGCTCGAACGAATGATGCTGGGCTCTCTGCCCGGACTGGCCACGTAAAGCGGCTGAAATTACGTGGCCCGTTTTTGGCTGGTGAAAATTATCACATTCAATTTGGCCTGTCAACAAGATTCGCGGACGCCCAACCGCCCTTTCGCCTCACTTTATGAATGCCGCGCTCCGCCGATTTTCGTCCCTTCCGACACCGCTGGCCGTGGTCGGGCATGGAAACGGCAGCGCCCGGTAGCGGGACGGCCCGAACGTGCCCGCCGCCGTTTTCGTTGACGCTCCAAATGCCACCCCATATAATGCCGGATGGACTAAAACGCATCGCCGGCACGACTCTCCCGGCGCATTTTTCAAGGAGTCTCCAGAATGACCACCGAAGTCTACGAATCTGTATTGCATCCGCAATCCCTGGTTGCCGAGCTGAAGAAGAACAGCGTCTCGCACGTCGTCTGGCTGCCCGACAGCGAGACCAACTTCCTCTACAACATGATGATGGAAGAGCCCACCCTGGACCTGATCCCGGTGTGCCGCGAGGGCGAGACCATGGCCGTCGCCGCTGGACTGTGGGTGGGCGGCGCCAACCCCGTGGTGCTCATCCAGAACACGGGCGTCTTCGAGGCAGGCGACTCCATTCGCGGCCTGTGCCTGGACCTCAACCAGCCCCTGGTCATGCTGGTCGGCTATCGCGGCTGGACCCGCCGCGGTCCCACTCCCGACTCCGCCGGCCGCTTCATCGAGCACATCCTCCACGCCTGGGGCATCAACTACTACCTCGTGGAAACCGATGACGACGCCGACCGCATCAGCATTGCCTTCGAGGAATCCCAACGCCTCAACCGGCCCGTGGCCGTCCTGATCGGCACCGAGTTCGGCGCCTAGTCGATCTCTGCCATCCCAGCGTATCCCGCGTCCCCGAAACCCAGGAGCAAGTCCCATGATCAACAACACCGATGCCGTGCGCGTCATCGACAGCAACCGCGAAGACGCCGTCGTCGTCCCCACCATGAACGCCGGCAACGTCCGCTTCGGCCTGCCCTCCGTCACCACCAACCAGAACCTGGACCTCCCGATCTCCGGCGCCATGGGCAAGGCCAGCAACGTCGGGCTCGGTATCGCCCTGGCCCAGCCCGGTCGCAAGGTCATGGTGCTGGACGGCGACGGCAGCCTGCTGATGAACCTGGGCGCGCTGGTCACCACGTCCACCAAAGCTCCGAAGAACTTCTACCACTTCCTCTTCAACAACGGCGTCTATGCCGTCACCGGCGGGCAGCCGATTCCCGGCTCCGACGGCGTCACCAACTGGGAGGAAATCGCCCGAGGCGCCGGCTACGCGGCCGTGTTCTCGTTCGACAACCTTGAGGACTTCACCACCGGCATCAGCGAAGTGCTGGCTGCCGAGGGTCCGGTATTCATCCATCTGGCCGTGGAGCCCGAGATCGAGAACACGCCGGTGCAGTTCCGCACCCGCGCCTCCCGCACCGCACAACAGGCTTACGAGGAAGTCACCGCCGCCCTGGCTGGCGACAACTAGCGCTTTACGACCCGCCCGCCGACGGGTCTCGGTTGCGTTTTGGACTCCCAGCGCAGATTGCCGGAGACCATCACGGCGGGCGGTGTCACCAGATGGCTGACCCGGCATTCGCGCGAAGAGCCTGACGACGGAGTTACTGCCTTCAGAATTCAATACGCCCTTGAAAATTGGGTGGCGCGGGGCATTTGCACAGACGGACAAGGTCGTCGCGAAGCGATAACCTATTGGGGATTCGTTCCAGGCCGACAAGAGATGTTGCGGGTCACAGTGTCACTGGATGACCAGGAGATCATAACGGCCCACTTCGACGACGCCGTAGTCAGGCGCATTGAAGAAGAAAATCGTCCCTGGTTCAGGCGACGTTGCAGAAACCTGGAGGTACGGGATGCAGGCTAACTACTATGCCGAAGACGATGTTATAGTCTTGACCGCATCCCGCGGAGGATGCAGCGGAGGCACGTTGCGGGATGACTTTTGCGTCATCTTCACGTTTGAGGATGTGGGGTCAGAAAACGTTACGCGAATGCGCATACTGTATGTTACGGATTTTCTCCCCCTCGACCCGGAGCGCGGCTACGACGCCGACGCCGACACGCTGACCCTGGGCGACAAGCCGGACGCGGACGCCGATTACCGCGTGGTGGACAACGGCGACTTCGTGAGTTACCGGCAGTGGTTTGATGACGGGAGCGAATGGGACATCGTGGCGGTGGACCTGCGCCAGGCGTCCAAATACCTGGCGCCGGCGCTGGCCGCTCAGGCGCAGCCGGAGACCGTCAGCGCCTGACCAGCCAACCGGGCCGGCCCATGCCTAAGTTTCGCCCTTTCAGCATTTTTAGCCGCCTTTTCGCTTCGGCCGTGGTGGTGGCCGGCTTCTACCTGCTGTGGCTGGGCTTCGTGGAGGGCAACGCGCTGAAGGCCGTGCCCGGAGCCGTGCTCATCCCCGCCGGCCTGTACCTCATGGTGTCCCAACGCCGCAGCGAGGCCCGCCGCGACTCGGAGCGGGAAGCCAATATTGACGATTAACCGGCCATTCCATCCCCAATCAACCAAAATCCTGTTTATCCTGTTCATCCATGTAAATAGACCATGATCCCCTCTCGCGAAGTCGCCCGCGCCATCAACTACCACCGCCAGGATGCGCTGGTGGTGTCGACCTCGGCTGCCTTGCGGGACTGGCACAACGTTTCCGAGCGGCGCGATCTGGACATCGACCTGACCGACTGCATGGACCGCGCTCCGGCCGTCGGGCTCGGGCTGTCCCTGGCCCAGCCCAACCGCCGCATCCTCGTGCTGGACTGCGACGCCACCCTGCGCACTGACCTGGCCAGCCTGGCAACCATCGGCGAGGCGTCGCCGGCTAACTTCGTACACTTCGTCCTGGAGGACGCCGACCATACCTCCACCGAGGGGATGCCCATTCGCGGGCTGGATCGGGTGGATTTCGAGGGCATGGCCCGCAGCGCCGGCTACGCCCACGCCTGCCGGTTCGACAACCTGGAAGAGTTCCTGATCGGCCTGGAGGAGGTCATGGCCCGGCCTGGTCCGATCCTCGTGGCCGTCAAAGTCCTGCCCGAAACGGAACTGCCGGCGTTCCCGGAACGCACCATGGCCGACGGTTGGGCAGAGGTGCGCCGCACGCTCAGCGACAAGACCTAGACAGCGGCCGCAGGCTGGCGCTTCAGACCGTTACGTCTGGGCCAGCCCTTCAGCGTCGTCGATGTACGCCGCAGTCTCCCGGATGCGGAGTTCCGTGTGCGGGCCGCACGTCCCGTTGTAAAAGCAGGACCCGTGCAGGTAGCTGATGCGGGTGAAATAACGTCCAACCAGCGTCTCGGCCTCGGGTATTTCGCTGGCTAACTCCAGCAGACCTTCGGTGGTCCGGGCGGTCGTTTCCGGTTCTTCACCGGAGTGAGCAAGAACGAGGGCATCGGTGGCGCGCTTGGTGGCGCACCAAGCTTTTTCCGCCGCGTCCCGGATATCGTCGTACTCGAGACATACAATTGCCCGAGCGTGCATCTCGCGGGCGTCGGCGAACAGTTCGGTTATGCGGTTTCGGAACGATGTCGTGGCCATTGATCGCCTCAGGAAGCCTCTCCCTCTTCTCCAACCTCGGCCGGCCGCACCACGATCTGCCGCGCCACGTTGTAGCCGATGGAGATGCGGTCCACCTCAGTCTCCACCTGCATGACGCCCAGGTAGGGCATGCCTTCCAGGAGAGTGATCCGGCGCTCCGGCACCAATCGCGCGGCGCCCAGGAACTTCAGCAGCTCCGCATCCTCTTCCGGCACCCGATCCACCACGTAGGCCGTGCCGCTGGTGGCGTTGTCCAGGGTGACCGCGCCCGGTGACGGGGTTGTCGGCCCGCTGCCCGGTATCGGCCAGCCGAAGGGCGAGTGGGTCGGATTGCCCAAGCGCTCCTTGAGCTTGGCCTCCATCGCGTCGGACATGCCGTGCTCCAGCTGATGCGCTTCAATGTGGGCCTCGTGCAGCTCCATCCCCAGCAGGCTCACCACGAGCCACTCCGCCAGCCGGTGGCGGCGGGCGATGTTCTCACCTTCTTTCTTACCGCGCGTCGTCATCCGGATGCGCTTGTCGCTGCCGATGTCCACCAGGCCCTGCTTCTGCATCCGCCGCAGCATTCCGGCCACCGACGGGACCGAGGTTCCCAGGCCTTCGGTGGGCGGCAACTGTCGCAGCGCCTCCGTCAGCTGTGTTAACGTGGGAATGTCGGAGTCCTCCCACATCTTGTACAGCGACAGCAGGTAGTTCTCAGTAACCGGCGACAATCGGTCCGGCGTGTCATGCCCTTCGGTCTGCGCCCTGGTTTCAGTGGCGGTTCTACGTGGTCGCGGCACTGCCCCTTCCTCCGGGGATGATTCAGGTTATGTCGCGATTATACCGCAAACCCCAGTTCATACCCGATCCCGCATGGCCCGACGCGGGGCAGTCGCCGGCGCAGCTCACACGCACCCAGTTTAGCGAGACTAGTAAATCTACATGGATGTACAGGATGAACGGGATGGTATGAGTTGGATGATGATGGGAACCTGCATCGCCAGCGGATGAATCCAATCCTGTCTATCCTGTGCATACATGCAAATTGTTCCTCCTCGGCAAAGCGGGTACGCGTGAGCACGCGCAGGGGGCTGCCTTACAGGATGTCCGACAGTTCCCGCAGGTCGCTGATCTGGTGGTCCGGCGCGATGCCCGTGCCGTTGGGCGCTCCTTCCCGGTTCAGCCACACGCTGCGGATGCCGCACCCGTTGGCACCCGCGATGTCGGACTGGAGGGAATCGCCGACGTGGACGACCTGCGATGCGTCGCAGCCGCACTTGTCCAAAGCCAGCTCAAAGATGCGTCGGTCAGGCTTGGCGATGCCGCACTCCACGGCCAGCAGCACGAAGCTGAAAATATCGCCGAGGCCCACCCGTTCCGGGTAAGTGTTGCCGTTGGACACCAGACCCAGCAGGTAGCGGCCCTTGAGGTCGTTGAGCACGTCGACGACGCCCGGGAAAGGCCGGGTTACCGCGAACCGGGCCTCGGTGTAGACCTCGTAAAGCCGCTGGGCGCCGCCGGGACTGGGGTGGCCGACTTCGGCCAGTGTCCGCGCCAGGGCCTCGTGGCGGATGACCTCCACCGAGGTAGTGCCCTCGCCAAGCTCAGCGGCGACAGCCTCCCGGATCTCCGCCATCCGCGCCACGGTGAGCGCCTCCGCCGCCGGATTGACCACCATCCGCCGCAGCTCCGCCAGCGTCACCTCCAGAGCCTGCAACATGGCGGCGCGGAAGTCCCACAAGGTGTCGTCCCCGTCGAAGAAGATTGCTTTGATGTGATTCAAGTCCAGTCCCCCGTGGTCGGGTTGGGCTTTCGGGGCGCCGAGTGGACGCCGGTCGTGAGCGACTTCCGCCCGTATGCCCTTATGCGGCATTGTCCGTTACGTTGAGATACCCATTATAGGCCGCACGCCTTACAAGGTATGGACGGCTCTGCTTACCACGTTGAAGAAGGCCAGTACCGTTGAACCAAAAATGCCGCCCCACTCGGGCGGCATCCCCAACCAACGCCGGTGGCCCGGGCCTACCCAAGCGCTTCACTCAGTTCAGCGAGGTAGGCAGGGCCGTCGAAGAAGGCGCGGCCGTCGATAAAGGGCAGGAGCTTGTGGCCTTCACGGAGGATGGTGCGGACGCTGGATCCGGGCTCAACGTGCTCCACGTGGGACTTCATCACCTGCACCCGCTGTCCCGACGGCAGCTCCACCGCGTACATGTGAAAGGCGCCCATGAACTCCCGGCCGGTGACGATGCTTTCGCCCGTGCTATCGGGGACGATGTCCAGGCAGTCGGGGCGCACCATGACCTGAAGCACCTTGTGCTCCGGCCAGGGAGAGGGCCAGAACGACGGCCACGGAGCGCTGCCAACCTCGCAGGCCAGGAAATCGCCCTCCTGCCAGGCGGGCAGGAAGTCGGCGGCGCCGAAGAACTCGGCGGTGAAGCGATTATCCGGGTTGTGGAATATCGACTCCGGTGAGCCCAGCTGTTCGATCCTTCCCGCGTTCATCACCACGACGCGGTCGCCCAACTGCATGGCCTCTTCCTGGTCGTGGGTCACGCAGACCACGGTGGCGCCGCGCTCGCGCAATATGGCCCGCACCTCGGTGCGCAACTGCTCCCGAAGGCCGCGGTCCAGGCTGGAGAAGGGCTCGTCCATGAGGATCAGGTCCGGCTCCGGGGCCAGGGCCCGGGCCAGGGCCACGCGCTGCTGCTGTCCGCCCGAGAGCTGGTGCGGGTACCGTTCGTCGTAGCCTTCCAGGTCAACCATCCGCAACGCCGCGGCCACCTGCTCCTTGCGATGCCGTGCGCGACCCAGCCCGAAGGCAATGTTCTGCGCGACGGTCAGGTGGGGGAACAGGGCGCCTTCCTGGAAGACCATGCCGACGCGGCGCTTCTCCGGGCTCTCGTTGACGCCCGGCCCGTACACGGTGCGCCCGCCGATCTGAATGGTTCCGGCGTCGGGCGCGTCAAACCCGGCGATCAGGCGGAGCGTGGTGGTCTTGCCGCAGCCGCTAGGCCCCAGCAGGCAGAGGATCTCGCCCGATGCAACGTCAAGGTCAACGTTGGCGACGGCTTGGGTTTCCCGAAAGGATTTCCACAAGCCCGACAACCGCAGGGCCTTGTGCCCGGTAATCGTTGCGCTGACTGCTGCCTGCGTATGGTGATTAGATTGGGCGAAGGGCATTTTCAGGCCATATCACAACGAAAAATGAATGCTGATTGAACGCGGCCGTCAGTGTATCGGCCGGCAACCCGGCTGTCAATATTTTCCGTGTCCGCGATATGGCGCGCTTTACTTCCGGGAGCGTACCGGCGCACTTTCCGGAGGGCGACCGGGCCAACCGGCGGCTGCGCTCCAAATGCCGAAATTCGATGCTACGACAGGCATGTGCGACCCGTATTGTGCGTGTTGAGAGCGAATTGCCATCCCGTGGCAGGACGATTCCCAGTCTTGATATTCGGCGCATTTTTCGATGAGTACACCATTGACAATCAATTACGTGCACACTAAACTAATCAGCGCATACGGACAAAATCCAATGAGGGCCATTTTGAAAACAGGAACTGACGTGGGGCGCGAAGAGAACCATACGCCGAACCGCCCGGTGGTCGTGCCCTCGGCAAATTCGGGAGACCCCAGCCTGTCGCCGCATGGCCCGCGTCTTCACACGAAAAGCGGGACGTTACTTTAGCGGCAGTAACGTCCCGTTTTATGCCCCTCGTATGGGCAGCTGGCCCCGTCGGACCCCTCCTCCCGACGGGGTCAGTGTACCACTAATGATCGCTTGCTGGCAAAGGCCGGGCGTCGGGCAACCGTTCAGAATTGAGGAGGCTGTCATTGCGAGCGATGCGCGGCAATCTCGTTGACGCCGGGGAGGCGTTGCCGCCACGGCGTCGAGATTGCCACGGCGCAAGCGCCTCGCAATGACACTTTCAGCGCAAACGTGAAGAGTTCCGGCGTCGGTTGACAGATGCCCCAGCGCATACCCGGCTCGATTATTTCCATCAGGATCATTTGGCGGCCTTGGCGTACTCCAGGTGGCCGAAGACGCCGGTGAGGCTGCCGAACTTATACTCCGCCACCTCCTCCGGGTTGGCCACCAGGGTCGCCCGGACGTTGACGACGGGAATGGTGCGATAGGTGTCGTAGATGTCATCGCCCATCATCTGCACCAGCCGATGGCGTTCCTCCGGATCGGTCTCCTTCAGGAGCTTGTGATAGGTCTCGTCGTACAGGGGGCTTTCGATGTACGCGACGCCGCCCGTGGGCAGGCCGGCCGCGTTGGTCTTGCCCCCGCCGGCGTAGTAATAGATCCGGGCGTTGGCGTTGATCTGGCGCAGGGTCTGGCGCACCGGCAGGATGAAGTGGGCGTCGTGCTGGTCGCGGAAGGCGTCCAGGGCGCGGGCGAACTCGACTTCCACCAGCTTGACGTCGATGCCGATGTCCTGGAAGGACTGGGCGACCGTCTGCGCCACCTCGATGGTTTCGGGCAGGCCGGGGAGGCTGCTCTGCCAGACCTCCAAGTAGAAGCGATTCTGGCCGTTGTCACCGGGGAAGCCCGCCTCGTCCAGCAACTGCTTAGCGCGTTCCGGATCGTAGCCGTACTTCGCCTGGAATTCCTCCTCCCAGCGCGGATTCCAGCCTTCGAGGGACTGGTGGAAAGTGGTGTTGTACATAGGCTCGCCGCGCCCCTTGAAAAGTTCGTTGATGATCTGCTCACGATCAATGGCGCGGTTGAGCGCCTCGCGAACCTTGTTGCCCGTTTCCCCGGGCGCGGCCCACGGCTCGGTATCGGGATTCCAGTTCACCTGGGTAACGTAGTACTGTCCGAAAGGAAGGATGGTCAGACCCACGGACGGCAGGGGGCTTTCAAAGACCTCCATGCCCTCGTCGATGGCCTGCTGGTGCAGCACCTTGGGCACGTCCACCATGTTGGCCTCGCCGGTAAGCAGCATGGCCAGGCGGGTGAGGTCCTCGGGGGAGGTGGTGATCTTCAGATGCTTGAACTCCGGATTGACGCGCCAGTGATCGTAGGGTACGGCTTCGAACTCCGCCGTTTCCTTGAGGGTGCGGGAAACGAACTGGTAGGCGCCGGTTCCGGCGGGACCGGACTCGAACATCGCGTCGCCCTCGGCGGCGTGCTGAGCCGAGCTGCGGACGGCGGCGCACGGGATAACCAGGATGTTGAACCACCAGTCCGCCACGTCCACCTGCGGCTCTGCCAGGCGCATGGTGAAGGTGTAGTCGTCGATCACGTCCATGTCGCCGTTTGCGACCATCTCGCTCATGGAGTCGGCCCCCATAAACCGGGTAATGGCCGCCTTGCAGCCGGCCAACGGGTCCGAGGTCTGCTGGTCAATGGTGAGGATCACGTCCTGTACGGTGAATTCGCCCCAGCCGGAATGGAAGGGGATACCCTCCTGGAGACGGAAGGTGTACTCGCTGGCGTCGGCGCTGATTTCCCACTCCCGGGCCAGTTGGGGCAGGATGGTCGAAACGCCGGTCTCGGGCGAGATGGTGGTGAGGTTCTCCCACATCGGCCGCATGGGCAACTGACCGCCGCTGGTGGCCAGCCAGGGCAGGTAGGTGTCCTGCGGCAGCGGCGTGACGACCAGGTGCAGGGCGGTTTCGATCTCCGCGTCCGCCGGCTCGGGCGTGGGGGCCGGCGTGGCGGTGGCGCTGACCGGGGCCGACGCGGCGGCAGGCGCCGTGGCTACAGGGGCTTCTTCGACGGGAGCCGTCGAACCTCCGCAGGCCACGATCACGATCAGGGCTGCCAATACGCCTAGGGCAATAAATGACTGCCGAGCGCGCTCCATATAAATTGACGTCATAAATAAGCCTCCCTGACGATGTTTATCGTTGTTTTCGTACCATAGCGTCAATGATTGCGTCAAATATATGGGGCCTTGCGCTTACCCGGTTTGTCGCATCGAGGAGCGCAGCGACGTGGCGATTTCATTCCCGTGACGGCGTTCCTTGCCTTGACGAGATTGCCGCGCTGCGCTCGCAATGACAACAGCGACTTTGAAAAGACCCGGCAAATATATGGGGGCGGTTGGACACCGCCCCCATGGGTTGGGTCGTCGAAGTTTCCGGCGCGGGCTACTTGACGGCTTTGGCGTACTCGAGGTGGCCGAAGACGCCGGTGAGGCTGCCGAACTTGTACTCCAGGACCTCCTCCGGGTTGACCACGAGGGTGGAGCGGATGTTGACGATGGGGATGGTACGGTAAGTGTCGTAGATGTCATCGCCCATCTTCATGATGATCCGGTTGCGCTCGGCGGGATCAGTCTCGATGAGGAGCTGCTCGTAGGTATCGTCGTAGAGCTGATCCTCCATGTAGAGGACGCCGCCGTTGGGCAGACCGGTCTCAGGGTTGGTCTCGCCGGTGTAGTAGTAGATGCGGGCGTTGGCGTTGATCTGCCGGATGGTCTGGCGCACGGGGAGGATGAAGTGGGCGTCGTGGCGGTCGCGGAAGGCGTCCAGGGCACGGGCGAATTCCACCTCAACCAGCTTGGCGTCGATGCCGATGTCCTGGAAGGACTGGGCGACGGTCTGCGAGACCTCGATGGTCTCGGGCAGGCCGGGCAGGCTGGACTGGTAAACTTCCATGGCGAAGCGGTTCTGGCCGTTGTCGCCGGGGAAGCCGGCCTGGTCCAGAAGCTCCTTGGCCCGTTCCGGATCGTAGCCGTACTTTTCGTCGAACTCCTCGGCCCAGCGCGGGTTCCAGCCTTCCAGGGTGTCGTGGAAGATGGTGTTGTACATGGGCTCGCCGCGGCCCTTGAACAGCTCGTTGATGATCTGCTCGCGGTTGATGGCGCGGTTGAGGGCCTCGCGGACCAAGTTGCCGGTCTCGCCGGGGGCGTTCCAGGGCTCGGTTTCGGGGTTCCAGTTCACTTCGCTCTTATAATACTGGCCCAGGGGAAGGATGGTGAGTCCCACGGAAGGCAGAGGACTCTCGAAGACTTCCATGCCCTCGTCGATGGCCTGCTGGTGCAGGACCTTGGGGATGTCCACCATGTTGGCCTCGCCGGTGAGGAGCATGGCCAGGCGGGTCAGGTCCTCGGGGGCGGTGGTGATGCGCATCCGCTTGAACTCGGGGTTGACGCGCCAGTGGTCGTAGGGCACGGCCTTGTACTCGGTGTACTCCTTGAGCTCGCGGTCCACGAACTGGTAGCCGCCGGTGCCGGAGGGGGCGGTCTCGAACATGGCGTCGCCCTCGGCCGCATACTGGGCGGCGCTGCGGACGGCGGCGCAGGGGACGACGAGGATGTTGAACCACCAGTCGGCGACGTCGACCTGGGGCTGGGCCAGGGTCATCTTGAAGGTGTAGTCGTCGATGATTTCAGCGGCGCCGGAGTCGATCATCTGGGTCATGGAGTCGGTGCCCATGAAGCGCTTGAGGGGCGCTTTGCAGCCGGCCAGGGGGTCGGACATCTGCTGGTCGATGGTGAGCACCACGTCCTTGACGGTGAACTCGCCCCAGCCGTTGTGCATCTGGACGCCTTCCTGGAGGTAGAAGGTGTACTCGGAGGCGTCGGGGCTGACGTCCCACTCGCGGGCCAACTGGGGCAGGATGGTGGAGACGCCGGTTTCGGGGGAGATGGTGGTCAGGTTCTCCCACATGGGACGGAAGGGAAGGTGACCGCTGCTGGTGGCCAGCCAGGGGAAGAAGGTGTCCTGGGGCAGCGGGGTGACGGCCAGGTGGAGGTAGCTATCCTCGTCGGCCATGGCGGGCATGGCGGTGGGTTCGGGGGCGGCGGTGGCGGCGGCCTGAGCCGGGGCCGCCGGGGCCGCGGTGGCAGCAGGGGCGGCGGGAGCGGCCGGGGCTTCGGAGCCTCCACAGGCCCAGAGGGCGGCGAGGGATAACAGCAGCACCAGGGCGACCGCGATCTGATACAAACGAGCCGGGCGCGGCAAACGAGCCGGACGGTAAATTGCCATAGAGTGACCTCCTGACGTTCAGTTACGTAAAGGCGGTCGCTGTTGCACCGGCCTTTTACATCCCGCAAGACACTACCATCGGCAAATTGCGATGTCAATTATCGCGTACACTGATATTATGGCGGCGTGAAAATCCCGATTCCCGGCGGGTGAAGGGACGAATTGACATGGATGGACAGGATAAACGGGATTTTTTACCCGACGAGATTGCCGCGCTGCGCTCGCAATGACAGGTTTGGGGCGGTAGTGGTGGGCGCTTGGATTCCTGTTGGCTGGGACGGAAGGGAGTTTTACATGGATGCACAGGATGGACAGGATTTGGTTGATTGTTGGGGGGTTGGATTCCTGTGCAAGCAGGAATGACGGAGGTTGGCGGTATGCGGGGCGTAGCGGTCGGGGCGTCAGCAGCGGACCGGGATGGTGTCGGGGTACGTGATGTGGAAGGTCTTTTCCAGGGCGCGTTTCCACAAGGGGGACAGCTCGATGGATGAAGGGTCGCCGCGGAGCGACAGCTTGGCCGGATGGCAAGAACAGGGCCGGGGAGTGAGGCCGCGGGCGTAGAAGTTGTGGGGATCGGGGAGCCGGGCCAGCGGGGAATGCGCCAAGCCGTGGGCCCGGGCGATCTCCGGATAGTCAGGCAGCGCCATGATCTCCGCCAGGGACCGGGGAATCGGGCGCGACGGCGGACGCGGCGGACGGCGGCCACGGCCCGTCACCGGCCGGCCGGCGATGGCTCCCTCAATGGAGCGCACCAGCATGGCCACGCGGTTGCGGGCCTGTCGGCTCAAGCGTTGAGCCTCCCGGGCGTTGGCGACGGCGAGGCGTTCGGTCAACTGGTAGATCTTCCGAAAGATGCGGACCCCGCCGTTGGAGATGTGGCCCTCGCCGGCCAGCATGAACAGCGCGCCGGTCAAGCGGCGGCGGGTGGGACGACGGAAGTAGTCCCTGTGGAAGTTTGCCGCGGTGGCAGCGTGGGATGCCGCACGGGCCAAGGCATTGGCGGCGCGGGCGTAGTCGCCGGCGTTGTGGTCGGACCGGGCCAGGGACAGAAAGCGCCGGGCCTGGGTCTGGTGATGCTGGACGCTGCCCATGATTGAAGCACGCTCCTTTTTGCTTTTACGTCGATTTTGCTTTTACATCGATGCACAGGATGGACAGGATGGGATGATTATGGTGGATGGCTTGCGATTGGCGGGCTCCTTTGGGATT
>DAOULH010000038.1:0-64217 GCA_034420475.1 Dehalococcoidia bacterium
GCGCCAGCCCTGGCTCGGCGGGCCGCCGAACACGGCAGCGGGCTGGGAGTGCATCGCTGGGTGGTGGAGCGGACCCTGGGGTGGTTGCACCAGTTCCGCCGGCTGCGGGTGCGCTACGAGCGCCGCGCTGACATCCATGAAGCCTTCATGTCCCTGGGCTGCTCAATCATCTGCTTCCGACGCTTGACCTCTTTATGTTAGGGGCTCTAAGGCTGACACGTTGGCTCGTTAAGCTAAACCGCACCTGCCCGCGCCAGCGCCGCCAGTTCCCGCGCCGCATAGCCCAGCAGCCCGCAGTACACGTCCATGTTGTGCTCGCCCAGCAGCGGTGCGCGGGTCAGGGTGGTAGGTGTCTCGCTGAGCTGGAAGGGGGCGCCGGTGTATTCCAGGGGGCCGGTGGCCGGGTGGTCCACCTCGGAGTAGAAGGCGCGTTCGCGCTGCTGCGGGCTCTGGAACACCTCGGACGGCGTGTAGTAGGGCGCGATGGGCACGCCGTGGGCCTGGCCTTCGGCGTAGAGCCATTCGCGAGTGTGCCGGGCGAACCACTCCCGCATGTGCCGGTTCAGTTCGGGGCCGTAGGTGGCCGGGTCGCTGAACATCTCTGGCGATGCCCAATCGGGGTTGCCCATGAATGCCAGCAGCCCCTCGAACTGGCGCGGCTCCAGGGTCAGCAGCTCCACGTAGCCGTCGGACGCCGGCAGCACGCCGCCCACGCGGAAGTAGCGGGAGAAGCGGGTCTCGGTGATGCCCTCCGACTCGTGCCGCTGGATGGGCATGTAGCCGACGGATAGCTGGGCCTCCTGGGCCGAGGCGTCCACCACCTGGCCCCGGGCTGATTCCGTCACGCCAAAGCCGTCCGTGGATCCCAGCCGGTTGTAGATCGCGGCCAGCGCGCCCACGGCGGCGGTGAGTCCGGCCTGGTAGTCGCCCATGTTGGCGCCGGCCACGATGGGCGGCCGGTCCGGAAAGGTGTCCAGCGCCACCCCGTTGGGCAGCAGCCAACCCTCTCCCCCGGCGTGAAACACCGCCAGGTGTCCGGCGTGGTAGTCGGCGTAGGGGCCGCTGCTGCCGAAGGGGGTGACCGCAGTGACGATGACATCGGGGTTGGCGATCAGCAGCGAGTCGGAGTCGAGGCCGACCGCGGCGGCGTTGGCCGGCGTGTAATCATGCAGCACCATATCGACGCGAGCGACCAGTTGGCGCAGCAGGTCCTGTCCGGCCGGATTTTCCAGGTCCAGGGTGATGCCCCGCTTGCCGGTGTTCAGGTACAGGAACAGGCCGCTGCGCTCGGGATGGGGTTCATCACCGGGGAACGGGCCGCGACGGCGCGCCGGGTCACCGACTCCGGGCGGCTCCGCCTTGATGACCGCGGCGCCCAGCGACGCCAGCAGCTTGCCGCAGTACGGGCCGGGGATCAGCGAGGCAATCTCCAGGACGCGCAGGTTGGGGAGGGCAGATAGTGTTGTCATGTTACCGTACTTGCATGGATGCGCGAGATGGGCAGGATCAGGCTGGCGACGGTTCCGCCGTTTCAGTCCAGCCGGGAATGTACAGCTCGACGATTTCGGCGTCCGCCGGGAAGGTCAGCCACTCTGAGCCGGGCGTTATCAGGCAGTCAAATTCCGCGGCCGCCGGCTCGCCGCAGATGAAGCCGGGCGCAACGGGAATCTCCAGCCGGACCGGATCGCGGCTCAGGATCAGGTGGGAATAAGACAAAATCTCCAGGCTTTCCACTTCCCCGGTATCCGGGTTCATCCTGCCGACCACCGACAACCCGATTTCGTCCGAGTCCTGCTCGGCGTAAGGACGACACTTTTCGATGGTCATAATGTTGCCGATCACATCGTGTCGGAAGCTCAAATCCGTTGCCATAGCGTTTCTCCTCTTTGAATCCTGTGGGAAACAAAAGCGGTGACTATCCAGTACCGTGGAGGGGAATCATCAACCACGATCACGACCATATATTTGTCCAGGTCGTAATACCAGCGGTAAAACCGGATAGTATTATCAGTCGGGAATTTACGACGTATCAAATCCGGGCTGGCCAGCGTCCCGGCAATGTAATTGAAAACGTCAGGGGGCAAGCCGGAATGATCGGCTTGGATATGACGCCCCCTGTTGTCGGAAAGTTCAACGGCGCCGCCCAGGTACGGGCATTGAAATGCTTCCATGCTTGCCTCTGAGTATCCTATCGTATCACCCCTGCGGTATGAGCAGGTTGGCTACGGCACTGAGGGAGGCGCTGAGATTGCCGCACCAGGGGTCGGAGATGAGGGAGGGAATCACCAAAACGCGAGGGTTGGATAGGGAGATGGGAGGTAGGGCAGATGAAGACTATTACCTCCCATAGCGGTAAGTCGCGGACTTGGTTCCTGTGTGTAGCATGTTTTTTGCCCTATTAACTCGACCCTTCTTTTACACCGAAGCCCGGCCTGTGTTTTCCCCTGGTATTGCGGACCTTTCCCTCTTTCATATCGCTCCATATCACAGCTCCGACATTCCCTGACATCCGGCATCACAACAAAAACGGCGACCCACTCTCCTGATCCGCCTGCCATTCTATGCGTTCGTTCGCCAAATCAGCCTTGCGCAGACCGCAAATCCGCTACATCCAGCATCGTCGGCATCAGGCCCCGGCGGATTTCCAGTGGCTCGGTGGGTTTGACGATATGGCCCTGCTCCAGGTCAACTTTGTAGCCGAGCGCGCGGAGGGCGTCGGCGCCGATGGTAGGTTCCGCCGCCGGCGTTGCGTACTGGTGGATGTATCGTTCCTCAAAATCTACGCGGGTGAGGTAGGCTGGCGCGCGGTTCGCGTCGTTGTCAGGCGGCGGGTCATGGGGGAAACCGGGAACTTGGGACAAGCCCAGGGCATCAATAGCCGATTGCGGCAGTCCAATCTGCGCTGACCGCTTGACCACTCGAAAGTCAAACTCCCGCGTTTCCCACCTGCCGGCAATGCTGCCTTTGACGTAGGTATCCGGCATGATAGTGCCTCCTGTGTCGGCGGCGGGTTGAGTACGGTATCAGGGCGGGTTGGGCTGCCATTCCGTCCGCAGCGCGATGCGCTCGCTTACCAGGTCAACTACGAACCCCAGCCCTTGCAGTAATTTGTAGCCTACCAGTCGCTGGGGAGCAGGAACAACCTGGTCAGCAAAGACGACACCCTCCCGGCATCGCTCACTCCCATTACGAGTTGTTCCGGCCGCCCGTGCCCAGAAACCAGCCTGACCGCGGCCACGGCCCGTCGCCCCGGTAGATGCTCTGGGCGTAGGCGGTGAGCACGGCGCCCGATACCAGCGTCAGCGCCGATACGAACAGCCAGATCAGGATGATCAGCACCGAGGCCAGCGGCCCGTAAAACAGGCGCTGCGGCGCGATGTACGAGAAGAACAGGGCAAATACGTAGGCGGCCGCCTCGAAGATGATGCTGGCGCTGACCGCTCCCAGGAAAGCCCATCGCCATTGCACGTGCCGTTCCGGCACGTAGCGGTACACCAGCAGAAAGACAATCACTGACAGGACCCACGCCAGCAGGCTGGGCCACCAGCGCTGCATCTCCACCACGTTGGCCAACCCGCCAAGTTGGATTGCCCGCAACGCGTTGACGGCGAGGTTCGGCACCGTCACGTAGGTGAGAACGGTGGAGATCAACAGCCCGATTGCCATCGCGCTGAGGAACAGGTACTCCCGCATTTTGCCGATGATGCCTACCTGGGCCGGCGCAATCCCCCAGGCCCGGTTGACCACCAGCCCAACCGCGCCGAAGAGCTTATAGCTGCCCCATAACAGACCTAGCAGCGCGACCAGACCCGTGGCGCCCGCCACCGCCGGAGGCTGGGACGGCCATAGCGTGGAAACGTCGATGTTGGGCGGCAGCGCTCCCGAAGAAATGGAGGCGAACCAGGTCCGGGCGCCGTCCTCTCCCAGCAGCCATGGCAAGATCTGCAGCACGACTACCGAGAAGGGCAGCAGGGACACCATGCCGTAGTAGGCCACGCCGGCAATCAGCTGCTGGGTGTCGTTGCGAGTTACCGCCGCAACGGTTGCCAGCACCAGACGAACCGAACTCCGCCGCTGCGCCAGCCGCTGGATGTAGCGACGGAGATGCAGAGCCCGGAGAATCGGCCGGATCCGCAGCAGCCGGCGGTTGCGGGTCGCCCAGTCGGCGGCCTGGTGCAATTTCGCTTCGAAGGAGGCCATCTGCGATCAGTCGGACCGGTCGATGCGATCCGGCAGACTGCGGCCCAGCAGGCGATGGGCGGGTATCCTGAGCCGCATTTTGCCGATGATGCCGGAAGCCGGCACGGGGCCAAAACGCCGGCTGTCCCCGCTGTCAGCGCGGTTGTCTCCCATCAGGAAGTATTCGCCGTCGTCGCACCACCACGACAGGCCGGGACCGGGCGCGGCCCGCGCTCCGGCCGTAAGGTACGGCTCCGCCAGTGCTGCCCCCTCTATCGAGACGGCGCCGTCGCGGCCGACGCGAACCAGCTCCCCGGGCAGCCCGACTACGCGTTTCACATTGGTCAACAGACTGTTATCTCCTGACAGCGCGGGCATCTCCGCCACTACGATGGCTCCCCGCTGGCAACTTGCGCCTTTTCCCGACACCCGGCGCACGTGTATCAAATCGCCGTCGCGCAACGTGGGGATCATGCTGTCGCCCCGGACCAGAAAGAGAGTGCGGAACGGCGCCCGGAGTACGCTGATGCCCGCGTTGCGGATGCCGGTCAGCGCCCCGCCCACTCTACGGAAATTATTCCGCGTCACCGTTACTCGGCGCGGGGTTCCCAGAAGGGATAAGACCCCAATATTTTCAACATGTCCGTACGCCGGCGCAGCCCGTCCAACGCGGCAGCCACCTCCGGCTGGTGCCGATGACCTTCGCAGTCGATCAGGAAGATGTACCTGCCCAGTTCCTGCTTGGTCGGGCGGCTTTCAATCTTGACCAGGTTGATGTCCCGGCTGGCGAATTCGCCGATGGTGCTGTACAGATTCCCGGGGCGGTCCACCGTGAACGAGAAGCAGATGGACGTGCGGTCGTGGCCGGTGGGAGCGTGGTCGGCGTGGGCCAGGACGACGAATCGGGTCTGGTTCGCGGTGTTGTCCTGGATTCCCTTGTCCAGGATCCGCACGTCGTAGATCTCGGCGGCCCGCTGGGGGCAGATCGCCGCGGCCGGCACCCGGCTGCCCTGCATGTCGGCCACGGCGGCGGCCGTGCTCAGCGATGCTTCGCGCGGGACCGCGGGAAAGCGCGCTTCCAGGTACTCCCGGCACTGGGCCAGCGCCTGCGGATGCGAGTAGATCACCTCCACGGACTCGGCCGCCACGCCGGGCGCGGCGACCAGGTAGTGGTCGATGGGGATCACCACCTCGTTCTGAATGGACAGGCCGGACTGGGCGATGAGCAGGTCCAGCGTGAACGTGACCGATCCCTCCAGGCTGTTCTCAATGGGCACCACCCCGGCGTCCACCTCGTTGTTGGAGACGGCTGCGCCCACCGCGCTGATGGAGGGATACGGCGTCAGGACGCCCTGGGGCGAGTAGAGCAGCGCCGCCTGCTCCGTGTAGGTTCCGGCCGGTCCCAGGTATCCGATGCTGCTCATTAGGATTACCCCGTCATGCGGGGCGGGCCCGCGGTCACCGGGCAAACGCCCTCTCGACATCCTCGTGGCTGCCAACCACCACGAGAATGTCGCCATCGTCGATCATTTCCTCTTCAGCCGGGTTGATGATGTATTCATGCCCGCGCCTTATGACCATCACCGAGACGTGATGGCGCGTCGATTCGGAGACCAGGCCCGCTTCCCGCAGGGACAAACCGCGCATCTTTTCCGGCGGCCGCAGTTTGTGCACTCCGGTGTCATCGGTGATGTGCATGAACTCAACGTAATTGGGGCTCAGGTCCAGGCTGGCGGCCCGCTCCGCGGCCTCTTCCTCAGGGAAGATCACCTTGTCCGCGCCCACGCGGTGCAGTATCTCCGCGTGCTGGGTGTCGGTCGCCCGCGCGATGACGTAGGGCAGGCCCATGGACTTGAGCATCATGGTGGTGATGATGCTGGACTGGATCTGGCTGCCCAGGGCCACCACCGCCACGTCCATGTCTCCCACGCCCAGGTCGCGCAGCGCCGTCTCGTTGGTCGCGTTCGCCTCAACGGCGTAGGTGACGCGGCCCAGCATTCCCTGCACGCGCTGCTCGTCCTGATCGATAGCGAGCACCTCGTGCTCCCGCTGGAACAGCGTGCTGGCCAGTTTCGCTCCGAACCGGCCCAATCCGATCACGCATACTTGCTTAGCCATGATGATTAACCAATTCTAACGGGTTCTTCCGGGTAGCGGTAGGTGGCATCCTCACGGGGAGCAAGCAGCATCACCAGGGTCAGAGGCCCGACCCGGCCCACCAGCATCGTGAGCATGAATATGATCGAACCGGCCAGGCTGAGCTCACCGGACACTCCCGTGGACATTCCGTTGGTGCCGAAGGCCGATACCGTCTCGAACATCAACGGCAAAAACGGCAGGTGAGGGTCGGTGTAGGTCAGGATGGGCAGTACGATGGAGAGGAGCGTCACGCCGAGCAGCGCCACCAGCAGCGCCCGGGACACCAGCACCGGAGCAATCTCCCGCCGGAATATTTCCGTGGTGGGGTTCCGCAGGGCCGACGACCGGGCCGCCGCCAGGAGCACCGCCACCGTGTTCACCTTGATCCCTCCCGCCACCGATGCGGTGGACCCGCCAATGAACATCAGGCCGGCGAACACCAACTGGGTGAAGTCGCGGGTCGCGCTCCAGTCCAGGGCCGCGAACCCCGCCGTGCGCCCGCTGACCCCGTGGAAAATCGCCGATCCCACGACGCCGTGGCCGGAGTGGTCCCACAGCACGCCGTTCCACTCGGCGAACAGGAACGCCAGCGCGCTGAACCCGTAGAGGAACGCGGTCAGGATCAACACCAGCTTGGTGTCGAGGCTGAACCGCTGGAAATTGAACAGGAACAGCCCGGACCAGCGCCGCCGCGACCGGCTCGGGCTCCAGTTCCGGCGCATGTCCATGATGAAGGGCCATCCCAAAGCGCCGGCGATGATCAGCGGCGTGATGACCCACATCAGGTACGGGTGCGCTCCCAGCGTCTCCGCATTGCTGCCGCCCGGCGAGTTGGGCAGTATCGAGAATCCGGCGTTGTTGAGCGCCGACACCGAGAGGAACAGCGATTGCCACACGGCTTCCAGCGTCGTAAAGTCCGCTACCGACCGCATGCGCAGAAAAATCAGCGCGGCCCCCACCAGGTAACCGATGAAGAACGCCACCACGATGTTGCGCGCCACCCGCGTCAGGTTCCGCGCGGAGACGTCGCCCACGGTGTCCTGGTACACGTCTTCTTCGAGAGCGGTCGCCCGCCGGCCGATGAATGCGATCAACACGGTGGCCGCCGTGATGAACTCCAGGCCGCCTACCAGCATCAGCACGAAGATGACCGCTTTGCCGAACTGGGACCAGAATTCCGGCGTGTCCACCACCGTCAGACCGGTCACGGTGGAGGCTGAAATCGCGGTGAAGAACGCTACCCGCAGGCTGGCCGCGACTCCGTCGGCGGCGGCCAGGGGCAGGGCCAGCATCGCCCCGCCGATCACGTTCAGCAGCAGGAACGTGAGCAGCAGCAGCAGCGGAGTGGATGACCACCGACGCGGTGGAACGCGGTGGCGGCGTATGGGAATGCGAACCGGGTCAACCCTACGCACCCGCCACGACGGACCATTTCCGCCGGGCGGGACGACAACGGCTGCCGCTTCCGGCTCGCTTGAGCCGGCGTTACCGTGAGACGGGTCGTTCACTGGACAGCACCGGACGCTGGTTGAGGCGCAAATTGGGGATGCCGGGGCAGGGATTGTTCGCGTGCCAGACGCAGGCAGCGTCATTATGACGGGGCGCGGGGATATGTCAATTGCAGTGAATTTCCCAGCCGGGGCTTGTGCAAAGCCATTGTCATTGTCAGAATCACGATTATCAGGGTTAGAGGATTTTGCGGGGTTTATGAACATCCTGAAAATCTCAATAGCCGGCAAATCCGGCTTCTGACATTTGCCGCCCGGATGAACTTTGCACCGGCCCCGGTTCCCGGCGCCGGCCCGATCATCCGGCGCGGTCCGAGTCACGCTCCCGGGTTTGTGTTAATATCCCGCGTGAGACCACGTCACCAGAGGAGGCATCATGGGTTCCATACGTCTTTACACCGGCGATGACGGCCATTCCCACATTGAAGAGATCGACCCACCGTCCCATCCGGTGTGGAGCCAAGTGCAAAACGCCAGGGGGATCATATTCCGCGCCTCGCCTCCGGGGTACTTCAGCGATTGGCACGTGGCGCCGCGTCGCCAGTACATCATCACCCTTTCCGGAGAGGCGGAGATCGGTCTGGCGGACGGTACCGTCCACCGCCTGGGCCCCGGGGACGTGAACCTCGCCGAAGACCTCACCGGCCACGGCCATACCACGCGGGTGGTGGGCGACGTCCCCCGGGTAACGGCCACCATTCACCTGGACGACTGATCACCCGGACGACTGATCACCCGGACGACTGGCGGAAGCAACCCCGGCGTGCGCGTGGGGGGGCGCTGCGGTCGGGCCGGCGCGCTCGCGCATACCCCCTTTCGTAAACCGTCAGAAGCAGGATTTCCCGGATTTTATGATTTGCAGGATTGGGAGATCTCTACCACAAAACGGTTCCAATCCTGACAATCCCTGAATCTTGAAAATCCTGCTTCTGACAACCGCTTTGCAAGCGTCCTGATGCTCAACTACCTTCGTCCCCGCGACCTTGACCCGGTCGCTGCCCTCGCCGCCGCGGCGATCATCATCTTTGCCATCTTCGCTTGGACGGTAAACACGGACATAGCCGACCCCAACGACCTGAGCGTGGCCGGCTGGGGCTGGAAACTGTGGCAGATCGGCCCGCTGGTGATGGGCTTTGCCGGCGCCTGGTGGTTCTGGTTGAGCACCCGCCGCGCGGCCTGGGTGCGCAGCCTGGCCCTGGCGGCGCTGGCGCTGATGGTTTTCATCAACGGGTACACCGGCCTGTTCGGCGATTACTGGGGAGACGTGTGGCGCACGGTCAACCCGCTGTTCATCGCCTCGTGCAGCGTTTCGGCGGTGGCCCTGTGGCGGTGTGGCTGCACGGCCGGCAAGGTGGGAGCGGTGTTGCCGGCTATCCTGGGGGCCGTGGTCTTCGCCAACGCCTACTTCGTCAACAACGCGGTCCTGTGGATGATCCTGGACCCGATGCGGATGCTCACGGAACTCACCTGGGCCGCCGTCGCCAACAAGGCCAACGTCGCTGCGCCCGACGCCCCGGACTAATCTCGTTGGACGAAGTAATCTCGTTGGACGCTGCGCCCGACCTGCCGCCGGTGTACCAGCGCGTGCTGGAGGTGGTGCGTCAGATCCCTCGCGGCCAGGTGGCAACCTACGGGCAGATCGCCCAGATCGTCGGCGGCTGCACGCCGCGCATGGTCGGCTTCTGCCTGGCGTCGCTGGGCCGGTATCCCGAGGAGCAGCGCCGTGAAATCCCGTGGCAGCGGGTCATCAACGCCCAGGGGAAGATCAGCCCCCGCGGCGAGGGCTTGGGCGCACTGCTGCAACGCGAACTGCTGGAGGCAGAGGGCGTTGAGTTCAGCGACGCCGGCCGGGTCAGCTTTCGGCGGTTCGGCTGGCTGGACCCATACGAGGGGGAAGGACGCTGAAGTCGCGGTCCACTATATTTCTTTCACTCGGCCAACGAACAGGATAGCGTCCGTCTCTCTATCGCGTATCAGGAATATGAAGGGCCTATCGACGGTTACGTCGATGGGCTGGGGTCTTGCGGACTCCACCTGCATCACCACTGCCGTGGCCGCAGCCGCCTCGGTGCCCTCTTCATCCACCGACACGAAAGCTTTGTGAATGATGTTCCTGATGTACAGACACTCCTCGTCTCCTGCAAGGCACGACTTGCCGTCCATGCCGGAAAACTCGGCAGTGGCGGCATCAAAGGGGTTGGACATCCCCATCCCCTGGAAGATTTCGGCCATCAGGAACTGGGACTCGAACTCAAACCTCGGCA
Organism: Dehalococcoidia bacterium; assembly: GCA_034420475.1. Taxonomy (GTDB): domain Bacteria; phylum Chloroflexota; class Dehalococcoidia; order Lucifugimonadales; family UBA3495; genus Bin87. The sequence goes on from DAOULH010000038.1 coordinate 10,091, forward strand.
TTTTCAGATTAACTTCGCGGTCCGCGAGTTCTCCGATGATGCGCTCCACGAGGGCGGCATCCAGACGGTCTTCGAACTCCTCAAAGCGTCCCGTGGCCGGCAAGAGTACGGTCATGGACAACTGGTGCCCGACGTAGGGCAAGTCCACGGCCTGGTAGCCCTCGCCGCTGGCATAGCCGAATGCCTCGGTGGTCCGCATCATCGGCACGCCGACGCTGCTGCCGTCCAGCCGGTGGAAAGGCGCCGTTCCGGTTCCGCCTTCCTCAAAGGGGCATTGCCATCCAGCGTTGAAATAGATGGCGTTGGTGAGGACCATCCGCGTCAACGTGCTGATGACGTCCGGTGGGATCAGGTCCCTGATCCGGTCTTCCGTGCGTTCCGCAACCCAGTCATTTATGATGACTCTGGACTCCTCCGGACTTCCTCGAAAGTCCACCGGCCTCACTCCCGCTCCGTAGCTCTCGGCGAGCAGGTCCAGGAACGAATCCAGGAATGGGTGGTCCTGCTGCCCCCAGACCGCGTTGGCAATATTCAACCTGAACCCTTTTCCATCCCCGCTTCCGGCGACCTGGCTCCGGGAGGCAAGATCGAGGTCCAGGGCGTTGAAGGTCGGGTGCAGCCTGTCCTGAGCAAGACTGAACCGGAGCGTGTCCGCCATCTGGCTTTCCGTCTCGCCGCTGGCGCCCGCGTAGGTCATAGCCAGGGCCAGCGAAATGCTGTAGGGCGAATAGAACAGGTTGCCGTCCGCCGCCGCCAAAGCCCGATACAAGTCGAAGGCGAAGGCGTTGTTGCCGCGCGCCAACTCCGTCAGTTCCACATCCGTGGCCGATGGCGCGGCTCGCTGCTTCGTAGAACGTACCTCGTCGTCCTGCGGGCCGCCAATACATCCCGCCGCGGCCATCGTCAGGATAATCAACAGCCCTGCGACCGCGCTGAACGTCCGCACTTCCGCGTGTCTGTGTCCAGGCCCCTTGCCGCAAAGTCTCATGAAGTTCTCCGATTTCAATGAGAGGACCGGCCCATCGGGGGCGCAGGTACGGCGGAAGTCGCGCTGAACGGGCGAGTTACTGAATTCGGTGCGTTCTGGTGGGGAAGGCGGGACTCGAACCCGCACGCCCGGGGGCACATGATCCTAAGTCATGCTCGTCTGCCAATTCCGACACTTCCCCGCGTTCGCCATCGCAGCCACGGCGGGATGACCTGAACTGCGGGGCGATTAAATGAAAATGGTGACCCGCCTCGGGGTCGAACCGAGAACCTGCTGATTAAGAGTCAGCTGCTCTGCCAGTTGAGCTAGCGGGCCAGGCCATGGTGCGCCGGAACGCAGTTTCAGGCTACCAACAACGCCGTTTGGTGTCAATCACGCCAAGATGAAACACGCCAAGATGAAAGCGGATAGCGCGGCCTGCCGAAAAAACCTGAACCGACATTAATTTTCGAGAGAGCCGCCCCAACCCAGCGACAGCCACTGGGCCGGCGCCAGCCGCTCACCCACCGGGTCCACCACCAGGTTGAAAGCCTCCAGCGTCGAAGCGCCCAGCAGGTAGTTGTCATCAGGGCCAAATATGACGGGACAGGGACGCTCGTCGCCATCAATGCTGAAGCGCGCGAAGCCGTAACCGTACTTCACCCGTCTCCCGTCGGCCAGGATGAAACCCAACTGCTGCTGTGGCTCGATCCGGAGCTGGGACATCAGCGACTCCGGCAGCATCGAATGCGCCGCTCCGGTGCCCACCACCGGCTGCACCGGCGCCAGGTCGCCGCCGTCGAGATTGCCTATGGCCACGTCCACCTTGAACATCGACGTTCGTGATCTCTCCCGCATCTATATGGACCGATTCTATCACTGCCCGCATGATCACCCGTGCGCCCGTTCCCCTCACGCGTACTTGGTTGTCGTCGCGCGGAGCGTGGCGATGCGCTCACGCACGCGCTATCCCGTCGAGGGAGAGGGAATACTCTTGGTGCGGGGTGAGTGGATCCCTGCTTCCGCAGAAGTATCCGTGTCATCTGAAAATCCTGCCCATCCCGTCCATCCATGCCAAAGGAAATTTCGCTACTCCCTAATTCGGTAGGCAAATCCACGCCGGGGATGCTAATTTTTTGGGAGTAGCCAAATTCCCGACAACCACCGCAAAAGCGATCAAGGTGACCCGTGCTAGACTGCCTGCGTGGAACGATCAAGCAGGGCACCGCAAGGAGCGCGCTATGACCAAAACAGTGAAGGCCCGATTCGCCAACGGGGTACTCACGCCGCTGGAAGCCATTGACCTGCCGGAAGGCGCGTTGGTTTCACTGGACATCGGAGAAATCTCCACCACAGAGCCAGATGAGCGGGCCACCGAGACGGAACTTTCGCCCGTGGCCAGCCGTGCGAGCATCACGGACCGCAACGAACCGGTCAATTACAACCGGCTGAACGATGAACTTATGGATCAGGAATACTTCGAGAAGGAACGGAGAATCAGGGAACGCAACGCATGATCGTACCGGACATCAACATGCTGATCTACGCTCACAAACCTGACGCCCCAGAGCATGACCTGGCGCAACGCTGGTGGCAAGACCTGGTCCATGGGACCGAAAGCGTCGGCATCCCTTGGGCAGTGGCAACAGGGTTTGTGCGCGTGATCAGCATTCCCGGAGTCCTAAGTCCTCCGGTGTCGCCGGCCAATGCGGCGGGCTCTGTAGCAGACTGGTTCCGACACGACCATATCACTCCGATCAACCCGGGCGACGGCCATATGCGACTCTTCCAAGAAAACCTCGCCGTCGCCGGCAGCGGAACCAAGCTGGTGACAGACGCGCACATAGCCGCATTGGCGATGGAACACGAGGCGGAGCTCCACACCAACGATTCGGATTTCGCCCGCTTTCCCGGCCTACGCTGGCTAAACCCGCTCGCATGAGCAATCCCAAGCCAGTTGCCGACCGTGCCCGAGTAGCGAAATCGCCTCATCCATGCCAACCAACCCCTTGCCCAAACCAGAACGCCCGTGCTATCCTGTTCCCCGCAGGTGATTGTCCCTCTTCGACCAGGTTCCCGGAAAACACGGCCAACAACCATCAGCATCCCAGTCGCTACCGGCATCCGCAGGAGACTGTCCCCGATCACTCTAATCGGAGTAGTCGCCTCTGCCACCGCGCCCGCCACAGCGCGCCATGCTTCGGGCACCGTGCCCCCAGGCATGGAAAATGAGAGCCAAAAACCCAAGCGCAATTCCTCCGGCCGTAGGGCTGATAACCTCCCGGAACCTGGTCAAATCGAGCAACTCGATCCCCAATCGCCTGCACCAACCAACCGCCAGTCACCTGCAAAAGTCCAATCCCAAAGGAGCCACTGCAACCCAATCCAACCCAAATTCAATCCGTATCCTGTCCATCCTGTGCATCGATGTAAAAGCCAAACCCTCGGGACGCACCCACCCCAAGGAGCGTGATCCACCATGGGCAGCGTCCATCATCACCAGACCCAGGCCCGGCGCTTTCTATCGCTGGCCCGGTCCGACTTGGACTCCGCTGACTACCACCGCGCCGCCGACGCCTTGGCCCGCGCCGCATCCCACGCGGCCACCGCCGCGGTGGTGGAGCGGAACTGGATTAGCCATTACACCCGCCGCCGGCTGACCAACTACCTGTTTCTCATGGCAGCGGAGGGGCGAATCTCCAACGGAGGTGTCCGCACCTTCCGCAACATCTACGGCCTTTCCCGCTGGCTGGCCGAAGCCGACCCCCGGGAGGCCCGACGCCTGTGCCGGCAGGCCCGCAACCGCGTGGCCATGCTCATCCGCTCCATTGAGGGCGCCATCGCCGGCCGGCCGGTCACGGGGCGCGGCCGGCGCCCGGTCAGGCCCACGCGTCGTCAGGCGCCCGGGTCGGTAGCGGAGATCGTCGCCCTGCCTGACTACCGGGAGATTGCCGAGGCCCACGGTCTGGTCAACGCGCCCCTGGCTCGTCGTCCCGATCCCCACGGCTTCTACCCCCGGGGCCTCACGCCTCCGCCCTGCGGCTGCCACCCGGAAAACCTGGACCTGCGCCGCGAGCCTTCCGCCATAGAGCTATCCCCTCTCTGGAAACGCGCCCTGGAGCGCACCTTCCGCGTCAAACTCCCCGACACCATCCCCGTCCGGGGCACGGCCTAACCTCCTTGTCATTGCGAGCGCAGCGCGGCAATCTCGCCACCGCCATGCTGTCATTGCGAGCGCAGCGCGGCAATCTCGCCACCGCCATGCTGTCATTGCGAGCGCAGCGCGGCAATCTCGTCGCTGGCGGGGCAATGATGCCGGTAACGAGATCTCCATCACCGAACGGCTCCAATCCCGGCAATCCCCAAATCTCGAAAATCCTGCTTCTGACGTTCCCCGCCGATCAATCCCGTCCCGTCCATCCCGTCCATCCTGTGCATCGATGTAAAATTACCCCGGTCGCCGTTTAAAGCGGGTACGCGTGAGGCCCGTTCCCGCGTTGAAAAATGCGCCCATCCCCTGCTAAAATTGTTGCGACGCTGGGGATTAGTCTAGTGGTAAGACGCCTGACTCTGGATCAGGTATCACAGGTTCGAATCCTGTATCCCCAGCCATTTCTTTTGCCCCTGCGCCCGGCCCCGGCGGGCGACGTAAGCGATGTTCCGGAGGGACCGGACGCAGCGCACGTCGCCCCGTTTGCCGCGCTGTTCCGCCCGGCCCCGGTCTCCGCCAAGGGCAGGTCAATGGACACGGATCCATTGGAGTATAATCAGCGGCATACTCTCACATCCCCCAGGATACGTTATGCCACGTCCTCGCAAATCTACCTCAGCAGCTCCGGCCGGTCCCCGAAATCGCAGGATTAACGTATCCGACCGGCTATCTCCGGTGACGGAGAATTACCTGCTGTCGTTGTACAAGATGTGGGAGGGCTCAGAAACTCCCACCCTGACCCAACTGGCGGAAGCGTTGCGGCAGTTGCCGCCCACCGAGGGCCTCGGCACCTCGGTTCCCTCAGTTGCCGGTATGTTGCGGCGGATGCAGGAGCAGGGTTTGGTGGACGTCGGAAGTGACAAGCGGATCCGTCTGACCGACCGGGGCGTATCCGAGGGCGAGAACATCGCGCAACGGCACCGGCTGGCCGAGTGGATGGTGGTCAGCATCCTGGAAATGGAACTGCACGAGGCGCACGTCGAGGCCCACCAGCTTGAGCACGGCATGTCCGAAACCCTGGTGACCCGGCTGAAAGAACGTCTGGGCAATCCCACCCATTCGCCCTTCGGATGGCCCATTCCCGGCAGCGGCGCGGCCGGAACGACGCCGGGTGCCGTGACGCTGGACAACGCGGCCGCCGGCGCGCCCCACGTGGTTGACCGGGTACCCGAGGAAAACGCCGAACTGTTGAGGTTCCTGGCCGGAGCGCGCCTGGTGCCGTATCACAGCGTCACGGTGCTGGAAGGTATGCCGTACCTGGGCGTGATGCAGGTGGAGACTGAGGTGGACCGGGTGTCCATCGGCTACGACGTGGCGCGGCAGATCGTCGTTCGTCCCGACGAACCCGAATGCTGACCCGATAACGTCCGTCTCCGGTTCGCGCTGGCCATGCAGATCCATCCGGCTGGCTGGGTCAGTCTCCGCAAAGGGTTGGCGGGCGCGCCGGTTGACGGCGCATCAATCGCGGCGTTCCGCGTCATCTTCGGGCTGCTTGGCGTCCTCGTCGTGGCCCGCTTTTTCGCCCACGGATGGATCGGCCCGCTGTACGTGGAGCCGGACCACCACTTCACCTACCTGGGGTTCGGTTGGGTACGGCCCTGGCCCGGCTGGGGGATGCACGCGCACTTCATCGCGCTGGGTCTGCTGAGCCTCGGAATCGCGGCCGGCTATCGGCCGCGGCTTTGCGCCGCGCTGTTCGGCATCGGTTTCACCTATGTCGAACTGATCGACCGCACCACCTACCTGAACCACTATTACCTGATGAGTTTGGTGAGCCTGCTGCTGGCCGTCTTGCCCCAGCGACGGGAGGCAGCGCCACTATGGGCCATCTGGGCGCTGCGGGCGCAGATCGGCATTGTGTACGTGTTCGCCGGCATAGCCAAGCTCAACCCCGACTGGCTGCTCCACGCGCTGCCCCTGCGCATCTGGCTGTACCAGCACGGGGACCTGCCGCTGCTCGGCCCGATACTCCAGGAAACCTGGGTCGCCTACGCCATGAGTTGGGGCGGCGCCACGTTCGACCTGGCAATCGTGCCGGCGCTGTTGTGGCGACGCACCCGGCCTTTCGCCTACGCTACGCTGGTCGCGTTCCACCTGGCCACCTGGGTTTTGTTCCCCCAGCTTGGCGTATTTCCGTGGTTGATGATCGGGCTGTCGCTGGTGTTCTTCGAGCCCGAATGGCCGCGCCGGCTACCCGAGTGGCCGCGCCGGCTATTGGGGTTCCTTCGGATTCCCGCCCGTCGTCCCGACGGCGGGGTGCAACTTCCCGCCGGTCGCCCCTGGCGCGCCAATGCGGTCCTGGTGGCGTTGGCGCTGTTCGCCGCGGTTCAATTGGCGCTGCCGCTGCGCCATTTCGCCTATCCGGGAAACGTCCGCTGGAACGAGGAGGGCTGCCGCTTCGCCTGGCGGGTGATGCTTTCGGAAAAGGTCGGCTTCGTGCAGTACCGCGTGCGTGACCTCGCAACTGACCAATCCTGGCTCGTTGAACCGGACGAATACCTGACGCCGCTGCAGGTCGAGCGAATGTCGTTCCAGCCCGACATGATCCAGCAGACCGCCGGCATAATCGCCGCGGATTTCGCGGAACGTGGGCATGGGGACGTCGTCGTGAACGCCGATGCCTTTGTGGTCTTCAACGGCCGACCCAACGCGCGGCTGATTGATCCCGACGTGGACCTGGCATCAGCCCGGCCCGGCTGGTCGCCAAAAGCGTGGGTTCTCCCTTACAAGCCCGATGCGGCTGCGGCTGAAAATAAGCCTGACGAGGGCAGGCGCTAACCGCCGTCGCCGTCGGTGTCGGCGAACCCGACGGTCACGCCCAGCAGGCTGATGACCTCGGTGTTCAGGGCGCGCTGCAACTCCTGCATCCGCCGGTGGACAAGGCGCGCCGGCTCAGGCTCCGACACGACCGTCGTTTGCAGGGGTTCCTGCAGCCCGTCGATTGCCGCCAGCGCGGCGGTAAAGTGCCCGCGCATACGTTCATCCGCCTCCGCGGACGCGCCGCGAACCAGCGCGCTGATGCCCAGGGCACCGTCAGTTCCGGCTCCCAGGTACGTGTCCTGCATCCCGAGGACCTGGTTGCGCAGGTCAGCGACGGCGTTGTTGCCGCCGGCGCCGGGTATCGCCGCCGGGTCCGCCTTGCCGCTATCCGCGCCCAGGGCTTTACCCAACCTCATATCGGCGATGCTGCGGGTCGTGAATACCGAGGTCCGCACCACCTCGTCAATGGCCTGCTGTTCAACGAGGGCAACGCCAGCCGTGCCCTTGAAATAGCCGGCGTAGCCGCCGTTTGAGCCGTCGCCCGTCCAGTCGGCAAGGATGGCGGCCGTTTCTTCCGCCACCACGTCGCCCAGGGCCGTCAGGTACTGGCAGCGTATCCCGCCGGGATCGTCCAGGGATGCCAGCGCCGCCGCGTCTTCGCCAAAGATCACGTACTCGATGGCTCCCAGGCCCCGTTGTGTCGATCCGAAAAACTCGCGCACGTCGTTGGCCGAAACGGATTCTCTCCTGGACAGCGTGGCTTCGATGCGCTCCGGGTCGATGGGCCACCAGTCCAACAAGGCGCGGGATCGGCGGTCCATCACCGGCCCGAACCACATCGATTGCGACTGCATCCACGGAGTGCGGGCATCGCGCCACGCGGTTCGCGCCGCCGCCAGCGTCTCGCCGTTGGGATCGGCGCACCAGGAATGCAGGGCGTCGCTCAGTTGCCTCGTTTCGGCGGCCACCGTGTGGAAGCGGGGCACAATCAGATCGTCGGTCAGGCTGGCGAGCACGTCCTGCCGCGATGGTGGGGCTGCACTCGCGCAGGCCACGCCCAGCAGCAGGGCCAGCCCAAGCATCGGCAGCAGGAATGGGATTCGTGGCCGCATCACAAGGATTCCAGGAAACGCAGCAGGGCCTCGCGTTCTTGGCGGGACATCTTGCGGAACTCCTCCCGCGCGGCGAGACCCTCGCCATCATGCCACAGGATAGCCTCCGCGATGTTGCGGGCGCGCCCGTCGTGGAGCAGACGAGTGTGGTTGTTCACGTTCTCGATCAACCCGATCCCCCAGAGCGGCGGCGTGCGCCATTCCTGACCGTCGGCCAGGAAGTCCGGCCGGCCGTCGGCCAACCCCTCGCCCATATCGTGCAGCAGCAGGTCGGTGTAGGGGAATATCACCTGCCCGGATACTGCCGGCGCCGCGTGATCTCCCGTAGTGTGGCTGGGGGTGTGGCAGGCAGCGCAACCGGCTTTCAGGAAGAGCCTGGCCCCCTGACGGACCTGCGGATCGTCAGCGTCACGCATGGCCGGAACCGCGAGTGTCTGCTGGTAGAACACCACCTTGCCCAGCCGCTCCTCGCCGATCTCCGGTGAACCTCCATTGGGTACCGATTGGCAGTCTGCCTGGCCGGCGGGGCAGTTTTCTGCGGAGAACAACGGCGAGGTGATGCCGATGTCGCCGTGGAACGCGCCGGCGATCTGCTGCTCCACCGTGGGCACGTTGGCCTTCCAGCCGAAGCGGCCCAACCGCGTTTCCCCCTCCCGGACGCTCCAAACCATGTTGGCGCGGCCGGATATGCCGTCACCGTCGGCATCGTCAGGATCAGCGAGCGCGAGGATAGCAGCCTCCGGTATGGCTTCCAGCAAGCCCATGCCGAACACCGCCGGGGCGATGCGCGGCGAGATCATGATGTCCGGGTGCATCGGGCCGAAGGCCAGATCAGAGAATGAATAATCGGGCCGCATCAAGGTGTACGGTGTGCCGTCCTCGTAAGTTCCCGGCGCCTCCCGATAAGTGATCAGGAATCTCCCCTCGGGTGGCACGGTGAGTATCCCCCGGTCCTGGAGCTGGCCGCCGTATGCCGGGTCGGGCAGCGGCCCGTCCGTGGTGGGGTCCGTTCCGGGGATGCTGAGCCGGAAGAGCAGGCCCCGCTCCGGGTCATCGGCATCGGCCGGCGGCTGGGCGCGCCCATCCAGCGTATGGCACGATGAGCAGGACTGGGCGTTGAACGTCGGCCCCAACCCGTCCCTGGCCGCGGTGGACGCCGGCGCGGTCACCCAGTTCTGGGTGAAGAAGCTGTCGCCCACCTCAAAGACGCGACGTTCGGAGTTGGTCAGGTTGGGCGCAGCCAGCCCGAAGGAGTTGCGGTTGGTGGTGGCGATGGTGGTAGCGCCGCCGGGGCGCGCTTGCAGCAGCGCGGCAATCTCGGCGTCGCCGGGCTCGGATCGAGCCTCGCGGACCAGGAACCAGGCCAGCACGGCAATCGCCGCCAGGCCCAGGATGATCGCAAGGCCGTACCGCAGCAGTGCGGCCTTGCGAATGCTGGCAGTACGGCCAGTGAGCATCGGCGACGGCTAGAACTACACCGAGGTGTTGATGGTGAAGCCGAACGCCGCCGCGCCTTCAACTATCGTGTCGGCCTGCTTCTCCAGCGCCTCGATGGTGCTCAGCACCTGGGACCGGCCGAACGCGCTGTCCGGCGCGGCGTCGGTCAGATGCTGGTCGAATGGGTCCGGGATGTTGCGGGCCATGGTCACCGCCATGGCGGTCTCGCCGGCCAGGCGGTCGGCCAACGCCTCGTTGTCGGCGGCGAACAGGTCGATGATGCCGGGACCGGACACCACGCCGTAGTCGCCGGTGAGCACCATGCGCACTCCGATGGCGTTGCCCACGATGTCGGCCACGGTGTTGTCAGAGAAGCACGAATGCTCGTCCTCCTGGGAACGCTCGGAGTAGGCGACAAACATCCGCTCCCCGGCCAACTCGCCCTTGCTGAGGGCGCCGGCGCCGGTGATGATGTCCACCAGGGCGTCGTCGGCCGGCTTGGCCAGGAATTCCGCCCGGTAGTTGTCGGCGCCCGGCGCCCAGGCGTCCACCATGTCCTGGAGGTGGCCGATCAGGGTGTCCGAGGCCACCGCAAGGTACTGGCCGCGCCGGTCGGCGTTGTCGTTGGTGGTGTAGTCTTCCACGGGACGGGCGCCGGGGCCGCCGTCGTTCAGGTCCTGCCCCCAGAGCAGGAACTCGATGGCGTGCCAGCCGGTGGAGACGTTTTGCTCACCACCTTCCTCGTTGAGGGAGATGATGAGGTCAGCGTCGATGGTGGGATATTCGTCGGGCATATTGATGATGCCGGCCGCGGGGTTGCCCTCCACGTAGTCAATGTAGGACTCGTCCATGGGCCAGGCGTTGATCAGGCCCTCCGGGCCGTCTGCTTCGTTGTCGATGGGGCCGCCGTAGAACCGGAACACCTCGGTGGGGCCGTAGTCATCCCGGGCGCGGAGCCACGCGCGTTTGGCCGCTTCCAGGCTGGCCGGGTTCGGGTCCGCCAGGAAAGCGTCGATGGTGGTATCCATGATCCTGGCCGACGCCAGGCTCTGGGAATAGAGGCCGTGCACGCCGACGGCGTAGTGAGCCACTACTTCGCCCTTGAGAGCGTCGATATCTACCTCGGGTTCTTCCATTGCGGCGGCCGGCGGCGCTGCGGGAGGCGGGGGAGGTTCACTCGCACAGGCCATTGCCGCCAGCGCGAGACACAGCGCCAAACCCGGTATCACGATCAGAGTGCGTTGCCATTTTCGTTGCATTTGGATCTTCCCCCAAATTGTTCTGAATGTTCACCGTTTTGCCGAAAAGCCGTCGCTACGCAATCACCCGGTCATGCCAACGGCATTCGATATTGTGCATATCATAATTCTATGTGTCAAGAGAGCCTTCCACAGGATTACCTGGCGACGCATGAAGGCGTTTATCGTCCATGTTGACCCGGGTTCAGCCGGTCGTATACCCAAAAACCAAACCCGGAGCGCACGAACCGATCCTAACGCGGCCGGTTGCCTGGCTCAACCCGGTGTTGCCGGGAGCCGTGCCGGTCCACGTGTGTGGATGGAACGGACCCCGCCAGACCTGCTAAATCCGTGTGCGCCCAGCCTGACAGTCAGCTTGATCGCACGGAAACCGGCCGGTGTTCAAAATCAGGATGCGGACCAGCACGACATGGCGGGAGCGTGCGCTCGAACCGGAGTGAAAAAGGAAGCCGAAAATTCGACAGCGTAGGGTATTGACAAAAATATTAGTGGACACTAAATTAATCGCGCCATGCACACGTCCCAACCTTTGATGGCAGTGAAAATTGAAAAACATCGGTGGGTTGCTATAGCGGCAGTGATCCTCCGGTAATTCGCCCCTCCCAGGCGCCCGGCCTTGTCGGATCCCTCCTCCCGGCAAGGCCGCATTGATTGGCAAAACGGCGAAGGGCAATCTTCGAAATCGGAACCAGAGGCGGCGCGCCAGACCATGACGATGCAGGAATCATACCGACCAAACCAGGACGAGGGCGGGGCTGAATCGATGCACAACGGTTCCGGTTCATTGCTTGGCGCTTCCGGTCGAAGCGCCGCGCTGCGCGTCAGTGTCGGATTGCCGCTTACCGTCGCGGTCGGGCTGCTGGTGTGGTGGCTCGCCGACTGGAGCCAGATGCTGGACGCGCTGCGCGTCCTCGCGGGCCGGCCGGAACTGCTCGGATTGCTGGTGGTCAGTTATACGGGCGCGTTCCTGTTCCGGGCCGTCGCCTGGCGCCAGCTCATGACTACCGGCGCCGGTGTCTTCGGATTGTTCACTTACCTGCAAGCGGCGCTGCTGGCCAACCACCTGCTCCCGTTCAAGCTGGGCGAGGCGGCGCGCCCGCTCCTGGCGGCGCGCCGCGGCGTTCCGCTGTCTGAGGCAGCCGGATCCACCGCAATGGCCCGGCTGCTGGATTTCGCCTCCCTGATCATCATTGCAGCCGCCGGCGGGTTGCTCCTGTCATTGCCAGCGGGGCGGATATTGTGGTTGCAGAGCCTCGCCCTGCCGGTTGCAGTCATCTGGGGCGCGGCCGCGGCGCTGTTCCTGCTTCGGTATCCCGCTCTGGACCGGTTCGTTCCCAAACCCGTCAACTCCCGGCTGCAACACCTGCGGGCGGAATTGGCTGCGATGTCCGCCGGCCGCATCACCAAGGCCGCGCTGTGGACGCTGCCCAGTTGGATCCTGGAAGCGGCGGTGTTGCTGGTGGCGGCCCAGGCGCTCGGCGCCGACATTTCACTTTCCGCGGCCATCGCCGTGACCGCCTTTACCATCCTGTTCCAGGTTTTCCACGTGACTCCCGGGGGCATCGGCGTTTACGAGGCCACCATGACCGGCGCCCTCTACTCTCTGGGGGTGCCGTGGGAGCAGGGTCTCGCCGTAGCGGTGCTGACCCACGGCCTCAAGTTTGCCTATTCCTACACCTTCGCCGCTGCTTTCACCCTGGTTGCGGTACGGGATCTGATCCCCACATGGGGTCTGGGCGCCCTGCGAGGTTCCGCCGAGGGCGACAAGCACGCCTCGCGGTTTGAGATCTTCGCGGCCCGAGCCTGGAACGTGCTCAACGAGGGCAAACCGTTCACCCCCGTGTTCACCCTGGGGATATTGGCGCTGCTGAGCATCCCCCACCTCACCGACGGCGGCTATTGGGTCCGGGCCGGCCTTGCCTTGTTGGCGCTGGCTCCCATGTTCGTCGTCTTTTACCGTTTCGACTTCCCGTTGAAATTGCGAATAGCGCTATGGGCATATCTCGGCGTGTTTCTGGCAGCGTTCCGGTTCTTCGACATAGTGGCGATAGCCCTCATTCTCGGCGTCTACCTCACCTTCACCATCGTGCTGTGGGGCACGATCTACTACCACCTGCGCATCGGAACGTCCTGGTTCAACTTCACCCGCTTCTGGCGGCTGGTGCTGGAGAACCCGGACCCCACCAGCGGCAACTTCCTGGAACAGATTCCCAAACTGGCCATCCTGGTGCTCGCTTTCCAGATGCTGGTGGACCGGCCTTCAGTGTGGACGTTCGCGGCGGTGGAAGGGTTCACGCTGGGCGTCGCGATAACCGCCCTGCTGCTGCACCAGTGGCTTTTCACCTGGCCTCCGGCGCCGTCGCTGGTGCCGACGCGGTTGCGAGCCACCGACGGCCAGCGCATCTCCCGCCGGTTCATCACCATCGTCATTGACGGGTGCCGGTTCGACCGGCTGGAGGAGGCCGACACCCCGTTCATCGACAAGCTGCGGCGTGAGGGGGTGGACTACGTAGATACGTCCACCGTGTACCCGGCCCGCACCGTTACCGGGTTCAGCTCCATGTTCACCGGCGCGCCGCCCCGCGTCCACGGGATGTCCAGCAACTTCGTGCCCAGCCTGGGCGTCAAGTGCGAAACCATATTCGACGCGCTAAGGGCCGGAGGATTGACCGGCAAGCTGGTGGGCATCGCTCACCTGGTGGACGCCTTTGGCGAGACCGATGTTGAAACCGTCACCGCCGTCACCAACAACGACGAGATCGACGACGCGCTGAAAGCAAGGGCCAAGGCGGTAGTGGAGCGGGATGACCCGGATCTGCTCATCCTGCAACTGCTGAGCGTTGACCAGACCGGCCACGCCCGGGGCAGCTACAACTCCGAATACCTGGCCAGGATCGAGGAGAGTGACCGCCATATCGAGGACTTCCTGGGTTGGTGCGACTCCGTCGGGTACCTGGAAGGGGCGACGGTGGTGATTACCGCCGACCACGGCCAGGGCATCGGCATCGGCGGACACGGCCACATGGGTCCAACGGAGCGGTACGTCCCCTGCATCATGTGGGGAGCGGGAGTGGAAATACAGGGCGAGGTGGACGAGCCGCGTTCCGTGATGGACGTTACCGCCACCATCGCCTATTACCTGGGAGTTGACCCGCCGGCTCAATCGGTGGGGCAGGTGCTCGGGATCCCCGATGCCGACCAGGCATCCCGGCCTGTGGCCGTCATCATCCCCGCGTACAACGAGGCGGAGAACCTGCCGTCCACGCTGGCCCGAATCCCTCGCCAGCAGAGGCCCGATTTGAAGGTGATCGTGGTAGACGATGGGTCCACCGACGACACGACGGAGATCGCCCACCGGCACGGCGCCGACGTGGTGGTATCGCACCGTCGCAACCGGGGCCTGGGCGCCGCCCTGCGCACCGGCCTTGCCACCGCCAACGAGCTGGACGCCCGGGCCGCGGTGTACGTGGACGCCGACGGCGAGTACCCGCCGGAACAGATACCCGACCTCCTCGCGCCCATTGAGGCCGGAGAAGCCGATTACGTGCTGGGCTCACGCTATCTCAATAAACGGCCGGACCAGCGGGCGTTCCGGCGCATCGGGAATATCGCGTTCACGGCGGCGCTCAACCTGGCGGCCGGCCGGCGCATCACCGACGGACAGACCGGGTTCCGAGCCTTCTCCCGCCGGGCGCTGGAGTGCGCCGAGATCATCCACGACTACAACTACGCCCAGGTGTTGACCCTCGATCTGCTGAAGAAGGGTATGCGGATGCGGGAAGTTCCCGTCTCGTACCGGCGGCGCACCAGGGGCAGTTCATTCATCGGGCCAAAGTACCTCTGGCGCGTCCCCACCGGGATGCTGCGCGAGATGCTGAGCAAATAGCCAGGAAACTCATCAAGGAGGACGATGAAAGTGCGTTATCACATCGAAACGTTGGGGAAATATCTTCCCCGGCGGTACTGGATCGGGAGCTTGGCTCTAGCCATCGTGCTTGCATTGGCCCTGGCCTGCGGGCAGCAAGCGCCGGCCGCCGCGCCGCAAGACGACGCGGCGCGTTCACAGGCAGCGGAAGCGCAAGCGGCGGCGGCAGCCGCCCAGACTACGGCGGCGCAAGCCCAGGCGGCCGCTGAAGCAGCCGCACAGGCCGCTACTGAAGCGGCGGCCGCCGGCGCATCGAATACGGAGGCGCTGCAAGCGCAAGCCATGGCGGCCCAGCAGGCAGCGGAAGCGGCCCAGGCCGCGGCGGCGCAGGCGCAAGCCGCGGCTGAAGCGGCCGCACAAGCGGCGACCGAAGCGGCGCGCCGCGGTGAGGACCGCCCCACCGTATCGGTAATCGGCGGCGGCAATGGAACGGCATCCGTCTCAGCGTCCGGCACCGGGACGGGCACGGGGTCAGTGTCCGGCGTCGGAACCGGCACGGGATCAGCATCCGGGACGGGCACGGGTACCGGCTCCGCCTCTGGCACCGCTGCCGGCGCAATGATGGGCCAGGAGAAAGCGGGCGGTCTGATGATTCCCACGGGACTCAGTTACGAGACCGAGGGGCCAACCGCGTCCGACGGGTACTACACGGCGACGACCAACCGGGAGATCTACCAGAAGATTTCCACGGACTACCAGGAAATCGCCAAGCTGACCAACGTGATCCGGGAGGACAAGCCATTCCCGGCGGCCGAAATCTGGCTCCTGTACGAAGCCGGGTCGCACACGCGCCTCGGCCCGCAGAGCCGGACGCTGCGAAGCTTTGCTACGGGGTCCACCTCCTCAACCTATTTCCCCGAGTCCGCTGAGTTCTACGGCTCGGATACCTTCCTCGACGACCCGATTGAGAACGTCATTCGCGGGCGCCGGGAAGCGGAAAACTACTCCGATGCCCAGAAGCGGCAGGCGGTCAACAAGGGGATGCTCAGGATCCTCTACCACTGGGCCAAGTTCTACATGATCATCGGTCAGGATCGGATGAGCTCCCGCTTGATTGACGAAGCCTGGGCCGTGTACGTTGGCGAGGAAGTCGACGGCGCATATCCCAACTCGCTGGCGGCGCTGGCCCAGGCCCGCGAAGGCAACTTCGGGCGGCAGGGCACCATCGACATCCACTTGCGGGAGGCCATGGACCGGGCCCGGCAGGCCGCCGACGATGGCGACGCCGCCGCCCTGGAAACGGCTGCCAACGAGGTTTACTCCCGCTTCAACGCCATGTTCTACCTGGCCACCGTCAGGTACATCGGCCGGGTGGCGGACGACGCAGCGGCCGGCGACCGCGACGCCCTGGGCACGCACCAGGTCGAAGCCCTGGCCTTCTACCAGTCCATTCAGCCCGACGTCGCCAAGGCCGACCCGTCTGCCGACGAGACCATCATGGCTTACCTGACGGCGGACGGCAGCGAGATTTCAAACTCGTCCCGCGACGCGGTGCTGGCCGCCCTCAACGGTACGGCTTCAGCGCTGATGCTGGAGCGGAGCGATCTCGTCACCCGGTACACCGACGATACCGGCGACGGACCCAGCGGTGCGCCGTCCCCATCGACGGGCGAACTGGACCGCTCTTCCGGCTTCTTCATCCCGGTTAATCTCCCCCACGAGACCGACCGCAGCGTCCCCAGCCCGTCCGACGGCTACTACCACGCGACAACCAATCGCGAGCACTATCAGAAGATCCCCTCGGACTATCAGGAGATCGCGGCGCTGACCAACGTGATCCGGGACGGCGAACCCCTGCCGGTGGCGGACATCTTCCTGCTGTACGAAGTCGGGATGCACACTCGCATCGGCGTGCGCAGCAAGACCCTCCGGGGCTTCGCCCGCGATCCCGAAAGAGCGGAGGAATTCCCTCTGGCAGCCGAGTTCTACGGCTCCGGGAACTTCCTGGACTCTCCCATCAACAACGCCATACGGGGGCGGGGCGATGCCGCCGAATGGTCCGACGCCCAGAAGCGGCAGGCTATCAACAAGGGCATCCTGCGGATCCTGTATCACTGGTCCAAGCACTATGTGATCGGCGGTTGCGCCGACCTGGACTCGGGCGACGTCGATGAGGGCTGGGGAATTTACGTCGGCTTGCCGGGCGATGACGGTACGTATCCCAACTCCCTGTCTGCCCTGGCGCGCAGCCGCGAAGGCAACTTCGGCCGGGAAGGCGCCATCGACATCCCCCTGCGCGAGGCGTTCGAACGGGTGCGACAGGCTGCCGAAAATGGCGACGCCGCTGCTTGCGACGCTGCCGCCCAGGAAGTGTTCTCGCGCTACAACGCCCTCTTCTACCTCGCCACCGTGAGGTACATCGGCATTTCGCAGCAGGACGTGGCAGACGGCAAAGACCCGGGCGTCCACCAGGTGGAAGCCCTGGCGTTCTACCAGTCCATCCAGCCCGAGGTCGCCCAGGCTGACCCGTCGGTGGACGAAACCATCATGGCTTACGTCACTGCCGACCCGAGCGACATCACAGTCGCGTCGCGCGATGCAGCGCTGGCAGCCCTCAACAGTGTCGCGTCGGCGCTCCTGTTGACCGACGATGACCTTGTCACGGGCTACTGATGATAGACTCGCCAGCCCAGCATAGGAGAACCAAAGCATGAAGAGTCTATCTCGACGATGGATCAGGGCTTTCTGGTTGCCGGCCGGTTTGATGCTGCTGGCGCTGGCCTGCGGCGGGGGCGCTCAACCGTCCCCCGTCGCCCCGGCGGTGCCGGGCGCTGTCAACCCGACAGCGGCCCCAACTTCTCCGTCGGCGTCAGCGCCGGCTGCCCCCAGTCCGCCGGCCGTTCCAACCGTCCCGGCGGCAGCGGTCAGCCCGATGGCAACCTGGGTTCCGCCCACGTTCGCCCCCGTCGAGGACCGGGACCGCACCCTCACCGTGTATTCCGGTCGTTCGCAGACCCTGGTGCATCCCTTGCTGCTGGCATTCGGCGAGCAGACCGGGATCGATATCAGGGTGAAGTACGCCGGCAGCGCGGCGACCGCAGCGACACTGCTGGAAGAGGGCGACAACACGCCGGCCGACGTGGCGTTCATGCAGGAACCCGGCTCTCTGGGCATCCTGGCCGACTCGGGGATGCTGGCCCCGATTCCCCAGGAAACGCTGGACAAGGTGGACCCCCGGTTCCGCTCCCCGGCCGGCCTCTGGGTCGGAACGTCGGGGCGGGCGCGCACCGTCATCTACAACACTGAGGCCATCGACCCGGCGAACGATCTCCCACCGTCCATTCTCGACTTCACCGCGCCGGAGTGGCGGGGACGGGTCGGCTGGGCGCCGCGCAACGGCTCCTTCCAGGCGTTCGTTACGGCCCTGCGGCTCACTGTTGGCGAGGACGCGGCCCGCGACTGGTTGACCAGTATGCGGGACAACGACGCGGTGGACTATCCCAACAACGTGACCACCGTAACGGCGACAGCCGCCGGCGAGGTGGACGTGGGCTTCGTGAACCACTACTACCTCGAACGGTTCCTTGAGGAGCACGGCGAGGGGTTCGGCGCGCGAAACCACTACATCGGCAATGGCGACCCCGGCGCGCTGGTCCTCGTGGCCGGCGTGGGCATACTGGACGCCTCCGAGAACAAGGACATCGCCGAGGAGTTCGTCGACTTCCTGCTCGGGGGGCCGGCCCAGACGTATTTCGCCCAGGAGATCAAGGAGTATCCGGTGTCTGCCGGCGTTGCGCCGGTTGGCGATCTGCCACCCATGGATTCCCTGGACCCGCCCAACGTTGACCTGGGCAACCTCAGCGATCTGGAAGGCACGCTCAAGCTGCTGCGGGAGACCGAAGTGCTGCCGTGATGGTCCGCGACGCATCGCGCCACGTTCGTCAATTCGTCGAGGGCCGTCAATCCATCAAGGGCCGTCAACTCATTAAGGAAAAAGAGCTGCTGCTTTGGGCGGCGGCTCTTTTCCTGTTGCTGGCGGCCGCCTACACGTTCTCGATTGACATTCGCGCCAGCCGGGGAGCGTCCATCAGCGGGGACGAGCCCTTCTACCTGCTGACCACCCAGAGCCTCCTGGCGGACGGCGACCTGGACTTGCAAAATCAATACGACGCCAAGTCGTACCGGTCCTTCTTCGACCATCCCGACGACCTTTGGTATCAATCGGCGCCCACCCCCGACGGTCGGTTGCTCAGCCCGCACAACCCGGGCCTGTCGGCGCTGGTTATCCCCGGCTTCTTCCTGGGTGGGCTCCGCGGAGTCCAGGTACAGCTATTGCTGATGGCGGCGGCCACGATGTCGCTGGCCTTCGTGCTCGCCGACCGGCTTACGGGTTTTCGGGCGGTCTGCTGGGTGGCGACGCTGGGCGTCGGCTTGACCGCGACGGCTTTCATCTACTCCACGGAGATCTACCCGGAGTTTCCCGCTGCGCTGGCTCTCGTGGTCGCCTTGCTCCTCGCCACCCGCCGTGATGCGCCAAGCCGGTACGACGCGCTGTACCTGGCCGTTGCGTTGACCGCGATGTGCTGGCTGGGCACGAAGTACGTTGCGTTGGCCCTGCCGGTGGCCGGCTATTTCCTGCTCCGGACTGATTGGCACGGGCGGATTGCCCTGCTGGCGGCGGGCATCCCTTCAGCCGCCCTGTTTATCTGGTTCCACCTGCACGTCTTCGGCGGCTTGACTCCCTACGGCGTCAGTGTGGTGTACGCCGACTGGAACACCGCCCAAATCCTCGGCGGCCACATCGAGTTCAGCGAGCGTTACTACCGGGTCTGGGGGCTATTCGTGGACCGGCGCTTTGGTTTGGGTCGCTGGGCGCCGCTGCTGCTGGCGGCGGCGCCGGCGCTGGCGTTGCTGGCCCGGCGCACCTGGGAGCAGCGCCTGCTGCTTGCGCTCATCGTGATACAACTGCTGATCGCAACCTTCGTTGCCATCACCATGATGGGCTGGTGGTTCCCCGGTCGAACGATGCTGACGGTCCTGCCGCTGTTCGTGGCGCCGCTGGTCCTGATGATCGGGCGCGTATCAGCCGTCATACGGTTGGTCATCGCGCTGCTGGGCGTCTGCACCCTGGCATTCACGGCCGGCCTGGCCCACGCCGGCCGCGTCGGGGAAATCACCATTGCGGTGGACCCTTTCGACATGACGTTTGTCCCGTTCCAGGCCGTCGCCGGGATGTTCCCGCTCTACACCTTGTGGACGGCCGAAACCTGGCAGCTGACCTACGCCTGGTGGGCGGCATTCGTCGTCGCCACGGCGGCGGTCTTGTGGCCGGAGTTCTCCAAAGGCTGGCGACGACTATTCGAGAAGGTCCTTGATGCCGTCGGCAAACGCGACACGAGGCTCCCATCCGATGAGCGAACGAGCGAGTGAGCAGTCGGCTGCCTTGCGCGCTTCTTCAAATTCCCGTCGGGGATTGGGCACGATGTGTTGGACAGGACCACCGATGGCGGCGGCTATCTCGTTCACCGAGGTTTCCTGTCCGGTCCCGATATTCAGGGCGATATGTTGCCCTGCCGTAAGGTCGGCGGTTGCGGCCAGCAGGTTCGCTTCCACCACATCCGACACGTGGGTATAGGAGCGGGTCTGCTCCCCGTCGCCGTACACGGTGAGCGGGTCGCCTTCCCGCCGCATCCGCAGGAAACGGGGAATCACCAGGGCGTACTGGCCCTCCGACGGCTGGCCCGGGCCATAGACATTGAAATAGCGCAGCGACACGATGCTCATGCCGAACAGCCCGGCGAACAGGTTCGCGTACTGCTCGCCCATCAGCTTTTGCAGAGCGTAGGGTGATTTGGGGTTGGGCGCCATGTCCTCGCGCATCAGGTGGGTCGGCTGGTCGCCGTACACGCTGGACGACGACGAGTTGATCACCCGGCGCACGCCGTTGATCTGCGCGGCGCGCAGCACGTGCAGCGTACCCGTCACGTTGACAGCATGGGTGCCGACGGGGTCGGCCACCGACCGCTCGATCCTGGCCCATGCCGCTGTGTGGAACACTACATCGGCCCCCTCGCTGGCGGATACCAGCGCGTCTGCATCCGTAACTGAGCAATACAGCGGCTGCGCAGACGGATTGAGCCGTTCCAGGCTGCCGGTGGACAGATCATCCAGCACGATCACCTGGTGGCCGTCGCGCACCAATCTGTCAACCAGGTGCGTCCCGATGAATCCGCACCCGCCGGTCACGACGCATTTCATGGCGCGTTTGAATCCTTGCCGTCGGCGTTGTGCTCCCTTTGACTAAAGGCAGAGCTGGCTGGCCTGCAGATCCCGAGGCTCCGGCATACCCCGACGCCGGAGCCGAAGCGCGGCGTACCGGGCGAAAGTCGCACTACGCAGATTGTGGGTCATTCAAGCGATAAGATTATCTATGCTTGTACGTTAGCATAATTTTATTATTGACTTAACATCGCTGTCAAATCCCACTTTCAGGGGGCTGTCATTGCGAGGCGCTGGCGCCGTGGCAATCTTGACGCCGCAGCCGCAACGTCTGCCCCAAAGGACTCTCCTACACCAACGGGATTGCCGCGCTGCGCTCGCAATGACGCTTTCCCCGCAAGTCTGAACGGTTACGCCCGACGCAGCCAAGTTGCGCCTCCCCATGGGCTGGGATAGACTGACTCACATCATTCACAGGCCGTAGGCGCAGCACAGGAGCCCCCGTGACCACCATCACCAAGACCCCCGAGGAAGCCCGCAACCAGATCGTCAGCATGGTGCGGGACTTCGTCCGCCGCGAGGTGGAGCCCGCCGCCGCCGACCACGACGCCAACGATACCGTCCCCTACGAGCTCATCGACCAGATGAAGGAACTGGGCCTCTTCGGCATCAACGTGCCCGAGGAGTACGGCGGCATGGGGCTGGACTACACCACCTTCGCCATGATCTTCGAGGAGATCAGCAAGGGCTACATGGCCCTCACCGGCGCGCTGGGCACCCACCACATCCTGACCTACGTGCTCACCCACTACGGCACCCAGGAGCAGCGGGACCGTTTCCTCCCCCGCCTGGCCAGCGGCCAGATGCGCGGCGGCCTGGCCCTCACCGAGCCCGGAGGCGGCAGCGACGTGGGAGCCCTCCAGACCCGCGCCGTCAAGGACGGCGAGGAGTACGTGGTCAACGGCTCCAAGATGTTCATCACCAACGCCGAGTCCGGCGACGCCTTCTGCCTGCTGGCCCGCACCAATCCCGACCCGTCGCTGAAGCACCGCGGCCTGTCCGCCTTCGTCATCGAGAAGGACGGCAGTCCCGGCTTCAAGGTGGGCCGCCACCTGGACAAGCTCGGCTACCGGGGCCTCGACACCTGCGAGCTTTTCTTCGAGGACTTCCGCATTCCAGCCGAGAACCTCATCGGCGGCGAGGAAAGCGTCGGCTTCGGACAGGTGATGAGCGGCCTGGAAACCGGCCGGATCAACGTGGGCGCCCGCGCCGTCGGCGTCGCCCAGGCCGCGCTGGACGCCTCCATGCGCTACATCCAGCAGCGCGAGACCTTCGGCGTCCCCATCAGCCAGCACCAGGCCATCCAGCTGAAGATCGCCGACATGGCCACCAAGATCCAGGCCGCCCGTCTGCTGGTGTACGACGCCGCCACCAAGAAGGACAGCGGCGAGCGCATCGACCTGGAGTCCGGCATGGCCAAGCTCTTCGCCAGCGAGGTCTGCGGCGAGGTCTCCATGGAGGCCATGCGCATCCACGGCGGCTACGGCTACACCAAGGACTTCCCCGTGGAGCGCTACTACCGCGACGCGCCGCTGATGATCATCGGCGAGGGCACCAACGAGATCATGCGCCTGGTCATCGCCCGCCAACTCCTGCGCCGGCCGGAGTACCAGCTGTAGGGCGATCTCCTGATGGCTACGAGAAAACTCTTCGGGGTGGCAGAAGAGTTCGACTCACCGAGCGAGTCGCTGCCACCTTACCGTAAGTTCGGGGCGACCCTGCACTGTGGGGATTTTCTCGAGGAGTCCACCGATTGGCCCGCACCTACGGTCATAATCGTTGACGGCCCCTACGGTGTGGGGAGCTTTCCTGGTGATCCGGTCTCTCACGAAGCTTTGCCGGAATGGTATCGGCCGCACGTCGCCCGCTGGTCGGAGCGAGCGCTGCCGGAAACCACGCTTTGGTTCTGGAATACGGAAATAGGCTGGGCCAGCGTGCATCCCGTGTTGGCAGAACTCGGATGGGAGTATCGTTCCTGCCATATATGGGACAAAGGGATCGGGCACATCGCGGGAAACGCAAACAGCAAGACGTTGCGTCGCTTTCCCGTGGTCACCGAGGTATGCGCCCAATATGTCCGTCAGGTAAAAATCCCGTCACGTGGCTCGAACCTGACCTTGAAGGAATGGCTGAGATGGGAGTGGGAGCGCAGCGGGCTGCCCCTTTACAAAGCCAACTCCGCGTGCGGGGTCAAGAACGCTGCCACGCGCAAATATTTGACCAAGTACCATCTCTGGTACTTCCCCCCGCCGGAAGCGTTTGAATCGCTGGCTCGATACGCCAACGAGCATGGGAACCCACAAGGTAGGCCATACTACAGTCTGAACGGTGTCAACTCGGCTTCGGCGCACGATTGGGCGCGGATGCGGGCAAAATTCCACTGCGATGTCGGGATCACCAACGTCTGGCGGGAGCCGGCCGTTCGCGGAGAAGAACGGATAAAAGACGCCTACAAGTGCGTACACATGAACCAGAAACCGCTGCGCCTGCTGGAACAGGTAATCGCGGCGACTTCTGACCCGGGCGATGTGGTTTGGGAACCGTTCGGCGGCCTTTGTTCTGTCGCCATCGCCGCGGTGAACCAAGGCCGAGAGTGCTATAGCGCGGAAGTGCTCCCGGAGTATTTCGCAGCGGCCCGCGACAGGCTCGCTTACCATGTCACCCCCTGATCCGTCACAACCTGCCGATGCTTGGGAGCATTATTCGATCTACCGTCGGGTAATCGACGCGATTTATGCGGTTCCGGCGCACTTTGCCAGCAGAACAGTCATCGAAGGCATCGCCGCGACCGACCTGCAAACGCTCAATACGGTGTTGGGGGCAACAATCGAAGAGCAGGTTGTGGCAACGTTAAACCGTATGCGCGCCGTTTGGGACCCCAACGAGGACTATCAGCGGTTCTTCTTCCAGCGTCAGGCCCAGGTGTTCCCTGATGTGCTGCTCAAATCTGATCGTAACGGTCAGGATATCGTCCTCGGGATAGAGCTCAAGGGTTGGTATCTGCTGTCTAAAGAACAGATGCCAAACTTTCGGTTTCAGGTGACGGCAAGGGCGTGCTCGGACGCTGACTTGATAGTGGTGGTTCCCTGGGCTTTGAGCAACGTTCTATCGGGGGTTCCGGTAACGTACAAACCGTTCATTACTCAAGCGAAGTATGCCGCCGAATACCGAAATTACTGGTGGACGAACGTCCGGCAGACCAAAACCGACACTGGAATTACAATACCGGAGGGGATCGACCCTTATCCAGCCAAGAGTGACCACGTTGCCGACCGTCTCATCAGCGATAGCGGCGGCAACTTTGGACGACTGGCGCGGATAGGTATAATGGACGAGTACATTTCGGAACTGCTTGACCTCCCTCTCGCGGGAATTCCTGCAAGGGGTTGGATTGGCTTCCTGAAACAGTTCGAGCAATAGGACCTTTCACTATGACCCAACTGGAAACCCCACCCATCCGTCTCACCGAGCTGTCCCACTGCGCGGGTTGAGCGGCCAAGCTGAGCCTTGAGGACCTGGGCCAGGTCTTGAGTTATGTGCCCCTGCTCTCGCACCCCGACCTGCTCGTTGGGGCCGAGACGGGCGATGATGCCGCCGTCTACCGCATCAACGACGAGACGGCGCTCATCGTCACCGTGGACTTCTTCCCGCCCATCACCGACGACCCTTACGAGTTCGGCGCCATCGCCGCCGCCAACTCGCTGTCGGACGTGTACGCCATGGGCGGCAAGCCGCTGATCGCGCTGAACGTGGTCGGCTTCCCGGCATCGCTGGACAAGGAGATCCTGGGCAAGACCCTGCAGGGCGGCTACGCCAAGGCCGCCGAGGCCGAGTGCCTCATCGTCGGCGGTCACACCGTGGACGATCCCGAGCCCAAGTACGGCCTGTCCGTAATCGGCGTGGTGGAGCCCGGCAAGCAGGTCAGCAACGCCGGCGCAAAGCCCGGCGACGTCCTGGTGCTCAGCAAACCCATCGGCACCGGCATCATCACCACTGCCGGCAAGCAGGGCGTGGTTGACCCCGACGTTATGGCCGAAGCCGTCGCAACCATGGCGGCGTTGAATCTGCCCGGCGCCGTGGCGATGCAGCGGGTGGGCGTCAACGCGGCCACGGACATCACCGGGTTCGGCCTGATGGGACACCTGAAGAGCATGGTCAAGGGCAGCGGCGTCGCCGCCCAGGTGAACCTGTCCGCTATTCCCGTACTGCCCGGAACCCGGGAACTGCTGGACAACGGCGTCGCTCCCGGCGGCACTCACCGCAACCTCAGCAGCGTGGAAGACGCCGTGACCTGGGACGCCACGCTGACCGACAACGACCGTCTGCTCCTCTGCGACGCCCAGACCTCCGGCGGTCTGCTCATGTCGGTACCGGCAGCCCGCGCTGACGCCCTGGTGGCCGCCCTCCGCGAGGAGGGCGCACCCTGCGCCGCCATCGTCGGACGCATCACCGACGGGCCGGCGGGGACTATTGCAGCCGCCAGGTAGCAACTTTTCCTCTCTTACCACACTACGGAGCGCGTGATTATGCCATCCAACTATCCCGATTGGCACGAAGTTGAGCAGATCATCCGACAGAAAGATTCGGAAATTGCAGCGGGCAAAGCCAAAATTGAAGCTCAGGCCCAGCTGATCTCCGATCAGGAAACGGTGATGGCGGCCCAGAAAGCGCTGATTGAAAAGATGATCGAGCAGACCGCGTATCACGGGCAGCGCATCAAAGAGTTTGAGGAACGTATGGGGCAACAGGAGGCGCGGGCCGACCAGTTGGAGCAGCGGGCGGAAGAACTGTCGCGGCAAGTCAAGTGGATCCGGCGGCGCATCTTCATCTTGACTGACCCTGAGATTCCGAACGATTCTATCTGCTGACCCGGACCTGACGGCATCGACCGCAATGGGCTATTCAAATGGAGCCATCCAGAACGGAGCCATCCAATGACCACATCCAACCAGCAACAGGCAGCGGGCACGCAGCCGGAATTCGGCCTGAAGCGCCCCGACCAGATCAAGATCGCGCCTCCCGGCGGCGAAAAGGTCCCTCCGGGACAGTTCGTCGCCAAGACCTTCCCCGTGCTCACCTACGGCGACACGCCGCAGATCGACCTCTCCACCTGGACCATCCGCGTGTGGGGCCTCGTTGAACGGGAAATCACGCTGGACTGGCCCCAGTTCTGCGCCCTGCCCCAGGTGGTCATGGACGCCGACTTCCATTGTGTCACCCAGTGGTCCGCGCTGGACCAGACCTGGGAGGGCGTGCTGGTGTCGGATCTGCTGGAAGCGGCGGGCGTATCGCCGGATGCCAAGCACATCATGGCCCACTGTTTCGGCGACTACACCACCAACGTGCCGCTGGACCTGGCCCTGTCCGAAGGCCTGCTGGCGCACCGGCAGAACGGCGCCGAGTTGGGCAGGGACCACGGCTGGCCCCTGCGTCTGATCATCCCCAGCCGCTACGGGTGGAAGTCGGCCAAGTGGGTCAACGGCATCGAGCTTATGGCCGAGGACGCGCCCGGTTTCTGGGAGCAGCGCGGCTACAACAACAACGCCGACCCCTGGCAGGAAGAGCGGTTCTGGCCCGAGCTGACGCGCTGATCTCGTCGCTGCTGACCGAACAAAAAAGAGGGGCGGGTTCAACACCCGCCCCTCGTCTGTGGGTTGATGTGGCGGCTACGCGGCCTTGAGCAGATCCTGGCGCGGAGCGGGCGCAGCGGCCGGCTTTCTCTGGTCCAACTCGACGCCGGCGACGGGCGCGTCCAAGTCGCGCTGCAACCCGCACTGGAGGCAGCTGACGAACATGCCGTATACGTCGCGCCGCAGTTCCAGGTCGCCGCGGCATTTCGGGCAAGCGTTGAACTTCAGTTTCATGGTTACCTCCCTCTGAATATGGCGGCGAAGATACGCCGCAGGAAACCGGGACGGCGGCGGGTATGGTGCTGATACCCGCAGGTGTAGCGGTTGCAGCGGTGGAACTGTTCAGTACGCAACATGGTGAACTCCTCCCGGTTTGGATTGTGAAGGACTTCGCTATTCGATTGCTTCGTACCCGCTGGGAACCCCCCATCCATTCGATATACGCGGGGAACCATTGCCTGGATGTCAGTTTTCCTGGAGTGACCTTTTGGACGCAATTTCCGGCGCCGCTTGCCGGGTGCCTTGCCGTCGATTCGATGATAGACTTTGATATAAGCCATGTCAAGGGGTTATATCAACCTCGTAGCATGTGATATAATTCACGCACGGAGCGTTACCCAGATGCAACAACGTTGGACCAACCGCCACCAGACCCGCCGCACCCGCCTGGAGCCGTATCCCGCTCCCAGCGTCGCCGCGCCGGCGGGCTGGCCCGAGGGGCTGGCCCCGGCAACGACGCGCGGACCGGGGGGTTCCACCGCGCCGGACGCCCCCGGCCCGGAGGGGAACGCCGCCGGCCCGAACATGGAGCTGGAAGGGGTTTACATCATCTCCGTGGCGGCGCGCCTGCTGGAGATGCACCCCCAGACCCTGCGCAAGTACGAGCGGCTGGGCCTCATCCAGCCCGTGCGGACCGTTGGGATGTTGAGGCTGTACTCCCAGGACGACCTGCGCAAGGTGATGCTCATCCGCCACCTGATGGACAACCTGGGGCTCAACCTGGCCGGGGTCGAATTCGCGCTCAAGCTGGTCAACAACCTGAGCGTATTTTCCCGCCGGCTGGCCCGCGCCACCGACGACGCCGAGGTGGTGGAAAACATCCGCGAAGAGATCGCCCTGTTGTGCAGCAGCCTCAGCCTGCCGGCGCCGGAATGACCTCAAGAGAAATGACCTCAAATCGAAGCGCTGCGGCAATCGCAGCTCAGGACAATGTAAATGGCAATTGATGAAACACAACCATCCGATGCAGCGCAGCCCGATGATCTCGAATCGGGTACCCTCGCGTCGGATTTCTACGCCCCCGGGTCGTCATCATCCCCGGAAGGCTCGGCCGACGAACCTCCCCTGACGCCGGAACAGGAGGCGGCAATGCTTCGCATGGCGCTGGCCGAGGCCAACGAGGAGATCGCCCGGCAGGCCGACGCCGTCCAGCGCGGCCACGCCGACCTGGCCAACGCCCGCCGACGCTACGACGAGGAGAGGCTCAACTTTCAGCGGCAGGCCAACAGCCGCCTGCTGGTCGGCCTGCTCCCCATCGTGGACGAACTGGACCTGGCGGTGAACCACCTGGAAAGCGGCGACACCGCGTCAACGGACAACGCATCGGATTCCTGGACTGAAGGAGTACGATTAATCCAGCGCAAGCTGGCCGCCTTCCTGGAATCCCAGGGGGTGGCCCGCATCGAGTGTCTGGGCGAGCCCTTCAATCCCGAGTTGCACGAGGCAGTGGGCATGGCGCAGGTCGGCGACGCCGAGTCCGGCAGTATCGTCGAGGTGCTGCGACAGGGCTACCGTCTGCACGACCGGGTCGTGCAGGTGGCCCAGGTGGTGGTAAATCAATAGGGTGAATAATCATTCACCCCGGCGCGTGAAGCTGGGTTCCGGCTTCCGCCAAAATTACGAGTGTGTTGACAAAACTGGTTTGAGGAGACACGACAATGGCAAGGATTCTAGGCATCGACCTCGGCACGACCAATTCGGTGGCTGCGGTGATCGAAGCCGGTGAGGCTGACGTGGTTGAGAGCGCCGAGGGGAGCCGCATCACGCCCTCCGTGGTGGCGGTCAACGCCCGCAGCGGCGAGCGGTACGTGGGGCAAACGGCCAAGCGACAGGCCGTTACCAACCCGGACAACACCATCTTCTCCGTGAAGCGTCTCATGGGCCGGCGTTTCAGCGACCCTGAAGTTCAGGACGCCGCCAGGCGCCTGCCCTACAAGATCGCCTCCGGCGACAACGGCGACGCCCACGTGGAGATGGCCGGGCAGAACTACGCGCCTCCCCAGATCTCCAGCATGATCCTGCAAAAAATCCGCCAGGACGCTGAGGCCAAGCTGGGCGAGCGCATCACCGAGGCCGTCATCACCGTGCCGGCCTACTTCAACGACTCCCAGCGCCAGGCCACCGTGGACGCCGGCAAGGTCGCCGGCCTGGACGTGAAGCGCATCATCAACGAGCCCACCGCCGCCGCGCTGGCCTACGGCATCGACCGTCAGCAGACCGACTCCAAGATCGCCGTGTTCGACCTGGGCGGCGGCACCTTCGACATCACCATCCTCGACCTGGGCGCCGGCGTGTTCGAGGTGTTGTCCACCAACGGGGACACCTACCTGGGCGGCGACGACTTCGACGAAGCGATCCTGAACTGGCTGGTCACCGAGTTCCGCGCGGAAACCGGGATCGACCTGTCCCAGGACCGCATGGCCCTCCAGCGGCTGCGCGACGCCGCCGAGCGCGCCAAGATCGAGTTGTCCAGCACGCTGGAAACGGAGATCAACCTGCCGTTCATCACCGCCGACGCCAGCGGCCCGCAGCACCTGGTGAAGCCCCTCAGCCGTTCCCGCCTGGAGCAGCTGGTGAGCGACCTCATTGACCGTACCGCCGGCCCCTGCCGGCAGGCAATCTCGGACGCCGGCGTCAGCGCGGGCAGCATCAACGACGTCATCCTCGTGGGCGGCATGACCCGTATGCCGGCCGTGCAGGCCAAGGTCCAGCAGATTTTCGGCAAGGAGCCGTCCCGCTCCGTCAACCCGGACGAGGCGGTGGCCCTGGGCGCGGCCATCCAGGCCGGCGTGCTCGGCGGCGACGTGGGCGATATCGTCCTGCTGGACGTCACCCCGCTGACCCTGGGCATCGAAACCCTGGGCAACGTGACCACCGCGCTGATCCCGCGCAACACCACTATCCCGACCAAGAAGACCGAGACCTTCACCACGGCGGCCGACGGTCAGGGCAGCGTGGATATCCACGTGCTGCAGGGCGAACGGCCCATGTCGGCCGACAACAAGACCATCGGCCGTTTCATGCTGGACGGCATCCTGCCGGCCCCGCGCGGCGTGCCGCAGATCGACGTCACCTTCGACATCGACTCCAACGGCATCCTGAGCGTGTCCGCCCAGGACAAGGGCACCGGCAAGGAACAGCGCATCGTCATCCAGACCAGCAGCGGTCTGTCCGACGAGGACATCCAGCGCATGATGGCCGAGGCCGAGGCCAACGAGGAAAGCGACCGGCAGCGGCGGGCTGAAATCGAGACTCGGAACCAGGCCGACAGCCTGGCCTATTCGGCGGAACGCCTGCTCACCGAAAACGCCGAGACGCTGCCCGCCGACCTCAAGGCCGAGGCCGAGGGCAAGTTGGAGGCGCTCCGTTCCGCCATCGCGGCCAACAACGTGGCCCAGATGCAGACGGCGATGAACGAGCTGAACGAAGCCCTGCAGCGGGTGGGCCAGGCCGTGTACTCCCAGCCGGGGTCCGGCGGGCCGGGCGCCGCCTCCGGTGGCGCGGACACCGGTCCCGACGATACGGTGGAGGGCGAATTCCGCGAGGTCTAAAGGCGGCGACGACGCGCCGGCGGGGAGGGACGTTGCGCCCCCGCATCAAGTGCGGGGGCGCAATGACAACCTAATGACCCTGGGCCGAAACCCCGAGGGCTTGCCAAACCGTAAATCCCTTGTAAACTAGGCCAACGTCATATTCGAGCGCCCCCGAAAGTGCTATAATGGCGTTGAGCTCAGCATCCGCCGCGGGTGCCGCCCCGCCGGACATTGGGAGAAGTGCAATGAGCGCATCACAAAGAGACCACACCGAAGTCACAGATCTGGATAATGAAAATCCGGTCGTGAGCGCCGCGCCCATAGGCGTGGACCAGCAGGCAGGCCCTCAGGTAGAGGAATATGAAACCGAGGCGCTGACCCCGCTTCAGTCGCACTATTTGGAAACCTTGCGACAACTGATCGTGGTGAAGAACGAATACCAGACGGCGCCCGAATACGAGGGCTGGATGATGGACGCCATCAAGCGCTCCATCTACTCCGCGCTGCGAGATTGCATGGAAGCCAACATCGGCGACGCGGCCAAGGAGCTCCTGAACCAGGAACATCAGGTCAACTAACCACTGAGCTCGGAAGAAAGACGGGCCGGGAGCATCGCTTCCGGCCCGCTTTTTGTTGCCGTACATGCAAGCCGGCACATCCCCGAATCGGTCGGGCCGATGACGTGACCGAGTGCACTATTCAGGCAGCAGCGGCTTTCCGGACGCCTCAAGCGTTCAGAATCGAGGAGGTTGTCATTGCGAGGCGCTTGCGCCGTCGCAATCTCGCCGCCGCGACGTCTGCCCCAAAGGCCTCCCCTGCGCCAACGAGATTGCCACGCTGCGCTCGCAATGACGACTCAGGTGAAACTGGGTACGCGTGAGAATGCCGGGACGTTTGACAGACGTTTCCGCCGATATGCTATACTTTCGTATGCGCTAGCCGAGGTGGTGGAAATGGTAGACACGCGGTCTTGAGGGGGCCGTGGGCTTTCGCTCGTGTGGGTTCAAGTCCCGCCCTCGGCACCATCACCGTCGCATAAAGACAACGCGACGATGACCAAGACAGCGCAGCGCAGAAACGAGGCGACGTAGCCAAGTGGTTAAGGCGGAGGTCTGCAAAACCTCTATTCGGCGGTTCGAATCCGCCCGTCGCCTCCACATCCTCAGCTATCAGCAAACGGTCATCACCCGAACGGGCCGCGAGGCCAGAGAAACCCGGCGCAGCGCTTTGACTTGATGAGGCGTTGCGCCTTTTGATTTTGAAACGTGCCGAGGTGGCGAAACGGCAGACGCGGCGGACTTAAAATCCGCTACCTCCCGGAGGTGTGTGGGTTCGAGTCCCTCCCTCGGCACCAATTTCCCAATCGTACTGGCATTTGGGTTCAAAAATGGCTGGGATCGCCTGCTGACCCGCCCCAATGTGGGACAAACTCACAGTGGCCCACGTTACTGGGCTGATCCGTACCGTACCAAACGCGCAAGGTGCCGCGATTCACATACAGCCCTGATTGTGGGGATTGGGGCCATCATGTTGCTGCGGCACGAGGTTGATATGTAGGCCGATGGCCCGTCAAATGCGGACCGTCGGCCTTTTCAATAAGTGGAGCGTGCCCAGGCCCGTGGGCACCTCAGCGCCCAGTGGGTGGCTGGGGATAGCGCATTCGGGATGTCGCCGAACTTTCGGGACGGCCTGACGACGGCTGGAGTGCTCTACGTTTTGGACGTGCGTCCCGATATGACCGTATGGCCGCTGGAGCCCACCTGGACCAAGCCGCCGTATCAGGGTAACGGCCGTCCCCGCAAGCCGAGACCCTCACGCGAAGAACGGCAGGCCATGGTCCAACGCAGCCTGGCGTTGCCCGAAGAAGCCTGGCAGGAGATCACCATCGCCGCAGGCAGTCAGGGACCGCGCGTCTACCGTTACAGTGCCCAGCGGGTCAGAGCAACCAAGCGGCGCCAGCCCGGCGAAATCCTCTGGGCAATCTATCGTCAGAACCGGGACGGCAGCCAGCCCCGACTACTTGTCCAACGCTCCCGAGGACGCACCCCTGGAAACTCTGGCCTATGTGAGCGGCTCCAGGTGGCGCATCGAAACTGAGTTCGAGACCGAGAAGAGCGACGTGGGACTGGACGAGTACGAGCCCCGCACCCCGTTTCAAGTACGGGTCAGGCTCTGGGCCGGTTGGCGCCACCACATCACCATGTGCCTGTTGGCCGGGGCTTTCCTGCTGGGCCTGCAACAGAAGTGGGGGAAAAGATGCCCCAGATCACCCGACCCCAGGTGTATCGGGTGGTGCGTGAACTGTTGCCCAAAGACTGTTGCCCAAAGACTGTTGCCCAAAGCACGGTTCGGACCGGAGGAACTGCTGGGGTGGTTGGCAGATGTCCAGGAGCGCAACGAACGGGCCCGACGTTCCCACCAGAAACGCCGCGCTGCCCTCGGTCGCGACGCTTCCGGCCTACCTCCCTAACCCGTCGTTGTAATACTAAGGGCTGGTCGACATCGTCATAGGCGGGTCTCCCGAGGGCGATTTCAAGGTACGAAAGATGCACGACAACTTCGAACTATCGGGACACAAGAGATGGACTGCAAGACGCGATCTCTTTGGCGTGTGATCTGCGTCTGTCTTCGGGGCATGTTGAGAATACCGATATCAGAGCACCTCGCGGTTGCTTGACCAAATATCGGCAAATGGTGTACGTTGACGCGACGTTTATCGTACTTACTAAAATTCCAATTGCACTTTTCCGTCAGATGGAGGCGTCGAATGTCGTTGAATGCAGTTCTGGCTGGTTCCTCGTCCCTGCTGTTGGCTTTGGTCGTGGCTTGTGGTGGCGCGGCCCCCGCACAGCCAGTAGCGACTGCGGAGCCGGTCGTAATCGAGAAAGAGGTCATCAAAGAGGTCCCCCGTGACGTCGTAGTGGAGAAGGAAGTAATCAGGGAAGTCACCAAGGAAGTGCCGGTGGTCAGGGAGGTGGTGCGGGAAGCTCCAAGCGAACCAGACCGTCGCCCGGGGAAAATCAGTTGGACCTCCGGTCAGTCCCTGGCCTCTCCGGATTCCCACGTTTGGGCGGTAGGCGGTGACTTCCAGATATTCAGGAACACGTTTGAAGGGATTACCCAGGACACGGGTTACGGTACCTCCGGCCCTGCCCTTGCGGAAGACTGGTCACTCGACCCGGACGACGTAACCTGGACGTTCAACCTGCGGAGAGACGTTAACTTCCACAATGGCGACCCGGTTACCGCCGAGGACGTCCGGTTCTCGATCTTGAGACTCAGGGACAGCCCCACCGGCAACCTGAAATTCCAGGCGAGGCATGTCGAGGACGTTATTGTCGTAGACCCCGACACGATACGTCTTGTGACCACAGCTCCTAGTCCCACTAACCTGCTCTTCATCGACGCCGGACGAGTATATAGCGCCAAGCAAGCTGAGCAGGACGGGGAAAGGTTCTTCGAGAGTTTCATCGGCACCGGCCCCTGGAAGTTCGACGAATGGGTTCCGGGCACCAAGTTCAGTTGGACGCGAAATGATGATTGGTGGGGAGAGTTCGCCGACGGCGCGGCCACCAGTCTTGAGCACCGGCCGATTCCCGAACCCGCCACTGCTGTGGCTGCCGTGCTCTCGGGCGGTGTGGACATCGTGATCCGGCTGGCCAACGAACCCGCCGAAAAGTTTGACGAGGCCGCCGGGTACCACTCGGTGTCCCGACCTTCAAATGCCAACACCGCCTTTTGCGTAAAGGCGGATACCCCTCCATTCAATGATGCGAAGCTGAGGCTCGCAATGGACTACGCAATCGATAGGAAAAGCATCGTTGAGGACATCACCGGGTTCGGCACGGCGCTGGCGGTTCGATCCTCGCCGGACTCCCCCTGGACTCCGCCGGAACTGGAACCCCGGTTCTTCGACGCCGAAAAGGTGCAGCAATTGGTCTCCGAATCCAATTATGACGACATGGAATTCAGGTTCATTACTCGCACTCGTCGTACCCCGAAGGACGTGGAGATCGCCGAGTTTATGACTGCAACCTGGAAGCAGCTTGGCCTGAACGCGACCCTCGAAGTACTGGGCGACGCGGCGTTTTCGCAACGGCGTAAGGGCGGCGATTACGAGATTTTCCTCACGTCGTGGGGACTATCCAATCCTCCACACAATTTCAACGCTCATATGATCGGCCATCAGATCGGGTACCACGCCACGCATCCCGACTTCCAGGAGTTGACTGAGGCGATGGCCACGGAGATGGACCCGGTGAAGTTCAATGCGATGGTCCAGGATATCCAGCGTTACCTTTACAACGACCCGGCCTGCTATCACATCTTCACGTACCCCAACCTCTATGGGGTCTCAGACCGTGTACAGGAGTTGGTCAACATCCCCGGGGAGATCTACATCCAGTACGACCAGACCGTGTTGGCCCCACACGCCCGAGGCCAATAAGGGACGATGGGCGCCGGAGAAACAATGCGATCTGCCGGTATTGGGTTCGCCAATCGAAAGCGACAAATACCGGATAATGCCGTCGTGTCGGCTTCCGGGTTCGGATAGGGGAAACCCTTATGTTGCGCTATGCGCGGAGGAGAGCTCTTACCAGCGTGATATCGATCCTGGGCGTTTCGGTCATCGCTTTGGCAATTACATACCTATGTACACCGCTGGTGTACACCAATTGGCCGGTCATCTCGACCGGCTATCTTCATCTGCCGCATCATCCTGTATGGTGTACCGCCACTCATACCCTGCCGGATTGAACTGCAACACAACCTCGGCAATCTCTTCCGGCGTAGCATCAATCGGTTCTGGCATCGGCTTGACCGGCGGACGGCCCCGTGGCTTCTTCTTGCGCGGCATTCTGACTCACCTATTTATTCCAGTTCGTGATGCTACCTATCATCAATCATAGCATTTTCGCCGGTCAGCCGTCAATCACTTTTTGACAGTTGACAACCACCGGAACCTCGGCTACCGTCCATACCGCCACAGTTCACGTCCGCCTATGAAATGGCGGATTCCAGTTGCAAGCCGGCCAGATCGGTGCGGCCTTATCAACCGCGCCTCCTTGCGTGGCTTGCAACGATATTGGTGAACTGTGGCAGGTAAGCCGTATCCAGAGAGCGCAAGGAGGTTCCAGATGACCGGCCAAGTCCTCGACTATTCCATCCAGGCCAACGAAGGCGTCATCTCCGGCGATGACCACCAGCGGTACCGCTTTGCCGGCAGCGATTGGCCCGGAGCGGCTGTGCCGGTTCGCGGCACACTCGTTGACTTTGACATCGCGGACGGCAACCGCGCCGTCAGCATCTATCTGGTGGAGCCGATTGCGCCGCCGGCCGTTCCGCAACAATCCGCGCCGATCCAGCAACCGTCCACTGCTACCGCGCCACCTGGAGACCCCAAACAACGCAGTACAGCGATGATGCTGGCGTTGTTCGGCTTTGGCGTCCACAAGTTCTACCTCGGTGAAAGTGGCGGCGTTCTCCGCATTGTGCTGTTTTGCACGATGATAGGTGCGCCTATTGCCGGCTTGCTCAACCTGTTGGACACCATCAAATTTCTCCAGATGTCCGACGCGGAATTTGACCGCCGGTACAACGGAGGCGTCTGAAATGCGAAAAGCCATCGCCGCCTTGACCATCGCCGGTCTCTTTGCCATTGCCTGTGCGCCGTCGTCAATCGACCTGACCAATGCCACCGAGGAGGAGTTGGACACCGCCTGCAACGCGCTGTCCAGAGTCGGTTACGATTACTACCAGCTCAACGTAATGGCGGTCGGTGGCCGGGTCCTGGAGGTTGCCGCCAGCATCCACACCGACCACGCCGGACCGGAAAAGACGCGGAAATATTGTGAAGGTCGGAACTAACCGCCTTCCGCCGCCTTGCGTTCCGCTCGAATCCGGCGTCGCTCCTCACGCTCACGACGGCGGATAGCCGGCATCCGCTCTTCTACCGGGCCAATCAGCTCGGCGTAAGGCAGGTGCTTATCTACGGCACCAACGGCCAATGAGGTCATCTGGTCAACGGTGTCCATGGGCCGGGTGTTGTGGCGTCCGGCAAACTCAATGGCGTAGCGATGCAGGTGCTTTGGCGACATCTGGTGATAGACACCGTGATAACCGCGTTTCAAGTGCGACCAGAAATTCTCAATTCCGTTGGTGTGCGCCTGTCCGTTCACATACTCACCGACGCTATGCTTGACCGCCTCATGGTCAATGCCGAAGGTGGTAATGCCGCGATAGGCCGCGTGTTCGTCGGTATAGACGGTGGTGCCAGGTTCAACGGCGTACCGCACAAAACCTTGTAGCGTAGGCCGGTCCGTCCGCTCCACCACGGCTACCTTGACCTGTCCGGTTTCGCGGTCTTTGGCTCCGGCGATAGGCGTCTTGCCAACAGCGCCACGACCGGAGCGCAACTTCTTGGATTCGTGCTTATTGGACTCCTTGCCGCCGATGTACGTCTCGTCCACTTCCACCGGTCCAGTGAACTTGTCAGCGGATACGTTCCATGCCTCACGGATCCGATGCGCCATGTGCCATGCCGACTTCTGCGTGATGCCGAGGTCGCGGTGGAGCTTCATGGACGATACGCCTTTCAGGTTCGTGTTGTACAGGTAAAAGGCGATGCACCACTTGGACAGCGGCAACTTGCTGTCGTGCATGATGGTGCCGGTCTTGACGGTGAAATCGCGCTTACAAGGATTGCAGCGGTAGGCCGGCGTCTTGCGGCCATTGGTGCGTGGCGTGACGTTGTCGCTGGCGCAATATGGACACCGGATACCGTCCGGCCAGCGTCGTTCTACCAGCCATTGCTCGGCGATGGTCTCGTCGCTGAACTTCTGTATGGCCTCAATAAGCGTGATGCCTTTACGGTCCGCCTTGCCGGGTCCTTTGTGCTTACTCGTCATTTGGTGGTTTTACTCCGTTTCCTACTTGATTTACGGTAGCAGTGTACACCATGCGGAGCGGAGTTGTCAAGGTCTGGGAGCGTGGATTGTGGTAGAATCGGGCTGGATTTTCACGGCAAGGAGAGCGATGATGCGTCAATCGCTGGTAGCGCGGATTACTCGCACACCGGAACCAGATCCAGTTTTCCATCTCTGCCAGGATTGTCCTGATTTGCGGCGCGTTGACAAGTCTGTGATTTGGAGAGGCGATGGTGAGAGTAGGCGTTTGTGTGAGACTTGTTTCGACCGAATTGCCGACGGTCGTTGTCGTCCAACGCTGGGTCGGCAACGATAATCTGCCATTCCGGTTCGAGCATATCGTTATTATGGAACAACCAATGCTGTGTTAAACTGATAATCTGGAAGCCGAATTGCCTTCCGATCTCAGCTACTGCCATAGCATTTTCGCAGTTGCCGTCAAAAACGATGTGTATTTCGTTAGGAACTGTCTCTCCATAACGGATTACGTCAGTGCCAGCATATTCGAAAATGCGCGCGATTTCAGCAGATGTCATTTAGACCTCCTGGGAATGTGGACCGGGCGGGTGTGCTGGGTGGTGTGCTGGGCGGTGTACATAGGTATGTAATTGCCATCGCTTTTCTCCTCCCCCGTTTAGCCCCCGGAGACCCCGCGTTAATTCTCATGTCGGACGACGCTACCGATGAAATCATTGAGCAAACGCGGGAATTCTGGGGGCTGAATAAGCCCCTGTACGAACAGTATTACGTGTTCATCGTGCGAGCCGTTCAGCTCGATTTGGGCACATCGTTGGTCACGGGAAGGTCAACTATCGAAACCGTGAAGGACTTCTTCCCCAATACCATCAAGCTGGCTCTGGTGGCTTGGGTCTGGTCCGTCATCGTATCTATCCCGCTGGGTATCCTGGCCGCCCTGAACAGAAACAAGTTCCCCGACATAGTCATCAGGCTGTTCGCAATGTTGGGCCGGGGAATGCCTAACTTCTGGTTGGGGATAATGCTGATTCTCCTGTTCGCCGTGGTCTGGAACATCCTGCCGGCCTTCGGCATAGGAGAGGGTTTCTTCGATCAGGCCAAGCATCTGATATTGCCGGGATTCGTGCTGGGATCGTCTTTCATGGCGCTCCTCGTGCGCATGGTCCGTTCGGAAATGCTGGAGGTCCTCAACGAAGACTACGTCAGGACGGCCCGGGCCAAGGGCCTTGCCAACCGGGTGGTCATTTACAGGCACGCCTTGAGGAATGCTTTGATCCCGGTAGTGACCATATTGGGGTTGGAAATCGGTGGCCTGATCGGCGGCTCCATCATCACCGAGACCGTGTTCGCCTACCCTGGCCTGGGCCGGCTCACTGTACAAAGCATCCAGGGGCTCGACTACCCTATGGTCCAGACCCTGGTGCTGATTTTTGCGCTGATCTACATATCGGCCAGCTTC
The DNA here is from genome assembly GCA_034420475.1 of Dehalococcoidia bacterium. Lineage (GTDB taxonomy): Bacteria > Chloroflexota > Dehalococcoidia > Lucifugimonadales > UBA3495 > Bin87. The sequence continues at coordinate 48,784 of DAOULH010000038.1, forward strand.
ATTGTTGACATCATCTACGGCTACCTCGACCCGCGCATCCGCTATCAGTAGATCGTTTTGGGGTCGTTGCGTTATCTCAGGGTGCGCCCGGTGACGACGCTATGATGCAATCAGCACCTCCTCTTTCTTCAGAAAGGACGGGCAGATCCGTGCCAAGGAACCTCAAGCGTTTCCTTGGCGAACGAAGCCTGCTCCTCGGAGCCGCCGTGCTGATCGTGGTGGGTCTCATGGCTGTGGCCGCACCCCTGGTTTCCCCACACGATCCGAACGCTATGAAGCCGGCGGACAGACTTTCGGAACCGGGATTTGCGTCTGGTGGTGACCCGGCCTACCTTTTCGGCACCGATTTTCTGGGGCGAGACGTCCTGAGCCGCATCATTTTCGGCGCTCGCGTGTCCCTGGTGGTGGGAGTGTTTGCAGTTTTGGGCGCGGGGTCTATCGGCGTCGTCGTGGGAGCCATAGCGGGATACTACGGCAAGTGGGTCGACGAGGTCTTGATGCGTCTGGTTGACATGGGGCTTGCCGTGCCCGGTCTTCTGCTGGCGTTGGTGATCGTGATGCTGCTCGGTGCCGGGATGTGGAACGTGGTGCTGGTGCTCAGTGCAACCGGCTGGTTGGGGTTCGCGCGCGTAACTCGGGGTGTAACCCTGAGCGTGAAAGAGCGCGATTTTATCCTGGCCGCCAGGAGTTACGGAGCGGCGGACTCTCGCATCATCACCCGGCACTTGATACCAAACCTGATAGCTCCGATTATTGTCCTTGGCAGTCAGCAATTGGGAGTCTTCATCTATGCTGAGTCATCCCTGTCTTTTCTGGGTCTCGGCGTTCCGCTGGATACGCCGACTTGGGGCAGCATGATTGCCCAGGGGAGGTCATATCTCGACACTTCCTGGTGGGTGAGTACCCTTCCTGGAATCGTACTGACCATGACTGTGCTCGGTGCTTTCTACTTCGGTGATGGATTGCGGGACGCGTTGGATCCGCGGCTGAGAAGATAACTACCCACATCGGCCGGGCTGAGATTCTGTCCAGCCAAATCTCAAAATCCCGTCCTCGGTTGGTGGTTCCCAGTGAGGAAGTCTATCTGATGGGACTCATAGGGTGGGACAGACGACCATCTGGGGCTTGACCTGACGAGCCGCGCTCACCGCAAATGCCGGCCTGTTGCCAGCGGCGATTATGCCACACCGTCCAACTGGGCTCTTTACTCCGATCCGGGCGATGCACCGGTCTGTCGCCGGTTGACGGATACAGGCCTCCGGCCTAGTCACGGCGGTGGCGACGTGAGCGCTGTCCATGCGTTCTTTGATGAGGCCTTACGTCGCGTGTCCCCAACGGAAAGGTCGCTGACCACGCCGAAATGGTCCGACAGATTGCCATCCTCATGGACGTTGCTGACGGCGCCCAGGGACTCTGAGGCCAGGTCTCCGCTCAGGGCGATGTGGTCGATGGTTCGCCGTCCCTGGAAGCCCAGCCCTGTGGTGACAATGGACAGGTTGGGACCCAGAGCCGACTGGAGCGCGGCGCGAAGGCGGAGTTCGAACTGCGTTGCCCGCTCCGCTGGTTGAAATCGCCCACCACTACGAGGCGCGATTTTGGAGCTCGTTTCAACAACTCGGCAAGTCCAGTCAGATACTCCTCGTGGTCCCGCCACATCTTGCGGTTCCAGCGTGTATCCACACGGGAGCGGGAGTAGGGAAAGCAGACGCCGATGACCGTCACATCGCCGACGACGGTCTGGGTGACGCCTGACACAAATCGCCCGGGAGGGAGCGACGGGTGACCAACAGCGTCCACCGTACGCTAGGGTTCTCTGGACCACAGCAGGTCCTTACGTCTGCACTCCTGTCTCTTGCGGCGTGTTTGCCCCAGTCGTCCTGAGTGCATACGGAGTGGCTGTGCCTGCGCAGTTTCAAGTGCTCGTTGTTCGTCTCGGTGAGACAGATGATGTCCGCAACCTGCTGGCTGATGCGCCGCTGCAAGTTCATCAGCTTTCCATTTCGGCGCGCCCCATTCGACGTTCTAGTTCAGCAGTTTCACGGTCATGGAGTGTCGACCGAGCAGATTGTTGGACGATCATATCGGAATGGTGTTCGTTTGCATTGACCCCTTTTGCTTACGGGGGGATGGCATATGCGGGGGTTCCATTCTAATCATCTAAAGACCCCGTGGGGGCATCCGATCTTCTTGAAAGCAGGCGGCCCTTATGTGATAATTGACTTAATTCTTGCGAAGTTAGGATAATCCAGTCAGATTTGACGACATGCTCAGGAGGGCCAAATTGACTACGGTTCGACTGGAACGCCCAGAGTTCATCGATATGAAAGGGCATCCCAATTTCAACGAGCGTTGGTTGCACGACCATCTCAAAAACGATCCCGGTTTACTCGGTAGGGGATTCGAGACCCTCGAGGCTCTGGACAGCGAACGACGACAGCCGGGGGCAGGCCGGTTGGACCTTTTGCTAGAAAATCCCGCTGATCGGACGCGATATGAGGTCGAGATTCAGCTCGGCGCAGTCGATGAGTCGCATATCGTCCGGACCATTGAATACTGGGACATAGAACGCCGCCGTTACCCTAAACGTGAGCATATCGCGGTAATCGTTGCAGAGGACATCACCAGTCGGTTTCTCAACGTGATTTCCCTTTTCAATGGCTCAATCCCGCTAATTGCCATACAGTTGAAGTGCGTCAAAGTCGGCGACGGTGTGATGTTAGTAGCCACCCGAGTCTTGGACGCTGTCCCTCCCGGGCACGGATGAAGACGATGGAGGGGAAGTCACGGACCGCGGGTATTGGGATCGTAAATCAACTGCAGCCGTGTTGCAGACGGTCGATAAACTTTTGGAGGCTGCTGGCGACATTCAACCTGGTGCAACCCTTAACTACACCAAGTTCTACATCGGCATACGGCCCGAAGGACAATCTCGGAATTTTTTGCTGATGTGGCCAACAAAAAACTATGTTCGAACCTATTTCAAGATGCCCCAAAGCGATGAGTTGGACGAATGGATGGAAAACCTAGGATTGAACTTTATCGACTATGACACCCATTACGGTGGACACTACCGGTTTCGTATCAATCACCATGATTTAACTGAACCTGCGCGGCACGAAAATGTACTGGCATTGATACGTAAAGCCCAGGACGCCACGCTCGGTCGGGTTTCCGCATGATAAGTAGGTCATTCCGCCGGGCCTACCACTGCTACATGGCCACCTTGGCGTCGATTTAGGAGGAAGCACCTAACCGCGGCCGGTGGCCTGGTTCAAATACCAGTTCAGGTACCACAACCTCCCAAGCGTCGCTGCGCAGGCCCTGCTGGTACTCAGGCTCCGAGCGCTCCGTGTCCCAGGACACGACGGCCATCACCGCGGCACGTACGCAGCCGGCGCCAGCCGGGGCGGCGAAGTTGCGCGCCAGCTGGCCTACCATCATCCCATTGTCGTCCAGAAGTCCCAGCGGTCGGTATCCATCCCCGCCGGCAGACGATAGCCCGGCATTAGCCCAGCGATGGCCTGGTGAACCGGATGGTCCGTATCCCGATATCTGGCGAAGCCCAGGAACGCGTCCTGGAGTTGGAAATCGGTGGCAGCGGAACGCCTTGTCGAGCACCCCAGCCGCCGGAGATTAGAGCGCCGGCTATGCGCACACTGAGGACCAGGGCCTAAAGAACCGCATCCTCGGGATCCACCACGGCATCGTCTCCCACTTCACGATCCCCAGATCCGGCGCCGGCGCCGGCACGTGTGGTGGTTCTGTGCGTGCGTGGGATGTTACGCTGTCCGCCCGCGAGTTGAACAGCTGGCGGGGTTACTCTTGCACCAGAGGTTGGATCCGATTGCAGTATCAGACTAACGGTCGCCACGGTGAAGCGGCCGACATCGGGAAAAACGCGGTCCTCGTAACCGGCGCCGCCGGCTTTGGCGGATCGCATTTGGTCAGACAATTGCTGGCGCACGGGCACCGTGTTACCGGACTGGACATCGTGCCGCCGCTGCACGCGGGCCTGTTGCGCCGCGAACTCGAACACTCCGAGTTCCGCTACGTCTGGAAGAGCGTGCACGACATCCAGCCGGGCGACGTGGCGGGGCATCCGGTGGTGGCTCACCTGGCCGCGCAGGCGGACACGCCCATGGCCTTCGATTCGCCGCGGTACGCGGTGATGCAGAACATCGAGGGCACCGTGGCCCTGCTGGAGGCGGTGAGAAACGTCGGCGGAGTCCGGAAGATGCTCTTCGCCGGTTCCGGCAACGAGATCGGCCGCCCGCTGACGCTTCCCATTGACGAAAGCCACCCGCTGACGCCCCACAACCCCTACGGGTTCTCCAAGGCGGCGGCCGAGTTGGCCGTGTGGGCATGGCGCCGGGCCTACGGAGTGCCCGCGGTTGTGCTCAGCACCGGCGTCGTCATTGGGCCGCAGATGCGACGGGAGGTCTTCATCTTCAAGTGGCTGTGGAACGCCATGCACGGGTTGCCCATCGTGGTGGAGGGCGGGCAACAGACCCGGGACCTGTCGTTCATCGACGACGTGATCAGCGCCTGGGTGCGGGCGATCCAGGCGCCGGAAGACGCGGTGGTGGGCGAGAAGTTCTTCGTGGGCAATGGGGAGGAGCGCACCGTCGCCGAATTGGCCGAGTGGTGCCGCGAGGCATCCGGCGCCGATGTGCCCATTGAATACGTCGATTACCGACCGGGGGAGGAGGGCCAGCGGGAGGCGTTCAGCGCCGAGAAAGCGGGGCGGGCGCTGGGCCACGCGCCTCGGGTATCCGCCAAAGAGGCGGTGCGACTAACCGCCGATTGGGTGCGAACCCTTGCCCAGGCCACGCCAGAGGAAGCGCAGCCGATCTGAGTCGGGCCACGTCACCAGGGCATCCAGATAGCCGGGCCAGTGGAGGCCATCCACCGGCAATCCGTACAGGTATCCCACCAACACCGCCAGCACGGCGTCGTGGGTGACGAACACGCTGGCGCTGTCCGGCCCGTTCGGAGCCGCCGCCAGTTCCCGCAGCAACAGCTTTGCGCCGGCTGATGTTGATCTCATCCCGCTGGGTGGTCGCTCATCCGCCAACTGCCGCCTCACGACTGCCTCTATCCCGATGTCCAGGAAGAGCCGGCCCACGAGTTCGGGTTCCGCCACGAAGGGGCCCGAGTCGCCCAGCAGTTGCGCCGGCACGGCGCCGGTTTTCCAGCCGGCGGCGGCGATGACGGCGTCGGCGGTCTGCATACAGCGGGGCAGCGGGCTGGACTTCACGACGCCCGCTGTCCGGGACGAAAGGCCCATCCCGAGACGACGAGCGGAATTCCGGCCGCGCCGGGTCAGGGAGACGTCGTTGCCGAAGGAGCCCGACGTGATCTCCTCACGCTCAGCGTGGCGGAGTACGAGAGCGATCGGAAGGCCGGCGGGAACCCTGTCCAGCAACGCCAGCGTGCGCGCCGCGCCGTCCGGTGGGGTCATACTGCCCGGGCGGAGATGAGAGTGTTGACCGCGCCGGTGGGCCGGGCGTCGCAGAACCGAAAGCCGGCATCGGCCAGCAGTTCCTGGAACTCCCGCAGCGTGCGTTCCCGGCCGCCGGTCATGACCAGCATGTTCAGGTCCAGCAGGCCGCCGGCGCCGGTGGTCTCGTCCAGCGTCATCTCCAGCACATAGAGGTCTCCCCCGACCGGCATGGCCTCCCGGGCCCGGGTCAGGATGCGGCGAGCATCGTCGTCCCCCCAGTCGTGAAGGACCCGGGCCAGAAACACCGCATTCGATTCCACCGGCCATTCCCCGAAGATGTCTCCGGCGACGAACGCGCAGCGCCCGGCCACGTCGCCCGGCGGTTCATAGAAACGGGCCACTTCAGGCCGGTCCATCACCGTGGCCCTCATGGTCGGGGCGGCCCTGAGCAGGGCAAAGGCCAGTTCTCCGGCGCCGCCGCCCGCATCGAGCACGGAGTCATGGGCGCCGAAGTCCCGGACCCGCGGCAGTTGGGCGTAATCGTGCCTGGCGTAGGTGGCGAAAGCACGGTGCGCAGCGGCCAGTTCATCGGGTCGCTCGGCCATCCGGCTGAAGAAGTCGTCAGCGGCGTCATCCCGTGCGGGCGTCCCGGTGCGCAGCGAATCCGCCAGACCATGCCAGGCACGGGCGGACAGGTCGCCCCAGTGCCCGGCGGCGGCGCTCAGCGAGAGGACATGGTCGGATCGCAGATGCGCGCCCCTGGCGGTGGCGTGGTAAACCTGATCGGCATCGCGCCTCACCAGGGATAACTCCTGCAACGCCCGCAGCAGCCTCGCCCCGCAGAGCGGCGCCAGACCCAGCGCCCGCTCCACGTCGGCAGCCCCGGCCGGCAGCAGATCGAACACGCCCAACTCGGCCGCGGCGCGGATGGTTTGGGTCTTCCACACTCCCACCATGTCGCCGGAGAGGTTCTCCAGGGTAGACACCAACGGCCCCCGGAGTTCCGCGATTTCGCTGCCCTGCTCGTCGATGACGCTGAGGGAGCCGTCGTGTCCCTCCACCCGCGCCTGCCCGTTGTAGAAGGGTTCCACCGTTTTGAACCGCCGGTCGTACAGGCCTCGGCCGGCCAGGTCGACGTGGTGCCAGCCCCGGGCGTCGGCGGCGCGGGCATAGCCCTTGTGGAACACGTCCAGGTCGCGGAACCATTCGCCGTGCACGAGTATGCCGTTGCTGTCGATGTGCGTGTGGTCGCCGGCGTCGTTCTGCACCACGGCATACCCGTCGCGGAAGTCGCCGGCGTAACGGTAGCGTTCCTGGTATGCCGGGTTTCCGTCAGCGCGGATGTGGAAGTAACGGCCGTCGGCGTCGCGAACGGGACAACGGTCCTCCTGGAAGTTGCCGCACCAGGCGTAGCGTTGGGCGTACAGCGGCGCGCCGTCGGCACGGATGTGGCGCCAACCGTCGGTCGAGTGAACCGCGGCGATGCCCTCGTAGAAACCGAAGGTCCGGATGTGCCGCTCCTGGTAGGCGGCCTTCCCGTCGGCAGTGATGTGGTGGGCGCCGCTGGTGTCGATGACGGGGGCCAGGCCGGGCGCGTGGAACTTCAGCACTTCGATGAAACGTCGTTCGTAGGCCGGAAGGCCAAGATGAACGTGATGGGTGCCGTCGTCGGACACTGCAAATTCCCGCCATCGGTCGGTCATGGTCATTGCGGCCTTCGCATATTGCAACTCTGACAGAGCGCCTTGGTCATATAAGCGGAGCGCAGGTTCCGGTACTCGGCGCTCTCCCAGATGTTGCGGAGGTTGCGGTCGTTGAGGTTTCCGAAGTCCCCCAGGCTCTTGCGCAGCGCGTCGGGGGCGCAGCAGGGGTTGAAGCGCCCGTCGGCTGCCACCCATGCCTCCCGTCCCAGGAACGGGCACTCCCCGCCCGGGGCGATGTCGCTGCCGTCGCTCTCGTCGAGTGGGAAGATGTTCTCCAGGAGCACCCTGCCGCCGTCGGGCAGCCGGCAGCGTTCCTCCGCCTCGTGGGCGGCCGACACCGTTGCGTTCCACCTGGCGATGGCATCCGGGTCCCGCCGCAGGGACTGTTCACGCATCTGCGACGCGTGCACCCACAGGTGATGCCCCTTCACGCGGTCGACGCCCAACCGGGCCGCCAGCTCCACCACGGCCGGTATCTCCCCGTGGTTGATTGCCATGAAGGTCAGCTGGAAGGTGACCCGGCACCGGTTGCCGCCCGCCCGGGCGTGCTCGTCGCGCACCGCGATGAACGTCCCCACGTTCTCCAGCACCCGCTCCCAGTTGGAGCCCAGCATCACCCGTTCCTGGGTCTCCCTGGTGGCCCCGTTCCAGGACACCTTGACGTCCGAGCCCACGGGCACGATGCGTTCGGCCCAGGCCCGGGCGCCCCGTTGCGGAAAGGTGCCGTTGGTGGTCAGGTTCAGCTTCACCCCGTACGCGGCGCACAGGTCGATGATCTCGTCCATGTGGCGGTACAGCAGCGGCTCGCCCATGGTGGACGGTATGATCTCGCGCAATCCGTTGCCGGCCGCGTCGGCGATGACGCGCCGGATCAGGTCGATGTCCATGCGGCGCCTGGGCAGCCCGGCGGCGCGTCGGTCCCGCTGCGTGCTGCTGTGGGGCGAGTGGTCCTCGCACATGATGCAGTGCAGGTTGCAGTCGTCCGGGTTGGTGTCGAAGGTGATGCGCCAGGGACCCTCAAAAGCGCCGTCGCCGGCAGCATCGTCGATTTCGACCGGTGTGCGTGCGGTGGTCATGGGTTTCCTCGCTGGGAAAGGAGGTCGGTGTAGATGCCCTCTATGGCGAACGCGTGCTCCGTCATGTCCGGCACGTTGCCGTCTCCCGATTGCAGGTAACCACGACGTCCCAATTGTCCGGCCCAGGCGGGCGCATCGACCAGGCGCTGCATCTGCTCTGCCAGGGACGCCGGGTCGCGGTGGGTGAACAGGAGCCCGTTCCGCTCGTGGTGCACATACTCGGCCATGCCGCCGTAGTCGGCGGTGATCACGGGCACGCCGGCCTGGAGCGCCTCGTGGATCACCAGGGGGGAGTTCTCGGCCCAGATTGACGGCACCACGATGGCGTCGCAGCGGTCGAACACGTCGGGGACGATGTCCTGGTTGCGGTACTCCGTCATCCACTCCACCCGGTCGCCGGCGTTGTTGCCCAGCGCCTCCGCCATTCGTTTCAGACCGGCCGTCTCGACGCCCCGGTCTCTGCCCCAGATCCGGAGCCTGGGTTCTCCGGTCAGTTGACCGAAGGCTTCGATAAGGTGGTTCACGCCCTTGGCGGGGATGTGGGTGCCGATGTAGCCGAAGGTGAAATTCTCGTGTGGGTTTCTCGCTCTGCCGGCCATCCGGTCGCGGTGGAAGCCGTAGTCCAGGTAGATCAGCTTGTCTTCGGGGATGCCGAAATCGTCCCGGAACCGGCCCAGCAGGTAACGGGCCGGCGCAAGGAACACGTCCACGGCGTCGCAGACCCGCCGGACGTGGGCCATGCGCCGGTTCACCCAGCCGGTCCAGTGGGCCGCGTCCAGTTCGAATTCCTCGTCGTCGTTGCCGAAGTAGCGGCGGTAGCAGCGCACGGCGCACTTGCAGTCATCCTGCCCGTCGCAGACCGGCCAGGGCTGCTGTCCCCGGTCCTCGTACATCTGGATGAACTGGCCGCGCGGACACATCAGCCAGTAGTCGTGGAGGGTGAACGCCACGGGTATGTCCCGCTGCCTGGCGGGGAAGACCAGCGACGTTGACAGGTGGTTCAGGTGCCCGACGTGCACCACGTCGGGTTGCAGTTCGTCAAGCAGACCCGCGAAGGCATCGTCCACTTCCCGGTGGCTGTAGCCGTCGCGGGCACGGGCCATGTTGATCACGTGCAACGAGACCCGCGGGTCTGCTGGGTCTGTCTCGCGCTGCATCGAGTACTCGGGCAGGAAGGCGTTCTCCTGCCGGGTGAAGACATGGACCTCGTGGCGGTCCGCCAAGGCCTGGCACAGGCCCTGGGTGTACACCTCGGAGCCGGCGTTGTACCTCATGGGGTAGCCGTGGATGACCTGCAACACTTTCATGGCTGACCGAACTGATCCTATTGTGTGGCGGGAACAAGGGCACGAATGATACCCCAAATCGCGGCCGGTACGCCGTTCGGATCGGTGCAGACTAGGAAGCCCGTGGTGGTGACGGGGACAACACGCGCGTCCATCGCCACGCCGTGGGACAACCGCCGCATCGCATCGGCAGTGGTTTGTCCCACGGGTGCATCGCGCATGTGCGTGCTGCGTTGGAGCCTGACCAGCAGCCGGGTCCACATACGGCCTCCGGTCGATTGTAGCGAAACGAAAATGGTTAGGCCATTTGATTGCGCTGGATGTCCTGTGTTGACAGGTTTGATCCCCCGACCGGAGCGGACCACGGGTGTGTGCGCAAACATCCCCAACCCCGCGGGAGTTTACGTGATCTGGGGTGTCCGCGACCTGTTGCCTGACTTGGAGGAGATCGTGCAGAGCCGCCGGGTTGCGGAGGCTCTGGGGATGGAGCGCATCGCCGGCGAGGTGCATGCGGTGACCGACGGGTTGACCCGCCTGGAGAAGGTCGGGAAGGACGGTGTTGTTGACGGGGCGGATCAGACGGTTCCCGTCGGCGAGCCTCTCGCGAGTTTCGCGGCGGGTTGCACACGGCCGCGGCGAGGACGGCTGCCAGCGCGGAGGGATAGGCGACCTCGACAGGGGCCGAAGGTTCGGAGACTTCCGAGTCGCACAGGGAATAGACCCGATACTGGAGGGTTAGACCATCGTATTCTTCGGAGTACGAGCCGGAACCGACGCTTTCGGTGGCGGCCAGTGTTCTCCCGGCTCCCCAGGGGGTGTAGGTCTCGTCGGAGTTCAGTTCGCGCACCTCGGTTCTGTACCCGGTAACGAGCGACGTGCAATACGGGTCAATCCGTGCTTACCAACCCGCACCAGCGGCCCGGCGTCGTGATTCCCGTCTCCGTGCGCTCAATGTCATCATTCGGGGCATTTTGCCACGGCGTCGTCTCACGTCGGCCCGTCCTGATTTTGATACAATGACCTGACATAAAAGTCGCCCGGCGGCTCTGACACAGCCGCCGGGCGATGGCCTTGTCCTACCCTACAGCAAAGGGAGTTGCTATGGAACTGTTGGCCTCGTGGCCCTCGATTTGGGCCTGGATTTTGACACATCAATTTTGGTTTTTGGGCGTCCTGGCGATGGTGTTGCTTGCATCCTGCGCTATCGTCGCAAATCCCTTTAGCGGCAGATTCGGCGGTCGCCGGGGCGGTATCTAGACGTTGCCACATCCGCACCAAGAGCGCAAGCGTCGCCAGAGACAGGCGATAAGGCGGCTTTACTCTCACTCGCAGTAATCCAGCGCGACGTTCTCGAAATCGTTGATCTGCACTTCTCGGAGCGCAGTCGGGATGCAGCCATGAAAATGATTGTCCGACAGACGTATATGAACCATTTCCGTGAGATTCAGCCGCTCGGGCTTGATCTCGCCGGTTAGATAGTTGTCCTCCACCCAAAGCCATGCAAGTTGGTCAAGTCTGCTTAAATCAGGAAGCGGGCCGACCAGACGATTGCCGAATAGTTCGATCCCGCGCAGGTTCCCCAGGTCTCCGAGTTCCTTCGGTATCACACCACCGATGCCTGCGTTCACCAGCACTATCCCTTCTAGGCGTTCCCAGTTTCCAACTTCGCGTGGTATCTCGCCGCCCAGTTGGTTGTTGGCGAGATTGATCCAGGTCAAATTCCGTAGATTCGTTAATTCCTCGGGTATCGGTTCGCTGAGGCTGTTGTCGGCCAGTGAAATCCAGTTCAAGTCAACGAGTAGGCCTAGTTCTGGTGGTATCGGTCCGGTTAGTTTCATATCTGCGAGGTCAAGACGTTCCAAGTGGTGGAGATAGGCCAGTTCCTTGGGTATCGGCCCGGAGAGGTCGTTACCGAATAGGTCCAACTCTCGCAGCTCGCGCAACTTGACCATCTCACTTGCTGGGATTACGCCAGTGATGCTACTTCCTCGCAGATTGAGCACACGGAGATTACGCCAGCCTATGATCTCAGGGAACTCGCCTCGAAAATCGTTCTCGCCCAAATTGACGACTTCAATGCGCTGAAGTTCCGTCAGGGCTCTCGGAACCCGCCCTTGCAGATTGTTGTTCGGCAAGTCCAGCATGATGACGTACTGCTTCGTCGCGTCGGTGGTCACGCCGAACCAGGTATCAAGGGGCTCGTCGGATAACCAGTTGGTGCGGTTTCCATGCCGTGCCGCCGGTAGCGTTGTAAAAGTTCGTCAAAAGAGCGCGGTCGGTGGTCGTTTGATTGCTTTGAGTTGCCTTGCTGGAACCAGTGCCGGCGAACAGAACCAGCGCGGAGAGTGCAATGCCCAGGGCAGCGAAAGTGATACGGTAACGCATTTTCGAACCTCCATTATCGGTCAATCAAAACTTTCGAGCATCCTAGTACTTCATTGATACCTGCTGGGCCACCCGTCCATGCACAAACTGTCAAGTTAGATACATTGTCCAGTGATGGATTGATATGGGCGTATACTTTTAGTTTGCGTTCATTAACTTCGTAAATGTCTGCAATTATAGTAATATTTCTAGGTGCCCAATAACGGCCCGGAGGAAGATGCGGCATGACTGCCCCAATCAATCTATGTTTACCATTTGCATCATCTACTAGTGTAATATTTGAGTAAAAATCTGGATTAGTTGGATGTAAAGGATGTATAAACTTTCTGCTTCCTATCATTTCTACGTGCACTTTCAAAAGACCGCTGGCATTGACAGTTGGTTTTATGGTCCATTTTATTTTTGGAAGGACTGGAACATAGTCTGTCATGTTACTCTTCTCAGTTGTAGGCTCAGAAGTAGGTTCGGCAGTCGGAGCAGGCCGTCTGGTCGCCATAGTCTGAATTGGCCCTCTAATTCGGCTCACCTTACCGGCCGTCAACTCTGGCAGCTGGCGACTAATTTCCCTAACCGACAACGCAAACCCGATGCCTTTTGCGTCGGCCAGGTACGACGTGTTGATGCCCACTATCTCGCCATTCAGGTTGACCAGCGGCCCGCCGCTGTTGCCGGGGTTGATGGCGGCGTCGTGTTGGGCGAACCGGCTACCTCGCATTTGGCGAAAAGCCGATACGATGCCCTTGGTCACAGTCAGGTCATGGCCCAACTGCAACGGGAAACCCAGGGCGAGAACCTCGTCCCCGACCGTACTATGACTTGCGAAAACTGCGGACTGAAACGGAGCGCCGGACTTGATTTGAACTGTCGCCAAATCCGCCGCGGCGTCCTTTTTCACGACTTCGGACTGGTACTTCTGGCCGTTAATGTACAGCGTGTAGTGAGTACAACACTCGACGACGTGGGCGTTGGTCAGCACCAATCCGCCTTTGGAGATTATGACGCCAGAGCCAACGCTTTTCCTGCCTTTTGTAAACTGGACGACTGTCGGTCTGAGTTGTTCGACCAGTTCGGCTATACTCGGTCCGAAATGGACTAGTTCGTCGCCAATGTCAGGCGTTACCAGTTCGGAAGTCGGTCTCGTCGGTTCGATGGTCGGCGTCGGCTCGGCAGTAGGCGTAGGTGCAGTAGTCGATGTCGGAGTAGGTATCGGCGCAGCTTTAGTGAGCGCCACTTCAATCATGTTACTTATATCAGGCGTCGCAGTAGCCGGTGGCGTCTGACTAGATGACGTGCAAGCAACTGCGAGAACGAAAAGGGGAATAACCGCCGCCCTGATGTCTAGCAAACCCATCCTGGCACCTCCATCGCGTCCAGAGAGTAAGGCGGTTGCTAGACTCGCGCTCGTCTCCCGTATGCAGGCACCGCGATGGAGGCATACGGCCTCCTCGCTGAAAAGCGACCTGCACACTACGGGCATACTGATGCCCAAGCGGACGGCGAACCGCCCGGCGCGTGGGATATACGCGAGTCTAGCGGCGGCATCCTAGCAGGGATGGATTGCACCGTCAACGTCGCACGGAGACAACGAAAAACGAGCCGGAGGTAAAATCTCGCGGCGCGTTTCAATAGGCTCGGATGCCTGCTGCTTTGCTATACTGTCCGGGAGCGGTTCCTCAGCCCCTTCACTCGATGTTGGGGTCAGGCAAATCTAACCGCCGAAAACATTGACTGAATCGGAGTGCTGGAAATGGCAACCTATCGACCTCCCATCGACTTGAAGATGATTGGCATCCGCATAGGCGACCAACTTCAATTTTACAGTGACCCGACGGTAACCTGCATTGTGACCCAACTCTATCCGTCTGAGGTCCGGTATAAGGGCAGACTGCTGTCGCTTTCAGCTGCCGCAGAGGAAGTTCTGAATGCCTCTGGCGCATACGGTGGAGGGCCGGACTACTGGGCATTTGAAGGCCAGACGCTAGATCAGCGCAGGCGCGAGTTCGCAGAATGGCACTCTAGAGGGGCGTAGCACAGCCGCGCCTGCTTACCCCGCCTGGATGGACGAGGTACTAGCGGCGTGGTGTGCCAGCCTATCGTGAGTGCTAACTAAACCAGAGCCAAGGTGAAACCCGCATTGGCGGTGGGTAGAATTGGCGATAGATGAGGTGTTCGCCGAGCGAATCGGAGTGGGGGTTGCAGTTGGGCACGACGGAGATGGGGCCACTATTGGAACGGTGGCGAATGGATGAGGCTGCGGTACGACGGCGGATATATCGGGCGCCGACGCCCCGGGAACGGGAACGTTGGCACGCGATGTGGCTGCTGACGCAAGGTTGGACGGCGGCGGCAGTAGGCCGAGCCTTGGAACGGGATGCCCACACCATTGGCCAATGGACCAGGGCGTTTGCGGAGGGCGGTGCGAAGGCGCTGGTTTTTGAGCAGACTGGTGGTTCCCCCCCGCGTTGGACGTGGAGCAACGGGCGGAGTTGACGACGGCGGTGCAGGAACTGCCCAGCCAGGCGGGCATCGAGCTATCCAACTGGAACTGGAGGGCGGTGCGGCAGTTTGTGGAGGATCGCTGCGGGATGGCGCTGAGCCGGAGTAGTTGTCTGAACTACCTGCACCGGTTGGGGTTTGTGCTGAAGCGTCCCAAGAAGCGGTTGGTCAAGGCGGACCCGGTGCGAAGGGAAGCCTTTGTGTCAGAGTATGTGGCTCTGACCGGGGCGGCGCGACGCAGTGGCGCCAAGATATTCTTCGCTGACGAGGCGCACTTTCAGGCGGATGCTGATCTACGGGGCAAGTGGGTGCTGAAAGGGGAACCGGCCCTGGTAGACACCACCAGCCCGCGTCGTGGGGAGAAGGTGAGTTACTACTCAGCGGTGTGCTTGGAAACCGGAGAGGTGGAAGTGATGGAACTGGAGGGCAACAGCAACTCCGCCACCTCAACCGCTTTCCTGCAGTCCGCCACTGGCGGACGCGCCCGGCACACCGAACCACTGACGGTGATCTGGGACAACTCCCCAGCCCATCGGGGCGACGCGCTACGGACCTACTTGACTACACCCGGCTTGCACCTGCGCCTGGTGAACCTGCCCAGCTACAGTCCGGATTTCAACGCCTCGATTTTTGACCAATCGCGCTATCTGGGGCTGGGTGCGCCAGGAGGCAACCGCCAACCTTTGTCTGGGGACCCGTGCCGCAGTACGAGAAAGGGTCGGCGACTTTTTCACCCATCTGGACCACCGCCGGCAAGAAGTCAAGCGACGATGCCGCACCATCCTTCAGGCTCGCGCCGCAGCACTCACTCGCCCGTCCAAGACAATCCTTACAACCAAACAAATGTAGATTTCACCGTGGCTTCGGTTTAGGTGCGTTGGCCGCATTGGGAGATGCCCGAGCGATCCCGCACTTGACGCAGGCCATGCAGTCCCCCGACGTCGCCACTCGCCGCAAGGTTGCCAGCGCCCTGCTGACCATGGACGCTCGGGAATCGTCCTCTGCCATGGTGCAAGCCCTGGCTGACCCAGACAGCGGCATCCAG
>DAOULH010000039.1:0-25662 GCA_034420475.1 Dehalococcoidia bacterium
ATGCCGTTGCACATCTCCACGGCGCCGGCGTAGCCGAAGTCCTGGGAGAAGTCCAGCGTGGTGTCCAGCGCCTGGGGCTGGTAGGCGACGCCGTAGCGCAGGTTCTCGGTCATGGGCGGCGTGTCGATGATCTTGCCCGGGTTCATGATGCCCTGGGGGTCCCAGGTCTGCTTCAGCTCGCGGAAGGCGTTGTAGATCTGGTCGCCGAACATCTTGCGGGTCCAGACGCCGCGCACGATGCCGTCGCCGTGCTCGCCGCTCATGGAGCCGCCGAACTCCTTGATGAGGTCGGACACCGCCTCGCCGATGGACACCATCTTATCGATGCCGTCCTGGTTCTTCAGGCTGACCAGGGGGCGGATGTGCAGGCAGCCCACGGAGGCGTGGCCGTAGTAGCCGGCGGTGGTGCCGTGCTCGGTGACGATCTCGTCGAAGCGGCGGACGAAATCGCCCATGACCGACGGGTCCACGGCCGGGTCTTCCACGAAGGGAATCGGCTTGGCGTCGCCGCGGGTGCTCATCAGCAGGCCAAGCCCGCCCTTGCGCAGGTTCCACACCGCGGCCTGCCCGGCCCGGTCCAGGATGTTGACGCAGGCGTAAGCGAGACCGATGTCGGCCTTGAGGCCGTCCATCTTCGCGGTCAACTCCGCTTCCGTCTCGCCGTAGAATTCGACCACCAGCATGGCGCCGGGATCGCCTTCTACGAAGCCAGGAAGCCGCGCCGTTCCCATGGCTTCCCGGGACCGGTCGAGTACCATCTTGTCGATGAGCTCAATGGACGACGGCTCGTGACGCAGGACGCGGGTGGTGGCCTCGCTGGCGTCGTAGATGGTGCGGAAGTGCAGCACGGACAGGGACGTCATGGTGGGCCGCGGCACCAGGTTCACCTTGGCCTCGGTGACGACGCACAGCGTACCCTCGGAACCCACCACCATGCGGGCCAGGTTAACCGGGCTGCCGCGATGGGCGTCGTCCAGGATGAACTCGTCCAGGTTGTAACCGCTCACCCGGCGCTGGATTTTGGCGTAGGTGCGGTCGATCTCGTCCTTCTGCTCCCGGGCGATGCGCAACACACCACGGTAGATGTCGCCCTCCAAGCCGGAGGCGCTCAGGCGGGATTCCAAA
This sequence comes from Dehalococcoidia bacterium, assembly GCA_034420475.1. Lineage (GTDB taxonomy): Bacteria > Chloroflexota > Dehalococcoidia > Lucifugimonadales > UBA3495 > Bin87. The sequence goes on from DAOULH010000039.1 coordinate 1,126, forward strand.
TCGGCCGGGGAAAGCTCGCCGAAGTGGGCGGTGGAGCCGTCGGAGAGGACAACGTCCAGTTCCTGGATGTGGTCCAGCGTCTTGCCGTAGATGACCGAGTGCGCGCCGCAGGTGTTGTTGCCGATGCCGCCGCCCACGCAGGCGCGGTTGGCCGTAGTCGGATCCGGCGCGTACTGTAGGCCATGAGGACCCATCTGGCGGGTGAGCTGGTCCAGGATGATGCCGGGCTGAACGCGGGCCCACTGCTCCTCGGCGTTGACCTCCAGCACGTTGTTCAGGTACCTGCTGAAGTCCATGACGATGGCATGGTTGACGGTCTGGCCGGCCAGGCTGGTGCCGCCGGAACGGGGCAGCACCGGTATCCCCTCGCGGGCGGCGAACTCCACCACGGCCTGCACGTCGGCGGAGGATCGGGGGATCACCACACCCACCGGCTCCATCTGGTAGATGCTGGCGTCGGTGCTGTACAGCAGGCGCGAATGGGGGTCGAAACGGACCTCGCCGTCCACGCGCCGGCTCAATTCGTCGGCGATTTCCTGCCGTTCGCGGCCGCGAATCCTGCGTTCCATTACCGTCGCCATCTGTAGTCCTCCCAAGTGATCCAAACCGTCCCGTCGCGGACGATTCAGAGTAGCAAAGCCGAGCGCAAGCGCCGGGCCGGCAGTATAGCACGCGCATTCTGTCATCCCGGTTCGCGCCGGCGTCCGGCCGTTTCCGGCGAGGCGGCCGTGTTATATTGGCGCAACCATTCGACCCACCTCACGCGTACCCAGTTGTCATTGCGAGGAGCGAAGCAACGTGGCAATCTCGCGGGCCGAGCGGCGACTCCCCGGCAACGAGATTGCCACGCTCCGCTCACAATCAACAGGTTGATGGAAAGTGGGTACGCGTGATCTCGACCCACGAAAGGCGGCGATATGTCCACTCAATCCGGCTCCGGCGAGCAGCCCACGGAAAACCGCATCGGCATGATGATCGAGAAGGTCATGGTCGGCCCGCCCCACGAGGGCGAGGCCGGCCAGGGTCTGCTGATCTGCACCAACCGCGGCGACATACCGGCCATCCTGCACGCCGCCGAGGAGACCACGAAAGCCGTGGTCTGGGTCTGCGGGGCCCGGGGCGGATTCGGCGGCCCGGGCAGCGGGCTGTACGCGGAACTGGCCGAGGAACTGACCGGTCAGGGCATCACCTCGCTCCGCATGGATTACCGGCATCCCAACAACGTCCAGGAATGCGCCCTGGACCTGGTGGCCGGCTGCAACTTCCTGCGGGCCACCGGACACGGCCCGGCGATAGTCGTCGGCCATTCCTTCGGGGGCGCGGTGGTCATCGCCGCCGGCGCAGTGAGCGACAACATCGCCGGGGTGGTTTCCCTGTCGCCTCAGACCTATGGAGCACAGGGAGCCGGCATGATCTCCCCCAAGCCGCTGCTGGTGGTGCACGGGAAAGCCGACACTCGCCTGCCCTTCTCCTGCGCCGTCGCCATCCACGACTGGGCCAAGGAGCCCAAAGAACTGGTGCTCTACGAAGGCGCGGAACACCGCCTGGACGAATGCCGGGAGGAGTTGGGCGATCTGCTGCGCACCTGGATACCGGAGCATCTTCCGGCGCCGGTCAACGAATAAACGGGTCAGGCTCAACGCCCCGGTTCGACCGGCAGATTAATCCTACATCGATAGACAAGATGAACAGGACCTCGCTCGTATCCGATCCTGTTCATCCTGTGCATCGATGTCAAAATAATGCCTCATGCGGCGGAACGGATTGACATCGGCTGACGAGTTTCAACACCGACTGGCTCAGCGTTGAGGGCCACAAATCGCCTTCCACCTGTTAGACTGCACTCGGTAGCACCGGTTTTGGCGGGTCTCTAAAACGCCCCGTGGCGTAAACGGGCCCCGGAGGGATGAAACGATATGGTGCAAGCCGATGACCTGCGCCGAACGGCGCTGGTTCTCGTGTCCATCGGTCTGGCGTGGAACCTGGTGGAAGCTGGGGTCGCGTTCTGGGCCGGCGCCCGGGTTGGCAGCGTTGCCCTGATCGCCTTCGGGTTGGACAGCGTCATCGAGCTTTTCGCCGGCGTCGTCCTGGTATGGCGATTGCGGCAGGAAGGCGATGAGCACGAGAATGAGGACGCGGAAAGACGGGCACAGCGGCTGATCGCCATCTCATTCTTCGTGCTGGCGGCCTACGTCGCCTTACACTCCGCCGCCAGCCTGGGCGGGTTATTGCCCGAGCCGGAACCGAGCCTGGTGGGTATCGGGATCGCGGTAGCCAGCGCCCTGGTGATGAGCGTTCTCTACGTAGCAAAGATGCGCGTCGCCGCACGGATGCAGTCCCGTGCGCTGCGGGCGGAGGCGGTGGAGAGCCTGTTCTGCGACCTCCAGGACCTGGCCATCCTCGTTGGGCTGGGGTTCAATGCGCTGTTCGCCTGGTGGTGGGCCGACCCGGTCGCAGCCCTGTTGCTGATCCCCTTCTTCATCAAAGAAGGCTTGGAGAATTTCTCCGAGCACCACGACCACGATGATGAGCACGAGGATGAGCCTGAGCTTGGGGGCCGATCGGCGCTGGTCTGCTTCTGCCTGAGATGCTGGTATGGCCTGTCCGCGTGTCGGATGGCCTGTTGCCGCGCCTAGACCTACGACCAGGGGACATACTCCGGTCAGGTCAATCCGAGCCACGCCGGGTCGGCGTTGCCGCCATCGGATCGCCCCTCACGCTACCCAGTTTGTCATCGTGAGCGTACCCAATTGGTCATCGCGAGCACACCCAATTGTCATTGCGAGCGCAGCGCGGCAATCTCATCGCCTCGGCGCCCGCCAACCAACCCAATCCTGCTCAATCATAAAATCCCGTAAATCCTGATTCTGACGTTCCCCCGCCCATCTCGTCCATCCATGCCAAACCACCTCTTGACCCATTCAGAACGCCCGTGCTATCCTTTGTCCCGCAGGTGGTTGTCCTTTCCCGACCAGGTTCCGAGAACACACGGCCAAACCCGATCAGCATCCAAGTCGCTACCCGTATCGCAGTAGACTGTCCCCGACCGCTTTAATCGGAGTAGTCTCCTGGGTCGCCGCGCCCGCAACAGCGCGCTATGCCGTGGGCATGGAAAATGAGGGCAAAAAGCAAGCGCATTACCCCGGCCGTGGGGCTGACCACTTCCCGGAACCTGGTCAAATCGAGCAACCAATCACCCAATCACCTGCAAAACCAACCGCCAGTCACCTGCAAAAATCCAATCCCAAAGGAGCCATTGCAACCCAATCCAAAGTCAATCCGTATCCCGTCTATCCTATGCATCCATGCAAATTCACCGGTCTAGCCAAACCGGGTACGCGTGAGCGGATCGCCCCGGTAGACAGTGCCTGCGCCGTCGGATAAGATGGCGCAGGTTTTCACCCCATCGCCGCGGCGCCATTACCGGCGGCTCCGTGCCAGGTCGGTAAACAGGTCGCACGACGGGGTTTTTGTGTGCCAGAAACCCCGATCTGAGAGGCATCCGACCGACCCATGCTCATCGCCGTCGCATTCGTCCTGATGGGGGTCATGTTCCTGGCCGGCATGTACGTGGCCGGCGCTCTGGGATCGCTGGCGCTGATCCTGCTCAATCTGTTCTCCGACAATCCGGTCTGGAACATCATGGGCAACCGGGCGTGGGAGACCAACACCAACGTCAACCTGGTGGCGATCCCGCTGTTCATCCTGATGGGCGAGATCGTCCTGCGGGGCGGGTTCGCCGACCTGATGTACCGCGCCCTGTCACGGTGGGTGGATTTCATTCCCGGCGGGCTGATGCACACCAACATCGCCTCGTGCGCGGTATTCGCCGCGTGCGCCGGCTCCAGCATCGCCACGGCGGCGACGGTGAGCCGGGTGGCGCTGCCGTCGTTTCGGGCGCAGGGCTACCAGGAGCGGCTGGTGGTTGGCTCGCTGGCGGCCGGCGGGACGCTGGGCATCCTGATTCCGCCGAGCATCCTGCTGGTGCTCTACGGGCTGACGGTGGGCGAGTCCATCGGGCGGCTGTTCCTGGCGGGTTTCATCCCGGGGATTCTGCTGGCGCTGGTGTTCATGCTGATGATCGGCGTGGCGTCGGTGATCTGGCCGGCCATCGCGCCCCGGCAACAGCAGGGACGGTTCTGGACCTGGGAGGGCTGGACGGAGCGACTGCTGTTCACGGTGCTGATGGTGCCGGTGATGGCGCTGATCTTCATCGTGCTGGGCAGCATCTACTTCGGGTGGGCGACCCCCTCGGAGGCGGCGGGTTTCGGCGTAGCCGGTGCGATGATGCTGGCAATCATCTACAACTTCGTGCGGCTGTTCGCCGGCAATATCGCGGGAATGCTGCTGCGCAGCGGCATCGCCGCGCGGTTGTCGCCGGAAGTGCGGGGAACGCTGGAGGGCTGGCGCGAGCAGTACCGGTTCGATGGCCAGAGTTTCCGCAACTACTGCCGGTTCATGGGGATGATGACGCTGGAGTCGTGCGGCTCGGCGGCGCGCTCCTCCGCGATGATCCTGTTCATACTGATGGCGGCGTTCACGCTGCAATTCGCTTTCGCGTACCTGCGCATCTCCATCACCATGGCGGAGTGGGTGGCCAGCTTCAACCTGACCACGGTGCAGTTGGTGCTGTTCCTGGTGGTGTTCTACCTGCTGCTGGGCACGTTCATGGAAGCGTATTCCATGATGCTGACCACGCTGCCGATCATATCTCCGGTGCTCCGGGCCGCCGAGGTGGACCTGCTGTGGTTCGGGATCATCATGATCATCCTGCTGGAGGCCGCGCAGATCAGCCCGCCCCAGGGACTCAGCCTGTACGTGCTGCAGGGCGCGCGCCACGACGTGGCGCAACAGGAGGTGGACGGCACGGGCCGGGTGGCTCAAACGGGCACCATCAACGACGTGTACATCGGCGTGCTGCCGTTCATGGCCTGCATGGCGGTGGTAATCGGCCTGATCATCGCCTTCCCGGACCTGGCGCTGTGGCTGCCGGACCAGATCAAGGGGCCGAGGTAGCATCCCGTTGCAGACTGAGGCCGGCACGCTAGAATTAATCCATCAGTACAGGTTACAGAGTACGGCGCGTCGGGAGGTTGCCGTGACAATGATGGAAATGGAACTCACCGAAGAGCAGAAGTCGCGCGTAGCGGACATCATGCGCCAAGATCTGGCTGAAGGGTTTGGCGATAAATGGACGTTTGACCCAATCACGGTTAGCGTCCGGATTGACCACTATGGTGATCCCTATTGCTACATCAGGGTGGTATGCGACGGTGACGGCGGTTTCCTGGACCCGCGATGGATTAATGGATTTTATCGTCGGAACCATGCGGCGCTGAAAGAGTGCGGCGTTCCCAACATCCCGGTTGATACTTATGTTGACGCGACGGAAGAGCGCGAATATCTGGAGTGGCTGAAGGCCAATCCGGATCCCCCAATAGAGTGAAATGAGCGAATGAACTGGGAGCAGTTGATCGCCATCGCCCGGCTGCTGGCGTCGCCGCCGGAGCGCGGCGAAACCAGAGGACGGCCCCAACAAGTTAGACTGCGTCGCGCCATCAGCTCCGGGTACTACGCAATGTTTCATGCGCTGGCCGCCAGTAATGCGGACTCCCTGATCGGCTCGTCGCCGGCGAGCATCAGGTCGCCCGAATGGGAAAGAACTTATCGGGCGCTGGAGCATCGTTTCGCCAGGGATAGGTTCAGCACGGCCGCAGCAATGGCATCATTCCCGGAAAGAGTACGGGACTTCGGAAGCACATTTGTCGTCCTGCAAGGACAAAGACACGATGCAGATTACAACCCGGGCGTGACGTTCCAAAGGTGGGAGGTATTGCAGGCGATTGAGCGGGCGGAAGGGGTAATCAGCGACTTTCTGAACACAGACTTGCGAACCCGGCGCGCGCTGGCAACTCACGTGCTGTTCCGGTCACGCTGATCCCAATCGGCCTGGTATGACCCGGCCAACGCCATGGATTATCACCTAGTCATCATCGGAGCGGGTTCCGCCGGGTTGACGGCGGCGCGGTTCGCGGCGCGGCTGGGCAAGCGGGTGGCGCTCATCGAGGCCAACCGGGTGGGCGGTGACTGCACCTGGACGGGTTGCGTGCCGAGCAAAGCCCTGCTGCACGCCGCCAGGGTGGCGCACACAACACGGAGCGCGGGCCGGTACGGGATCGCCGTCCGCGATCAACAGGTCGATTTCGGCGCCGTGATGGATTGGGTGGAGAGCGCGGTGAACCAGGTCTTCGCCCAGGAGTCGCCGGAAACGCTGCGGGCGGAGGGGATTGACGTGCTGGAGGGGCGCGCCGAGTTCCAGGATGCCCGCACTCTGGCCGTCGGCCAGCGGGAAATCTCGGCGAGGCGCTTTCTGATCTGCACGGGAGCCGCGCCGTTCATACCGCCGATCCCCGGACTGGAAGATACGCCGTACCTGACCTACGAGACGTTCTGGGATCTGGCGACGTTGCCGGACCGCCTGGTCGTCATCGGTGGCGGCCCCATCGGGTGCGAACTGGCGCAGGCGTGCCACCGTTTAGGGTCGCGCGTGACCCTGGTGGAAGCGATGGACCGGCTGCTGCCCAACGACGAACCGGAGGCCAGCCAGGCCGTAGCCCAAGCGTTGCGTCGGGACGGTATCGACCTGCGCCTGTCGTCTCCGGTGGAGGCGGTAAAACCGGCCGGCGATAGGACGGGCATCGTGGTAAGCGCCGGCGGCGAGACGATCAGAGGGGACGCGCTCCTGATTGCCGTGGGCCGCCGGGCCAAAGTGGACGGCCTGGGACTGGACATAGCAGGGGTCGAATACAGCCCGCGGGGGATCACGGTGGATGATTATCTGCGGACCAGCGTGAAGCATATCTACGCCGCCGGCGACTGCGCGGGCGGCTTTCAGTTCACGCACTACGCGGGTTTCCAGGGGGCGATGGCGGTGCGGAACCTGCTGCTGCCCGGCCGTTCGCGGGCGCGGCCACAGCATCCGCCCTGGGCAACGTTCACCGACCCCGAGGTGGCGCACTCAGGTTACACGGAAGAGCAGGCCCGGCAGCGCTTCGGCGACAAGGTGCGGGTTTCGATCCTGCCGATGACGCACATCGACCGGGCAGTGACCGAGGACGCCACCGAGGGGTTCATCAAGGTCGTGCAGCGGAGCAACAAGGAGACTGTCGGCGCCACCGTGGTCGGCCAACGGGCGGCGGAAACGCTGCAAGCGTGGACACTGGCCGGGGATCACAGGCTCAAAATGGGCACCGTCGCCCGAACGATGCAGGCATACCCGTCACTGGCTACCGGGAACCAGCAGCTGGCGTGGGATGCGTATCTGGACGGGCTGACCGACGGATTCACCGGCCGGCTGCTGCGGTGGCTGAGCGGTTAGGATGGCGGTGTCAATTCGACCGGCATCAATCGACTTTCCAGTGGTATGTCGCGTCGTATCTCCAGTGGCAGGTTATCGTGCACATTCAACAACCGCCGCACCAAATCGTCGGCGTCCCACAACCGAATCTCAAAGAAAGTACGCTCATTCAGCGAACGGCCTGATTTTACCTGTACACACAACCGGGGTTTTGAGAACCCAAGCTCACCCATGCCGGATACAGCGTCAATGCCGCCGTCAGGGCCACGCCTCGTTTGCTGAGCAGTGTAACCCGATGCTGCCAGGACAGAGGTTACCAGTCGTTCCAGTTCAACGCCGGGGTATTTTGCCCTGATGATTTCTATGATGCGGCTCTTGAGGTACTCGTCCCAGTCAACTGCGGCAAAGTCATCATCTTGTGGGGTAAGGGTTCCGGCTCAGTCACCGAACCATCGCTCAAGTAGGCGTCGGCAAGTTGCCTGATCCGGCGCTCAGCGTCGGCGTGTCTAGGCTGGAAAACGGTGAGCAGCCCAGTTAACGAGTGCTGCAAGTCCGTATCAAAGCTGGCGCGAGGTGTATCAGCAACCCGCCATTACACAAGTCGAGTATGCGGCCCGTGCGCGCCTTCCAGGTCAGGGCGATATGCGCAGTCGCCGGTTATCGTGCCTACTCCGGCCACGCTGGGCTCTCGGCGCGGCAACACAACCATGTCGCCGACCTGCATTAGTGAGCAAAGCGCCAAAGCTGAGACGCTGATGACGTCGGGATTGGTATATGATTCCGCAGCGTCGGCAGGTCAACAAAATCGAAGACGCTTTGCTGAAGCCCAAAGTTAATGCTGATTATGCCCTGTTCAAAAGCATAATCAGCATTTCTGCCGCCTTCGCCTGCTCTAACGATCCAAACGGCCACCTTTGCGCATCCCGAACGTCGCTTGACAATATTTCATCAGCGCTTGCGCAGTTGAATAGCGGCTGCGCACTGCGCGGCAACCGCTCGCAAGAGTCGGGGTTGAACCGGCACCGGGCTATGCCGCCGGCGTGGCTCCGATCCGGAATTTCTTGGTCCCGCAGACCGTGCAAATCGCCTGGGTTGCCGGTCGGCCGTTCTTCATGGTGACGCCCTGCACATCGCTCGAGTCGGTCTTCGACTTGCACTTGACGCAGTAGATCTGAACTTGAGTAGTCATCGGTTGAGGTTCCTCCTTATCATGTCGTTGACGTTCGTTTGTGGGGCATTCCACTGTGATACTTTATCCGTCCGCGCGGTGTCAATGACCTTGACCGGATTGTTCCACAGTTTTCACGCTCGATGCCTCAGGCGACCCTAAAACACCGCGACCGGGTTGACTGGAGAGCCGGTGGTGTTCTGGAGGCGCAGGGGGTTGATGCTGACCATGAAGGTCCAGCGGTTGCGTTCCCGGCAGGCTTCGGCCACCTCCTCCAGGTTGGCGTTGTCCAGGATCCACAGGCCCATGGCGGTGATTGACACCTGGTGCACCGGGTTGGTGAGCTGTCCCGGATACTGGGGCGGGCTGACGTCGTTGCCGGTGTCGGAGCCCAGGACGGCGATGTCCCGTTCCCGAAAGAGGGGGAGGCAAGCCGCCTGGCACGCGGTGGAGCCGGCCTCGCGCGGCACGGGGCCCTCGACCATGCGGCGCCGGAGCTGGCCGGTGCGCACCAGGAGCACGTCGCCGGGTTCGATGCGGAAACCGCAACGTTCCTCGGCGGCCACGATGTCGTCGGGCATGACGCCCTCGCCGCGTTCCACCCAGTCGATGCCGCGAACGAAGGGCACGTCCACGAGCACGCCGCGGGTGATGAAGCCGTTTTTAGCCTGTTCGACGGAGCACACGGTGGCGCCCAGGCTGGTGGACACCATGTGGGCCGGCTTGCCGTTGTAGGTCTTGCCGTTCCAGAAGAAATGGGCCAGGCTGTCCACGTGCGTCACCGAAACGCCGTGGAAGATCATGCCGATGTAGTCCATGGCCACGGCGGAGGGCCGGTTGGACACTTTGTCGCCGGTGGCCCAGCCCTCGCCGCTTTCGATCATGTAGTGCACCGGGGGAGCCGGCACATCCGGGGCCGGGTCCCAGGTAACGTCCCGAGACAATGACACGCAATGGCCCTCTTCAACGGTGGCCAGAGCCTGGCGAGTCTTCTCGGGAGTTATCAGGTTGGGCGTGCCCAGCTCGTCGTCATCGCCCCATCGACCCCAGTTGGACAGGCTTTCGAACCAACCCAGCACTTCCTGCTCCGACGGAATACCGGCTTGCGGCATAAGAATCCCCTCCATCCTCGTCGGCATACGTCGCGCGACAAGTGCGGGGAATTATGACGCAGGCCTTGTGACTACGCAATGGCCGGCTTACAAAAATGTGGTGGCAGGTCTGGGACCTGCCACCGTGAGCCTGTCCTGACATCGACCGCGGTTTAGGCAGTGTCAGCGCCAGCGCCGATTTGCAGCTTCCGCGTCTGGGCGGCCTCGGCGACGGGCACCGTCACGGTGAGCACGCCGTGTTCCAGGCCGACGAAGGCGTCATCCAAATTCAGGTCGCTGGGGAGTCGGATGGCGCGGGAGAAGCTGCCCATGCGCCGCTCGCGCATCAGGTACTCCTCGCCCTCGTGGGTGACCTCGGACTTGCGGGACGCCTTGACCGCCAGGATCCGGTCAGGGCTGATGGACACGTCCACGTCATCGGCGGCGAAGCCGGGCAGCGAGGCGTGGACGGTGAGCTCCTGCTCGTTGCGGCTCACGTCCATAGGGATGGACCAGGATTCGTTCGCGCTTTCCACATCGTCAACCGGGGGAGCGCCCCAGCGATGGGCAGCCCACCGGGGGCTGGCGAACAGGCGGTTGAAGTGGCGCATCTCGCGGAAGGGGTCAAATCGCTGCATGGTCGTCATATTCTGTCCTCCAGAAGCATCGGCACGCTGGCCGAGGGTCTTGTTGGCCGCTCTTTCGGCCCGTGATGTCACTATACAAAGTTGATGAGATATTGTCAAGTCTATGCTATTAATACCGTCAACTTATTGAATATGATCCCATCGTCTGATATGATGGCTGTACAACCATTTTAATGCAGGCAGGCGCCGCAATGGCTGACTACTACGACATACTGGGCGTACCGCGCAGCGCCGATGAAAAGGAGATCCGGCAGGCGTACCGCCGGCTGGCGCGGCAGCATCACCCGGACGTGAATCCCGGAGACGATGACGCGGCCGAGCGGTTCAAGACCATCAACGCCGCCTACGAGGTGCTGTCGGACGCGGACAAGCGGGAAAAGTACGACCGCTATGGCGACCGCTGGGAGCAGGCCGAGCACTTTGATCGGCAGGGGTTCGATCAGCAGGGCGGGGCCGATTTCTCCCAGTTCTTCCGGGGTGGCAGCTTCGGCGGAGGCGGCCCGGGCGGGTTCAGTTTCTCCACCGGAGGCGCGACCCTGTCGGACCTGCTGGGCGGCCTGGGCGGTTTCGCCTCCGACCTGGGCGGCGGCCGGGGCGAGCGGTTCCGGTCGCGGCCGGCGGACGTGCCCGTGGAGATAACGCTGGAGGAGGCCGACCACGGGACAACCCGGCTGGTGAACCTGCCGGACGGCCGCCGGCTGGAGGTCAAGATTCCGGCTGGCATCGCCGACGGCGGCCGGGTGCACATCGCGGCGGGCAACCAGGCCGGCGGCGAGTTTAACCTGCTGGTCACGGTGCTGCCCCACGCCCGGTTCGAGCGCAAGGGCGACGACCTGCACACCACGGTGGACGTGCCGCTGCTGGACGTGGTGCTGGGCGGGACGGCGACGGTGCAGACACTGCGCGGGCAGATCGAACTGACGCTGCCGCCGGAGACGCAGAACGGCCGCCGGTTCCGGCTGGCCGGCCAGGGCATGGCCCGGCTCAGCGACCCGGAGAAGCGTGGCAACCTGTACGCGGTGGTCAACGTGTCGCTGCCTACCAACCTGACCGAAGAGCAGCGCCGCCTGTTCGAGCAACTGCGCGACGCGGAATAACGAAGGAGGAAGCAAGATGACGCCGGACCACAACTTCCCCACCGAACCCTGCTTCGTCATCAGCGTGGCCGCGCGCATGGTGGGCCTGCACGCCCAGACCCTGCGTTACTACGAGCGCGTGGGATTGGTGATGCCGTCGCGCTCCGGCGGCCGACAGCGACTGTACTCCCTGGCCGACGTGGAACGGCTGCGGCGGATCAAGACCTTTGTCGACGAGCTGGGCGTGAACCTGGCCGGCGCCGAGGTGGCCCTGAAACTCATCGACCGCATCACGGAGCTGGAAGGCCAGGTGGAAGCCTTGACCAACGAAGTGGCCCGACTGCGCGTCGTGGAAACCACGTCCAGCGGCGGCAGGACACGCAATAACTCAAACCGGAGGTGACCGATATGGTGATGACCGCGGACAAATTCACGAGGCAGGCCCAGGAGGCGCTGCAACGCTCCCAGGAGCTGGTGCGGAACTATCAGCACAGCCAGTGGGACGTGGAGCACGTGCTGCTGGCCCTGGTGGCGCTGGAGGACGGGCTGCCCGAGCGTATCTTCCGGGAGCTGGGCGTTGACCCTGAGGCGGTGAAGAGCCGGCTGCACCAGACGCTGGACTCGGCCCCCAAGGTGGTGTCGGGCGCGCAGCAGATCTTCATCACGCCCCGTTTGCAGCGGATGTTGCAGGTGGCGGACGAGGAGGCCCAGCGGCTCAAGGACCAGTTCATCAGCGTGGAGCACCTGCTGGTGGCCGCCGCCCGGGAGGACGCCGGCGACTCGGCGCGGCTGTTCCGGGATCTGGGCGTCAACCAGGAGATGATGTACCAGGCCATGCAGAAGTTGCGCGGCTCCCACCGGGTGGAGGACCAGAACGCCGAGCAGAAGTACCGCTCGCTGGAAAAGTACAGCGTGGACCTGACCGAACTGGCGCGCATCGGCAAGCTGGACCCGGTGGTAGGGCGTGAGCAGGAAATCCGCCAGGTCATGCAGACGCTGACCCGCCGCACCAAGAACAATCCGGTGCTCATCGGTGAGGCCGGCGTCGGCAAGACCGCCATCGCCGAGGGCCTGGCCAGCAAGATCATCTGCGACGACGTGCCCGACTCGCTGCACAACAAGCGGGTGATGGCGCTGGACATGGGCCGGCTGGTGGCGGGGGCCAAGTTCCGCGGCGAGTTCGAGGAGCGTTTGAAGTCGGTCATCGACGAGGTGACGTCGTCCAACGGCGAGGTAATCGTCTTCCTGGACGAGATGCACACCCTGGTCGGCGCGGGCGCCGGCGAGGGCAGCCTGGACGCCAGCAACATGCTCAAGCCGGCCCTGGCTCGCGGTGAATTGCAGGCCATCGGCTCGACAACGCTGGACGAGTACCGCAAGCACATCGAGCGTGACCCGGCGCTGGCGCGGCGGTTCCAGCCGGTGTACGTGGAGGAACCGACGCCGGAGCAGGCGCTGGACATCCTGCACGCTCTGAAGCCCCGCTACGAGGCCCATCACAAGGTGACGCTCACCGACGGGGCCATCGCGGCTGCGGTGCGCCTGAGCGACCGGTACATCACCGACCGCAATCTGCCGGACAAGGCCATCGACTTCATCGACGAGGCCGGCAGCAAGGTGCGCATCGATGCCGGGATGCTGCCGCCCAAGCTGCAGGAGATGGAGAACCGGCGGCGGAAACTGGCCGACCTGGAGGAGCGGGCCAACCAGATGTCCGACTACGAGCGGTCGGCGCAGCACCGCACCGAGCGGCTGCGCCTGGAAGCGGAGCTGAATGCCGAGCGCGAGGCTATTGAACACACCGACGGCCCCGACCTGGTGGTCAACGAGAAGGACATCGCCGAACTGGTGTCCAACTGGACGGGCATCCCGGTGGGCCAGCTCATGGAGGGCGAGGCCGAGCGGCTGCTGCACATGGAGGAGCACCTGCACCGGCGGGTGATCGGCCAGGACGAAGCCATCAGCGCGGTGGCGGACACCGTCCGCCGGGCGCGCTCGGGCCTGAACGACCCCAAGCGGCCCTTCGGCAGCTTCATCTTCCTGGGTCCCACCGGCGTGGGCAAGACCGAGCTGAGCCGGGCGCTGGCGGAGTTCCTGTTCAACGACGAGGACAGCATGGTCCGGCTGGACATGTCCGAGTACGGCGAGCGGCACACGGTGTCGCGTCTCATCGGCGCGCCTCCCGGCTACGTGGGGTACGACGACGCCGGCCAGCTGACCGAGGCAGTGCGGCGGCGGCCCCACCGGGTTATCCTGTTCGACGAGATCGAGAAGGCGCACCCGGACGTGTTCAACCTGCTGCTGCAGATCCTGGAGGACGGACGGCTCACCGACGGGCAGGGCCGCACGGTGGACTTCCGTAACACGGTCATCATCATGACCAGCAACCTGGGCACCGGGGACCTGTCCCAGCGTCCCTTCGGCCTGAGTCCCACCGCCGACCGCGAGTTGGGTGCCGGCAAGGTGACACCGGAGCTATCCCGGTCGGTCCACGAAGCGTTGCAGCGGGCCTTCCGGCCGGAACTGCTGAACCGCATCGACGAGACCATCGTATTCCACCCGCTGAGCCGGGCGCAGATCGGCCAGATCGTCGGGCTGATGGTCGGCGAGGTGCAGCAGCGGCTGGCGGAGAAGAACATCACCTGCGAGCTGACCGAGGCCGGCTGCGACTGGCTGGTCAACGAGGGGTTCAACGTGACCTACGGGGCGCGTCCCCTGCGCCGCGCCATCCAGCGGCACCTCGAAAATCGCTTGGCCCGGGGCGTCCTCTCCGGCGAGTTCCAGGAGCACGACCACGTCATCGCCGACGTGAACGAAGCGAGGGACGGGCTGGCGCTGCGGGTGGCGGCCGGCACGGAAGCGGATGCGGAGCGGGAATTGGCAGGGGTGGTGTAGGTTGCTGCGATGACTGGCTATTAGGCGCGGCCCTGTCCTATGGGATGGGGCCGCGCTGCTTTTGGGTGAGCGGTCGAGGCTGCGCCCGGCGGCTAACCAGTAAAACTCCATTCGAGCCGAACCCCGAGATCACGCAGCATTTCGAAAGTGTTGATGCACGGAATGTCGAACTGCCGACAAAGGTCAAGCAACGGTACTCTTCTTTGTGCTTGAGGAGCGGAAACCTCGTTGGTGACGACAACTGCGCCGTTAGCCATTGCATAGGCTGCCAACCAGCCATCGGCAGCGCGGGCAAAATCGGCACGCGCGGCGGCGGTGAACTGGGGATTGTCGTACACCCAGTCAACCAACCGTCGATACGCCTCGGCGACGGGTTGGGTGCCGCTTATCGCCGGCGAAAAGTTGGTTGCCTGCTCCACCCATTCGACCAGTTCAGCCAGTGAGACGATCTCGTCGAACACGCGGTCAATGATCGACAGCCTACCGGAGTCTATATGATGACTCAGTGAGGCCCAGAAGCCGGGACATATATCCGGAGCGTAGTAATGATGATAAGCCGCCAGCAAAACATTCGTGTCGGGTACATATCTGCGATCATCGGAGAATGTCATAGGTCGATACCCAGTTTGCTGGGCATGGCATCAAAAATGTCACCTTTCAACCCGGTTAAGGCGTACGCCTCACGATGGGACAGCCGTCCCGCCGCCAGGGCGCGAACCACCGCCGCGGCGAAGCGTGTCCCGATGCGCCAGCGTTGGGTATTCCAGAAGTTGCCTCCCTCCGAATTTGCCCGGTTGGGGCTGCCCTGGGTTTTGTTTTGCGCGTAAAACTCGAAGAATGTGTCCCGGTCAATCAGTTCCAGATCCAAAGCTCGGCGGGCTGCCACGATCCTGCTGACTTTGAAGTGTTGGGCTGCTTGCTGGTAGCGGTCCGCACGGCCTGAGACATGCGGCCAAAACTCCCGCAGCCCCGCTTCCGGCACCAGGAACTCAGCAGCGATCCGGTCGCAAAGGGTTTCAATCCTGTGGTCGGTTGGTAGCAAGGCCTCCGAAACGGAGACCCCTTCTTCCCCCACGAAGATATGGGCGAGTTCGTGGGCCACCGTGAACATCTGCGCGGCCTTGTAGTCCGCGTTGTTGACGAATATCAGCGGGGCATATTCGTCAACCAGGGCGAACCCTTGGAACTCGTCGGGGTTGAGCCTGCGGCTGGTGTCGTTGCCCACGACCCCGTTGAACACCACCATCACGCCGGCGGCCTCAATGTGGTCACGAAGCAAGCTGATGGCGTCAGACCATGACTGGGCGTCGGAGGCCCAATTTGCTGTAAGCCCCAAAGCGGAACGCATCGCTTGGGCGGCATCAACACTGCTTGTGCCCTGTCGGTAAGCGTTGACCAACTTCACTGGCTCGGTGCCGGTATCGATCAGTTCGTCCCGCAACCACGCGCTGCGTTGCTGCATGGCGTGTACGGTTTCCAGCAGGTCAACGCTCACTCGCTCTGGCGTCTGGCCGGCGTGGGCGCGGAAGTCTGTGATCGGAAGGACTTCCTCTGGTGGTAAAGACAGGAACAGGAAACCCAGGGGGCTATGCGTTGCGTCGGCCAGCCGTTTGGCCCACGCCATGCTGATTTCGCCGGACTGCTCCCAATGATGTACACGCTCGGCGTTCAGCCTGACCTTGCGGGCCAAATCCTCCTCGGTAAGGTTGGCCCGCTCACGCGCCCAACGCAAGACGTCGGGCCGGAGTTTGAGAGTTTCGGGCTGCGTGGTCATTGGCAAAACTCAACCACAGCGATGTCAGCCATCGGGCCGTTCGTGGGTCAAAAGAATATTAGCGGAACAAGTCCTTATCCGGCTCCCGCACGATTGCCCGGCTGTCGGCGTCTTCCATGGGTTCGTAGGGGTAGCCCTTGACGAGAGCTACGGGGACGCCCAGGAGCTTGCCGGTGACCAGCTCGGCGGTGGCGGCCAGTTCGTCGGCGACGGCGATGGTGGTAGTGTGCAGCTCGTTGCCGTGGGGGTCGAACTCGCCCACGTAGCTGATGACGGGGTTGAAGCCGGCCACGCCGATGGACACGTTGATCGCCCCGTTGCGCCAGGGCCGGCCGAAAGTGTCGGACACCAGCACGGCCACGTCCACGCCCAGCCGCTCCCGGATGCGGTCGCGGATGCGGCGGGCCGAGGCGTCAGGGTCCACGGGCAGCAGGCAGATGGAGTTGGAGCCGGGGATGTTGGAGGCGTCGATGCCGGCGTTGGCGCAGATGTAGCCGTGATAGGTCTCGCTGATGATGACGCCCCGGTCCATGCGGACGACGCGGCGGCTCTCGCGGAGGATCATCTCGGTGTGACGCGGGTCGCGGCGGTGGCCCTCAGTGATGGCGACGGCCAGCGGTGACGCCTCGACCTCGTCGATGGTCATGACGCGGCCCTCGGCCTTGCTGACGATCTTCTGGGTGACCACGACGACGTCGCCCTGCTCGATGGGCGTGCCCTGGGCGGCGGCGGCGTCCATGATCTGGGTGGCCAGGTCGTCACCGGCCTGGACCTCGGGCAGTCCCTCGATTCCTACGGCGCGAATTTCCGGCGGCATGGCGCACCTCCCGTTACGGCGGCGGGGTGTTGATTACTGTGGGGTTGGTTCCAGTTTATCACCGTGTGGCCCGGCTTCCGCGTGTGGCCTGACTGCCGGCGGTGACGAACCGGGTTCCCGCCAGCAGTGGAATTCTGGCACAACCCCGATTGCGTGCGTATGATAGCCGCACGCAGGATCGACGGCGCAACCAATGGCGCCGCGGTCTGCTTTGCCGGAGGGGCAGATGAACCAACAGGGCTATCAATCAGACGATACTTCCGTAATCGGGACATCCCTCGCTTTTCCGGAGGCGGAGCGACAGGCGGTGTACCGGGCGATCTACCAGCGGCGCGACATCCGCAATTTCCGTTCTGACCCCATACCCGACGAGACGCTGGCCCGCATCATACGGGCGGCGCATCACGGCCCGTCAGTAGGGTTCATGCAGCCCTGGGACTTCATCCTGGTCAAGGATCTGGAACGCCGGCGGAAAGTCAAGGATCTTTTCGACCGGGAGCGGGACGCGGCGGCGTGCTTTTTCGACGAGCCGCGACGGTCCGCGTATCTTTCGCTGAAGCTGGAGGGCATCCTGGAAGCGCCGGTGAACCTGTGCATCACCTGCGACCCGACCCGGGCGGAAGTGGTGCTGGGGCGCAACTCCATGCCGGAAACCGACGTGTATTCCACCTGCTGCGCGGTGCAGAACCTCTGGCTGGCCGCACGGAGTGAAGGCGTCGGCGCGGGTTGGGTCAGCATCCTCAAGCTGCCGCAACTGCGCGGCATCTTGGGGATACCGCCGCACATCATCCCGGTGGCGTACCTATGCTTGGGGTATCCCGTGGAGTTCACCGACGAGCCGGGTTTGCAGCGGGCCGGCTGGCGCGACCGGCTGCCCGTGGAGGACCTGCTGCACTTCGATGACTGGAACGGCTCGACGGGTGACGGTGACTGGAAGGGTCTGCGGGACGCGCTGGAAACCGAGACGAACCAATCTGCATAGGGACGGTTACATTTGCGCCGGCAACCGTTACGGGTTCTCCTGCGCCAGTGTCATCAAATTGTATCTCCAGTTCCCGGCAATAGGGGAGTGGTACAATTCCATCACTGAGCTCTCCCAGATATTAGGAATCTTGACGTCCATGCTGACCCAAAATCATGCCGTGACCGCCCAGGAGTTCCTGGAGGCATCGGACCGCGAGTTTGCCGCCGGCGACCATCTTCAGGCGTCCGAGAAGCTGTGGGGCGCGGCTACACACGCCGTTATGGCGGTCGCCCAGCAGCGGGAGTGGCCGCACCGCAGCCACCGCTCGCTGAAAAACGCCGTGAGCCAAATTGTCGTGGAAACCGGCGATGACGGATATGCTGCTGGATTTCTGGCGGCCGAGAAGTTCCACAAGAATTTCTACCACGATGAAATGGAAGACTTTGAGATCGAGCACGACCGGCCGTTAGTGCACCGGTTCGTCGCGCGCATTCTGGCACTGCTGAACAACTAGAGAGGTTTGAACCATGTCCATCGACGTCGCTACTTCCATTGCCCGCATCCTCAAGCAGGAGGGTGTCGAGTGGGTTTCCACCTTCCCCGTCTGCCGAGTGAACAACGCCCTGGGGCGCGAGGGCGTGCCCATGATCATGATGCGGGACGACCGCTACGCCGTGGCCCTGGCCGACGCCTACTCCCGTGTCACCGCCGGCGACCGCATCGGCGTCTGCACCGTGCAGGGCGGCGTCAACGGCGCGGGCCTGCAGTACTCCTTCCCCGGGCTGGCGCAGGCTTTCGAGGACAACTCGCCGATGCTGTGCATCACCGACGGCATTCCCGCGGGCAGCACCGAGAACACCATGTTCGACGTGTCCACCAGCCTGAAGACCGTCACCAAGTGGTTCGGCTACATCGACCGGCCAGAGCGGACGCCCGAGTTCATGCGCCGGGCCTTCTCCATGCTGCGCAGCGGCCGGCCCGGTCCAGTGGTCCTGGCCGTGCCCAACGCCGCCGGCGTGTACGACGAGACCGTGGACCCCTACTTCCCGGTGCGCAGCTACAAGTCCGCGCCCGACCCGTCGGACGTGGTCCAGGCCATTGACCTGCTCATGGACGCCGCCAACCCGCTGATCTACGCCGGCGAGGGCGTCATCTATGCCGGCGCCTCCGAGGAACTGGTGGGCCTGGCCGAGCTGCTGAACGCGCCGGTGATCACTACCCTCAAGGCCAAGGGCGCGTTCCCGGAGAACCACCCGCTGTTCGTGGGCGTGCGCGGCGAGCATCCCATCGCCTACCTGAACAAGAGCGACGTCATCCTCACGGTGGGCAGCAGCCTGTCGCCGGGCCGGTTCACCCACGGCATTCCCAACGCGGCGGGCAAGACCATCATCCAGTGCAACCTGGACGACCTGCACCTGAACCGCATCTTCCCCACGCACCACGCCGTGCTGGGCGATGCGAAATTCTCGCTACAGGCGCTGGCGAACGAGGTGTCGCAGCGCACCGGCGGCGCGGGTCGGGCCGCCGGCAACGTGGTGGCCGAGGTGCGCGAGACCCGCGACGCCGGCCTGGCCGAGTACCGCGAGGCCATGGCCTCCAGCGACACCCCCATCAACCCCTACCGCGTCATCGGCGACATGATGAAGGTGCTGGACCCGTACAACTCCTTCGTGACCCACGAATCCGGCAACACCCGCGACCAGCTCAGCACGGTGTACGACACCCTGATCCCTCGCGGCTTCCTGGGCTGGGGCAACATCTCCACCCTGGGGTTCGGCCTGGCCGGCGCCATGGCAGCCAAGCTGGCCTTCCCCGGCCGCCAGACCGTGGCCCTGTCGGGCGACGCCGGCATGGGCTACATGCTGGGCAACCTGGAGGTTCCGGTGCGCCAGAACCTGGGCATCACCATCGCCCACGTGGCCAACGGCGGGTTCGCCGGTTACGGCCCCGGGTTCTGGGGCGACGGCCATGACCCCTACACCCACCGGGTGATGGGGCCCGAGGACATCAACATGTCTCGCGCCGTCGCGGAGCTGGGCCTGTACACCGAACGGGTCACCGAGCCGTCGGACGTGGTGCCCGCACTGGAGCGCGCCCTGGCCGCCAACGAGACCGGACAGCCGGCCTACGTCGAGTTCATCTGCTCGCAGTACCCGCGCTACGGCGGCTTCGCGCCGAGCAGCATCGCCCACTGACCGGCGTTACGCTGGAAGGCAGGCGGGAGACGCTCTATCCACCCGGCGCCCCACCTCCTCAGCACGGAGAATGCAGCCATGCAACTCACCCTTGAGATCGACGAAAAAGTCCTGGCCCGCGTCAGCAAGATCGCCCAAGCACAGGATACAACCGTAGCGGCGATGGTGAACGAGTACCTTGCGTCGTTGGCAGAGGACGAATCAGCCGACCGCAAAGCGCAAGCGGCCAGCTTGATGTCCACGTTCGAGCGCTTGAGCCGGGACATGGGTCCTCGCAGCTGGACCAGGGACGACCTGTACGAGGAGCGACTCGGCAGATATGGCGGATAGGGATTTCTTCGACGCCAACATACTGATCTATGCGTATGATCGGAGGGACCCGGTCAAACAAGCGCGGGCGTTCGACTTGTTGTCGGAAGACCTGAACGCCGGGCAGACATACAACGGGGTTGTGGTGGTCAACCCGTTTTGAGGAGAAGCATGGGCATTTTCAACATAACCATCCAGATCGGCAACCTCAACGGCGAGCACTTTGAGGACGTTGATGTGATGGTGGACACCGGCGCCATCACGACGGTGATACCGCGCGCAACGCTGGAAGGGCTGGGCATCCAACCGGTCCGCAGCGCCACGTTTGAATACGCCGGCGGCGAGCAGGTGCAGCTGGATATGGCTCAGGCAAACGCCATAGTAGAAGGGGTCGAAACCATTACCTGGGTCATCTTCGGCGAGGCGGGGATGTCACCCCTGCTGGGCGCCTACACGCTGGAAGGGGTGTTCCTCGCTGTTGACCCTTACAACGAGCGGCTGATTCCGGTGGTGGGCTCGCGCCGAGCTCGATAGTGCACTAGGACGGTATGGCATTGCTCAACCGCTCGGCAAGTGTCGTCAGTTCTTTAGTCTCGCACTCCCAGACCGTGATAACGTTCCAGTCGAGTTCGCGTAACTGATCGTGCTGCCGCCGGTCGCGTTTGACGTTCTCGTTGAACTTGGATTCCCAGAAATCAAGGTTGCTCTTGGGCGTGTAGGCGAAACGGCAACCGGGATGGCGATGCCAGTAGCAGCCATGCACCAGAATTACCGTGCGCCGGCCAGGGAGAACGATGTCGGGCCGGCCCGGCAAGTCCTTCCGATGCAGACGGAATCGGTAACCCATCCTGTGCAGCAGTGAACGAACCAACCGCTCTGGCTTGGTGTTGCCGCTTCGGATGCGGGACATATTCCAACTGCGATGCTCAGGAGTCAGGCTGTCCATTTCGCCCCAACAGCTCCGCTACCAGTTTGGCAATCTGATACGACAACAACGGCGGCACCGCGTTTCCGACCTGTCCGTATTGGTCAGTGCGGCTGCCCTCAAAGAAATAGTTGTCGGGGAAGGTTTGCAGTCGGGCCGCTTCCCTGACGGTGAGGCTGCGGCATTGCGATGCGTCGTAGTGGATATAATAATGCCCATCCTTACGGATGTGGCTAACCACCGTCCGGGATGGGGCATGCTTTGGCACCACGCTGAATCTGTCAGCAAAATTGCTGTTGTTCAGGGCGCTTTCTGTACTACGATGGTTTGGGCGCAATCCTGGCGGGAAATCGCTGATACGGAACGGCCTGTCGAGACCGTTGACGTAACAAGCGGCGTAGATATACCTCCAGAGATCATCCTCACGGTGGGTCCTGGCTTGGTGGTTCAATGTTCCTGTCAGGCGTTCGTCCACAAACCAATCGGGCCTGTAACTACAGGTGGAGGGACTGTCCAAAAAGCGGAGGCTACCTCGGTCGTCGGGTGGGACACCAGCGTTTGAGAGAGCGTTCTCTATACGGTCCTGAACAGATAGGTTAACATCGTTCCACCATGGCTGTTTTACTATTTTGTTAACCGATTGGAGCCAGCGCTCTGGATCATCTTGGCTGGACAACCCGCTTCTCACGGTGGGCAAACCCTCCAGCACGTCTTCAGCGTTAACATGTTCGGATGCCGGTATCAGCGTATCCGGTTCGGCACTTATGTCGTCACGAACACCGAGGATCACCACCCGGTGGCGCGCCTGTGGTATTCCATAGTCTTCCGCCTTGACTACGAAGTCCGGCGGGTTCAGTGTGCCATCCAGCCGCGAGGGCTTGGTGACTATTGAGTAAAGGCGGTATTCATAGCCATCTGCAATTGAGATTCCATCCGGTGCAAGAGCGCTTGCAGGATCCTGTAAGTCGGCGGATATCCGGTCAAAAATCAGCTGGTTCTTGTGGGATGCGCTCAGCAAACCCCGCACGTTTTCCATCACAAACACGGCAGGCCAATGCGTAGCAATGATTTTGATGTACTCGCGATAAAGTTCAAAGCGTACGTCGGTGTCAGGGTCATAACCTTCTACCGTGGCATTTCTGGCCCGCCCAATAGTCGAGTACGCTTGGCAGGGTGGCCCACCAATCAACACCCAGTCTTTTGCTCCGTTAATGGCCTGTCTGATACTGTCATTTATACGGTCTCCGCTTTCTTCGAGGCTGCCGAGTTCAGCCTGAAGGCAACGACGTTTCGCCTCATGAGTTTCTTGCGGATGGCGTTGGAACAGCTCATCGCGGTCAATCACTCCGCTGACGTATTCGTAATAGCAGTCAGGCAGGGTGTTCCCCCGGAATAGGTGGTAGAAAGCCCGCGTTTCAAGGGTGCGAGTAGGCGCCGCTTCCTTCTCGACGCACAAGCGTACATCAAACGAGAACCTGCCGTCCCGTTCTAGGATGTTGAATCCCTCACCAAGGCCGCCGCAGCCCGCAAAAACGTCGACGACCGGAATGCAATTGCTCATGGCTTGAACTGGTCGAACTCTTCTGGCAGCAGATCGAGCAGCTTATCTGGCTCCAGTCTGTACAAGTCCCAAATCAAGTCCAGTTGGTCCAGAACTATAGGCAGGCAACGAGCACCCCCATTATCGCGTCTGGCTGCGCCACGCTTGGGCTGATCGGTAGCAGGGTTTATGTATAGTAAAGTAGCCACTTCTATGACATTCGGATTAGTTATCAGGTCTTGACGTGCAACAAGTTGCTCGGCTATATCCCCCGGGGCACTTGGCGCAGTAGCCAACACTGCTAGAGCCCTACGGGGATTGTCGCTGTGTGCACGGTAGATCTGATATGGCCCTCGCAGGAGATGTCGGTAGTACACGTTGTAGCCGCTTTCAGGTATCCACCTGTGCCTGGCACCTGGGTTTCTACCCTGTGGGCAAAGTTGACCGAAGTAGAACGCTGCCAGCCATGACCACAGACCTCGGTCAGTGTCAAGCCCCGGGAGGGAGGCGCCTCCGAGTACAGAGTGCAGATATTCGCCGACCGCAAAACGTGTAGGGAATGGGCGCTGCTCGACCTCAATACTCGGGGCTACAGCGCTGGAGCAGGTGGGGTCCTCCAAAAGCTCATACAACTGGGCAGTATCTCTCGCCGCAGATTCCCGAAACTGGTCGAAATGCACAATACCTTTCTCGTTAAATCTTCGGAGCATTATGCACCAACCTCTGCGTTCCAATGCTTGGAGAAACTGTCGTAAAGCCGTTGGGACCTACAGAATGCGGAGACGGCTTCTTCAACCCACTCACCGATAATGTCATCATCATCGTAATGGTCGGGCAGACCAGCAACACCGGGTAAATTTTCCGCAAACCGAAGCCAAAGGGAACGCCAGTCTTCACTGTCATCCAGATCAGGGATGTCCGTATGCAGAAGTTCTGTCAATAAACTCCGTAGAACCATAGGGTAAACCAAAGAAACAAAATACTCAGAGCGGGCAACCTCCCGCCACTGTGTTATATTTTCGTTAATCAGCAATACAGGCTTGTCCTCCAAGCTTAAACGGAAAACTTCTTGCCCAAGGTCAGCTGGTTGCACTGGGAGTAGCGACTCTTCTCCGCCATCTACCCAGATAGGACTGATACCACTGCCTTCCGCCAGTAATTGCCCTGTCGTTGGTTCTGTAACCGAAGTAACCTTCAGCCGGAATCTGAGGCCGTCAGGCGAATCGAACTCGGTCAGCACCAAATTTTCCGGTATGATCAGATCAGCGACCGTACCCAGCTCAAACGGCATATATATGGTATGGTGGTGCGCCTCCACACGCACCAACGCTTCTGGTGGAAGCTTGTAACGCTGTAAGGAGAGATGCGGGATGCTGAACGCCAGCGGAATCGCTTCGTTACGAAGATTGATCGTCACATCGCCGGCCGCAATGCGTCGCCGGCCGGTAAAATGTATACGTCTGCTAGGCATCAGGGGTCACCACTCTTTCATCAGGTACTCTGACGTATATCTGCCTGTTCTCATCGAATCCCGTTAAGGTGATATGGAAACTATCCGGGTCGACAATACGAACTAAGATTCTGTTACCTGCTGCCTCCACGATTTCGATCCCTTCGCTCTGGTATTGAATCGGTGGTTGATCCAACCGGAAATCGGTAGTCCGGTACCGACCTAGTGTCCTGGAACTGAAGTTAGTAGTAAAAGCGTGAGGAATGGGGTATTCTCCGGGCGAGCAGCCCAGAGGGAGGATGACCATGGCTATCGGACGACCCATGCCG
>DAOULH010000040.1:0-10638 GCA_034420475.1 Dehalococcoidia bacterium
TCCACCGCGTCGTCCACGGTGGGGATGGTGATGGTCAGGGTGGTATCGCCCGTGGGGACGGTCACCGGGGAGGTCACGCTGCCCACGTCGTCCGCCGCGGCGGTGGCGTCGCCGCCGTAACCAGGTGACACGGTGAACTGCGCGCCTCCGGTCGGGGCTGCGGCGCTCAGCGTCAGGGTCAGCGTGGCCGGCTGCCCCTCGACCGTGGTGGCCTGGGCGTTTGCCGTAGTACCGGCGTTTGCCGCGGCCCCGGCGCTTATGGAGTAGGCGCCCCGCTGCGGCGACGCCGGCGGGGGATCCCCGTCGCCGCCCTGGCCGATGGCGGACTCGATCCGCCCGGGCTGATGGTCGGGAGTGTTCGAGGGCGTTTCCTGGTTCGAGGACGGCTGGCGGTTCGAGGATGCCTGGCGGTTCGAGGACGGCTCGTCGTCTTTGGACATATCCAGCTGTTCCACGCCGGGATTGTCCTTGATGCGCACGATGCACGTCTCCCAGGGAGCGGACGGCACGTAGCCCACGTCATACCCGGCGTTGGCCGGATAGGCCCGGCCGTGCTTGTTCCCGTTGGTGTCCCGGTCGATGATGACGTACCAGCCGTCATGAAAGCCGGTGGCCTCCGGCCAGGTTTCGGGACAGGGCGGGAGGCGCCCGGCGCTGGCGGCGCCACCGCCACCGCCCAGCGCGGACAGGACCAGCGCCAGCGCGCCGATGGCGAGCAACCCCATGATTGGACGGCGATTCATTACAGTTTGCCTCCGCCTCGTGGTCGGGCAGAATCCATTTGCGGGCGGAACCTAACACACGCAATTTCCGGCGCGCCTGCGGAAAGTAAGGCGGAAATTGGCCGGTTTCCAAAATTCAGGCCAGAACCGTGCGCCGGGCCTTGAAATCGGCCCTTCCCGGATGCCCGTTGCCCTCCGGCCGTCCGGTCGGGCAGCGGCCGGGGCCTCGGCTGACGGGGCGCCCCGGATTACCCCGGTTTCGGTTAATCATCACCCCGCCGCGGCCGGCAGCAGACGCTTCGCTCCGTCCGGTGACGCTGCCGGCGCGTTCATTTCCGGCAGCGGGGACAGGGGAAAGGGGGCCCTGGCGCTACCTTGCGCTGCGCTGCGCCGGCCTCCGCAAGCGCCGGATCAGCCACACGGTCGCTGCCACGCCGAGGACGACAACCGCGGCTACTCCGACGAGAATGTGCGTACTGTGGACGTCAAACAAATCGGCGGACTCCGCCAGAACCAGGAGCAAGATAGAAAGGAAGCACGCTATCGTGTCCAGGACGCCAACCCCGGCGCCGATCCCGTTGGCGCCGGGGAGTCCTTTGGGGCAGACGTTGCGGCTACGGTGCCGAGATTGCCACGGCGCCAGCGCCTCGCAATGACAACCCCTTTAATTCTGAACAGTTAGGCCCGATGGATCAAGATTGTCGGCCCGTAGCGAATGTTGTACCATCGTTTGGCCTCAAATGGCCTCAATTTCCCGATAGCCGGCACCTGGAGGATAGCTTTATGGCCAGCACCGCACAACGTGAACGCGACATCGCCATCGTGGGCGTCGCCGAATCGGATGAGATGGGCAACGTTCCCAGCAAGTCTTCCCTCCAGCACCATGCCGAAGCGGCGTACAACGCGCTGGACGATGCCGGCCTCTCCATGTCCGACGTCAACGGTCTGATGACCGCCGGCTTCAGCACCCTGGCCACCGCCGAGTACTTCGGCGTCCAGCCGTCCTTCACCGACAACACGTCGGTGGGCGGTTCGTCATTCGTGATCCACGTCGCCCACGCCGCGGCGGCCATCCGCGCCGGCTACTGCGACACCGTCCTCATCACCCACGGACAGGCCGGCCGCTCCACCCGCGTCCCGGTTCCGGCGGACCGCAACCTCCCCGTGGCCCAGTACGAGACGCCCTACGGCATGATCGGGCAGCCCATCAACTACGCCATGGCCTGCACCCGTTACATGCACGAGTACGGCGAGGACCGCACCCGCCAGGCCCTGGCCGAGATCGCCGTTTCCACCCGCAAGTGGGCCAACCTGAACCCCGTGGCCTACATGCACGACTCGCCGATGTCCTTCGACGACTACCACAACTCCCGCTGGGTGGCGTGGCCTTTCCACCTGTTCGACTGCTGCCTGGTCACCGACTCCGGCGCGGCGATCATCGTGACCACCGCCGAGAAGGCGGCCAACTGCAAGAAGGCGCCGGTGTGGGTGCTGGGCGCGGCCGAGGGCCACGACCACAACCTGATCAGCTTCATGCCCGACCACACCTCCACCTGGTCCCGGGAGACCGGACCGCTGTCGCTGGAACGCGCCGGCCTGACCCACGCCGACATCGACCTCACCATGATCTACGACTCCTTCACCTACACCACGCTGGTGACCATCGAGGGTCTGGGCTTCTGCGGCCCGGGTGAGGGTCCGGACTTCGTGGCGAACCAGCGCACTGCGCCGGGCGGAGACTTCGCCCTGAACACCAACGGCGGCGGCCTTTCCTACTCTCACCCTGGCATGTACGGCAGCTTCCTGCTGGTGGAGGCAGTGCGGCAGCTGCGCGGCGAGTGCGGCGACCGCCAGGTCAATCGCAAGGGTTCCTCCGACCAGCCGGCTGCGACAAGCATCGTCAACGGCACCGGCGGGTCCCTGTCCTCAACCGGCACGGTGGTGCTGGCGACCGGCTAATGCGACTGCCGCCGCGGCGGCTGTAGTAAAATGGGACTAGCCAAAGGCGCGGCAGAAAAATACTGGGTAATTTATTACTTGGTTTACACCATCTGCGTGGGGCTGGGTCTATGGCAATACCCGCCTTGGCAGGCTCAAGGAAACGATACCTTGTTCCTGCTGGCGGCTGTATTCGGTGCGTCCGCCGGCGTGGCGCTGTCGATAGCCATCTTCATGGAGGTAACGGTTCGCATGGTACTGCTTATCCCCGACGCAATCAGGAAAATCAAAAGGGAAGAACGCAGGCGTATTATCGACGCCCTGGCCAAAGCAGGCATTCGCTCCGGTGAATCCAGCGAGGTGTTGAGTCCGGCGGAAATTCGAAGGATCGTGGAGGACGGACAAGACGACCGCTCGTGATACATGGCTCACGGTGGAGCCACCAACCCTATCTCATCATCTGGAAATATGGACATCGTAATCATCGGCCTACCCCAATCAGGCAAAACCACCCTCTTCAACGCGCTCACCCTGGGCAAGTCCGACGCCAGCGGCGCATCGGGCAGCCCCACCGAAATGCACATCGGCACGGTCAAGGTGCCGGACCCGCGTTTGGAGCACCTGGGTTCCATCTACCACCCGCGCAAGATCGTTCCCGCGGAGATACGCTACACCGATCTGCCCGGTCCCGAGGGCATGGCCCGGTCCCAGGGAATCAGCGGGCGGTATCGCAACATCCTCCAGTCCGCCACGGCGTTCCTCGTGGTGGTGCGGGCTTTCCAGAACGACGCGGTTCCCCATCCCACCGCCGCGATAGACCCGGCCCGTGATCTGGAGGCCATGCTCGGTGAGCTGACCTTCGCCGACCTGGAGGTGCTGGAACGGGCGTCCACACGCCTGGCCGACCAGGTGAACAAGACCAAGCCGGCGGAACGGCCCACGGTGGTGCGCCACAAGGAGACCGTGGACAAGGCCCGGGCCGGCCTGGAAAACGGCGTGCCGGTACGTTTGCAGACCTTCACCGACTCGGAACGCTCCATACTGGTCAACTACCAACTGCTCACCGACAAGAACGTGATCGCCGTGTTCAACACGGATGAGGGGGCCGAGGCGATATCTATATCCGACCTGGATATGGATCCTGCCCTCACCGCCGGCGTGGGCCAGGTCAGCATCAGCGCGCGGATCGAGGCCGAGCTGAGCACGATGGACGCGGAGGAAGCCAAGGAGTTCCGTTCGGACTTCGGCCTGGGCGAGTCGGCTACGTCGCAGGTGATCCGGGCCAGCTATGACACCCTGGGCCTGGTGTCCTTCCTCACCGTCGGCGATGACGAGGTCCGCGCCTGGAGCGTGCCCGGGGGTATGCCGGCTGTCAACGCGGCCGGGGTGATCCACACCGATTTCACGCGCGGCTTCATCCGGGCGGAGGTCATCGCCTATGACGACTATCGCGCCTGCGGCAGCATGGTCCAGGGGCGCAAGGAGGGACTGCTCCGCTCCGAGGGGAAGACCTATCCGGTAAAGGACGGGGACATCATCAACTTCCTGGTCAACGTGTAATTCCCGGTCAACGTGTAAGCGCCATGATCAACATTCGCCAGTTCCGCGCCGAAGACGCTGAGGCGGTCCGCGACCTGTTCGCCCACGCCCAGGACGACATCGCCGAGAGTTACAGCCACACCGCGGCCGACCGCGAGGGGTTCCACGAGTACATCGACGGCGCCCTCAACCACGACCTGGCCCACGTCGAGCGGAGCTACCTGCAACGGCCGGGCAGCAACTTCTGGATCGCCGAGCTGGACGGCGAGCCGGTGGGCTGCATCGGCGCCTACCGGCGGGACGATGACGAAGCGGAGATAAGACGCCTGGCGGTGGCCCGGTCGGCGCGCCGTCGGGGTGTGGCCTCAAAACTGCTGGACCAGGCGGAAGAATTCTGCCGCGACGCCGGGTACGCCCGAGCCATCGTCTGGACCGCCAACCACATGACCGCCGCCATCGCCTTCCTCCAGCATCGCGGCTACCACGAGCTCGAAGACCACGCCTTTCCGCACACCAGCCTGACGCTGTTTCTGTATGGGCTGGAACTGTAGCCGGCGCCGCTTGCGTTCGCCGGGGGCGATTTTGGTATATTGGATGGTAAGGAGGTGGCTACGATGCACATTGCGGGGATGCACATCCATGATTTTCCGCCCTTCACGCGAAGGCTGGAGTTTAAATTTCACGAGCGAGTAAACCTGCTTGCCGGGCCAAATTCCTCCGGGAAAAGCACAGTTCTGAGAGTCCTTGGCGACCTTGCGGCGACGTCGAGAGACTACGAACAGCCGATGCACACTTCGGGAAACTACCATTTTCAGATCTTCGTTAGTGATGATTGGCCGCAAGAATGGACCCACGAACGCGACGAGATTTTGCCAGCATGGGATAAGTTGCCAATCGTGGGAATTCCGGCTACTCGAATCGGCTTGGATTACCTTCGTGATCCACTAGACCCAGACGAGATGCTCGCTGAACCAGAGAAGATCACAGTACACTTCGCCTCGTATCTTTCTACATCTGTGTCATCACGTTTTGTTGACGGGAAGGACGTTGCGGTGGCTAGTCAACGATTAGCAGACGAAGCCCGTAAAACGCCTCCAAGTGAGGATGCCAGGAGTGGCGGTTATGCCAATTTCGAAAAAGCAATGCGGATCAGCTACAACTGCGCGAGAAGTATTTGTTCTGAAATATTAATCGGTCGGGTGCCGGATAATTTCATAGCCAACGAAAGGCAACTACGTGATTTGTCCGAACATTCTGCCGATGTACGTATCGGAATGGCAGTCGATACGGTTGACACCAATGGACTAGAGGTACATAGCCTGAGCTCTGGCACGCAGGGTGTACTGCTATGGATTCGGTTCTTGGCCCTACAAATCCTTTACCATTACGAATTTATGGATGGGTGGGAAGACCAGCCGGCTATCCTCCTCATCGACGAGATTGAGAACCACCTGCATCCCACCTGGCAGCGCCGCGTCATCCCCGCCTTGCTGGACCATTTCCCCGGCCTGCAAATTTTCGCCACTACGCATTCACCCTTTGTGGTGGCCGGGCGGAAGAAGGGGCAGGTGCATTTGCTGAAGCGGGACGAGAACGGTGTCGTCAGCACCACCACCAATCAACAGGACATCATCGGCTGGACGGCGGATGAGATCCTGCGCGTATTCATGGGGGTCGGTGAACCTACCGATGAGCACACGGCTAATGCCGGTGCGGAATTGCGGCGGTTGAGAGATATGGGGACGCTGGCGGACGAGCATGAGGAGGAGCAGCGTCAGGAGCGGATTCGCGAGTTGCGGGGAATCGTCAATATAGCCGTGCTCGACGGGCCAAGGGCAGCCGAAGATGCACGGTTTACCGAGAACCTGACCCGTATCCTCGAACGCTATCGCCTGTCTCGAGACCTCAATCAGGAAAACGGTTAGTATGCATACCGTCAACCGACCGGCAGATGTACCGGACGAGTTAGTTAATCTTGCCAATAGTGGCGGCGAGGATTTTGGGCCGTTAGCCCGTCCACTGGATGAAGTTTTTGCGGGCGTCTGCGCGTACTGCGAGCGGACAACTGGCGATGACGACGCCGACCTGACTACCAGGTTTTTCTTCTGCGACCATTTCCAGCCACGTCATTTGCTTTGTCATCACGACCCATCAGTAGGACAGTGCGCTGACCGACCGCCGCCCCATTCCGGCGATTGCCTAATATACGATTGGGCCAATTTGGTGTACACCTGCGGGTCATGCGCCGACGCCAAGGGTGGCCAGTGGCCCCGGCCCGGCGATAGCGCCGATGGCTACATCAATCCGGCCGGCGCCCGCGATGCCGCTGATGCTCCTGAGGAGGTTTTCGTTTACGATATCAGCGGTGGCAGAATCTTGGTGCATGACAACATAAGCGGGGTTGTACGCAACAATGCCCAGCGTACCATAGACGATTTAGCCCTCAACGAGCCACGCGGTCCCCGGCATCAAGGCACGCCCTATGCCGCTAAAGACCGTCGGATTAACCTCGCCGAATTGCGCGGTCAGTGGGCGAAAAGACTACAGGAAATTCTGGATACGATTGAGTCCGCTGGACCGGAAGCATTACGCTATGTGATTAACGAACATATCAATCCGAGTTGCAGATTTTCCTCTATCTGCCTTCAGCTCGTGCGGGAGTCAAAGTACACTATCTACATCTGACGCCGGCTATCCAATCGGTCGCGCAAAGCTGATCTCGTGGCCGTCCGGGTCTGTGATGTGATAGTAGCGTTCCCGCCAGGGCGCGTCGGCCGGTTCGCCGTCGGGTGTGTAGCCGGCGTCAACCATGCGGCGATGGTGGGCATCCACGTCGTCGACGTAGAGGATGCAACGTCCCCACCAGCGCACGTCGGCGTCGGCTGACAGGATCAGGTTCAGGTAGCCGTCGCCGACGCTGAGCGAGGTGAATGACGCCTCCGGCCCGCCGTACAGGATGGGGATGCCCGCTCCGTCGTGGTAGAAGGCCACCGACCGCGCCATGTCGCGCACCGCCAGCGTGATCGCGCTGATGCTCTGTACCGTCATCTGCAACCCTCAAATCTTGCGGAACCCTAAAATCCTGCTATCCTGTCCATCAACGTGGAACCGACCGTGGCGGACATTATCGCATAATCCACCAAACCCCAATGTCATCTGCATTAGAGTTTTACCATGTCGCTAACCTCAGAAATCAACGATTCCAAAAGTCCTGTTGGTGCTTTCTTCAGGACCAGATTTCCCAACACGCGCGCCGTGATTACGGAATGCAACAAGTCATTGCGAAACGCTGAAACCATTCACCCTACCGAGCGAATATACAATCACTTTGGCACATTGGGTACAGCCATCGATTACCGACTGCGCTACTATTTTGCGGTGACACCATCCCAAGATCTTGTCGCTTGGCGTGGAGCGCAAATGGTAAATGACAGAGGGTTCCATGGCCGGGTGGCACTTGCCGCGAGAGACTCGTTTGTAGAACTCCCGAAGCTTCCCGAGGAAATCGTAGAGGGATTTTTCCGGAACCTTGACGTCACGCTTGCCGATTTGCAGCCGGTTGGACGCAAATTGGACCGCGACGCTGAGTCACTGCTTAATCGCTATTGCGTCGGTCTGGCGTTGTTTGAGCAGTGCCGCCGTGCTTTTGCACGATCGGAATCACCATTGTTCACTGCTTATGTATCGTCAGCCGATGACTTGCTACAAATCGCCCCCGATCACTGGATTGATGACCTTTGCGCCATGTCCGAGTTGTTCTATAACCAGATGGGAGGTAGATTTACGGAGGATGCCATTCTAAATCCGACTTTTGAGGGCAGCGCCTACATTGTGGGCGGTGCGGATGCCGATGTGATTTTGGATTCATGCCTGATCGACTTCAAAACGACAATCAACGCCAAAATTGAAGGAAGAGCACTATACCAACTGTTGGGGTACTGCCTGCTGGACTTCAGTAACCAGTACGGAATTCAGCGGGTCGGCTTCTATCTTCCACGTCAAGGTCGGTTCCTCACTTGGCAACTGGAAGACCTAGTATCCCAGCTACAAGTAGGCTACCCTCTTCCTATACAACGACTACAATTGGAGTTCAAAGATGCGATTGGATTTCCTTTGACTGATGAAGACTGCGATAATCTCGACATTATTCGATCTGTACAATATAGTTGAATTTTACTGCGGCCTGAGGAAATCTAAAATCCTGTCCATCCATGCAAAAACTTACCCTCGCCAAAGCCATGACACAACCCCCTGACTGCCTCCCCCGCCTCGAGTCCATCCTCCGCGACATGGGATCGGTCATCGTTGCCTACTCGGGCGGCGTGGACAGCGCGCTGCTCGCCGTGGCCGCCCATCGCGCGCTGGGAGATCGCGCCCTGGCCGTCACCGCCATCTCGCCCGCCCTGGCCGCTCGCGACCTGGGCGACGCGGAGATGGTGGCGAGGGAGTTCGGGATCAACCATCGGGTCATTCACACCGACGAATTGCAGCGGGAGGGCTACGTCGCCAACTCTCCCCAGCGCTGCTATTTCTGCAAGACAGAGCTGTACGACCAACTCGCCGTCCTGTCCGCCGCCGAAGGCTACCAGTGGATTGCCAACGGCGCCAACACCGACGACCTGGGCGACTATCGACCCGGCATGACCGCCGCCGCCGAGCACAATATCCGCAGTCCCATGGTGGAAGCGGGCATGGACAAGGCCCAGGTGCGCGCCGCCGCCCTCTGGCTGGGCGTGCCGCTGTGGGACAAGCCGGCCCAGCCCTGCCTCTCGTCGCGCATTCCCTACGGTACTCCCGTGACCGTGGAGTCCCTGCGGCGCATCGAGGCAGCCGAGGACATCCTGCGCGATCTGGGTCTGCGCGAAGTCCGCGCCCGCCACCACGACAAGCTGTGCCGCATCGAGGTAGGCGCTGACGAGATGGAACTGGCCTTCGCTCACCGTGACGAAATCACCCGCCAACTGAAGGCCTTGGGCTACCTGTGGGTGTCGCTGGACCTCAGCGGCCTGCGCTCCGGCAGCCTCAACGACGTGCTCCGCGTGAGCGCCGCCAACTCGCGGGCATGAAAACCGCGTTCATCCAGTCTGTCGGCGGCGCCAGCGGGGACATGCTCCTCGGCGCGCTGCTCGATGCCGGGCTGCCCCTGGATGCGGTGCGAGAGGCCGTCGACGCCCTCGGCATCCCCGGCGTCGACATCACGTCGGCCACCGAGACCCGTTGCGAGGTTCGCGGCACCCGGGCTACCGTGGACGTATCCGATGCCCCCCGATACTCACCGCAGCAGATGCTGGATGCCGTGGCGGGCGCGGCGGAACTGTCCGAACGGACGCGGGAGGCTGCTACCGTCGTCCTCAACAGCCTGTTTGCAGCGGAAGCGCGAGTCCACGGCGATGAGCCCGACCGGATCCACCTGCACGAGTTGGGCACCGCCGATACGCTGGTTGATATCGTTGGCGTCGTGCACGGGCTGGAGCAACTTGGTATCGAGCGCGTCTGCGCATCGCCGCTGGTCCTGGGCGAGCCCGGCGGACCGCGGCGACCCGGCGGGTACAGCAATCCGGCGCCGGCGACCCTGGAGATCATCGCGGCAGCCGGCGCGCCCGTAGCGCTGGAGCGGCAGTTCCACGCCGGAGTCGGCGAACTGACCACCCCCACCGGCGCGGCGCTGATAACCGCTCTGGCCGATGAGTTCCGCCAACCGGCCATGACCCTGGATCGCATCGGCGTCGGCGTCGGCGGCAAAGACCCGGCCGCCTTCCCCAACGTGCTGCGCCTGTGGCTGGGTGAAACTATCCCTGTCATTGCGAGCGAAGCGCGGCAATCTCCGTATGCTCAGGCGGCCCAACCCTTCGCCCGCTGGCAAGACAACGTGGTGCTGCTGGAAACCAACCTGGACAACGCCACCGGCGAGCAGTTGGGATTCGCCATGGAGCGCCTCTTCGAGGCCGGCGCCCTGGACGTCTGGCACACGCCGATCCAGATGAAAAAGAACCGCCCCGGCATCCTGCTATCCGCCCTGGCTCCGGCCTACCTGGAGTCCCGCCTGGCGGAAGTGTTCCTGCGCGACACGCCGACGCTGGGGGTCCGCGTCCGCCCGGTAGGTCGCTACGTGGCCGACCGCGACACCGTGACAGTGGAAACGGAATACGGCCCCATCCGCCTCAAACGCAAGTGGCTGGGCGGCGAGGTGGTCAGCGCGGCGCCGGAGTACGAGGATGTGGCGGCAGCGGCTCGGGAGGCGGGAGTGTGGTGGAGCGCGGTGGTCGAAGCAGCGACCTCAGCGCGTTTGGACACCCAATGACCTGGCAAATGCCGCCACGTAGCTTGAAAAGGGTTGCCCCGGTTGTGACAGTTCCTGAAATATGTCCCTCGTTAGATCAATATTGGAGTGCAAATCGCCAAAATCCGACTCTATCTGCGTAATCAATGTTTCCAGATA
>DAOULH010000041.1:0-7248 GCA_034420475.1 Dehalococcoidia bacterium
TGTCATTGCGAGCGCAGCGCGGCAATCTCGTTGGCGCCGGGGAGTCCTTTGGGGCAGACGTTGCGGCTACGGCGTCGAGATTGCCACGGCGCAAGCGCCTCGCAATGACAACCTCATGGATTCTGAACACTTACTCTCCATCCTGCCAAATCATAGAATCCCGTAAATCCTGCATCTGTCGATTTGCGACCGGTCTGACTCCCGCGGACGGCCGGAAATCAGTTGCAAGCGGTGTTCTTCAGTCCGCCGCCAGCGCTACCAGGTGGTCGTCTGCCAA
This sequence comes from Dehalococcoidia bacterium, assembly GCA_034420475.1. Lineage (GTDB taxonomy): Bacteria > Chloroflexota > Dehalococcoidia > Lucifugimonadales > UBA3495 > Bin87. The sequence goes on from DAOULH010000041.1 coordinate 278, forward strand.
CCCGTTCAGGTTTACCTGTTTGCCGTCCTTGATGATGGCGGAGAGATGCTTGCCCTTTTGCAGCACGCTGACGTCGGCCAGGGGGTCTTTGTCCAGGATCAGGATGTCGGCCAGCTTGCCGGGCTCAATGGTGCCCAGTTCGCCCTCCAAACCGACGGCGAAGGCGTTATCCCGGGTGTTGGCAACGATGGCCTCCATGGGAGTGTAGCCGCCGTACTTGACCATGATTTCCGTCTCGTTGGCGTGGAGTTCGCCGTAGGGCATCAGCGGGGAGTTGCCGCTGTCGGTGCCGCACAGCACCTTCACGCCCATGGAGCGGGCCTGCTGGAGCATGTTGAAGCCGCCCTCAAGGTTGTACTTGATCTGGTCAACTTCCTGGTCGCTCCGGCCAAACTCCCGCCCGACTTCGACGGCGTGCTTAAGGAAGGTAATCGTCGGCATGATGCGGACGCCGTTTTCGGCCACGACCTCCAGGTCGGCCTCGGTGGCGAGGTCGGCGTGCATGATCCAGTCCACGCCGGCCTCGGCGGCGGCGCGGGTGGAGTCGGACCCCCGGGAGTGGATGGTGATACGGGCGTTGCGGCGGTGGGCCTCCCCGACCACGGCTTGCAGCTCTTCCTTGGAGATGGTCTGGAAGTCGCCCCAGGTGCTGTCGGCCATCTTGATGAAGTCCACGCCGTGCTTGCACTGGCGGCGCACCTCGGTAATCATCTCGGACACCGAGTTGGCGAGCACGCCGTTGACGTGCTCCGGTGTACCCATCCATGACGGCTCGTTGTCGGCGATGCTGCCGTAGGTGACGATGAACCGGCCGGCGCAGTAGATGCGCGGGCCCTCGATCAGGCCGGCGTTGATCGCCTCCCGCAGCGCCACGTCGATGAACCAGGTGCCGCCGGGGATGGACAGTCCGGTCACGCCGGACCGCAACACTTCGCGGGCGTTCCTGGCGGCCCGGATGGTGGAGAACTCGGGGCTGGTGGTTCCACGGGCGACGTTCAGCCCGGGCATGGCCGGCTGGCCGAAGGACAGATGGCAGTGGCCTTCGATCAGGCCCGGCATGATCCACTGGCCCGTGGCGTCGATGGTCTCCACGTGCTCCCGGTCCTCGACGTTGACCTGGGGAGGCACCGCGCCGACGCTGAGGATGCGGTTGCCCTGGATCACCACCGCGTCGTTGGGGGCCGCCGGCTGACCCGTCGCGTCAATGAGCGTGCCGTTACGGATGATTGTGGTGGGTACGCCGTTGGTGCTCATCATTTACTCCTTTGGGGCGGGCTGCCCTTTCAGTTAGCGGCGCCGGTGGCGCGGACTCTTGGCCTTCCCGGGTGAAAGCTAGGTGTGGATCCGGTCGTAGGCCGACAGCCGTTCGATCCCGTGTTCTGCGTCGTATTCGGCGGCTGAGACCAACTGGCCGGTCATGGTTTCAGGGGTTTGCAGGGCCAGGTACACGGCCACTTCGGCGATGTCGTCGGGCAGCCGCATGCGCTTGTGCACTTCGTCGTCGTAGTCGTCGTTGGGGCGGGTCAGGTTCCAGCCGGGGTCGAGGATGTTCACGGCGATGCCAAAGTCCTTCACCTCGTCGGCCAGCGCCTCGCTGAGGCGTTCCACCGCGGCCTTGGCGGCTCCATAGGACGCCTGACCGGCCCGGCCGCGGCGGGCCACGTTCATGGAGGTCAGGTTGACGATGACGCCGCTGCCACGTTCCATCATGTGGGGCAGGACGGCCTTGCAGGTCATGAAGGTGGTGGTCAGGTTCGATTCCATCACCCGGCGCCACTCCTCTTCGGTGATGTCCAGGACGGTTACGGCGTGGGTCAGGTCGTTGGTGAAGAGGCGGTATCCGCCGACGTTGTTGACGAGGATGTCGATCTTGCCCAGTTCGCTGATGGTCTCCCGGGCGGCCCGGTTGGCGCCCTCGCCGGTGGTCAGCTCAGCGTTGACCGTGTGGGCGCGGCGGCCCAGGGCGCGAATTTCCGAACCGACGGCGTCCAGCTCCGAAGGAGTGCGGGCCACAATGGCGACGTCCGCTCCTTCGCGGGCGTAGGCCAGGGCCATGGAGCGGCCCAACCCGCGGCCCCCTCCGGTTACCAGGGCGACTTTGCCTTCCAGTTGCATTTTGCTTCACCTTTCCGGCGGGTAACTGTTCACATTCCAGGAGGTTGTCATTGCGAGCGCAGTGCGGCAATCCCGCGGGCGCACGGGCGTCCTTCAGGACAGACGTTGCTGCTACGGCGTCGAGATTGCCACGGCGCAAGCGCCTCGCAATGACACTTTCCTCGCAACTCCGAACAGTTACGCGGGAGTTACTCGTCCTGGGGGAGGAAGGCGTTGGGGACGACCGCGCTGCCCTGACCCACGCCGGTGGTGTCGCCGCGCTGGTTCTCTACCTTGACGTCCACCGACACCCGGCTGCCGTTCACCTCGCGGCTCACGCCGGTAACCGTTCCCGTGAAGGTGATGGTATCGCCAGGGCGGACCGGGCGCAGGAACCTCAGATCAACGGTGCCGCTGTGGTTGAACACGTCGCTGCCGAAGTAGCGGCGCAGCAGTTCCAGGGCGAAGGACAGTGACATCCGGCCCGAGGCCACCGTGCCCTCGGTTCCCAGGGTCTCGCGGGCGGTCTCTTCGTCGGTGAACTGGGACGCTTCGAGATCCCCGGAACTGCCCTCGAACAGGTTGATGGCCTCCTGGGTCATATCCTTTATCAACGGGGGCAGTTCGTCCCCCACCTCGTAAGCGCGTACTAGCCTCCCCATTTCTTGCCGACCTCCGTGGGCTGCTTGAGCTCGTGGGTGATCACGCGGTCGATGAGCCGGCCGTCCTCGTCAACCGAGACCGCCTCGGTGACGATGTAGTTCTTGCCCCGGCGCAGGTACTTGTCGGCGATCCACGCCCGCACGGTGATGGTCTTGCCGGCCACGGGCGGGTTGTAGCAGTAGAACGCGCAGCGGGCGTTGACGGAACCGGCATCCCGGTACTTGGCGTTGTACTGCTTGACGTCCACCTTGTGGGAGATGGTCGGGAAGCTGGCCTCCGGGTCCATCACCCCCTGGCGGTAGGTGTCGATCATGTCCTGGGTGAGGAGGTACTGGTACGTCTCGAAGGTCTCGCCGACCTCCAGTGCGTCCCAATCCAGGAGGGTTCGCGCATCCGCTTCTACCATAGCTGCACTTCCTTTGGATTTACGGGTAATTCGGAATGCTGAGCCGGCCAGTCAGTGTTGACATTTCATCGTCATTCCCGCGAAAGCGGTAAGCCAGTGGTCGAACGCGATGAGTTGGCCTTCCAGCAGGGTATCGTTCTGGGCAACATATTACCCAAAAACCGGGTCATGTCGATAGGAACCGCCGGCGTCTCCCCAGGGTCTTTCGGTTGCTCACGCGCACCCACTTTGCCGAGGAGGAAGAATTTGCATGGATGAACGGGATGGCAGGAGTTGGATGATGGGAACCGGCCGCTTTCGGAAACCATGCTATAGCCGTAGAGGAATGTCCCCTTTTCGCGCCTTGCCGCCATTGGGCGCCGCTGCTGCCTGCTCCTACCCGGCATCGCTACAGCGCAGCGCATCAATCCGGTCCTTTCCATTCCATCCTGCACGTCCATGCAAAGCAAATTCACCGGTCCCGACCAAGCGGGTACGCGCGCGGTGCGGCGGTTTTTTGGCGAACTGGAAGACGCAACGCTGAATGACTGGAAATCGAGGCCGGGCGCGTTGGGTCTTGGGGCGATATTAGTACGAAAAGCGTCGTTATGTAATCTGTATGTTATTGCAATCGTAAGATTGACAACGATAATCCGCACTGCAATAATCATCGGCACTTTGATTGCCGCTCGAAGTTCCCGGCAAATCACCCGGCATGGAGGAAAGCATTTTGTTCACCAAGTACAGGTTATTGGCGCTTACCATGGTGATGGCCATCGTAACGGTCATCGCCATTGCGGCTTGCTCGCCGGCTGAACCGCAGGTCGTCGAGGTCACTCGCGAGGTCCAAGTTGAGGTTGAGAAGGAAGTCGAGAAGGTCGTCACCGAGGAGGTCGAAGTCACCCGCGTGGTGACGGAAGAGGTCGTAAAGGAAGTCGAGAAGGTAGTTACGGAGCAAGTGGAAGTCACCCGCGTCGTCGAGGTGATGGCTCCCGAGGGACCGAAAGAAGCCGTCATCTTCGGCGACTTGAACTGGTCCAGCGCGCTGCTGCAGAACCGCATCGCGCAGTACATCGTTGAGAAGGGATACGGGTATCCCACCGAGGTGAAGTTCGGGGCGACGCTGCCGCTGTTCCAGGGCCTGAAGAACGGCGACACCGACGTGACCATGGAAATCTGGCTGCCCAACCAGAACGAAGCCTGGAACGCCGCGCGGGAAGAAGGCGCGGTACTGTCCGTGGGCCAGAGCCTGGGCAAGGACTGGCAGTCGGCCTTCGTCATCCCCGCGTACCTGCAGGAGCAGTATCCGGACCTGGACAGCGTGGACGACCTGAAGGACCAGCAGTACAAGGACCTGTTCAAGACCGCTGAGAGCGGCGACAAGGCGCGCCTGGTGTCCTGCATCATCGGCTGGGCCTGCGAGACGGTAAACGCTGCCCAGATCAAGGGCTACGGCCTCGAAGAGCACGTGCACGTCATCAACCCCGGCGACGGGGCTGCGCTCAACGCGGATCTGTACGGCGCCTACGAGCGGGAGGAGCCTTGGCTGGGCTACCAGTGGGGCACCAATGACCCGGCTCTGATACTTGACCTGGTTCGCCTGGAAGAGCCTCCGTTCAGCGAAGCTTGCTGGGCCAACGAAGAAGTGAAGCCCTGCGGATACCAGGACGCCACTATCCTCATCGCAGTCAATCCTGACCTGCCGGGTAAGGCACCGGACGTGGTTGAGATGCTGCGCAAGTGGGACTTCAACATCGAAATCTACAAGTCGGTTGCCCGCTGGCAGGGCGAGAACCCGGACGCGAACGTAACCGCCACGGCCCTCTGGTGGTTGAACAACAACGCCGATGTGTGGGGTGGCTGGGTCACCGACGAGGCTGCCGAAGGCATCCAGGCTGCGCTGAGCGCCGGTGAAGAGGCTGAAGGCTGGCCGACTGAGTAATCGCCCCCTCTTATCACGGCCTTGCAAGGCGGCTTCCCAGGGGAGCCGCCTTCTTTTCTGCTACAATGCAGCCGCTTTTTGAGCGCGACTTTCCCGACAGGATGCCATCCCAATGACCACTGCCTCCGCTGCGACCGGCGTTACCGACGAGACACTGGCTACGCTGAAGGCCATTCCCACCCAGACGCTGATCGACGGGCTGTGGGTGATGGGCTGGCCGATGAGCATGATCGAGGGGGCCAAGCCGTTGCAGTCGGGGCAGCACATGGCCGGCCGGGCGGTGACGCTGCGGTTCGTGCCGCACCGCCCCGACCTGGCGGCGGACAAACCCAAGGGGTCGGACTCGGCCGAGTACGTGGCCTTTGAGCTGTGCGGGCCGGGCGAGGTGCTGGTGATCGACGCCATGCGCTGGCCGTACAGCAGCATCGGCGGGGACATCAAGTTCTACCGACTGTACCAACGCGGGGTCGGCGGCCTGGTCACTGACGGCGCGGTGCGGGACACGAACACGCTGAAGGAATACGGGTTTCCGGTGTACTCGGCGAACGCCACGGCCAAGCAGGGTCCGGCGGAGTTCTGGCCCTGGCAGGTGAACGACTGCATCCAGTGCGGCGGGGTCCTGGTGCGACCCGGCGATGCCATCGTGGGCGATGATGACGGCGTGGTGGTGGTGCCGGCGGCGGCGGCCGACGAGGTGATCCAGATCGCGCACCAGCGGGAGGAAGTCGAGGCGGTGATCAAGGCGCAGCTGGAGATCGAGCAGTGTTCCCCGGGGAAGTACTACCCGTTCAACGACAACACCTGGAAACTGTTTGAAGAGAAAACGGGGAAGAAGCCTTATCGCTAGAGCCTGATGCGTACCCACTTTCGTACATCGTCAGAATCAGGATTTACGGGATTTTATGATTTGTCAGGATTGGGCAACCTCCACCATCGAACGGTCCTAATCCTGATGATCCCCAACTCTTGAAAATGCTGATGCTGACGTTTCCCCGCCACGAACTGGGTACGGTGAGCATACAGCGTATGCCGATTGCGACGCGATTGCGAGAAACCTGCCAAGACGACTACCCACGCACAAGGAGACTTCACTATGGCTCGACTACCCCTGGCATCCCGTGAGACCACGCCCGCCGGCCAGGAGGCCACCTTCGACGAGATCACGCAGAATGGGACGGCGGTGCCACCCTACGGCCCCGGCTCGGTGATGACCCACGTGCCGGAGGCGAGCAAGCACGCCACCGGGCTGAACCAGTACCTGCGCAACCATTCCAGCCTGCCCCTGAAGGCGGCGGAGCTGGCGATGCTGGTGGCGGCCCGGGAGATGGACTGCCAGCACATCTGGAACGCCCACGCGGCCTCGGCGCGAGACGCCGGCGTACCCGCCGCCGTGGTCGATGCCATCCGTGACAAGACGGCGCTGCCGGCGCTGGCGCCCGACGAGTCGGCGGTGATCAACCTGGGACGGGAGATCCTGCGCAACCACCAGGTGAGCCGGGGCGGCTACCAGAGCGCGCTGGAGATCTTCGGGCAGCAGGGAACCATCGAGTTGACGCTGGTGCTGGGGAACTACACCATGCTGGCGCTGGTGATCAACACGTTCGAGACGGACCTGCCGCCCAACCGGACGGAGCCGCTGCTGCAGCGGGTGGCGGGGTAGTCGCCAACAACCTTGCGAGCACCCGCCTAAGTCATCGCGAGAAGCCCAACGACGCGGCGATCTCGTTCCGGCTGGATGCGCGGCGCCCCGGCGAGATTGCCGCGCTTCGCTCGCAATGTCATAGGAGTTACGCAGTTGGTGGGAGTTGGTACCAGGGAGAAGCGAGGTATGAGCGGAGGGCATCGCGGATGATGCTGGTTTTGGCCTCGTACCAGCTGATGCCGGTT
>DAOULH010000042.1:0-187228 GCA_034420475.1 Dehalococcoidia bacterium
AAGCCTCATGCACCCTCTCCAAAGCTGCCGCGTCCATCACCCCGCCTCACCCCCCGAAGCCTCCGATTGCTCAGCCCAATCCTACCACCCTAACCCGTCGTTGTAATACTAGAGCCGCGGGATCCTGCGACCACGAGCTCCCCCTGGGCTTCGCCGCCATTCTTCAAGATCATTGAGCATGATAGCGCGAGTGGTTGTGCAAAGATCACACACCAAATCGTCACACTGGCCGGGGCTCCACTGCATGAGGCCGGCATAAGTGTCGGCCCACCCCCTGGCATAGCAGACGCAAGCGCCGTCGGTAGCACATCCACCGGGGCAATCATCCGTTTCCAACCTGCCGTTGACGCTGATCAAAGTTCTTGAGGCATTCAATCCTTCCTGCTGGGGAAGATTTGAAGCCTTCAGCCGCCGGCCTATGAACCAGCGGTTCGGCAGAAGCGCAACGACTAATGGAGCAATGAACACTGACCCAAAGAGAGCGAACCCAAGGATGATCAAACCACCGCTTTCCGGTTCTTGAGCCCCTGATACGCAGGAGGCGACGCTTGAGGGAAGCAATACCAAAGTGAGGAACACAACAAGGAACATCTTCCTTCTCTCGGCTCGTTCGCGGTGCGTGATTGGTTCATTCCCCCGATTCAATGCAGTCAGATCCAACTTGGTGGCCGAGCGCCAAGCTGCGTTCATCGCCCTGTAAGCCAAAAAGCGTCCTATGATGTTCATTTCAGTTTTGCCCCCGGGCACCTCTCAGAGCGTCTAGGACAGCCTTGCCGGCACGGCACTGGTCACACTCACAGTCCTCAGTATGCAGTCCAGGTCGCCACATCCGTAGCGCGAAATGAGCGTCAGAGAGACCCTGGACGTAACAAATGCACTGCTGTTTCTCTCCGCAGCCGCCCGGACATCGCTCGTTCTTGTTCCGTGCCATTTCTAACCTGTATTCCTCCGAAATTCGGTGTAAAGGCCAACAGCCTGTTTCAGAGTGGCTGTGCCATTTCGTAAGTTACCGTCGATTGGGATATCGTGTTTCGGTTGCCTTTTTCGGTCCTGGTCATCGGTGGAGTACGTCAACTGGTAAAGCAGATTTTGGCACTGGTCGTTATCAAAGTGACTGTCCAAGTCGCCTTCGTAATGCTCAACCCGCCTACAGTTGCTGAGGCGGTTAGCAACTGTTTTTTCTTTCAAACCGCGCACGCTACGCAAGTAGATCCTGAAATCGGATTCCAGCATCTTGCTTTACCCCTTGTTCGTCGTTCGTCAGCTTGACGTTCAGCGGTTCACCGTTATGCAAAGCGAAACGTGCCCGTATGCTACACTGCCCGTTGACCTACGGTAAAGGAGCGCGGAGCGATGGCCCAACGGATGAAGGCAGGCGAGGCGGTAATCGAACTGCTGCGGCAGGAGGGGGTGAGCAAGATCTTCGGGATCGTGGGCTCCTCCTTTCTGGACGTGCTGGACCCGCTTTATGACCGCGACGATATGGAGTTCGTGGGGGTGCGGCACGAGCAGGGCGCCGCGCTGATGGCCGACGGGTACAGCCGGATCGCCGGCGCGCCGTCGGTGTGCCTGGTGACCAACGGCCCGGGCGTGCTGAACCTGACCTACGGCATCGGATCGGCCTACGTGGCGCACTCGCCGGTGGTGGTGCTGGCGCCGTCGGCGTCGCGGGACCACCAGCATCTGGACTCGACCCAGGAATTCGACCAGGTGGCGCTGTTTGAGCCGATCACCAAGGCGAGCTTCGCCATCAACAAGATCGAGCGGCTGCCGGACGCGCTGCGACAGGCGTTCCGCATCGCCACGTCGGGGAAGATGGGACCGGTGCTGGTGGACATTCCGCGTGACCTGTTGCCGGGAGCCGAGGTTGACGTGGACCTGATGGCTCCAACGGCGTATCGCACGGGACAGGGGCGCTCACGGGGCGACCGGGCGCAGGTTGAGGCGGCGGCGCAGGAGATATTGGCGGCCAAACGGCCCGTGATCGTGGCCGGCGGGGGCGTGGAATGGAGCCTGGCGGACGCCGCGGTGGCCCGGCTGTCCGAGCTCACGGGCGCGCCCATCGTGACGTCCTACGGCCGAGCGGACGCGGTGCCCAACGACCATCCCAACTACCTGGGTCACCTGGGCCGACTGGGAGCGCAGGAAGCCATCGACGCGACCCGCAACGCCGACGTTATAGTGGCGGCGGGCACGCGGTTGGGACAGTCCACAACGTTCTTTGACAACCGGTTCATACCTGCCGACGCGCGCATCGTGCACATTGAGATTGACCCCAAGGAGATCGGACGCATTTACCCGATTTCAGTAGGCGTCGAGGGTGACGTGGGAGCGGTGGTGGATGAGATCAACGGCATCGTGGCGGCGGCGGAACTGCGTCCGGATCCCCAGTGGACCCGGCGGGTGGCCGGCTGGAACGCGGCCCGGGCGGCCCGCCTGCAAGAAGAAGGAGCGCTGACCGGGGACTACATCAAGCCGCAGCGGGTGTACGCCGAACTGCGCAAGGTGATGCCCCGGGACGCCATCATCGCGCTGGACGCCGGACTGGCGCCGAACTTCGGGCAGGACCGGCTGAACTACTACCAGCCGCGCAGCCTCATCATGGCGCTGGACTTGGGAGGGCTGGGGTTCAGCTTCCCAGCGTCCATCGGCGCCAACTTCGCGGCGCCGGAACGGCCGGTGGTGAACTTCAACGGCGACGGCGGGTTCCTCTTCAACGCGCAGGAATTCGAGACCGCGGTGCGCTACGGGCTGAAGAACATCTCCGTGGTGATGAACAACGACTGCTGGGGATCGGAGAAGGCCTACCAGAAGTACGCGTTCAACGAGCGCTACGTGGGCGCGGACACGGTGAACCCGCGGTTCGACAAGTACGCGGAACTGTTCGGCGGGACCGGATTTTATGTTGACCGGCTCGAGGACATCGCCGACGCGTTCGCGCAGGCGCTGGCGGTGGACGGGCCGAGCATCATCGAGATACCCACGGACCCGGACGAGATGCCCCGGCCGGCGCGGCTGGCCGAAGTCCAGGCTCCGGCCTCCGGCGGATAACGGCCATGGCTACCAACGAAATCATCAAGCCGACGGACGTCGACATCACCGGCAATTCCATCATCATCAACTGGGACGATGGGCACCGGGGCATCTACCCGCACCGGATGCTGCGACTGCGGTGCCCCTGCGCCTCCTGCGTGGAAGAGATGACAGGGCGGGCGCTGCTGGATCCGGACACGGTGCCCCAGGACGTGCGGGCGCTGGACCAGATGGCGGTGGGGCAGTACGCGCTGCAGTTCCTGTGGAGTGATGCGCACTACACCGGCATCTACACCTACCGGGCTTTGCGAGCCGCCTGCACCTGCATCGCGTGCAACGAGGCCAGGGCCCGGCAACCCTAACCGGCGGGTTGACCGGCGTCGGGCTGCTGCGTTTCGCCTGTTGTTTCAGAGCGATTGCCGCGGAAGGTCTGTCCGGGGCGGTTCCTGAGCTTGGGTGATGTGAACGTATCGGACTTGAACGAGAAGTTCGATATCTGACGGCTGGCCGGCTGGCCGCACTCCTTGCAATCGATGGGGTCGTCGGCGCGGGATACGGGTCGAATGGACTCGAACTCATTGCCGCAAACGGGGCACCGGTACTCGTAGATTGGCATAGACACCTCCAGCCCAGAATTATATCCTAACCAAATTTTGCGGCGGAAATCGAGGACGAAATCATGAGCGACCAAACAACTGACGTAGTCATCATCGGCGGAGGAGCGGCCGGTTGCGCGGCCGCCTACTACCTGGCCGCCAACGGGGTGAAGGCCACCATCATCGAACGGGAGGGCGTCGCCAGCCACGCCTCGGGATACAACGCCGGCGGGCTCAATCCGCTGGAAGGGCACGGCTGGCCCGATCCGTTGCAACCGATGGCCTTGCAATCGTTCGCGCTGCACAAGGAACTGTGGGCCTCGCTACCGGCCGAGACGGGCATCGAATACCACGGCCGGATCATGTCGATCCTCAAAGTGGCTTTGGACCCGGAAGAACTGGATGATCTGCGGGCGACGCTGGAAACCTTCAACAGCGCGCCGGAGCCGGGATTCTCCGCGGAGTGGCTGGAGCGTGAGGACGTGCTGGCCCTGGAACCACGCATCACTCCTGAGGTCATCGCCGGGATCCGGGCGGTGGGCAACGGCGCATTGGACGGGCTGGAGTTCACTCAGGCCCTGGCCGCAGGAGCGGAGAAACTGGGCGCGACGGTGATCGCCGGCAGCGCGGTGGGGTTCCGGTTGGGCAACGGCAAGGTAGAGTCGGTAGTGACCAACGACGGCGAGATCTCCTGCGGGGGGGTGCTGATCGCGGCGGGTCCATGGTGCCGCACGGCCGAGCAATGGCTGGACATCGCCATACCCGTGGATCCGCTGAAGGGGCAGATCATCCGGGTACGGCCGGACGGTCCCGGCCTGGACTACGAACTCATCGGCGGCGGCAGTTCGATGTACGCGAAGACGGACGGGCTGATCTGGTGCGGGGCGACTGAGGAGGAGGTGGGTTTCGACCTGTCGCTGACCGACGAGGCGAGAGACGACATCATGCGCCGGGCGACGCGATTGATGCCGGCATTGAGCGGGGCGGAGCAGGTTTTGCACACGGCGTGCCTGCGGCCGGTCACCCCGGACTGGCTGCCCATCGTGGGGCAGGCTCCGGGTTGGGACAACGTGTACATCTGCACCGGAGGCCAGAAGAAGGGCATCCTGCTGGGGCCGGCGATGGGCAAGGGGATAGCGGAGATCATGGCGTCGGGCAGCACCGAGATCAGCCTGGAGGGGTGTGACCCCGGGCGTTTCGGCGGCTCCCGATAGCTGACAGGACGCATTCGGCCAGGGTCATGAGACGGTCAGACAATGAACGGGACCGCTGGGAAGAACGCACCGGCATTCTCAACATACCCACCAGGCTGATCCGGTGGTTTTCCGGCATCTTCACCACGGTTTGGCTTATACTTACCGGGATAAGCAGCTACAACAGTTTCAACGCCCACAGCGGTGAAAGTTGGGACGCGCAGGCGGTAGGGATAATCTGGGCAGGCGCTCCCAACATCGGCTTTGCCCTACCCGCCGCGTACATCCTGACGGAGGTCATTGACATGGTGTTTGGGACATGGTACCGACAGCGGACACGTCAACGGGCACAAGAAGAAGGGATGCGGGAAGGTCTGGAAGAAGGTCGGCAGGAAGGCCGGCGGGAAGGTCGGCAGGAAGGCCGACAGGAAGGCCGACAGGAAGGCCGACAGGAAGGCCGGCAGGAACAGCAAGAGCGCTGGCTGCAGTGGCTTGACCGGCGGCAACAGGCCGAGGCAAACGGCCTGCCCTTTGACGAGCCGCCGCCCAGCCTGAACGGAGAACACCCAACTGAGGAGTAGATCGATGACTACGAACGGCACTTCAGGCGCGTTGCGAGACATCCATGTAGTGGAATTCGGGCAGTACGTGCCCGGGCCGATGCTGGGGATGTTGCTGGCCGATCAGGGCGCGCACGTGATCAAAGTGGAGCGACCGGGCGGCGACCCGGCGCGGTCGGAGCCGGCATTTGCCACGTGGAACCGGGGCAAGCGATCCGTGACGCTGGACCTGAAGACGGACGCTGGTCGAGAGAACGCGCGCCGGCTGGTCGCCAACGCCGACGTGGTCATCGAAAACTTCCGCCCGGGAGTCGCTGACCGGCTGGGGATCGGTTACGAGGAGCTATCGGCGCACAACCAGCGGTTGATCTATTGCTCGCTCCCCGGTTATGGCGAGGAACACCCGAGCCGCAACGAGCCGGGCTGGGACCCGGTGATCAGCGCGGAAACGGGTTTTTACCCCGATACTTCGGAGAGCGACGGCGAGCCACTGTTCACTCCACTGCCCATTGCCAGCACCTTTTCGGCGCTGCTGGGTTCGGTGTCAGTGGCCATGGCGATCAACGCGCGGGACAAGTCGGGCAAGGGGCAGCGGATTGAGGTGCCGCTGCACTCGGCGATGTTCACCGCCATGGGCAGCCGGATCATCAAGTTCAACAACTACGAGTACGTGGACCTGTTCGACTTTCCGCGAACCGTGATGTCGCACCCGTACCAGTGCGCCGACGGGCGGTGGGTGTACCACCACGGAATGTTTGAGCGGTTCGCCCGGCAGACCCTGACGGCGGCCGGCAAGACGGAATGGATCGAGGAAGCCACGTCGCTGTTCGGGCGGCCGGTGGACGCGGACACGCTGGCGTTCTGGCAGGACCGCTTCGCGGAGATGTTCAAAGAGCGGACGGCGTGGCAGTGGGAGGCGGACATCAACGCCCAGGGCGGAGCCTGCACGGTGTGCAAGACCGTGGACGAATGGCTGGTCCACGAGCACGCGGTGGACGCGAAGATGGTGGTCGAAGTGGAGGATGCCGAGCACGGCACGATGAAGCAGCCGGGCGTGCAGGTGCGGCTCCGGGGAACGCCGGGCGCGGTCCAGGGTCGGGCGCCCAAGCTGGGCGAGCACACCGACGAGGTGCTGGCGGAGCTGGATGGCGCGCCGGCGCGGGCCGCGGCCAGCAACGGGCACGGCGACGTTATGTCCGCTTTGCAAGGCGTGCGGGTGCTGGACCTGTGCATCATCCTGGCGGGCCCGACCTGCGGCCGAACGCTGGGCGAATTCGGCGCGGACGTGATCAAGATCGACGACCCGACGCGCATCCTGGACCCGATTGGCTACATCGACGTCAACCGGGGCAAGCGCAGCATCATGCTGAACCTGAAGACCGACGAGGGCCGAGAGGTTTTCTGGAAATTGGTCGAATCTGCCGATGTGATCGTGGAGAACAACCGCAAGTCGGCGGTGCAGCGGCTGGGCCTGGGCTACGAGGAAGTCAAGAAGGTCAAGCCCGACATCGTTTACGCATCGCTGAACGCCTTCGGATACGACGGGCCGTGGTCGGAGCGGGCCGGCTGGGAGCAGTTGGCGCAGGGCACCAGCGGGATGCAGGTGCGGCGCGGCGGCCGCAACGGCAAGCCGATGCTGGCGCCCTACGCGGTGAACGACTACGGCACGGGCCTGATGGGAGCTTACGCGGTCGCCTTGGCGTTGCACGAGCGGAACCGGACCGGCAAGGGCCAGTCGGTGGACAGTGGGCTGGCGCTGACGGCGGGGCTGTTGCAGTCGCCGTACTTCCTGGACTATGCGGGATACCGGCGGGAGGACATCGAGGGAACGGACGCGCGCGGATACTCGGCAGGTTCGCGTTTGTACGAGGCTTCCGACGGGTGGTTGTACATCCATTGTCCCGACGCCGCCGCCTACGGGTCGCTGCTGTCCGCGCTCAACTTCCGAGACATCCACCACGACGGTGACGCCATCGCCGAGGTTATCCGGGGCAACACCATTGAACACTGGATGCAGGAACTGCGCCCGCTGGGCGTGTCGGTTACTCCGAACCTGACGATGGAGGACTACCGCCACGACCCGGTGGTGCGCGACGCCGGGTTCGTAGTTACCCGGGAACATACCGTGTGGGGCAGCGTGGACCACTCCGGCACAACGGCGCGGCTGTCAGCGACGCCGCCTAGGCTGGGTCCGCCGGCCCCGTGGTTCGGGATGCACACCGACGAGATCCTGGCGGAAGCGGGTTACTCCGCAGCCGAGATTGAGGCGCTGAAGGCTTCGGGGGCAGCGGTGACGAGGAGCCCGTAAATCTGCCGGCCTCAAAATCCGGCTGGACAGAAACGCTGCGGGGGCGAATGAGTTTCGCCCCCGTATGTTTTTGCGCACGCCGCCGGCGAGGCAAAGGTTGCTCTCAGGCTATGGTACGGAGGCAGATCGAGCAGAATGCCGCCGCTCCGCTCGACGTTCTCTTGCCTGGTATAAAAATGAGCCAACCAGCGCTGCTAACGAAAAGAAGAAGGCGGTCAAACCAGGCTCCCAGCGACCTATCCAACACCGGGCTAATCCCCCTATCATACCGACGAGACCCAGAACAAAGCCGAACACGCTGCTCATAATGCCTATTTTGAACTCATTGGTGATGCCGGTGCGAACGTTTTCTACAGCGGCCTCTTCCAGGCTCAGTTCCTTATCTTCCCGATTCATCCGGTGCGATTGCTCCCTTTCCGCCATACTGAGGATGCGTTCCGCCGCCCCGGGCAATATCTCTTCATATTCTCGCAACTCACCGGGTAGAGGCAGAGGCGCCGACCGCTCCAAGTGAATGATCCCGGTTGGATGTTCGGGCGCTGTGCCCGATGCTGGGTCGTCATGCGGCGCGCGTTCCGGCGCAGGCGCGGCATCAGCCGGCGCCGTCCAGTTTTCCGGTTCATTGCAATCCTGTCGGGGTGTAGTCATCAGGTACTATGTGCGCCCGGTTTACCTGCGGTCGGCGTATTCTTCAAAGCGTCCCATAGCGTGGTAAAGGAGTTGCCCCACGGCATTCCAGTCCCGGCCGATGGCCTCAGCGTCGGCTTCCGGGCCGCTGGACGCGGCCAACCGGCGCGCCCGTATCTGCCGGTGGATTTCCATCAGGTAGTCAGCGGGGTAACGGTTCAACGCGCCGCCCAGATCCAGCGTTCGGCCCAAGCCACCCACAAAGCCGATTACCGGCGATATTGCCGAGCCCTGACCATGGGTATTGACGTCGCGGATTGTTCGGCCCGGCATGGCGCTTCACCCTCCTAACGAGTATTCTAGATTGGATGCGGATTGCTGTTGGACCAATTCTAACACGCCGCCGCGCCACGGCGATCACACCCCTAACTCGGCCAGCGCACCGACGAAATCCTGGAAATTCCAGCGGAAGCGGGGTACTCGGCGGCAGAGATTGAGACGCTGAAGGCTTCGGAGCGGCGGTGACGCGGAGCCCGTGAAAAAGAGGCGACAATGGCCACCGAAAAAGAGCAGGAGACTTTCGCCCTCGTCATCGACCGGCACCGCAGCGGCGACACGGAGAACGACATCCGGTTGGCCTTCATCCGGTTCATAGAAACGGCGGGCGTCGCCGGCCTGGCGGACATGGCGACCGAGGGGCCGCCGGGAATCGGCAACCCCGGCCGGATGGACCTGTACGTGCACAACACGTGCATTGAGTTCAAAACCGACATCCTGCGCAACGGCGCGCCGAACCCGGACGACGTGGACCAGCTGGACGGGTACATCGAAAGCCTGCTCAAGGCCGGCAGCGGGGTGCGGAACGGCATCCTCACCGACGGCGTCCACTACTTCCTGCGCCGGGTGGGCGAGGAGAAACTGCCGCTGCGACGCGGGGAGACGCATCGCACCTTTGACCGGCCGGAACAGGCGCCCCGGCTGCGGGAGTACCTGCACGGCATCATCTCGGCGCCGGCCGAAAACGTCAGCCCCACGGCGGAGAACCTGCAACGCTGCTTCGGCAGCGACTCCGACGCCTTCCGCGCCGGCAACCTGCTCTTGCAGGAAGCCTACGCGGCCCGCCGCGACGACCCGACGGTGGCGGTGAAACGCCGGCTCTGGCAGGACCTGCTCCAGGTGGCCCTGGGCAAGGACGCCGCCACGGCCGGCGACGAAAGCGACTGGCTGTTCATCCGGCACACCTACATCACCAGCCTGGTCGCCCTCATCATGCAGCAGCAACTGCTGGGCGACGTGGCCCGCCACGCCGCCGAAAGGCCGGACGCGCTGCTGAAAGGACGCATCCTGGCCGAGCAGTCCGACTTGCACGGCGTCATCGACGCCGACCTGTTCACCTGGCCCACCGAGGCGGGAGAAAGCGCGTATCTGCGGGAAATCGCCCGCGTCGTCGAGCAATTTGACTGGACGCAAAGCCCGCGCGAAGTGGCGCCCACCCTTTACCAGAACGTGATCACGCCGGACGAACGCAAGCGGCTGGGCGAATACTACACGCCGCGCTGGCTGGCCCAGGAAATCACCGCAGCCGTGGTTGACGACCCGCTGCACCAACGGACGCTGGACCCATCCTGCGGAAGCGGCACGTTCATCGAAACCGCCATTGAGCGGATCATCAACCACGCCGGCGAACTGTCGGCGGCGGCAACGCTGCGGAAGTTGCAGGAGAACGTGGTCGGGATCGACATACACCCGGTGGCCGTCCAACTGGCCAAGGCCACCTGGGTGATGGCCGCCGCCGGAACCATCCGCGCCGCCCGCGCCGAGAACACAGGCACCGGGACGGACACGGGCGCCGGCGCGGTGAGCGCGCCCATCTACTTGGGCGATTCCATGCAGTTGCGCTACGACACCGGCACCCTGGCCGCCAGCCAGTCCATCGAACTGGAAACCCGCGAAACCCTGCCGGGCCACGCCGGGCCGGTCACCTTCAGCATTCCCAAGGAACTGGCCCGCCAGCAGGCCGACGTTGACCGGCTCATCTCCGAAATGGCCGCCGCCATCGACGAAGGGCGCGACGCGGAGCACGTCGCCGACGGCTACCCGATGTCTGACGAGTGCCGCCGGAGCATGCAGGCCGTCGCCGCCACGATGCGGGAACTGCACGCCGCCGGCCGCAACCACGTCTGGGCCTACTACATCCGCAACATGATCCGCCCGGCGGTGATCGCCGAGGAGAAGGTTGACCGCATCATCGGCAACCCGCCGTGGCTCACCTACGGCCAGAGCGCGGACATCATCCGCGAGGAACTGCGCGGCATGAGCGAGCAGCGCTACCAGATCTGGGCCGGCGGCAAACTGGCCCCGCACCAGGACATCGCCACGCTGTTCTACACCCGCTGCGCCGAGCTTTACGCCAAAGACGGCGCGGTCATCGGCATGGTGCTGCCCCACAGCGCCCTGCGCTCCGGACAACACCTGAAATGGCGCGGCGGCAACTACAAGCGCAAGGGCGGGCGCAACGCGCCGAGCGTCAACGTGAACTTCAAGGTTCAAGAACCGTGGGACCTGGACAACGTGACGCCGGACTTCTTTCCGATGCCGGCCAGCGTCGTGTTCGCGGAGTACGCGGCCGGCGAAACGGGCCGGCCGCTGGCGCCGGGAACCGTGGAGACCTGGCGGGGCAACTGGCAGGACGACTACGCCGGCATCGCCAGGGTGTCGGAGGCCCTGCATCACGATGATGGCAAATTCAAGTCGCCCTACGCCGAACTTTCCAGTCAGGGGCCGACCATCCTTGACCGCCGGCTGTTCTTCGTTGACACGTTGCCGCACACTGCTGCTATTCCCGCCGCCAACAGCACCAACATCCGGGCACGTCAAGGCAGTCAGGATAACGTCAAGTACGATGGTCAACTGTACTTGCTGGACGGCGTGATACACAACGACCATTTGTTTGACGTGTACCTGAGTGAGTGCATTGCCCCTTACGTTGCGCTTGACCCGTTGCACGCAGCCCTGCCCGTGCATCGTCCGTCGATGACTATTCCCTTGCTACCCGACGACGGAGGGCTTGACGTAGCGGCGCTGAACTCCGCGATGCAACGCCGCTGGAATAATGCCTCTGCGATGTTCAGGGAAGCGCATCAAGGGCGCGTCATTATCGAGCTGTTTGACAACCTGAACCACCTCAACAAACTCACCAGCCAGCTCGAATACTTGCAAGGCGCAATCGCCGGCGACGGAACTACGCGCATTGCCTACACCACGCAAGGCGAACCTACTGCGGCGCTAATCAGAGACAATCGTTCCATCGTAGACCACAAACTATTTCAGACGATTTGCCAATCCGAAGAAGAAGCCCATTACGTGCTTGCCATCATCAACAGCAACGAGTTGGCAACGCGAGCCAAGCCGTTCTGCACCACCAATTGGGCCAAGAAAATCAGAGACTTTCACAAGCACGGCTGGAAGTTGCCCATCCCGCGCTACGACGCCGGCGAGTCGCTGCACGTCAAGCTGAGCGAGTTGGGAGCGTCGGCGGAGTCGGAGTGCGCGGCGCTGATCGCGGGCAGCGGGATACTGGATCGTCCGGCCGGCGACGCCCAATCCCGCGCGGCCCGCCGCCTGCTGCGCCACGAGTGGCAGCCGGAGAGCGAAACGGCGCGTCTGATAGAATTGATGGTAGCCGAACTAATGAGCGACCCGGGGCAGGCTGACTTGGCGGGGCGGCAGATGACAACCCCAGGGACACGGTAATGCCAGACACAAGCACTATGCCAAACCCAACGGAAGAGCGACCGTTTGCAGTAACCGCCGAGAGATACAACGCGGAACACGCAAGCGGTAAAGTGACCGGTTCCAACTTCCCGTTTCATGAAGTACGAAACCTGCCAGGGTACGCGGAGCGGGCCACACCCGGTTTGACGGGAAGCGACGTGGTCAAGGAGTTAGCCCGCCACCTTGCGGAGTACGCAAAGCGAAACGGCTGTCCATTACCTTACGAACAACGCGATGTCGCAATCTACCTATGGGCCCAGGCCAGCCGTCGTATGCTGGAGTGGCAAGAGATACTGCATGCGGTGCGCGCGACTCGGAAGAGAGACCGACGCCCGCGGATCGCTCATTACTTCGGCTACCGCTCAATCATGCGAAAGCAAGGCAGAGCAAAGGACCGGAAACTCATCAAACTGATCCGATACATCACGCAGGAAGGCGAATGCACCGGATGTGGGACAGAGTTCCCGTTTGAGCATCTAACCCTAGACAGAATCCAACCAGGCAAAGCAAACGGCACATACAACTTGCCCAACGTGCAACTGATGTGCCGGCCCTGCAACAACAGCAAGGGAGACAGCTTCGGCTTTTCGCCCCCCTCTAACCCATCGATGTCCCCGAAGCATTGATAGAGCCGCTCAAGAACAGAATTACGGCCAATATCGGCGAGGGGCCGCACGCCGGCAGTGGGGAGTGAGTTGACGGCCGCGCCAACCTCACGCGCGCCCGCTTTCGACTATGGTGTTGTCAGAATCAGGATTTGCGGGATTATGGGATTGGCAGGATTGGGTTGGTCGGCGCTGGCGCTGCGGCATCCTGGAAATCCTGCTTCTGACGATCCCCGGAGGATAACCATGAACCAACTGCTGCAAGAAGCCTTCAACCGGGCCGCCGCCCTGCCTGCCGAAGAACAGGACCGGCTCGCCAGATTCCTGCTGGCAGAGCTTGAGGCTGACCAAAAATGGGACCAGCTATTCGACCAGCCGGAATCGGATGAGTTGCTGAGCCGCCTCGCCATTGAAACTCTGGCCGACCACCGAGCCGGCGCCACCGCTCCATTGGACCCGGCCGACCTCTAGCCATGCGTTCTTTCACGCGAGGCAGCTTCTGGAATGCCTACCGCCTGCTGCCCAACCACGTCAAACAGCAGGCCAGGAACGCGTACACCCTGTTCCAGGACAACCCGAGCCACCCGAGCCTGAATTTCAAGCGCGTCGGGCGCAGACATCCCGTTTACTCGGTGCGCGTCAGCGCCGGCTACCGCGCTCTTGGCGTGATGGAACAGAACGACATCATCTGGTTCTGGATCGGGTCACACCAAGAGTACGACCGACTACTCCGACGCAGTTAGCCCGACGGGGGGTGTTGTCAGAATCAGGATTTGCGGGATTACGGGATTGGCAGGATTGGGTTGGTCGGCGCTGGCGCTGCGGCATCCTGAAAATCCGATAATCCTGGCAATCCAGGTTCTGACGATTTCCCGGCGGTATAAGGGCCAACACCGGCGAGGGGCCGCACGCCGGCGAGGAGTGAGCCGGCGGGTGCGCGCTGGATACTTTGAAACCGTTGACCTGAGGCACTTATTGTCGAGGGACACCTCAGCGAACCGCGTTTCGCCGATGGGTCCCTAAACATATTCTGGTCCATGGTCGAAGAACAGGCACAGTAACCCGTTGCGACCCGAATTGCCTTCAGATACCCTGAAACCGACCCCCATCCTTCCCGGAGGAGCGAAATGGGAAACCACCCGGCATCAGACTGCGACGCCATTGAGGATGCCCGCGAAACCATCGCCGGCATTCGGGAACTCGAACAAGTCTCCGCTGCATTCAGGAAAGCATTGCAGACCTTGGACAATCCTCGCTCCGGCCTGTGGGCCGGCATGACCACCGACCTGGTAATGAGGTTCGCCCCGGACCAGGAAACCCTGGCCAGGGACCTTCGCGCCATCTCGCCCCAAGGGCCCGCCCGGACCAAGTTCCTGGACCCCCACCCCAAGGTCATGGTCCTATGATCCAAGGCTGGTTTGAAGACGCACAACCCACCATTATGGCGCGGGTCCTCATCCCCAGGCTCATGGTCAACGCCTACGCCACATTCCTGGTCGACACCGGTTCCGACTCCACCGGAATCCATCCCGACCCCACCGTCTTTGCCGACCTGCCCTACGCGCAACTCGAAAACCCCTTCGTCATCACCGGCGCAACCGGCAGCTCAAGGCGCTTCACCGAACCCGCGACCATCGCCATTGCCAGCGCCGACGGCGCCTCGGTTTACCACTACGACGTAGACATCTGGATAGGGACGCCCCAAGATGTCCCTGCCGGCTTGCCCTGCATACTTGGTCAGGACATCCTCAAAGACCTGCGGATGACCCACGACCCCACGGACGACATCCTTACTTTCCATGTACGCAGAGCCGATCACACCATCACACTGTCCGGCCACTGACCGACCCGGCGCCAACCCCAGACACCAGACAAGCCGTTGCACATCGCGACGCTCACACCGGTCAGGTCGCGGTAGCGGCCCCCACGCCTCGCCGACTACACCGGAACGAGTGCGCCGGTCGGCATTGACACCACACCGACCACCCTCGCGTTCCACGTGAAGAGTGAGCGTAAAACAGTGGTTTTGGGTCTAACCTGCACAAATAATCGCCTCAAAACCGATTATTTGTGCAAAGCTGACGAAACCCCACGGCATAATAGATGACATGATCCGCACGCTGGAATTCGCCCTGCGTTACTGAACCCAGATAACTGCGATCACGCCAACCTCGCGCGCGCCCGCTTGCAACCGTAGTGTTGTCAGAATCAGGATTTGCGGGATTACGGGATTGGCAGGATTGGGTTGGTCGGCGCTGGCGCTGCGGCATCCTGAAAATCCGATAATCCTGGCCATCCTGGCGCTGACGATCCCCGGAGGATAACCATGAACCAACTGCTTCAAGAAGCCTTCAACCGGGCCGCCGCCCTGCCTTCCGAAGAACAGGACCGGCTCGCCAGATTCTTGCTGGCAGAGCTTGAGGCTGACCAGAAATGGGACCAACTATTCGACCGGCCGGAATCAGATGAGTTGCTGAGCCGCCTCGCCATTGAAACTTTGGCCGACCACCGAGCCGGCGCCAGTACTCCATTGGACCCGGCCGACCTCTAACCATGCGTTCTTTCACCCGCGGCGGCTTCTGGAATGCCTACCGCCTGCTGCCCAACCACGTCAAACAGCAGGCCAGGAACGCGTACACCCTGTTTCAGGACAACCCGAGCCACCCGAGCCTGAATTTCAAACGCGTCGGCCGCAGACACCCCGTTTTACTCGGTGCGCGTCAGCGCCGGATACCGCGCTCTTGGCGTGATGGAACAGAACGACATCATCTGGTTCTGGATCGGGTCACATCAAGAGTACGACCGGCTGCTCCGACGCGGTTAGCCCGACAGCGGGGGTGTCGTCAGAATCAGGATTTGCGGGATTTTGGGATTGGCAGGATTGGGTTGGCCGGCGCTGCGGCAGATGCACAACACATGGATTGAACAACTGACCAAGAACGGAGGCGGAATGAGCGAACCCATTCCCACAACGCCCAAAGAAGCGGCGCGCATCTCTGCCCAAATGGCAGAATACGAAGCCGTCTCGACCTGCCTGCGGGCCGAAACCGAAGGGATGAGCCAACAGAATCCGCGCCAGTGGGCGGGCATGAACTCCGACCGGGAGCTCACCCTGGCCGAAACGCTGCCGGAACTGCTGGCAAAACTCAGGCCCGGAGGCGACCGCCAACGCATGGTGGCAGTACTGTACCTCGACCCCGACCCGCCGGAGATGATCCTGTGATCGCCGGTTACTACCGCGACCGCCGGCCAATGATGAGAACCCACGTGACGTTGCCCAGACTGGATGCTGAAGGCCAAATAGACATCCTGGTCGATACCGGCGCGCAGGTCACGTGCATCCTCGGGCCGGACAGCGACGTACTGAACCTGCCTTATGAGTCCCTCGGACAACCGGCGACGCTCCACGGCGTTGGCGGCGCCACCGTCATGTACCGAGAGCCGGCGCTCCTCACGTTCCGGGACTCAGAAAACGGCCGGATCTACCGGTACCGCACCGAAGTCAGGATCGGACCCCGCGCCGGATCGGCCAACATTCTGCCGTCCCTGCTGGGCCAGGACATCCTCCAGCACTGGAGCCTGCTCCACGAACCGGCTACCGGAAGACTTGAAGCCACGCCACTCACCGGCTGACGCTGCCCCAGGCTCCTGCGCCGTCCGCGTCAGCGCCGGCTACCGCGCTCTTGGCGTGATGGAACAGAACGACATCATCCGGTTCTGGATCGGGTCACATCAAGAGCACGACCGGCTGCTCCGACGCGGTTAGCCCGACAGCGGGGATGTTGTCAGAATCAGGATTTGCGGGATTTTGGGATTGGCAGGATTGGGTTGGCCGGCGCTGACGCTGCGGCATCGTGAAAATCCGATAATCCTGGCAATCCTGGCGCTGACGATTTCCCGGCGGGATAAAGGCCAACATCGCGAGCTGGCTCACGCCGGTTTCCCCGGGCGGGGTTTTGCCAATGGCGCGCTTGACGGTAACCCGAAAGGGACGTTATGCTGATCCTGATTTGCCCCCCGTCCGCACGAGCTGGCTTGCGCCAGTTTCCCCGGCCGGGGTTTTTTTGATTATGGACACCATAGTTTTCATTGACGGCCAGAATCTCTACCACTCGGCAAAGGACGCTTGGCACGGCAACCCTATGGACAAAGCATCGTCATATGCTTGGCCTAGTTACGATGTCGAAAAAATAGCCGACGCCCTGGTCAGCAGAGAGGCCGGCCGTGTTCTGTCCCAAATCCGCTTCTATACTGGCGTTCCGAGTCGCTCCGGTAACCCGTATTGGCACGATTTTTGGTTAAATAAGCTCCGCTACTTGGCCCGCCGGGGCATCTACGTTTATCAGGGCAAGGTCAACCGGGGCGGCCAGGAAAAGGGCGTTGACGTCAGCCTGGCCCTGGACTTGGTGCAGGCTACTCACGAACGTCGCTACGACGTCGCCATCATCGTCAGCCAGGATTCCGACTTCAGCCCGGCGGTCAGCCTGGCCAAGCAGGTTGCCGCGTCGTAGAACCGGACGCTCACTTTTGAATGCGCGTTCCCCGTGGGTCCAGGCAGCGCTTTCCGCCGCGGCATCCACGGCACAAACTGGGTTAGGATAGACCGGGCGATGTACGACGCCTGCCTGGACCCCCGAGACTACCGCCCCGCCAGACGCTGACCCCAGCCCAATCCTGAAAATCCCGCTTCTGACGATTTCCCGGCGGGGTAACGGCCAACGTTGGCGTCCCGGAGCAAGCCGCACTGGCGGAGCGGCCGTTGGCAGCGCAGGATAGTACAAGGACGACCGCCAATTGATGCGCCATATCAACCACGTCTGGAAGCTGATCCCGGCCGCATCCGCCGGTCTGGCCATAGCGGCCATCGTCCGACTCAACCCGGCCAATATCAATCTCAAAAGCCCCGACTGGCGCTACACGGTCTCGTTTGCCCAGGACCATGCCTTTGAGTACACTGTGCTTGCCACCGCTATTATGGTGCTGGTCCACTGGTTCAAGGGCGACATTCACGCCGGGGCCGCTGCCATCGCCAATGCCGCCGCAAACGCGCTGGGCGTTCCGCCACTTTCGTATGCCTACGCGCTGCTCCTGGAGACGCTCAAAATGGTGTTGCAAAAAATCAAGCGAGACCTTTTCAACTCAATACGTTCCGACGGGCGCAAAGAGGGCCGCGAAGAGGGCCGCGAAGCCGGCATCAAGCATCTGCTCCGACAGCAAAACCCCCAAGCCGACGAAGCGGAGATTCAGCGCCGCTACGAAGAGGCCATCACCACCATGAGCGACGACCCACGGACCTGATCGAATGCTCGCGCCAGAAGCCTTCAACCGCGCCGCCGACCTGCCTTCTGAGGAAAGTGAGCAGCGCATCGACCCCCAATCCAGCAAATCGAGGAGCGATGCAATGGGAACCGTAGTGGTCACGATAGGTATCGGAGACCCGCAGGGCCGGAGGTTCGAAGACATTGATGTAATTGTGGACACCGGCTCAACCTTCACTGTAGTACCCAGAACCACATTGCAGCGGCTGGGAGTGCCGGTGGAACGCTCAGTGCAATCCGAACTGGCGGACGGAAGCAACGCGCCGGTGGACATCGGAAGGACCATGGCAGACTTGAAGGACAGCAATTCCCCACGCCGGTGATCTTCGCCGAAGCGGGCGAGCCCACTTTGCTTGGCGTGGTCACGCTGGAAGAGGCGCTGCTGGCCGTAGATCCCGTGGCCGGACGCCTCATACCTACAACCGTGCTGCGCCTTTAGATCAGGAAGCCGGAAGCCAAGAGGAACTGAGGAGATTGCCGAGAATGCTTGGCGGCATTCTCGCAATGACGGTTTGAGGAAAGCGGCAGAGTGCGCGCGGCCGGCGCGGATGCAAACGGAATAGGCCCGTGCTAAACTTGGGCCAACTGCGCCCGCCGGAGGTAGAGGTATGCTGCGCATCTACAACACCCTGACTAAGAACGTCGAGGAGATCCGGCCGATGACGCCCGGCAAGGTGTCCATGTACACTTGCGGGCCGACGGTGTACCGCTATGCGCACATCGGCAACCTGCGCACCTACCTGATGGCCGACTGGATCCGCCGCATCCTGGTGGCCGACGGCAACGAGGTTTACCACATCAAGAACATCACCGACGTGGGCCACATGCGGCAGGAACTGGCCGAAGCCGGCGGCGACAAGATGATCATGGCCGCGCTGGCCGAGGGCAAGTCCCTACAGGAAATCGGCGAGTTCTACGCGGACGTTTTCTGGCAGGACGAGGAGCGGATCAACATCCTGCCGGCCCACGTGTTTCCCTGGGCGTCGCACCACATTCCGGAAATGCTGGAGATGGTGGGCACGCTGATGAACAACGGTTCCGCTTACGAAGCGGGCGGCAACATCTACTTCAACGTCAACAGTTATCCGGAGTACGGCAAGCTGTCCCGCAATTTCGGCGGCGACCTGCTGGAGGGAGTGCGCGCCGAGGCTGACCCGCTGAAGCGCGATCCGCGTGACTTCACCCTCTGGAAAGCGGCGGAGCCGGGTCGGGACGTGAAGTGGGACAGCCCCTGGGGCGAGGGTTTCCCCGGCTGGCACATTGAATGCTCGGCCATGGCGCACAAGTACCTGGGCGAGAAATTCGACATCCACACGGGCGGCGTCGACAACGTGTTCCCGCACCATGAGGACGAGATCGCGCAGAGCGAGGGGGCGTTCGGGCAGCAGCACGTCAACTACTGGGTGCACGGACAGCACTTGCTGGCGGACGGCGCCAAGATGGCGAAGTCGGCCGGGAACGTGTTCCTGATCGAGGACCTGGCGACGCGGGGGTTCGATCCTCTGGCATTCCGTTACCTGTGCATGACCGTGCGCTATCGGCATCGGATGAACTTCACCTTCACGTCGCTGCGGGCGGCGGAGAAGGCGCTGACCGGCCTGCGGAACCGCATCTGGGTGTGGCGGAATATGTCCGGCAATGGCGCGGGGCACCATGCCCTGAGCGCCGAGGGCCAGGAATGGAGCGGCAAGTTCTGGGACGCAGTGCACAACGACCTGGACCTGCCTACCGCGCTGGCAATCACCTGGGCCATGGCGCGGTCAGAACTGCCGGCGGCGGACAAGCTGGAACTGATGCTGGACTTTGACCGGGTATTCGGGCTCGACCTGGACCAGATTCCGGAGCGGTACGAGATCGGCACACAGAACAGCGCTGCGCTGGAGCGCCGGGCTACGTTGCGGCAACAGGCAGCGTATCGGGATGCCGACGCGCTGCGGTCGCAGATGGTGGAAGGCGGGATGGTGGTGCAGGACACGGGCGTTGCGACGCTGGTGCGACCGCAGACACCGCTGGAACTGCAAGAGGCGCGGTGGCCTTCAGTGTCCGCTTCGCGGGAAGTGCCTTCCGTCCTGGACCAACCTGACCTCTACGACTTCACCTTCCTGGTGAATGCCTACGACTACGTGGACGACGTGCGCCGGTGCGTGGAGGCCGTGCTGCGGCACACCGGCGGAGCATCGGTTGAGATCATCGTGGTGGACAACGGGTCCACGGACGGCACGGCGGAGTATCTGGAAGAGGCACAGGCGGAGCACGCAAACGTTCGGGTCATCCACTGTGACCACGTGGTGGGCGACGCCGCCGGCAAGAACATCGGGTTGAAGCAGGCGCGCGGCCGGTACATCGTATTGCTGGACGCCTCGACCGAGGTGGTCGGGGACATTTTGACTCCGGTGGCGGAACACCTGGCGGACAACAGCATCGGCGTGTTCGGCCCCTATGGGTTGACCACCGACGATATGCAGCACTTCCACGAGGAAGTGGACCGGGGCGACGCCGACGCGATGCAGGCGTACTGCATGGCGTTCCGGCGGGCCGACCTGCCCAGCGTGGGGTTGATGCACGAGTCCTTCCGGTTCTACCGGAACCTGGACATCGACTACTGCTTCCAGTTCAAGAACGCCGGATACCGGGTAGTGTGCGACAGCAGCCTGCCGCTGGTGCGCCACGAGCATCGCCAGTGGGAAGAGTTGGAGGAGAACCAGCGCGACGAGCTGAGCCGGAAGAACTTCGGCCGGTTCCTGAAGCGGTGGGGCAACCGCCCGGACCTGCTGATCAACCCCAATGCGCGGGGGTTCGATACGGGTTTCCGGCACTGATGCACCGATTACATCGGTTGAACGCAGTAGGGGCGACGCATGCGTCGCCCCTACGATTTTTGCGGGTTTCCGTTTGTGGTCAGCCGCGGCCGAACCAGTCGGGATGCACCGCCTGGAGGCCGAGCTGCGGCCACGCGGCGGGCGCGCCACACTTCTCGAGACGCTCTGCCAGGGGCAGCGATTCGTCCCAGTAGTAAGCGATGATGCGGCGGCCGTTCCAGTCACTGGCGTCGTCGGAGGCGATCCAGACAACGGGCGCCTGCATAACCTCAGGCTGGATGAGGGCGTCGGCGGTCGCGCCCTCGGGCGGCAGCACCATGTTGGTGGCGGTGGCGCCGCCGGGAGTCAGGACGTTAGCGGTGACGCCCGTACCTTCGAGGTCCTGGGCCATGATGGCAACCAGGGCCTCGTGGCCGGCCTTGGACGGGCCGTAGGGCGCGCCGCCCTTGCGCCACATGGTGTCCATGCTGGTGGTGACGCCGATGATGCGTCCAAAACCCTGTTCCATCATGTGGCCGGCCACGGCGTTGGCCATGAGGAAAGGACCGCTGAGATTGACGGAAATCACGCGCAGCCAGGCGTCGGGGACAATATCGAAGAAACCGGTGCGGCTGCCGGAGGCGCTGCCGCCAAAGCCGGCGGTGCGGGGGTTGATGCCGGCGTTGTTGACGAGGATGTGGAGGCCGCCCATTTCGCCGATGGTGCGCTGCACCGCGTTCTGCACGGATTCAGGGTCGGTGACGTCGGCGATGATGGGCAGCACGCACTCGTCGCCGCCAAGTTCGCGCATGTCGTTGGCGGTCTGGTCGAGCCAGTCCTCGTTGATGTCGAGCATGGCAACGCGGGCGCCGGCCCGCACCAGGCCGGTGGTGATGGAGCGGCCCATGCCGATGGGGCTGGCGGCGCCGGTCACGATGGCAACACGGCCCTGGAGGGTGTCGGAGCGGGTAGTCATGGAGGTCACCTCGGGGTTCAGGCAGAGTTTGGGAGCGCCAAGATGATAACCGCTGTGGCGAGAGTTGTTAAGGGCGAGAGCTGCGTAACTGTTCAGAGTTGCGGGGAAGTGTCATTGCGAAGCGCAGCGCGGCAATCCCGTTGGCGCACAGGAGTCCTTTGGGGCAACAGTTGCTACTACGGGGTCGAGATTGCCACGGCGCAAGCGCCTCGCAATGACGACCTCATGAATTGTGAACAATTACGAGCTGCGACCTTCCTTGACCCGACCACCGGCCGATGCTAAATTGGCCGCCGTGTTTCGTTACTAAGATTACGATTTTCGTCGCGTGGTACAGGAATGAGCGAACTGGCCGAACGGGTGCTGAAGGGCGAGCTGCGCGCTCTGTCACGGGTGTTGACGTTGCTGGAGCGCGGCGATCCGGCGGCGGCGGAAGCGATGGCCGCGCTGGACCCGCACACTGGCGCGGGATACGCCGTCGGCATCACCGGCCCGCCGGGAGTGGGCAAGAGCACGCTGGTGGACCGGCTGGCGGAGCATCTGCGGGGAATGGGACTTTCGGTGGGCATCCTGGCGGTGGACCCAACCAGCCCGTTTACCGGCGGCGCGCTGCTGGGAGACCGGATACGGATGCAGCGGCACTACCTGGATGACGGCGTGTTCATCCGCAGCGTGGCGACTAGGGGACAGTCCGGCGGGTTGCCGCGCATCGTCAAGAGCATGGTGCGGGCGCTGGACGCCGCGGGCAAGGACGTGACGCTGGTGGAAACGGTGGGCGTGGGACAAACCGAGCTGGGCATCATGGGTGTGGCGGACACCGTGGCGGTGGCGATGACGCCGGAGTCAGGCGACTCGATACAGACGCTGAAAGCCGGCGTCATGGAGATCGCCGATCTTTATGTAATCAACAAGGCCGACCGGGACGGCGCCAATCAGCTGTCGGCAGCGGTGACGGCGATGTTGCAATTGTCGGACTTGGGCGACGGCTGGAACCCGCCGGTGCTGCTGACCCAGGCATACGCCAACGTGGGGATCGGGGAGCTTTGGGACAGCGTGACCGCGCACCGCGATTACATGGCCGATACGGGCGGGCTGGAAAAGCGCCGGGCCGAGCGGCGGCGCGCGGAATTCCTGGAGACGGTGCAGGAGGAACTGTACCGGCGGATCACGGAGCGGATAGGCGACGACGCGGAGTTGGGCGACCTGCTGAGGCAGATAGACGGAAAGGCTGTGGAGCCTTACGGCGCGGCGATGGGGCTGCTGGCGAACGAAGGAGGGTTGGCTAATCTTGCCGGCGAATAATGGAGCATAGCCGTGGACAGTGAAGGTCGGCGGCGGGGAGTCGATGGTGATGATTCGCTGCTGGCGTCGGTTGCCGGCGTACCGCTGACACGGATGGCGCGCATCGCGGTGTGCGTGATTTGGGCCGGGTTTTGGGCGGCGCGCGTTTTGCTGACCGATGCGATGACGCACATTAGCCCGCTCGATGCAAAACTGCTATTATCGGAATTAGTGGGTCCAGGGCCGGTCGACCAGGCGTTCAGCATCTGCATGGTATGGCTGACGGTTGAGGTGGCGATCATTGCCGCAGACGTTGTATCAGGAGGGACAAGAATGCTCTTTGCCAAAACACCGAAAAGCCTCAAAGCAAGTATTTTGGATGGCCTTACCGAAGGCTTTACGGTCGAAGAATTGGAAGCCCTAGTTGAAAAGAAACGGAAGGAAAGGCAGGAGAAGGCCGCCAAAGAGAACGGCCAGAAAGGCTAATCCATATCCGTTATCGAATTGCCGGCGCGCTTACGCGCAGAGCCGGCGGATTTCCTCGCTGACCTCAACAGGAAGTTGAAAGTGGGTCGGCTGACGGCCCAAGCTGTTGCGGGCGGTTTGCGATAGCGCATCGCGGAGGAATGTCGTTACCCAGTCGACTTGACGCACGTACCCCCAGTCCTCGAACGACTCGTCAGTGCCCTCGTAGTGCTAGACTACTGTCCTGTATTCCGCGTCAGATCTGACAATGCCGATATGATAGAGCCGCTGCTGCGGATCGTAGGTTACGACGGGATCGCCAATCTGGACCTCACAGCAAAACTCCCAGATGCATCGGGTGGCGTTTCCAACCGCGCTAATTGTAAGCATCGGATTGGCACGCGCCACGCGGCCGCGTAAGTCTTCTCTGGTAGTTTCGGGATAGATGATGCTGGTATCGCCCCAGCCAAGATACGCAATGCGTTGGTCAAGGAAATAAGGCAAAACGTGACCATCTTGGCCCGCACGTATCATCCACATGTTTAAGCTGGGAATTTCCACCTCGGGCACCTGCTGAACGGAGAGAAAAGGGCAACCACAGTGGTTGCCCTGTTAGCTTTGTCTACTCGAAGCAGGTGCCTCAGGTACGGTTTTCGTTGTCGGCACTGGCGCCGTTGCCGGTACTGCCACGGTTGTTGCCCCCATCCGGGGGGTTCATGCCGCCCATGCCGAGGAAGGGGGACAGCATGGAGGTGAACTCCATGGGGAAGATGAACTTGGTGGATGGGCTCTCGCCCAGGGACTTCAGGGTGTCGAAGTACTGAAGGCTCATGGTGCGGGCGTCCACCGTGCTGGCGACGCTGAAGATGCGCTCCAGGGCGGAGCTGAAGCCCTCAGCCCGCAGCACCTGGGCCTGCTGGTCGCCCTCGGCCTGGAGGATTTCCGACTCGCGCTGGCCCTGGGCCCGCAGGATGGCGGACTGGCGCTCGCCCTCGGCCAGGTTGATAGCAGCCTGACGCTGACCCTCCGACTCGGTGATCTCCGCGGTGCGGATGGCATCGGCGGACTTCTGCCGCTCCATGGCGGCCTTGACGCCGGGAGGCGGGTCAACCTCGTTGATCTCCACCTGGGACACCTTGACGCCCCAACGGGTGGTGACCTCGTCCATGCGGATCTGGACGTCGTCGCGGATGCGCTCGCGCTCGGACAGCGTGGTCGCCAGATCCAGGGAGCCGATGACGGAGCGCAGGGTGGCAAAGGCCAGGTTGATGACGGCCGCTTCGAAATTCTGAACCTCAAGCACCGCGCGGTCGACCTGGTCATCCATCACGCGGTAGTAGATCACGAAGTCCATGTCCACAACCACGTTGTCGGCGGTGATGTACTTCTGAGTGGGAACGCGAGTGACTCGCTCGCGCAGGTCAACCTTGGTGCCGTGGTATAAGATCGGGATGAGGAAGCGCAGTCCGGGCCCCCTCGTACCGATATAGGTACCGAAACGCTGGACTACCATGCGCTGATACTGCTGGACGACGACGATCCCTGCGGCCATGTTGGCGCCTCCTTATGGGAATCGGGACGAGTGGAGTGTTGATGTCATTCTAGCATCATTCCTGGCCTTCAATTGCGGCGGGACCGCCCTCGGCCTCCACGGTGAGCAGCAGGCCATTCACGGCGACCACGCGCACGCGGTGTCCGGCCGGGATAGTAAGGCCGTCGTTGCTGACGCTGGACCAGGTTTCGTCAGCCAGGGCCACGACACCCCGGGGTTGGAGCGCGGACGTGACCACGCCGGTCTGCCCGACGAGACTACCGGGCGAACTCCGCCCGTCCGTGCCGCTGCTCTCGCCCCGGCCGGCGCCGCGCCGTCGGCCCGTACGGGACATCATCACCTCGTAGGCGAGATAGCCGGCGATGGACAGTAATACACCGCCAACGCCGACCAAGACCCAGCGGTTTACCGACACGGTGGGGAAACTGGGAGGAGAAATGCGCCCGCCGCCGAAGTCTCCAAAGAGCAATAACCCGCCGACCACGAGGCTCACCGCAGCGCCGATACCTAAAGCGCCAAACCCCGACACGAATATCTCCAGGGCGGCCAGCACTATGGCCAGCAGGATGAACGCCACGCCGGCCCAGTTGAAGGGAAGGTTGCCCAGGGCCAGAAATCCCAAACCCAGGCAGATGATGCCGGCAACGCCGGGACCGATGGCGCCCGGGGTCAGCATCTCGAACACCAAGCCGAGACTGCCCAGGGTCAGGAGCAGGAAGGCGATGTTGGGATTGGAGATGAAATCGACGAAGCGCTCACGCCACTGCATCTTGAGTTCCCGCACCTCGACGCCGGTGAGTTGCAGCGTTTGCTCGCCGGCGACGGTGGATATAGTCCGGCCGTCCAGGGCGGCGAGGAGCGCCGGGATGTCGTCGGCAATGAGGTCGATGATTTGCGCCTCCAGGGCTTCGCTGGCGCTGTAGGAGGCGGCGGAGCGGACGGTTTCCTCCAGCGCGTCGGGGTTGCGGCCGCGCTCCTCGGCGATGGCGCGGATGAGGGCGGCAGCGTCGTTGGTGACCTTGTCGGCCAGGGTCTCGCTTATTTCTTCTCCGGATCCGGAAACGGGAGTGGCCGCGCCGATGTTGGAGCCCGGAGTCATGGCGGCGACGTGGCCGGCCGCGGTGATGAACGTCCCGGCCGAACCGGCCTGGGCGCCCCGCGGCGAGACGAACACGGCGACGGGTACAGGAGAGCCGAGGAGGATTTCGACGATCTCGCGGGTGCTGTCGTATAGGCCTCCCGGGGTGTCCAGGCCAATTATCAACAGCTGGGCCCCGGATTCGTTGGCACGAGTTACGGCACGCCGGATTACGCGGACCTTGACCGGGCTGATGGTCTTTTCGATCCGCAGGTTTAGGACAGTGTCCGCCTGCGCGCTAACTCGTGCGTCCGGGCCGGCCAAGCCGAACACGCCGAGGCAGATGAAGAGGGCGCAGGTCGCCACCACGGCCCATCGCCTCACGACCGGGCGCACGGAGCGGCGGTTTACAGTGATTGAAAACATGGGCAAGCACCTGAGAACATGATCGCGGGCGACGGGATGGTATGTCAATCGTCTGGTTTGACTAGGGCCGGCGGCTGCCCATACAATGCGGCCACTTGAACAGCGCAACAGGAGCAGCGATTTCCATGGCTTACCAGTACATTCTGTCCGACAAAGAACGTGTCTCCAAGTGGGAAGGCAGCGGCGACCGGCGTCGTGAGGTGGTAGGGCACGTCGCGCTTCTAACCATGAACCGGCCGGAAGTGCTCAACGCCATGAACCGGCAGCTGACGGAAGAGCTTCACGACGCGGTGCGGTGCGCCAACGAGGATCCGGAGATCGGGTGCATCGTAATCACGGGCGCGGACACTCACCCCCGGGTTCCGGCGTTCACCGCCGGCGGCGACATCCACGAGCAGCGGGAGGACCAAGCCGCGCTCAATGCAGGCACGCTGACCCGGGAAGGCATGGACGAACGCGCCACCCGCCGGCAGCGGGGCGGATACGAGGTCAGCGCGTCGGACAAGCCGGTGATCGGGATGATCAACGGGCTGGCCTACGGCGGCGGGGCGGTGCTGTCATCGTCGCTGGACATCCGCATCGGATCGGACGCGGCGCGGTTCCGGTTTTTGGCCGCTGCATACGGACGGATCAACTCGACGTGGACGCTGACCAACCAGGTGGGCTGGCCGCAGGCCAAGGAACTGCTGTTCACGGCCCGGATCGTGGAAGCGGAAGAGGCCTACCGGATCGGGCTGCTCAACCACCTGGTGCCGACCTACCGGCTGCGGCAGAAGACGATGGAAGTGGCCACCGAGATTGCCACTAACGACACGCCGTCGGTGATCGGGATCAAGCGTCTGCTGCTGCAGCACAAGGGCCAGAGCCTCGAGCAGCAATGGATGAACGAAAAGGACTTCACCACCAACGTGCTCCGGGGCACCCTGGCGGAAGAGGCGTTCCCGGACTTCCTGGCGCGGCGGGGCCGACCGGTGCGCGGCGCGTAGGCAGGAACCTCCACATCAGATACTGAAGCCCTCCCCGTGATTGGGGAGGGCTTCATTTTGCCTGGTACCGCAGACTCAGCGTGGGTTGCGATGGCGGTGCTCAGGGTTTTCGTTGAGTTCAGCCGTGTCGCCGCTCCACCTGGTGTTGCCCTCGGCGTCGATGATGGTGTAGGCGACGGGAGATGATGACGGAGGACAATCGCCGGGCATCGCGTAGTCGAGGTAGCGACTGGTAAGCGTGTTGGCGATGGGCTGGAACGGGGACAAGACGCGGGCCACAAAAGGCTTGTCCAGGACATTCACGAGAACCCGGTTGAACTGATTAACTCCGCTGTGAATGATAGTCATGGTTCCCCCGGTTATCGCTTGGTCAAGCCACCATAGTAAGTCTCATTATACTCGATTATCCGACGGTGCGGTTGTCGTCGTCGGTATCTATGCCGTAGAGTTCTTCAAGCCGGCGAATACGCGCGATCAGGTCGCCGGCCTGGTATTGGGAGAGCACACGCTGCAATTCGGCTTCGGCCCGGTCGGCGCGGAGGCGTTCCGCCTCGGCTCACTGGCACTCTTCGTCAAGCCGGCTATCTCTCAAGAATGCCAGGACCATCATTACACCTCCCAATGTCACGCCGGACAGGTTGGCGGCCAGTTTGTTCAGCGGATGGATTTCCGGGAACAGGCTCTCCAACAGTTGCAATCCGGTGGAAATCAGGGACCCGGCCAGAACGATGACAAAGGCCAGGACGTAGAATTTGACGTTGTTCCAAATCACGAACCTGGATCCACCTGCACCGCTACATTATACCGTCACGCATCCAGCGTGCCCTTGGTGCTGGGCACCTGGCCGAGGGCCCTAGGATCGGGCTCGACGGCATCACGAAGGGCACGGGCGAGGGCTTTGCAGAGAGCCTCGGCCTTGTGATGGGGGCTGACGCCGGCCAGCACCCGGGCGTGCAGGTTGATGCGGGCCTCGATGGCAAAGGACTCGAGGAAGTGGGCGACGAGGTCTCCGGACAACGTCTCGACCATGCTGTCGTTGAGGGTAGTGTCCACGGCAACGTAGGGGCGCCCGCTCCAATCGACGGCCACCATCACCAGCGTCTCGTCCAGGGGAACGATGGCGTGTCCCATACGCCGGATGCCGCGCGGCTCGCCCAATGCCTGGCCAAAAGCGCGGCCCAGCATGATGGCGGTGTCTTCGACCAGATGGTGCCAGCCGACGTGGGTATCGCCCTCGGCTTTCAAGGCAATATCGAACAGGCCGTGGCGCGCGATCTGGCTGACCATGTGGTCAAGAAAACCGTTGCCGGTGTCGACATCGTATCGGCCCTGACCGTCCAAATCTACGGAGATGGAAATGCTGGTCTCGGCGGTGGAACGCTCCAGGGTCGCGGCGCGCGCGGCGGCATCAGGGACGGTCATGCTAGTCCACCCCGAGGACGGCGCGGAATCCGGAGACCACGGCGTCGGTTTCCTCAGGTTTGCCGACGCTGGAGCGGATGTAGTCACGCAGGAGTTCGTTGTCGAAGTAGCGCAGGAAAACGCCGCGGCGGCACATGGCTTCGTACACTTCCAAGCCGCGCCCGTCGGGCATTTTGCAGAGGATGAAGTTCGCCTGGGAGGGCCAGACGGTGATGCCGGGAATCTCGCACAGCAGCCGGTACATGCGGCCGCGCTCCTTGACGATGGCGTCGACGCGATCCAGGAGGTGGGCCGTGTCGGACAAAGAAGCCAGGAGGGCGATTTCGGCCGCGAGGTTGACGTTGTACGGGGGCTTCATGCCCATCATGGTGGCGGCCAGCTCGGAATCCATGGCGCCGGCGCCAATGCGGAGGCCGGCCAAACCGGCCCACTTGCTGAAGGTCCGCAGGACGACGAGGTTCCGGTACTCGGACAGCAATGGCATCAGGGTTTGGCCACAGAAGTCGTAGTAGGCCTCGTCGGAGACCACCAGCAGGCCGGTGTCGAGCAATGCGCGGGCCTGGGCTTCGGTGACCACGTTGCCGGTGGGGTTGTTAGGCGTCGGGAAGAAAATCGCCTTGGTGCGCGGGGTGATGGCGCCCCGGATGGCCTCGATGTCGATGTCGAAGTTCTCGTCGCGCGGAACGGAGACCGCAGTGGCCCCGGCAACGTCGGCAGAGAAGGAGTACATGCCAAAGGTCGGCACGGGGATGATGATCTCATCACCAGGGGCGAGGAACATGCGCATCAGGAGGTCGATGATCTCATCGCTGCCGTTGCCGGCGACGATGTTCTCCTCGGAGACGCCAAGGTAATCGGACAGGGCCTCGCGCAGGCGACGTTGCGCGGGGTCGGGGTAATGGTTGTAGTCGCGGAAACTGCCCAACGCTTCGGCCACCTGTGGCGATGGGCCGTAGGGATTTTCATTGCCGTTCAGGCGGATGACCTGCTCCAGGGGGATGCCGGCCTCCTCGGCCAGCGTTTCGCTGGGGGACACGCCCTGGTAGGTCTTCAAGCGACTGATGTGGGGGAGGAGCAAGTTTTCAATGTCAGGCATGAGCAGACGTTCCAAGTACGTTAGCGGGTTCGAGTGGCAGCGATGTGGTCGAGGCGGGCCTGCACCGCGCCGGCGTGGCCGGGCAGGCCCTCGGCCTCGGCGATGCGGACGGCGGCGGCCCCGAGGTCGGTGAACCGCTGGGGGCTGAGGCCGACTACGGGCATGGTGCGCAGGAAGTGGTGGACGCTGAGGGCGGAGCTGAACCGCGCAGTGCCGCCGGTGGGCATCACGTGGGACGGGCCGGCGATGTAGTCTCCCATGACCTCGGGCGAAAACTCGCCGAGGAAGAGGCCGCCGGCGTTGCGCACCTGTCCGGCCCAGGCCCACGGGTCCGCGACCATGAGGCAGAGGTGCTCGGGAGCGATGTGATTGGCGACGGCAATGGCCTCGTCAAAGTCATCGACGACGACGATGCAGCCCTGGCGTTCGAGGGAATGGCGGATGGTCTCGGCGCGGGGGTTGCCGGCGATTTGGGAGTCCAACTCCGCTGCCACCGCGTCGATCAGGTTTTGCGAGTCGGTGACGAGGATGGCCGACGCCATGGGATCGTGTTCGGCCTGGGCAATGAGATCGGCAGCGCAGAACACCGGATTGGCGGTCTGGTCGGCGAGGAGGATAGTCTCGGTGGGGCCGAACACGCCGTCGATGTCCACCTGGCCCTGGACCATGCGCTTGGCGTAGGCTACGAAGACGTTGCCGGGGCCGCAGATCTTGTCAACCTTGCGGATGGACTCGGTGCCGTAGGCCAGGGCGCCGATGGCGGGAACGCCGCCGACCTGGTAAACCGCATCGACGCCGGCGATGCGAGCGGCGGCGAGAACGGTGGCGTTAAGCGGCTCATTGCCGCGGCGTGGAGTAGCCAGGACCACCTCACTGACACCGGCAACCCGGGCCGGAATGGCGGTCATCAGGACGGTGGATGGATAGGCCGCAGTGCCGCCGGGCGCGTACAAGCCGACGCGTTCCAGGGGTCGCACCAGTTCGCCCAGGCCACCGCCGAGGTCAACCCAATCACGGGGTAACGTGGCTTCGTGAAATTCGGTGATGCGGCGGGCGGCTAACTCGAGGGCGCGCTTGAGATCATCGGGAGTGGAGTCCCACGCGGATTCCAGGTCGGATTCGGAGACTTGCAGGTCGTCCAACTCCGCGCCATCCAGCAGGCCGGCGTAGCGGCGCACGGCGGCGTCGCCATCGGCGCGAACGTCGCGGAGCATCTGCAGGACGGACGACTCGGGCGTCGCCTTCGCGCCAAAGAGATCCCGAGTGCGCTGTAGCACGGGCTCGGGCAACGACGAAAGATCAAGAGGATCGATGCGGGTCAAGACCGACTCGGCGGCGGACAGCCCGCGCACCATTTTAAGTTGCACTGAGGTACTCCCGGGCCTGGGCCTTGGTTTCGTCGATGACCCGTTGGCGGTAGGTGTCGATGAGCTCGCGAGGGACGCGCTCGTACACTCGCTCCAGGCTCTGGGGCATATTCTCCAGGAATCCGTCCACGACCTGCTGCACCTCATCGTTGTCGCGGTACATGCGGTTGAGGGCACGCTTGAGGCGTTCCCAGGTGAAATCCCAGCCGAGCAGGCGGGCAACCCAACCGCGCCACTCGTCGATCAGCTCATCCTGCAGGAATTGCAGGGCCGGCATCTGATCCATCGCGGCGATGGCGTCGTTTTCGGCGACAAGGCGGGCGTTTTCGTCAAGAACCACGCGATCCATGTCGAGCTGGAGGGCGCGGTCCCAGATGTGAGACTCGATTTCGGTGTCGGTGACACGGCTGTCGGGAGCGAAGTGGGGGCGGAACATAGTCGTGATCCACGTCTCGTCGGCTACCAGATGGCTCACGTAACCCAGGAGGAAGGAGCGGGTCTGGGGGGACAGGCCGTTGTCGGAGCCCGCCAGGTGCGGGTGCAGCTCGAACATCTTCTCGACGCCGGCGCCGACATGGGTGACCGACAGGTCGGAGAAGTGGGTACGGGCGCGGTCCCACTTGGTCATGGCGCGGATATCGGGCGTGGTCGACCCGAGGTACGCAGCGCCGGGATGGTCGTGGACGTAGCCCCAGTCCAGATCAACGGCCACTTGCTGGCACATGTAGATGTGCATGGGCAGGTTAGGCATGATCGGCTCCCTGCCCGTTCAGTGATGCGATACGGTCCATGAAACCGGCGAAGGCCTGGGACTCGTCCTTGAACAGGTACGACAACTGGGCTGCCGCAATGTCCACGCCACCGCACTCACGCAGGTGGGAAACGGCGTCCAGCAGGCGGTTCTTGCGGATCAGCAGGGAAACAGCGTACCAGTCCTCCTCCTCGACGCTGAACACGCGAGCGACGGTGGGCCCCTGGATGCCGGCGATTTCGGGGCGCGCGAGAATCATGGCGCTGACGTCCTCGGCGGAACGGCCCTGGACGTTGGCGGTGATCCGATAGTACGGGTCGGCACGGAGGTGGGCCTCCAGCATCTCGGTGAAAGAGCGGGCGAGTTCAAGATCATCGGGACAGCGGACCAGCGCAGACGGGTTGGCAATGAGGCAGGCCTGGGAGGAGAGTATAGTGCCGCCGTCGAGGGTCTTCAGGCGGTTCTCGCGAAGGGTAGTTCCGGTGGCGGACAGGTCGGCGATGAGGTCAGCATAGCCGGCGATGGGCGCGGCTTCCAGGGTGCCGCTGGCTGGGACGAGGGTAAAGTAGTTGATGCCGCGCTCGAACAGATAACGGCGCAGCAATCGCGGGTACTTGGTAGCGATGCGCAACTGCCGGCCGCGTTCGTGGAACTCGAGGGCGAGATCCGCCAGGTCGTCGATGGAAGTTACGTCAAGCCAGGAATCGGGCACGGCCAGCACGTAATCGCAGCCGCCGAAGCCGAGGTCTTCCATGACCGGGACCACCGCGTCATCGTCGTGGCGGTATTCCATCAGCCGGTCCAGGCCGGTGATGCCCATCTCCGCGCTGCCCTCTTCGACCTTGGTGGTGATGTCGGCGGTGCGCTGAAAGAGCACGTCGATGCCGGGCAAGGACGGGATGGAGCCGGTGTAGCGACGGGAGTTGGGCCGGTTCACCCTGACGCCACAGGAGGCCAGGAACCTCATCGTGGGTTCGCCCAGTTCGCCGTCGCTTGGTATGACCAGTTTCAAGGCGATGCTCCGTGTTTACACTGTATCCGTCCGAGCAAAATCGGAGCGCACGCCGTTTCCGCCCACGTCCAGAATGGCGACGCCTCCCCGGGACCGGATATCAGCAACGGTACGCAAAGCGGCGACGTTGGATCCTGCACCCTCAGCGGACACCAGGACGGTATCGGCGGCGGGACGCGCGTGATCGGCCGGAGGCATCGCGGCAAGCAACGCTTCCAGCGTGCACGCAAAGCCCAGGGCAGGCACGGGAGCCGCGCCCCCCAGAGCGCGCGCAAGGGCGTCGTAGCGCCCGCCGCCTCCGAGAGAAACGTCGGAGACGCCGCGAACGATGTCGAAGATAATGCCGTTGTAGTAAGCGATGCCGCGGGCCAGGGAGAAATCGATTTCCAGCCGATGGGAAACCGCCGGGTCCTCACTGACGAGCGCGGTGAGGTCGATGAGCCGGTCGATGGCCCGGGTGTCCGCCCCGGCGGCAGCAACGATGGACTGGGCCTGAGGCAACGCCTGAGTGGGATCTCCCTTGACGCCGGCCAGTTGGCCGGCCAGCGCGAGCCCGCGTTCGACGGCATCGGAAGCGTCACCGCCGCGCAGTTTGCGGAGCAGACGGTCGACAATCTCGTCGGGCGAACGGCGACCCAAAGGCATGTCCGCAGAGGTGTTCCAGCGCATGAAACCGGCCAGAACGGAGCGGGCCGCGCCGTCGGGGAGGCCGTTGACCGCGACGGCCAGGTGCTTCTCCTCGTCGGGCAGGCCGATGCCGGAGACGACGTGGAGCTCGGCGGCGCGCTGTAGAGTGGCGGAGATGCTATCGGTTCCTTCGCCAATGCGGTTCATGTTGGCCACGATGAACTCGCGGGCGCGGTCGGAAAGGCCGACGGTGTCCAGCACGCTGTCCAGCACGTCCAGATCGGCCAGGCGGATGCGATAGTCCGGGATGCCCAACTGTGCAGGAATGCCGGCGGCCAGGGTCAGGAGCTCAGCATCCGCAAGAACGCTGTTGGAGCCGACCAGT
Organism: Dehalococcoidia bacterium; assembly: GCA_034420475.1. Taxonomy (GTDB): domain Bacteria; phylum Chloroflexota; class Dehalococcoidia; order Lucifugimonadales; family UBA3495; genus Bin87. The sequence goes on from DAOULH010000042.1 coordinate 34,237, forward strand.
TCGGCGCCGACCTGGGTGAACTCTCCGGTGTCAGCGGCGCTGCCGGTATCGTAGCGGAAGACCGGGCCACAGTATTGCCAACGTACAACGGGTGGTTCGTCGCTGTCCTCGTTGACCTCCAGGTAATGCCGCATGATCGCGGAGGTGAACTCGGGGCGCAGGCTGACCGCGTTGGAGCCGGGATCAACGAAGGAATACATCTGGGAGGCCAGATCGCCGCCGGATTTGCGCAGGAACAGCTCAGTGGCTTCCAGAACGGGAACCTCCAGCGTCGAGTAGCCGAAAAGCTCGATAAAGTCGGCAAGGCGGCGCTCAACGTCCTGCTTGCGCTGGCGCGCGCCGGCATCGAAATCACGCATGCCGGGCAGGCGGCGCACTGGATTGGGACGGAAGGGAGAAACGGCGGAAATCATCGCAGGGTATTGTAGCACCTGCGGGCCTGCGATGGGGTAAGGAAAGCCGGTCGGGCTCTACACCTACGCTCGCCCGACGGATTACGCGACCGCAATCACCAATCCTTCCAATAGTTCCAACCACTGCCCGAAATGGGGACATTCTCCGCGAATGGTATCGAGACCAATTGCAGAAACCGCCGCCGTTCCGTCCACCGGCTTTTGATAATCGGGCGCTAAATTCTCGATCCGTTTGGACGGAGCGGTCACTTGGGAATCATTGATATCTTCCGGGGTGCTGAAGCGATCTCTTATTGCCTGGAAACTACCGGCGAGTTCGGGGTGATCAATGGCCTGCGCGAATCTATCACAGTCGCTGAACAGCATGGCTTCAAACTCGTGCATCATCACGTAGGGAATAAGCCGGGCAGGGTTGAATCCATCACCCATCGAGGCTGCCACATCGGACCGGATGGCATTTTCAACGTGAATCGCCCTTTCCGGGAGAGGGAGGTGCATCGCCTCCGCGCGGCCCGGCCAGCTCCTCGGTCCGCTGGAGGGCAGGCCATAATAATCGACCATGGTTGTCACGATGAGGCCGGCGTCCTGGCGGAGTTGATTCTGGATGGCGCGGCGGGTTTCCGTCCATGGCCGGATGCCACCGCGGTGCCTTCTCTGGTGTTGGCCTCCCATTAGTCTGGCGGAGACGTTGATGTAACCGGCGCGATACAGATGCGGCGCAAGGACATCGTTTACGAAAGTTTCCTCAGTCTCACCTTCAACGAGGACAAAGAGTCGTGTCATGGGGCGGACAGTCTGTCGCTCCGGTATTCCGGGCTCGGCCGGCCTCCAAACTCATTCGTTTCCCACAGTTGCCCCAGGCTGTAATCCTCCAGCCACACTTCCAACCTCTCGGGGTCAAGCCGCTCGAACCTGGCTTCCCCATTCACCCGGTTGGCCACGATAACGTCTTCCGGCTCAAAGTGGTCCAATAACCTTGGGGATTGGGTGGCCATGATTACCTGACCGTACACTGCCGCCTTCTTGACCATGGCGGCCAGCATGGTAACCGCGTATGGATGCAGCCCCAACTCCGGCTCGTCCAGCAGGATCACCGAAGGCCGCAGCAGTTTCGGCTGCAACAGCAGGGTCGTCAAGGCGATGAATCGCAGCGTGCCGTCGGATAAGGACGCTGCGTTGAAGTAAGCGTCAGACCCTTTGTGCCGCCATTCGAGGAGGATCGTGTCCGGGTTCAACGCCTGCGGCTCAAGCTTGAAATCGTCAAAAAACGGCGCCACCAACCTGACCGTTCGCCTGATTTGCTCGTAGGAAAACGAATGCTTGCTCCGCAGCAAGTACAGAAACGCGGCCAAGTTAGAACCATCAGGACGCAGGAAACGATTATCGTGCAAATCAGCCGTCTTCTTCATCGGCGACGCCCGGCTCGTATCGTGGAAATGGTACGAAACCCACGGGTCAACATTGATAAAATCCCGTATCAGCGCCGGAGTGTCGTCTGAATTCAGTCCAGGTAGCGACGTCGGCCACTTACTACAGGCCTGTTCAACTAATGCCAGACGATCATCAAAATACATCGGCTCCAGCGTTAGCCGGTACCAATTCTTGTCGTCGAAAGCAATGACGATATTGATGTCCTCCGTGATGCGTGAACCAAAATGGAGCACACGTTCCGCTCCCCCAGCCTGCACCGTGAAATAGCCTAGCCTACCGGCAACCACTTCGCGCACCAGCGAGAACACCTCAAGGAAGTTTGACTTGCCCGACCCATTGGCCCCGATAAGCACGTTGATGGGGTTCAGTTTCAGCCGATCAACGGCCTTGATGCTCTTGAAACCTCTGATCGTGATGTTATCCAGTGTCGGCATGGTTGCACCGCCAGTCACGGATGCGCGTTCAACCCGCCGTCGATGTACACGGGTTGGCCGGAGGGATAGTCGCAGTGGGGGGAGCAGAGGTACACCAGCATGGCCGCGAGGTCGCGGGGGTGGCCTTTGCGACGCATGGGGGTATAGCGGACGAGGAGTTCTTCGCGTTGGGTTTCCAGGGGGATGTCCTCGGCGGTTGACCAGCCAGAGCCGACGGCGTTGACGCGGATCTCGCTGCGGCCCCATTCGACGGCCAGGGAGCGGGTGAGGGACAGAACGGCCGCCTGGGTGGCGCTGTAGGCGGAGCAGTTGATGACCGCGCGCTCCGCCAGGTTGGAGATGACGTTCACGATCCGGCCGTACTGCTGGTCCAGCATCCGTTGACCCACGGCCTGGCTGAGCATGAAGGTGGCGCGGACGTTGCGGGCGTGAAGCTCGTCCCACTCGGCGAGGTCTATTTCGGCGGCGGGCTTGGCGAAAAAGCTGCGCGTGTCGTTGACCAGGATGTCGACCCGGGGATGCGTGGTAGCGAAGGCATTGACAACCGCAGAGGCTCCGTCCGGCGTGTCCCAACGTCCCACGTGGCGGCCGGTGTCATGGCCGGAGACGGCGGTCACGGCAGCGGCGATGGCGTCGGCAGCGGGTTGGTGGCGAGCCACGGCGAACACCGCTGCGCCGGCCTCGGCCAGGGCCGCGGCCAGGAAGGACGACTCATCGCCCCCGGCTGAGGCGACGATGGCGGTGTAGCCGGAAAGGCTGAACTCGGATGGAAGGCGGGCCTGGGACGGGATTGCCACGTCGCTACGCTCCTCGCAATGACGGATGGATAATGGCTTTCAAGTGGAGATGACGGGTTACGGTTCCAGCGCGGCGACGGGCGCGTGGCCGGTGGGCGTGATGCCGGCGGCCAGGCCGGCGCCGTCGAGGATAAACATCTCGCCGGTCATGTAGTCGGAGGCATCGGAGGCCAGGAACACGGCGATGGGACCGAGGTCCTCGGGCTTGCCGAGCTTGCCGGTGGGCAGGAAGTCGCCCGATTGGGGCAGGGTGCGATTGATCTCGGCGCTGGGGTCAATGGTGGGAATGAAGCCGGGTACGATGCTGTTGGCGGTGATGCCGTAACGGGCCAGGCTGAAGGACAGGACGCGCGTCAACTGGATCACGCCGCCCTTGGAGGTGCAGTACATGTAGATGTCGCGGCCGCCGCGCAGCCCGAAGCCCGAGGCCACGTTGACGATCTTCCCCTTGCCGGCGTCGGCCATGGGCTTGGCGGCGGCGCGCGCGCAATAGAAAGCGCCGGACAGGTTGACGGACATTGCCGTCTCCCAATCGTCGTCGGTGATCTCCCAGATGGGTTTGAGGACGTTGTCGGCAACCATCGCGGCGTTGTTGATGAGCACGTCCACCCGGCCGAAACGGGACATCGCGGCGTCGATCAGCGCGTCGGCATCTGAGGATTTGGAAACGTCGGTGGGAACGGCGATGGCGTCCTGGCCGGCGGCGATCACCTCGTCGCGAGCCGCCTCAATGGGGCCGGGACGGCGCCCGGCGATGGCGAGGTTGGCGCCGGACCGGGTGAGGGCGCGCACCATTTCGAGGCCGAGGCCAGTCCCGCCGCCGGTGATGACGACGACTTTGCCGTCAAGGTACAGGTTTTCAAGCATTGTGTGCGGGCACTCCTGAGGCTGCACGGAGGGTAATGTCTCCGGCGGTGAGGGTCAACAGCTCGCCGGTGTCAGTGCGCAGCAGGAGATTGCCGTGCTCGTCGATGTCCTCGGCCAAGCCGGTGTCGTTTGCACCATGGTGGGTGACGGTGACGCGCTGGCCCAGGGTGTCCAGCCAGCGGCGCCACTCCGCGATGGGCGAGCGACCACGCTTCAAATCCAGGTACAGAGCGTCCATGTGCTGGAGGATGCGACGGAGTAGTTCGGCGCGGTCGATTTCGGATCCGGAAGCGTGGTTCAGACTGGTGGCGGTGGCGGAGATTTCGGGATCAGCAGAGACGTCCAGGGCGACGTTGACCCCGATGCCGACGATGGCGTGATTGACGTGAGCGCCCGACAGGGCACTCTCGGCGAGGATGCCAGCGACCTTGCGGCCGTCGATCATGATGTCGTTGGGCCACTTGATGGACGGGTGGAGTCCGGCAACCTGACGGATCGACCGGGCCACGGCCACGCCGGCCAGGGGGCTGAGCAGGGGCAAGGCGTCGGGTTCCGGGCGGAAGAGAGCAGAGAAGTAGAGGTTGCCCTCGTCGGATATCCACCGCCGGCCCAGGCGTCCCCGGCTGGCGGTCTGAGTCTCGGCGACGACAACGGCGCCCTCATCCGCGCCGTCACGAGCCCATTGGGCGGCATCGTCCATGGTGGACCCGGTGGACTGGTAGAAGCGCACGCTCCGGCCGACTACGGCGGTATAGAGGCCGGAGCGGAGCATTCGGGCAACGATGGAGGGGGGCATCGCTCAGGTTGAACCTAACCAGCGGCTTCAGATCGCCTCAACCCAATCGGTGAATGACACACCGCCCGTGTATTCATCGGGGAGCAGCTCCCAGAGGATTTCCAACAAGGGGCACACCTTCTCCAGGGCCAATGCTGCGCGGTACGGGGTCATATAGACCTCGTAGAAATTACCATGCAATTGCTCGGCTGCACCTAGACCATCGTAGATAACGTCGATATGCGCCGGCGACTCTTCAGCCAGAGCAGTCAACGCTTCCTGGATGGCCACGTGATCGTAGTGCTGCCAGCCGCGTAGCGTCGCAACCGCTTTAGTGAGTTGAGCCACGGTACCCCAGCCCTTTTCGCCGGCCTGGCACAGGTCCCCCTCAGCGAGGTGGGCCGGCCACTTGGACCAGTAGTCCCGGGCCTGCTCCAGATGCTTACGAATGCGAGCGTCCCGGCGGGCCGGAGGTTCGCGACGTGTTCGAGGCGGCATGGTGGTCTCCGGTCTTTGCTTACCAACCGTGGTCGTAGCGGTCCTGGAGGACGTCGAGGAGGCGGGTGACGGGGATGCGCTGGCAAAGCATTTGGGCAACGATGAAGGGACGCATGGCTGATACCATCGGCCGGGTCGTCGGTCACCTCTCCCCCACCCACTCCGCGAAGGATACACCGCCGGTGTATTCTCTCGGCAGCATTTCCCAGAGGATGTTCAACAAGGGTTGCACTTCGCTCAGCGCAAACTCAGTAAGCGCGGCGGTCATGTAAACCTCGTAAAAGTTGCCGTGCAACCTCTCTGCGGCAGCAAGACCCCGTCCTATCTCGGTCATGCGATCAGGCATTTCGTCTGACAACGCGGTCAACGCTTCCTGGATGGCCACGTGATCGTAGTGCTGCCAGCCGCGCACGGTTGCCACGGCTTTGGTGAGCTGAGCAACGGTACCCCAGCCCTTTTCGCCGGCCTGGCACAGGTCCCCCTCAGCGAGGTGGGCCGGCCACTTGGACCAGTATTCCCGGGCCTGCTCCAGGTGCTTGCGGATACGGGCGTTCCGGCGGGCCGGAGGTTCGCGGCGTGTTCGAGGCGGCATGGTGATTTCCTGACCCCTCTACCAGCCGTGGTCGTAGCGGTCCTGGAGGACGTCGAGGAGGCGGGCGATGGGGATGCGCTGCTGGGTCATGGTGTCGCGGTCGCGGATGGTTACGGCGTGGTCGTCCAGGGTGTCGAAGTCGACGGTGACGCAGTAGGGGGTGCCGATCTCGTCCTGGCGACGGTAGCGGCGGCCGATGCTCTGGGCATCGTCGAACTGGCAGCGGAAGCGGCGGCGGACCAGGTCGTAAACGCTGCGGGCGGTGGGAGCCAGGCGGGCGTTGCGGCTCAGGGGCAGGACGGCAACGGTCACCGGAGCCAGGGCCTGATGGAAGTGGAGGACCGTGCGGGTGTCGTTGCCGTCGGGTTCCTCGTCGTAGCTATCGAGCCAGAACGCGAGGGTGGCGCGGTCGACGCCGCCGGAGGGTTCGATGACGTAGGGCAGGTAACGCTCGTGGATTTCGTCGTCGAAGTAGGTGAGGTCCTCGCCGCTGAACTCCTTGTGGCGGCCCAGGTCGAAATCGGTGCGATTGGCGATGCCTTCCAGCTCGCCCCAGCCCCAGGGGAAGCGGTACTCGATGTCGTAGGTGGCCTTGGCGTAGTGGGCCAGTTCGTCGCCGGCGTGTTCGCGGAGGCGCAGGTTGCCGGGTCGGATGCCGTAGCCGACGTACCAGTCGAAACGGGACTGCACCCATTGTTGCAGCCATTCGTCGTCGGTGCCGGGCTTGACGAAGAACTCGATCTCCATCTGCTCGAACTCTCGGGTGCGGAAGGTGAAGTTTCCGGGGGTGATCTCGTTGCGGAAGGCTTTGCCGATCTGCGCGATGCCGAAGGGCAGCTTCTTGCGGGTGGCGGTTTGCACGTTCTGGAAGTTGACGAAGATGCCCTGGGCAGTTTCGGGGCGCAGGAACACCTCGTTGCTGGAGTCCTCCACCGGGCCCATGAAGGTGCGGAACATGAGGTTGAAACGGCGCGGCTCGGTGAAGTCGCCGCCGCATTCGGGGCACCTGTCGGTTTCGAGCTGGTCCTGGCGGAAGCGCCGGTGACACTGACGACATTCGACCAGCGGGTCGCTGAAATTCTCCACGTGGCCGCTGGCCTCCCAGACGCGGGGGTGCATCAGGATGGCGGCGTCCAGCCCGACCACATCATCGCGCTCGGAAACTACCGAGCGCCACCAGGCCTCCTTGACGTTCCGCTTGAGTTCGACACCGAGGGGGCCATAGTCCCAGGTTGATCCGAGGCCGCCGTACACCTCGCTGGACTGGAAGACGAAACCCCGTCGCTTGGAAAGGGACAGGACTTTATCCATATCGGCGTAGGGGAGGGTGCGCGGCATTTTGGGACCTCGTTTTGGGGATTAGAGTGGAATTATGTTATCACTGCCGGGCCTGATTCAGCCGGGACCGTCGGTCGCGATAGCGGTAGATTCCTGCCGGCGCTGGAATTACGGTCCACCCGGCGTGACGATCCGCAGCGGCGGCGCTCAGGCGTAGCGACCGAACGGGATCAGGCGGGTGTGAGATCTTCCACCGGGCGCTCGCCGGGCAGTTCGCGGCGGACGGCGTCGGCCAAGCTCTGGGCCGCCAGGTCGTCGAGCTTGATGTAACGTGCGGACATGGCGTCGGCGATGTTTTTGGCGAGCTCGAGCTTGATGAAGTCCTGCTCGGTGTCCACCACGACGGCCGGGATTTTGGCGGCGGCAACCGTCTCGCCGAGCTGACGCACCTCATCGGGCAGCGTCAGGACGTTGGAAGACTGATCGCCGGTGAGGGTGACGTTGGCACGGCCGTCGGACAGCAGCACCAGCAGGGGCAGGACATCCCGGTCCTTCAGTCGCTCGGTTTCCAGGGTCTCCATGGCGAGATAGAGGGCGCGGGCCAGGGGCGTGCGCCCGCCGGTGGGCATTTCCTGGAGGCACCACTGGGCCATTTCCACGCTGCCGGTGGGCGGGAGCAAGACCTCGGCGCCCGTGCCCCGAAAGGCGATCAACCCCACCCGGTCGCGGCGCTGGTAGGCATCGAGGAGCAGCGACATCACCGCGCCCTTGACGGCGACCATGCGACGCTGGGCGCCCATGGAGCCGCTGGCGTCAACGACGAACAGGATCAGGGAGCCGGTGTGGGTCTCGCGGACCTTCTCGCGGACGTCCCAGGGTTCGATGAGCAGGGCAGCCGCGTCGGCGTCTGACGTTTGGCGCCGGGACTGCTGGTGAGGCGCGGCGGCGCGCAGGGTGGCGTCCAGGGCGAGGTCGGATGCGTCGCCTTCGGGGACGCGGGCGCCGACGTACCGGCCGGCAGAAGTGCCGCTGACGGTGGTGGCGCGGCGGCCGGCCGATCTCCGGGCACGGCGGTCCGGGGGTTGAACCTGGAGGTTCTGAACTGCGTACGGATCGCCGATTTCGAACCACTCATCGCCCAGAGCGGAGTCAGCCGGATCCTCGGCCTGTTCTTCGGGAGGGTCAGGTTCTCTATCGCTATCGGAGTCACCGGGGTCGTCATTGCCGGAATTGTCGTCGGCTGACGGCTCGCGGTCGCGCTGCTGGTTCTGGAAGTCCTCCAGCATATTGTCCAGCTGCTCGGTGACCAGGTGAGGCTGCTGGAAGGGCTGGCGGCGCTGGCGATGGAGCAGGGCCATCAGGGCGGCCTCGCGGACGTCTTCAACGTCGACGACGATTCGACCCTCGTAGGCGGCGATGGTGCTGGCAGTCTTGTACATGACGATGTCGCCGCGCAGCCCATCGACCTGGTACTCGGCGCAGATGTCGGTGATGAGCTCCAGGATTTCGTCGGGGACGACCACGTCGGCGAGCAGTCGTTGGCTGCTCAACAGGCGCTCGCGTTCCGCCTGCTCGGCGTCGGCCCAGCCGTCCATGAAGTCGAATGGGCTGGACTCGAAGGCCATGCGGCGGCGGACCACCTCGCGGCGTTCGGCGGGCTCGAAAACGCCGTCGACCTCAACCGCCAGTCCGAAGCGGTCAAGCAGCTGCGGGCGGAGGTCGCCTTCCTCGGGGTTCATGGTGCCGACGAGCATGAACTCGGCGTCGTGGCTGACCGATATGCCCTCGCGTTCCACATAGTTGCGTCCCATGGCGGCGGCGTCCAGCAGCACGTCCACCAGGTGGTCGTTGAGAAGATTCACTTCGTCGATGTACAGGATGCCGCGGTGAGCGGAGGCGATGAGCCCGGGCTCGAAGTTCTTTTCGCCGGACTTGATGGCCTGCTCGATGTCCAGGGAACCCACGAGGCGGTCTTCGGTCGCTCCCACGGGCAGGTCAACGATGCGCACCTGGCGGGCGGACGGATTGCCGGATCGACCCGTCTGCTGGCACCATTGGCACACTTCCTGGGGCGACCCGGGCTGGCAGCTGTAGGGGCAGCCGGGAACCACGGGAACCTGGGGGAGCAGCGCAGCCAGGGAGCGCACAGCCGTGCTCTTGGCGGTGCCCTTCTTGCCCCGCACCAGCACGCCGCCGATGCGGGGATTGATAGCGTTGAGCAGCAACGCGCGCTTCATCGGCGTCTGGCCGACGATGGCAGTGAAGGGGAACCTTGGCTCGCGGCCGGCGGGTTGCGTCACGGGATCACCAAAGGGCTGCGGCTCATCAGCCGGCCGTTGCGCGAGCAGGGCCGCCCGCTTGCGGGTAGGCGTGTACGTCTCGCTCACGATAGTAGCGGTAGCCGATGGTAGCGAAGGCAATACCCATCCAGAGGAGCAGGTGCCCGCCGGCGGTGAAGGTGCGGAACATTATGGTCAGTTCCTGCGGAAGCCAGGCCGGCGCGGCGTCGCGCACGCTGGGCACGGCAAAGGCCAGCAGGAGCGCCACCACTGCGTAGGCCAACCCGATGCCGGCGTAGCGAAGCCACCGCCCCGAGCCGGCCGAACTGCGGTTGATCAGGCCCACGCCGTACACGACCAGGCACACCGAAATGGTGGACACCGCGATGAAAAGGAACTGGAAACCCTGGCGCGCCAACAGCGTGCCTTCATCACCGATGCCGGGGGGGTTGAGGGGGAACTTGAGCTGGGTGTACATGGACACGCCCCAGAAACCCAGCAGGCCGGCCACCGCGGCCCAGGCCCACGGGTTCCAGCCCGGCGTGGCGTTGCGCATCAGGTGGTACAGGCCGGTGAACACGGCGGCGTAGAGGATGCCGATGACGGCCAGGCCGACGCTCATTCCGATGCGCTGACCGCCCAGAGAGATCAGGAAGGACAAGGGCAGCGGTTCCTCATCCTCGGCGGCGGCCAACTGCTCAGCACAGCCGGCGCGATCAATGTCGCAGCCTTCGAGGGCGATGGCCCATTCCATGACGGGCACGTTGAAGATGTTCATGTAGGCGGCGACGATCAGGCCTACGATCACGCCCATGACCAGGGCGGTGGGGAGAATGCGCGTCATCATTAACCTCCGATGACTATCTGACTGAACGGGTCATCTGGCCGAGACGGCCAACCGTGACAAAACGGAATCCGGTCAGGCAGATCCACAGCGCACTCCTCCAGACGCTCCGCAGAGCGTTCGCGCGGCGAAACTTGCCGATCCGTTCCGGCTTGTGCCGGAAGATTGAGGCGGCCCGGCGTCAAGTCAACGCCGGGCCGGCGTAGAGCCTAGTGGCACATGAAGGCGACGTGGCGGGCGTGGTGGAAGAACTCGTGAACGGTGGTCAGGATGCCCGGGGCGCCGATGGAAGCGGCGTGCACTCCGCCGTCAACGTAACCGACGATGTAGAGGGCCATGGCGCCGAGGACGAGCCACGGGGCCCATGCGGCGGTATCGGTGGCGGACAGGAAGCGGTTGATCATACCCATGTTTTCACTCCTCTTGCTGGGATGGACCTTTTGAGTCTCATCACGGGGCCATTTTAGTACTCGGCTTCCGCTAGCACAATACCGGCAGTCGCCTAATATTGGTGAATGCACTGACTAGCGCTCCACGAAGATGAGGTCGTCCTCCTTGCCGACCCAACGGTCGCGGGATTCCTCGAAAGCCCGGAGCTTATCCGTCTGCAAGTCGGTGCGTTTTTCGTTTTCGTCCAGGTAGGGATTGGGGAAGTAGCAGCGCACCAGGGTCTCGTCCCATTGGTGGGAGAACCGGACGTAGTAGGACTTGAGGTCGCCGTGGCTGGTGGCCTCCACGAACTGGATGCCGTCGATCTTCTCCAGCTGAAGGTGGAAGTGCCAGTTGTCGGCCTCAATGGTGGCCCAGCCGTTGTGGACCTCCGGCGTCTTGATGCCGTGGGCGTGGTTTTCGCTGACCACGGAACCGCCGCCCACGACCCACATCATCTTGGGGTCGCTGGTCAATTCGTTGAGCAATTCGAGCGTATTTTCCATCGGCCGCGTCCTCCTGCTCATGAAGCGGTTGCGGGACTGGTACGGGCGCCGGCTTCCTGCCTGGCACTACTTTCCTGGCGGGCTTCGATGTCGGTCTCAAGTTCAAGGTACATCTGGCGCAGTTGGTCCAGCATCTCCGGCGGCGGGTTTTCCCAGAGGCCCCGCTGGACCGCCTCCAGCAGGCGTTCGACGATGCCCCGCAAGGCCCAGGGGTTGCTCTGGCGGAAGAATTCCTGCATGTCGGGGTTCAGGACGTACTCCTCGGTGACGTCCTCGTACATCCAGTCCTCGATGACCTGGGCCGTGGCGTCGTAGCCGAACATGTAGTCCACCGTGGCGGCCAGCTCAAAGGCGCCCTTGTAGCCGTGACGCTGCATGGACTGCATCCACTTGGGGTTGACGACGCGGCTGCGGAAGACGCGGCGAGCCTCGTCCTGCAGGTCCCGGACCCGGGCGCGTGACGGGTCGCTGCTGTCGCCGAAGAACTGGCGGGGGCTGCGTCCGGTAAGGGAGCGCACGGTAGCGATCATGCCGCCGTGATACTGCATGTAGTCGTCGCTGTCGAACACGTCGTGCTCACGGTTGTCCTGGTTCTTGGCAGCGATGACAATCTGGCCGAAGCGGGTGCGGAACTCGTTGCGGGCGGTGACGCCGAAGTCCTGGCGGGAGTAGGCGTAGCCGCCCCAGGAGGTGTACACCTCCGCCAGGTCATGGACGGTCTCCCAGTTGCGCTCGTCCAGGACGCCGAGGATGCCGGCGCCATAGGCTCCCGGCTTGCTGCCGAAGATGCGGAAGAGCGAAGAGTCGCCAGCGCTTTCCGTAGGGTCCGCCTCAGGCGACGCGGCGCGCTTTTCGGCATCCTCGCGCACGTGCTTGACGACGTAGTTATCCTCGGGGGATTCGTCCTGGGCGGCGGCCAGGGCCACGGCCTGGTCGATCAGGTAGATCAGGTTGGGGAAGGCGTCGCGGAAAAAGCCGCTGATGCGCACGGTGACGTCGATGCGGGGGCGTCCCAGTTCGGAGATGGGGATCACCTCCAGGCTGCTGACACGGCGGCTCTCCGCCTGCCAGACCGGCTTCACGCCGAGGAGGTACAGTATCTGCGCGATGTCGTCGCCGTGGGTGCGCATGGCGGAGGTGCCCCAGACCACGACGCCCACCATCTCCGGATAGCCACCCTCTTCGTCCAGGTACTTCTGCAACAGGGCATCGCCCAAGGACTTGCCGACGTCCCAGGCGGTGGGCGAGGGCAAGGCACGCGGGTCCACCGAGTAGAAGTTACGGCCGGTGGGCAGGACGTTGACCATGCCCCGGGTGGGCGCCCCGGAAGGACCCGGCGGCACGAACCGACCCTCCAGTCCGCGCAGCAGGTTGTCGATTTCGTCGGTGGTGCGCAGCAGGGACGGATAGATATGCTGGCCCACGTAGGTGAGCACGCTTTCGGTGCGCGCGTCGGGCCGTCCCAGGGTATCGGTTACGACGGTTGGGATCAGATGCGCGGCGAAACCATCGTCACACAGGCGCTGGTAGGCATTGCGGCACAGGGTTTCCAAAGCCTCGATAACGTCGCCCGCGTTGCGGATGGGCGACTCGCCCTCGACGTCGCGCAAGGCCGATGGCGTGCTGCCGTTGACCGCCGCGGCCGGGTCTTCAAGCAGTGCGTAGTAGTCGTAGCCCAGGGCTTCTGCCAGGGAGCGGCGCAGGCTGGGCACGGCGCCGTTGTCGAGGCGGGTCAGGGCGCAGAGGAGACCCACCATCTGCTCGGCGGTGGGCGGCTGACCCAGGGTATGGAGGCCATCCTTGATCTGAGCGTCCTTGATCTCGCAGAGGTAGCCGTCGATTTCCAGCATGAACTCGCCGAAATCGTCGGGCTGCTCGTCCACACCGAGGTCGCGGTGGAGTTCGGCCTGCTGCACCATCTCCCAAATCTGCGCTTCAAGCGTGGGCAGCTTGGCGGGATCCAGGGTCTGACACTGGTAGTGCTCGTCCATGAGCTGCTCCAGCTTGGCGATATCGCCGTAGGAGTCAGCGGTGGTCATGGGCGGGATCAGGTGATCGATGATGGTGGCGTGGGTGCGACGCTTGGCCTGGGTGCCCTCACCGGGGTTGTTCACAATAAACGGGTAGAACAAGGGAATATCGTCCAGGGCCACCTCGGGATAGCACGCTTGGGATAAACCCACGCCCTTGCCCGGCAGCCATTCCAGGGTGCCGTGCTTGCCGATGTGGATCATGGCGTCGGCCTGGAAAACATCCCGGATCCAGCGGTAGTAGGCGACGTAGTGATGCGTGGGCGTCAGGTCCGGATTGTGGTAAACCGAGATGGGGTTCTCGCCGAAGCCCCGCGGGGGCTGGAGGCCGACGAAGACGTTGCCCATGGGGACGCCGGCGATGGCCAGACGATCTCCGGTGCGGTACACGTGCCCGGGCGGGTCGCCCCAGGCCTCCAACAGCTCGGCGCGGACCGATTCGGGGAAGCCGGCGTACCACCGGGCGTAGTCGCGGCGTTCCACGTGGCCGGCGGCGAGGCGGAGCTGCTCCTCGGTCAGGGTGTCGGTGTCGTTGCTGCAACGCTCGATGATGCGCTGGACCAACTCGTCGCCATCGGCGGGGATATCCTCGACCTGGTATCCGGCGTTTTTCAGGGCTTGGAGCAGGTTGATGGCCGACGCCGGGGTGTCAAGGCCAACGGCGTTGCCGATGCGGGCGTCCTTGGTGGGGTAGTTGCTGAGGATGATGGCAACGCGCTTTTCGGCGTTGGCCTTGCGGCGCAGGACGGCGTGCCGGGAGGCCAGCCGGGCCAGGTAGTCCATCCGGTCAGGCTGAGCGACGTAGCGCTGCATCCGGCCGGCGGACAGAGTATCGGGCGCGGCGCCGGTATCCTCTTTGAAGGACACGGGCACGGTGATGATCCGGCCATCGAACTCCGGGAAGGCGACGTTCATGGCGGTGTCGATGGGGCCGAGGCCCAGGGAGCTCTCCTCCCACTCGGCGCGGGTGCCGGTGCTGACGATGCCCTGGATGATGGGAACGTCCAGGTTGTCCAGAAGTTCCTGTGACCAGCCGGTGGCGACGGTTGCGCCCGTGCCGCCCTGCTGGTGGTCGAGGTCGCTCATGGCGAGACCCATGGTGTTGACGATGCAGTCCACACGAGGAACGCCGTCAGGATCGACCATGTATTCCGTGAGGGTGTGGCCGCCGTCGGCTTCTCCATCTTCCGGCTGGTGCTTGAGGCTGTAGGAAAACACGGGGAGGACGTTGACGTCCTGTGCCTCCAGGCGGGCGATGAGGTCGTCAATGAACGCCAGGTTGCCGCTCATCCAGTGGGCGCGATAGAACAGGACTCCCACAGAGGGACGTTCCGATACAAACCGAGCGGCGCGGTAGTCGGCGACGGAAATGCCTTCGGCCATCTCGGGGTGGTAGATGCCCTGCCAGGGCATGGGCGCCGGCGCTTCGTGGCCGAAATCGCTGCCGAGGTAAGTGTCAGCGAGGAAGAGGAAGAGGTTGCGGAAGTTGAGCACGCCCCCGCGCATCAGGTAGGAGAAGACAGCCTCGACTTCGGCCACCGGAGCGGTGCACACGGCAACCAGGTCATCGTCCCATTCCTGGTGACCGGGGCAGGCGATGAGTGGGGTGCGGTTACGCAGACAGATTTCCCAGAGGGGATCGAACACGTCGCCCAGGGCGCGCCGGCCTCCCAGAAGTCGGAGCACGACCACGGACGCCGCATCGACGGCCTCCAGCAGTTCGCGGCGGGCGGTTGCGGCCTCATCCGATTCGCCTTCCAGGGCTACCGGATTGAAGGCGTGGACGGTCACCGCGTCGCCCCAAGGCATTCCCACCAGCGCGCGCTCGGCGGTGAGGATGTCGGTATCGGCGGTGGTGACCAGTACGATGGAACCGGCCGCGGTTTGCGCTTCGGTGGTCATGGATCAGTCTGGATCCTCCGCCGGACGGGGGAACACCATGATGGAGAGATCGCTGAATTCCTCGGTGATCCGGGCGAGTTGGGCCAGCGTCCCGTCCCAACGCTGCTCGTCGGGCAGGGTGAGACGCTGGAACACGGTGACAGGGTGATTGGGGTCGGCGCCGTCGGTGATTGCGTTGGCGGCGATGGCCGGCGGCATGAAGTCGAAGGGACGAGGGAGCAGGATCACGTTGCGCCGGCCCTGGTTCAGCGTCTCGACCAGTTCGCCCAGTTCGGAGCCCCGGTCCCAGCGCTGGTGCAGGGTCAGGAACAGCGACTCTTCCAGAGAAATGCCGGCGCGGGCGCAGGCGAACTGGATGCTGCTGACGCCGGGCACCAGCTCGACAACCTCGGCGCGGCGGCGGACCCGGTTCAAGAGCTCTTTGGCAGAGACGTTCAGGTCTCCCCAGACGCAGACCACGCACTGCTTGCCTTGCTGGGCCTGCTCCTGGGCGTAATCGAGCACGGCCTCCTGGTCGCGGTAGGCCATGGGGCGCACCTCGGCGTCGCCCGTGGAGCCGGCCACAACGTCGAGGACGGTTTTGAAGCCCACCACAAGGTCGGCGTGGGCGATAGCCTCACGGCCTTTGAGGGTGAGCATGTCAGGATCGCCGGGGCCTACGCCCACGACGGTCATTTTGATTCCCGAGTTTGAGGATGTCATTGCATTTTCGGCAAGAAAAAACCCTGGGAAGCAGCTCCGCCAGGGTTCAGAGTTGTCGCTGATGCAAGTTCGCACGGGCCAGATATTAGCCGTCTCACTTACAGCGCGAACCAGAACGACCCTGTTGAGCGCAGAGCAGAGTTCCGAGGCAACACCGGGCAGGTCTCCTGGCTCGCGGCTCTCAACCGAACCGACGCCTTCCCACAATCCGCGTTGGGCGGATGGCAGTGGCCAATCGTCGGCCGGTTCCCCGCTTACAGTGGCGCAACCGCGGCGGATTCGCACCGCCTTCCCAATTAAGCCCATGGGTTTGAATAGCGCCCGGTGTCCGGTTTTCGAATGTTAATGCGCGGACGAGCCGCGCAGCCAATGTAGCCGGGATGCCTGGGCTTGTCAACGGTCGGATCAAGGGGCATGTTACCCTGTCAATGGAATCAACCGCATACCAAGGACGTAATACGAATGCTGATAAAGATAGTCGGCGCCATTGCTGCCGTAGTGATCATCGCCGTCATAGTCGTTGGGCTGGCCATGTGGCGCGGACTGATACCCATTCCCGGCCCATTGCTGGCGTTGCTGGCTGGCGAGAAAGAACCGGAATACTCGGCTCGCTACTACCCCTCGGACACGCTGGCTTACACTTGGGTCACCTTGACGCCCGGCGGGGGCCAGTTCGAGGAAATGCGAGACATTTGGGAGCGGCTCAATGAATACCCCGCTTTTACCGATCTCATCGACGAATTGCGTGAAGAGTTTGAAGACGATACCGGGATCAACTTTGAGATGGAGGTAATGCCGTGGATTGGCCCGGAGATTTCGGCAGCCCTGACTGATTTTGACGCTGAGCAAGAAACTCCAACCGCGGTTGCCGCCATTGGCGTCCGCGACCAGGATGCCGCCGCCGCTTTCCTCACCAAATGGCGAGACTACATGGCTGAAGAATCCGGCGCCGATTTCGAGGCCGGTTCCCATCGCGGCGTTGACACCTGGGTTGACGAAGACGCCTCTCAGGCTTACGCGCTGACCGATAACTTGCTGGTGTACGCTACCGACGAAATAACCCTGAAGAACACTTTGGACCGCATAGAAGACGGCGGCGATTCCCTGGCCAACGAAGCCAATTTCATAGCGGCCCGGGCGGCGTTGCCGGAACGCCGTTTCTCTTCGTTTTACCTGGACTACCAACAGGGTATTGAGCTGTTGGATGAATTCTTGAGTGGCGAATCCGGCGCGCTGATGCCGGGCATGTTCGGCCCGGCGGCCTTCGCCGAACAAGCGCCGGATTGGGTGGCCGGCTCCGCCGGGTGGGTGGAGCGCGGGGTGACGATGCAGGTGGTATCGCCCACCGTGCCCACTCTCGGGCTGGAAACCGTGGCGCTGCAAGACCCGGCCAATCTGCTGCCCGCCGATACCCTGGGCTTCATGGCCGGCGCCTTCGACCCCAACGTTGACCACTGGCGGACGGCGCTGGGGGAGTATGATCTGGCCGAACTGCTCCCCTATCCCGAATTGATTGACGAAATCAACGACGGCGTGGACGAAATCGCCAGCGGCAACGCGCCGGAACTGAATACCGACGCCACGCTGGCGGACGCGCTGGACCTGGGGTTTTGGCTGGTCAAAGACCTCACCGACATCGACCTGGAAGCGGATTTCTTCGACCACCTGTCCGGCCAGGCCATTCTGGCAGTGCGCGACTTTGATTTCGACGCCGTGACGGATGACCCGGCTGCCAATGCCATTGACGCGGTGGCGATGCTCTCTTATCGGGAAGACGGGAAAGCAGGGTTGGACGACACAATGGGCAAAGTTGCCAACCTGGTGCGAAACGTCGGCCTGGAGACCAGATCAGTTGACGTCGGAGCGGATGATGACGCCACGCTTTTTGACCTGGGCCTGCTGGGAATGATGATGGGCGGCCAAATCGGTTACCGGCCGGGCTACGTACTCCACGACCAGTACCTCACCATTGGGACTACTGAAAGCGCGCTGTCCGCCATCGTGGCGCGGCAGAACGGCGCGGGAGACGGTCTGACGTCCGATGCCGAATACCGGCGGGCAACCGCCCACCTGGCGACGGACGGGCAGTTCCTGGGCTATGTTGACGTGCGGCGCATTTTCGCGCGGCTGGACGCGGACGATCTGGAATTGGAACCGGAAGAATACCGGATATTGCGGGAGGGAATTGGCGTGGCGGCGTTCAGTTCGACCACCGGGGAAGATTACAGCAGGGGCGAGGCGGTCCTGACCTTGTTCCCGGAATAGCGATCCGCCCGATGCTATAATCACGACACTGGACGGCATATAGCCAAAGTAAGGAGCATTATGGGCGTGACTTACGCCAGGGGCAGCATCACCGGCCAGAATGGAGCGCGCGAGTTCGATTTCCTGGTGGATACCGGCGCGACCTGGGTGGGCATCCCGCAGGCCGACATCGACGCTCTAGGATTGGATACCGTGCCCAACGCCAGCGCCGCCATGATGATGGCCGATGGCACCATCAAACCCACTCCCATTTACATTGCGGTTGGGATGCTGGAAGGGACAGGCTTTGTCAACGGCGCGGTGCCGGCGGCAGTCCCGCTAGTCGGCTACAAGCTGCTGCAGGATTTGGGGTTCAAGGTGGACCTGGTGAACGAGCGCATCGAGCCACGGCCTGAAGGGGAGATCGGACCGCCGTTCCTGCTGTAACCGAACCGGGTCGCCCGGTTCGATGAAAACTTCCTGTCCGGGTAGCGAGCGACGTTTCCGAGGTTTCGCGATTTTCAAGCCCCGCTGGTGCTAACGATCACCGACTCGAATCGAACGGAGTGTGTCAGGGCGCGTCAGTTGGGCGCACGGGAGCCGTCGGTTCCACTGAGGTCATGCTGGACGACCGACAGCGATATGGCGAGGCTGTCCGTGATGTCCGGCCTGGTGGCCTCGGCGGCGCCGCGCTCGGCTGCCTTCTCCAGCGAGGATAGTTTTTCATCGGAGGGCGGAGTCGCCATCTGGACGGTCACGACAATTGCAATGGCGTCGCTATCGTAAAAGGTCACGCTGTCCTGTACACCGTCCTCTGCCATTACCGCGAAATGCGCTCCGACTACCGCTTCCTCCGCCTCCCGCTTGGTGAACCCTGGGTCTTTACCGGTTTGCAGGCTGACCGTAACGTGAGGGTTTTCGGACTGGAATTTGTCGATAGCATTCCGGGCGTTGCCGGAGATGGAACCTGAAAAATTGATCCAAGCCGACAATCTGTCGGGTTTGCCGGACCCAGCATCAACGACGCTGTCGGGGTCCTCGTCCTCGATGGCCGTTACCATCTTCGAGAAGTCGTCGCGCCAGGCATAACGCGTGATGGACTCATCGAGAGTGATGCCATCCTGGTACGCGATGGTTTGCAGGTCTCTCAATTCGGCGGGGCTGTTGATGCTGGGGTGTTGGCGGATCAGCGCAGCCGCTTCGTGGGGGGTCAACGTAGCGATGTTGTGGTGTTGCACCACCGTCTCGCCGTCGCCGTGCATCGCCATCGCCACGACCCCGAACATGACCCCGACCGCGATCATTACCAGGATGCCGCCGTAGGCGAGCCACATATACCAGCGGGTCCAACGATTTTTGGGTGAGCCGCGTCGTTCATTCTCGTTCATCATCGGGAAGCCTCCTACGGAGCCGCGGCCCATATAAAGACCCGACGGCGAGATCGGGCCGCCGTTCCTGATGTAACCGAACCGGGCGACAATGGAAGAATGCGCAGAGGGGCGACCCGTGGCCGCCCCTCCGCTGTTGGTGATCCCAGGCTCAGGGTTCAGCCGCCGCCGATGGCGGGGAGGAAGTGCATCTCGGTGTCCTCGCTGACCCGCTCCATCAGGCCAAGCTGGCTGACGTCGCCGTCAACGATTACGGCCAGACCCGGCGTTATGTCATCCAGCTCTTCATCGTAGAGGAGTTCCTTGATGCCGGGATGAAGCTGCTCCAGGTTGTTGATCACCTGGCGCACCGTCGCGCCGGCGACCTGGACACGGTCCGGAGCGCCGGTGATGCGCTGCATCGGCGCGGGTATCCATACGTCAGGCATTCCGACCTCCTCTCTATTGGTGGCGGTGGCGCGAGGGATAGCAGCAGGGGCGAATAATTATTCGCCCCTGCACAGTCCGGAAACGTCTTACGAGCCGTTCTTCTCCCACAGGGCTTCGAGCACGTTGCCCGGGTTCATGGGAAGGACGGTCATGCGGACGCCGATAGCGTCGTAGATGGCGTTGGCGATGGCGGCCATGGGAGGCACGATGGGCACCTCGCCGACGCCGCGCACGCCGTAGGGATGGTTGGGATTAGTGATCTCCACTATGCAGGTGTCGATCATCGGCAGGTCGAGGCTGGTGGGCATACGGTAGTCCAGGAAGCTGGAGTTGACCATGTGCCCCTGGTCGTTGGTGTAGTACTCCTCGTTGAGAGCCCAGCCGATGCCCTGGACGGCTCCGCCCTGGATCTGGCCCTCCACGTAGGAGGGGTGGATCGCCTTGCCGGCGTCCTGGATGGCAGTGTAGCGGACGATTTCCACCTTGCCGGTGTCCTCGTCAACTTCCACGTCAACGATGTGGACGCCGATGCACGGGCCGGCTCCGCCGGGGTTGACGCCGCCGCGGCCGACAATGGGGCCGCCGGTGGGCACCTGGCGCGCGGCGAGTTGCTGGAATGTCATCTGCAACTGGTCGTCGGCGCGGTGCTTGAGGACGCCGTCCTCATAGAGCACGTCCTCGGGTTCCACTTCCCAGATGCGGGCGGCGCGAGCAATCATCTGCTGGCGGACGTCCTGGGCGGCGGTGTAGGCGGCGAAACCGGTCTTGAAGGTGACGCTGCTGCCGCCGGTGTTGGAGGTGAAACCGATGCTGTCGGTGTCTCCGATCTGAGGGTTCACGTCCTCCACGGCAATGCCGAGCACCTCGGCCAACTGCTGGGACACGGAGGCGCGGGTGCCGCCGATGTCAGGAGAGCCCTCGGTCAGGGTCACGGTTCCGTCAGGGTTGACCAGGGCAACCGCAGCGGACGGGCCGGTGTTGTTGCCCCAGAAACCGGAGGCGACGCCACGGCCGCGCTTCTTGCCGTCCTTGGGGGCGCTGTAGTGCGGGTGCGCCTTGGTGGCTTCGAGGGTCTCGACGTAGCCGACTGTGGGGGTCAGCGGGCCGGTGGGTCGGCGGGTCCCTTCTTTGGCGCTGTTCATGAGGCGCAGGTCGATGGGATCGACGCCCAGCTTCTCGGCCAGTTCGTCCAGGGCGACCTCGACGCAGTAGGCCGCGGCCGGGGAACCGGGGGCGCGGTAGGCCGCGGTCTTGGGCCGGTTGACCACGATGTCATAGCCTTCGATCCAGGTGTTGGCGATGTCGTAGGCGGCGAGCACGCAGTTGGCGGCGCCGGCGACGGGCGAACCGGGGAACGCGCCAGCCTCGAAGATCAGGTGGACCTCGGCGGCGGTGATCTTGCCGTCGTTGGTCGCGCCGATGCGGCAGGAGATCTCGGTGCCGGAGGTCGGCCCGGTGGCCTCGAAGACCTCGGTGCGGTTCATGGACACCTTGACGGGCGCGTGGGCCTTGCGGGCCAGCAGGGCGGCCAGGGGCTCCATGTACACGGCCAGCTTGGCGCCGAATCCGCCGCCGATTTCCATGGGCACGGCCTTGACCTTGGATACCGGGATACCGACCAGGCGGGCGGTGTGGTCGCGGACCGTGAAGTGGCCCTGACTGCTGGAGTAGATGGTCAGGCTGCCGTCGTCGTGCCACATGGCGGTGCCGCTGTGGGGCTCGATGTAACCCTGGTGCACGGCGGAGGTGGACACGCTGCGCTCCACGACGATGTCGGCGTCGGCGAAGCCGGCGTCGAGGTCGCCCATGCGGAACTCGAAGTGGTTGGCGGTGTTGGTGCCGCGCGTGTCGTCGTCGTCATCCAGCACGCCGCCGGCGCGGGTGCCGGCTGTTTGGAACGCGGCGAGACGCTCGTGAACGAGGGTGGCGTCATCGGCCATGGCCTCGCGGGCGTGCATGACCGGAGGCAGCACCTCGTATTCGACGTCGATCAGGTCCAGGGCTTCCTCGGCGGCGTGAGCGCTGACGGCGGCGACGGCGGCAATGGCGTGGCCTTTGTAGAGGGCCTTGTCCTGGGCCATGATGTTGTTGCTCAGGAACTTGAAGTTGACCATCGCGCCCTCGGCCAGGTCGGAGGCGCGGCCGGTGGGCTCGACGATGTCGGCGCCGGTGATGACGGCGCGAACACCGGGCGTAGCCTCTGCCCGGCTGGTGTCGATGGACTTGATGCGGGCGTGAGCATGGGGGCTGCGCAGGACCTTGCCGTAGAGCATACCGGGCAGGTTCAGGTCGGCGCTGTAACGGGCCATGCCGGTCACCTTGTCGGCGCCGTCGTGGCGGACCGGGCGGGTCCCGACTACCTTGTATTCCTTGTCGCTAGTCAGGACCATGTTGGGGGTGTAGTCCAGCATTAGTTATTCCTCCGGCTGGTACGTCAAATGCGGGCTTAACACGGGTGGGCGATGCCCGGAAATCCCGTGCCGGCAGTATGATAGCATAGCGAACCAACCGATGGGACGGGCTGATTTCCGTCCCATGTTAATGCGCAGCGAGCGGCGAGATTGCCGTGCTGCGCCCGCAATGAGAAGGATGCAAAGGCGCGTTATCGGCGGGATCGCTGCGCTCGCATGACAAACACGGAACAGGCGGGAAACATGGATACGATCATCATCAAAGGATGTCTGAACGGCAGTCGCGGCCGGGAGCAAAACCCGAATATTCCGTTGGCGCCGGAGGAAGTGGCACAGGAGGCTATTCGGTGCTACGAGGCGGGAGCGTCGATAGTCCATATCCACGCCCGGACGCCGGACGGCGGCATCAGCTACGACCCGGCGTGGTATGCCCAGACGGACGCGATGATCCGGGCGCAGTGCGACCTGGTGCTGAACCACACCACGGCGCGGCAGGCCCACGTGCCGGTGGAGGCGGTGACGCGGTATCTGCTGGAAACGCCGCAGCCGGTGGAGATGGTATCGCTGAACCTGGGTTCCGGCACCCGCTGGGTACTTGATCCCGAGACGGGCGGAAGGCGCACCGTCACCAGCCCGAACTCCTTTGAGGACATCGTGGCCACGCTGGACGCCTGCTACCAGCGCGGCACCTTCCCCGAGCCGGCCGTCCACGACGTGGGCAACGTGAACGCCGCCATCACGCTGATGCGGGAGGGCTACATTCGGGATTCCCGGTACTTCCTGGTGGAGCCGGGCGCGCACTGGGGCGACGGCCGCCTGAACATGGTGGGTTCGCCGCGCAACTACATGCTCATCGCCGACACTATCCGGGAACACTATCCGGAGGCCACCTGGCTGGCGCACAGCAGCATGGGGCAGACCTTCCCGCTGTGCGCCATCGCCATCGCCACGGGAGCGCACATCCGCGTCGGCATGGAAGACAGCCCGTTCCTGCCCAACAACCCGCAGCCCAGATCCAACGCCGAGTACATCGAATGGGCGGTCACCATGGCGCGGCTGCACGGCCGGGAGCCGGCGACGCCGCAGCAGGCCAGGGACATGCTGGGGTTGAATCCGTACCCCGAAGCGTAGCGACGATGGGAGGGAACAAGCCGACGCCAAGGGACCGGCTCAGCCTCTACGCCGTGCTGTACCGCTACGGCGGCGTGGAGCGCCGGCTGGACCTGGCCGGCTATCGGGAGCTGCAGGACGCATCAGCCGGGCAGTGACGGCTTTCGCAGCGGAGACGTTTCGCTTGACCGGGACGGGGGCGGGGGATTTGGCGGATGGGAGGTAGGAACTATGACGCAACAATACAACCTGCTAATGCCTCAACCCGGAGATTTTTACATCGCGGATTGTCTAACCGTGCTGGAACGTATGCCGGATGAGGTTCTCGACGGCGTGTTTATCGACCCGCCGTTCGGCAAAGCGCGAACCTTCAAAGGAACTCTCATCAAGTCGCTAGACGGCGAGGAGATGGCCGCTGAAACCGCTCTGCTCAGTCAGTGGAGCATCAACACGAAAGCGGATGCCGATGTGTACGGCATCACCTACCCTGATGACACCGACACCACAAATTTCCGTGACCTGTGGGCGTGGCGTGACCACGTGCATGGTGAATGGCTCGATACCTTAGACGAACACGCCCCGAATACCGGTCTGGTAGTGAAATGCGCAAAGGAGAACGCAGGCAACCAGATTGGTGCGTACATTGCATGGATGGCGATACGCTGCTGGCACATTCACCGGGTCAGCAAGACTACTGCATGGTTCACGTACCACTGCGACAGCACCGCCAACGGATACATTCGCCCCATGCTCGACAGCATTTGGGGCAGTGACGGATTCGTCAATGAACTTACCTGGCGGCGCAAAGAAACTCCATCCGGCAGTCAACACTCAGCCAACAGAATCGGCGTGCTGACCGATACCATCTTTATTTACCGCCGTGAACACGCCGGCAAGCCCAACACTTTTCGTCCCAGAACCGAAGCAGAAATCAAATCGCATTTCCCACTGGTGGACGAAAATGGAGATCGGTATTTTGATGACACTAAAAGCATATACCGGGCACCGTCTATGGCACCTAGACCGAACCTATGCTACGAGTGGCGCGGATTCACCAACCTGAACCCAAGCGGATGGCGATTGTCCAAAGAGCGCATGGAAGAAGAATACGCAAAAGGAAACATCGTCATTCTTGATGAAGGTGATCCTGATAATCGGCGTATTCAGCGCCGCGCCTACGCGAGGAACAGCCTTGGCCAGCGGCTCGGCAATCTGATCACCGACATCAAACCGCTGACCAATGCTGGCCCGAACGGAGAGAAGACGGGCTATCCTACCCAAAAGCCCATCGCTCTGCTGGAGCGTCTCCTGCACATTGCCGACATAAAGCCCGGGGCGCTTATCGGAGATTTCTTCGGGGGTTGTTCCACCAGCATCATCGCCGCTCAAAACAAAGGGATCGACTGGATTACGTGCGACGTAAACGTCCGCGGCTGGACGATGACCCAACGCCAGTTTCCCAAGCATGGTTACGAGCTTGTGCTGGCCGGAACCACGCCGCGCCTCAATGATAAAGCCCCAGTGGACTGCCGAGTACTTGGCCCGCAATACCCACAGCAATTCGATCGGGCTACGCTGGTCATGCCCGACTACCACCCGCCGGAACCCATTGAAACCCGAGACGCACTGTTGCTGTCCGAACCGCTTATGCTTGAACTGTTGCTCGCTTCCAGCGGCTGGCAATGTTGGGGATGCGGTTATCATGTCCGCAATCAACTTGGCGAACTGCGGCAAGACCGACGGTATTTCCACCTCGACCACGTCAACCCCAAGAGTGCCGGCGGAAGCGACGAAATCATCAATCGCGCTCCGTTGTGCCCGCCCTGCAACGGCGACAAGTCGGACGATATGAATTTGAACGCGCTCCGCAATGCCAACAATTCACCGGCCATTAACCGTCAGTTCTGGGGTGGCACTGCCCCTAGCCTCAGGCGACTGACACAGGTTCAAGAACGTCTCAATCGTCATTTTGAGACGATGCGCAGCCGTACCAGACTGGCACGCACTCGGGAAGCGGAACGTCTGCTTAAAGACTACGCTGAACTCAACAAGATCATCGGATAAATCGCGCCTGCCCGTGCTGGCCAAGCGGAATCGGACCTTGTTACTAACCCAGGGCCATAAACCCTCGGAAGTTCACCGCCACGTCCGCCCCTTTCGCCAGGGCCGCCAAGTACAAGTCGCGGTCCACGGTCAACAAGGGAGTTTGGGGGTTGATGGATTCCAACAGGGCGGCGTCAGTGAGGCCCAGCGGCGCGAAATGGGGATTGGCGGCTGCCTGGGCGCTGGCGACCACCACCTCATTGCTTTCTTCAATCAGGTAAGCAAGGCGATCCATCAGCAGGGACCGCTCGGGCTCGCGGTGCTGGCGGAGAAGGTTGGAGGCTTCCGTGAGCGTGTTGGGAGTGACGAATATACGGCGAACTTCGTGCAGTACAACGAGCAAGAGCTCGTAATCGTCGGCGGTAAAATCGTCCAGCCGTCGGTGCCTGGCGATAATGTCGGTGTCAACACCTCCCGCCACCAAAAGGATGAGCAAGTTCGCGTCAACGAAGTATCCTATCAACGGCATCAGGCTTTCAGGTCCGGTAGCAGGCGGTCGGTGAGAGCAACGATTCTGCCATCATCGTTGTTGATGTGAACCACTTTGTAGGCACGGGGAGTCTTCATGCCCATGCGAACTGCTACGGTGTTTTCCCGGTCCCAGGGACGGGCGAAACCGAAGGTGATGCGCCACTCATCGGAGTCAACATCGTACAGGACTTCTTCCAGTCCAAGCTGAGAGATTTCTTCATCAGCGAAAACTTCGGCTACGTAATCTCGCGCCGTTTTGGTAACTTCTTTCACGTCCATTTGTTGCCTCCTCGTTCCCTGCCGACATTATTGTATCTTGGCCCGACGGCAGGCGGCAAAGCAAGCGGCAGCGCGTGCTAGAATCTGGGCAGCGCCGCGGTGATGGAACCCTGCCGCCCCGTCAATTGGAGCAACGAAAATGTCCGCCGCAACCGAGCCGGAGCGCGACGCGCGCGCCATTACCGATGACTACCTCAACCGGGCCTGGGCCGCTTATGAATCCCATCGCCTGGAGCTTGGCTCCACCTACATCTGGAAGGCTACGGAGGTTGCCCTGCGCTGCGCCGCCGCCAAGCGCGGGATGACTGTGGACACGCCGGATGAGCGGATCGATTTTGTCGAGTTGCTGGACTCGGAAAACCGCAACAAACATCCCAGCCACTATATCGCAGCCCTGCTGGCCAACGAGCACTATCGGCATGACTCAGAGCTGGGCGTTATGCCGGGTGATGACCCGACCAAGTACGCCGACCTGGCTGTGGACTTCATCAACGAACTGCTGGAAATGGCAGAGGCCGCGGAATGACCTGGCAGGAACTTTACGCGATTGCCAGATCGCTACGGCAGCGAGCCGACTGGCTGTTCGACCGCAGCGAATACCAACTCGCCGGCGAAGGGATCTGGGGCGCTTTGCACTACACGGCAAGGGCGTTAACCGAATGTTTTGGACGGGCTGCCGGCCAATCCCTCAGCGACGGGCATATTCCTACCCTGCCTAACTTTCCAAGTGACATCAGTCAACGAAAGCGTCAATGGCGTGCGGCCCGCGCCCTGCATATCCATTTCTATAACAGCAACCTTACTGCCGCAGAAATGGAGCGTAGTCGCGCCCAAGCAACGGCACTGTTGAACGAAGCCTTCGGCGTGTTGCAGTCAAATATGGCGTAACCGCCAACCGTCCCGCTTCAATCAATCCGCCGGCCGCGCCAGTATTGGGGCGGCCGTTGGTAATCGTCGTCGCGCCGGCCGCGACCGCCGGATCGGGAAATACCGCCCGGGCCGCGCCGGAAGGGTCGGACGGCCAACCCCACGATGGCTCCGACCACGAAGCCGCCGATGTGGGCGAAGAAGGCAGTGGAGACCTCATGGCTCACACCGATGGAGAGCAGGCCCTGGATGGCTTGCAACGCGAACCAGATGACGAGTAGCCAGACCGCGCGGAGCTCGATCACGGTGATCAGAATGTAGATCAGCAGGGTGCGGATGCGATTGCGGGGGTAGAGGAGGAGATAGGCGCCCATGACGCCGGAGATGGCGCCGCTGGCTCCGACCAAAGGGGTCTGCGACGACGGATCGATTGCGTAATGCGAAAGGGTGGCGAGGACACCGGCCACCAGGTAGAACAGCAGGTACTTGAGGTGACCGAAGGTGTCCTCGATGTTGTCCCCAAAGACCCACAGGAACAGCATGTTGCCGATGAAGTGCATCAGGCTGCCGTGGATGAACATGGAGGTGAGCATCGTGCCCCAGGTCGGGATGGGAGACGCGATGTCGATCCCACCGGAGCCGACCGGGATCAACTCGAATGCCCGGCCCGACGACAGTTCGGCGGGTATGAAGCCGAACTGCAGGAAGAAAACGAAAATCGGCAGGCCGCCTCCGCCGAAGAGGAACCCGAAGCCGCCGACGCTGATCTCGTAAAGGAATACGAGAGAGTTGAGGCCGATCAGGACGAGGTTGACGACCGGGCGGGAGCCGTGACGCCGCCCGGCGTCGGAGATGGGCAGCACGGCTAGGCGGGGACGGCGGCGGTGATGTCTTCGGCAGCGTGGGCGATGATTTCCGCGGCGGTGCTCTGAGAAATGCGCCCGATGTTGAGCATCAGGTGGAACTTGGTGGGATCGTTGGCTTCGGCCCGGAAGAACTTGCGGTAGAAGGTGACCCGAGCGTTTTCCAGGTCCTCGGAGTAGACGCGGGCCTCGTCAGCCGAGAACAGCTCGCGCTTGGCCATGGTGTCGATGCGAACGTCCATGGGCGCGAGGAGGCCCACGTGGATGACGCCGGGGGTATCAGCCAGGATCATGTTGCTGCCGCGGCCGATGATGACGACGTCACCGCCGCCGGCCAGCTCTTTGATGACCGACGTGGTGGCTTCAATGAACGCCCGGTCGTGGACGTTGGAGGAGGAAGCGGCGTCGGATACCAGCTCGGTGTACGCTTCGGCCGGGAGCATTTCGATGCCGCGGCCGAAGTAGGGTTCGGCTCCGGCGCCGGCCACGGCGGAACGTTCGAGGACGGTCTGCATGAAGCGGGCGACCTTTTCGCGGAAGGGGACTACCCGCTGCTCCTTCTCGATGAGCCGGCTGACCGGAGACCCGACCAGGCGGGCCGCCTCGGAGAAGATATATCGGTCCACGTAGTTCAGACCCATGTTCTGGGCGACCAGGTGGCCGATCTCCAGCGTGCCGCTGCCGATGACGCCGTTGATGGTTATGACCGGCATGATGCTTCCTCCGTCTGGGTCATTCTCCCGTCTCGGGCGCGGGTTACGCCGTGTACTGGGCCAGGACCCGTTCGCGGCGGCGGTGGTACTCGTCGACCAGCAGACCCATGGCGAAGGAGTCGTACCAGTTGCCGTCCTTGCGGTGGGTGCGTCGCAGGTGCCCTTCAAGCACGAAGCCCAGGTGCCGGAACATCTGCAAGGCGTGCTCGTTGTACTCCGGAACGTCCACCCACACGCGGTGAAGTTCCAGGTTGTCGAAGGCTTCGTCCAGCAGGGTGACCAGAGCCGAGGTCCCGTAGTGGTGGTGCCAGAGGTCCTTGCGTCCGATCAATATGAAGAGCTGGGCTTCTTCCAGGGGCCATTCGACCAGCAGCTGACCCTCTCCGATATGGGCCTCGTCGGTGGCATAGATGGAGTAGATGCGCCTTTCATCCTGGTTGAACGTTTGATGCCACGTGTCGTCGTCGGCGTCCTGGATGGCTTCGGGAGCGTACCCGATGTGGAGGGCGTGGCCGTCGGAATCGTCGGTGCCGTACCACAGCGAACTGACCTCGGGATCGCGCAGCCAATCGCGAATGCGTGAAACATCTTCACGGGAAACGTCTGAGTTAAGGCTAACCGTTGGGAACATATACCGGCCTCCTAGAACTGCAATGGCAATGATTTTCCGGCTTTCCGGGGGCCAAATTTATACTGTGAATTACCCGGATTATAACACGGTGGTTGCGCCGGGAAGGGGCCGCTTCCCGCCAGGAATCGAAAGAGGGGGCGAACCGGCGTTCGCCCCCTCTTTGGATCGGACGGGTCAGCCGGGCAAGGCGCTAATCCGCGGGTACGGCAACCTCGCTGCCGATCGATTCGTAGGCCCACTCCAGCAGGTCCACGGTCTCGTCCCAACCGATGCAGGAGTCGGTGATGGAGATGCCGTACTCCAGCTCGGACGGGTCGGCGCCGAGCTTCTGGGCGCCGGGATTGATGTTGCTTTCCAGCATCACCCCGATGAGGTCGGAGTTGCCGGTCAACCGCTGCTGCAGCACGTCGCGGAAGGCGATGTGCTGGCGGGTGTGGTCCTTGTTGGAATTGCCGTGGCTGCAGTCCACCACTATGGGAGCGGGAGCGCCGGACTTGCGGAGGGCGTCAGTGGCCTCGGCGATGGATCGGGCGTCGAAGTTGGTGCCGCTGCGGCCGCCGCGCATGACCAGGTGACAGTTGCGGTTCCCGCGGGTCTCGACGATAGAAGCCTGGCCGTCGTGGTCGATGCCGAGGAACGCCTGCGGCGTCCGGGCGGCGACGAGGGCGTCAACGGCGGTCTGGGGGTCGCCGTCGGTGCCGTTCTTGAAGCCCACGGGCATCGACAGGCCGGATGCCATCTGGCGGTGGATCTGGCTCTCGGTGGTGCGGGCGCCGATGGCGGCCCAGGTGACGAGGTCGGCGACGTACTGGGGCACGATGGGGTCGAGGAATTCGGTGGCGGAGCTCAGTCCGGTTTCGGCGATCTCAAGCAGCAGCTGGCGAGCGCGATGCAGACCGTCCTCGATCTGGTAGGTGTCGTTGAGGTTGGGGTCGTAGATGAGGCCCTTCCAACCAACGGTGGTGCGCGGCTTCTCGAAGTAAACCCGCATCACGATCATGATGCGGTCGCTGAGGCGGTCGGCCAGGGGCTTGAGACGGGCCGCGTAGTCCAGCGCGCCCGACTGATCGTGGATGGAGCAAGGACCGACAATGACGGCGAAGCGCTCGTCGTCGCCGTTGAGCACGTTCTCGAGTTGGCGACGGCTGTCGAGCACGACCTCTTCTGCCTTGTCGGTGAGGGGAATTCGGGCCTCCAGTTCGGACGGTCGGATCAATGCGTTGTTACTCATCACGTTCACATCTTTTGCCGGTGAGATTGCCATCTTTTTGTCCTCCTGACGGTACCGGGTGCGGGGCTGACGTTACCAACAAAAAGGACTTCAGCCTCCGTCCGGCTGAAGTCCTGCCAAAGTGGTTGTCACCAAGTTTTATCGGGCTTCTCACGCCGGGTTTACGCTGGCCGCGCTGCGGTAAGCGTAAAAGTAAAAGGGGCGATAATACCCGGGGGCGATTTGGCGGCAGGCGGTACTCATGTTGACGGAAATGCTACTCCCGCCGCACTCCGTTGTCAACGGGTTTCGGCGAAAGCAAGTGTTCGCGTTTGAAGGGCATCCTGGTAGCACAGGCATTCCTGCCCGTGGGAGCCGCCAGGGTGCTCCGCTATAGTGAGCAGTTATCGGCGAAGCTCTTCGCGGCCAAGGGACTCAGCCAGCAGGCGACCACACAATTCGCAGGGTGAAGACCCCGAGTAATCATAGTCGCGTTGCAACATCCGGCGCCAGTCGCGGTTGATAGCGTAACAGCAGATGGGGGCGGTAATCGGAAAGGTAAGCAGCACGAACAGTACGATGAGGATGATGGTAATGACGTTGCCCATCGGGAGGTCATCGATCCAGACCAGACTGCGGCCCAGGATTCTTTCCCAACGAGGCATAGGTTCGGAGCGGTATCCTGGCAGCGGCTCCCGAAAAGGGCGCCCTTCGGCTTGAGCGTAACTTCTGCGCGTCAGCCACAGGTTCATCCTGTCAGCCGACTCACGGTCGCGGCGCTCGGCCCGTTCGGCTTCCAGAGGATCGGTGTAATGCTCTTTCAGGTAAATCTGGCGCGCCCGCATTGTTGAGCCGGGCATCAAGAAACTCGGAACCCGGCTGTTAAGGTTAAGACTGGCGAGGTGCTGCTGGCGGCATTCCGGATGCATCGGCATTCCAGACGTGCCTCCTGAAAAGATTGCCGGCCGTGGGATCCAATGGGCTAAACTCTGCCGGCCAGTTCCGCGACGACGCCGGCTCCCCGATCCGCCGCCTCATCATCGGGGCCATCGGACAGGGCACGCACCAATAGGCTGCCAACCGCCGCCGCGTCCGCCCTCTGGCCAACGTTCAACACGTGCTCGCGGCTGGAGATGCCGAACCCGACCGTGATGGGAAGATCCGTCCGCTGGCGGACCCGGTCAACCAGGTCCAGGCCGCGATCAGACAACTCGGAACGAGCGCCGGTGATCCCCACCACGCTGGTGCAATATACGAACCCCCCGCCCAGAGCGACCGAACGCTCGATGCTCTCGTCGGTGCTGGTTGGCGCCAACAGAGGTATCAGGCGGACGCCGTAGGGATCGAGTTCCGACACCAGCGCCTCCGCCTCCGAACCCGGCAGGTCAACGATAATCAGGCCGTCGACGGTGGCCTCGGCGCACGCCGCGGCAAATTCCTTCAGGCCAAAGGACATCACCGGGTTGTAGTAGCCCATCAAAATGAGCGGGGTATCGCCGACCTGGGGACGCAGGGCGGCCGCAGTGTCCAGGCAGTCCCGGACGGTAACGCCGTTCTGCAAGGCAACGTAGCTGGACGCCTGGATTACGGGGCCTTCGCCAATGGGATCACTGAACGGAATGCCCAGCTCGATGGCGTCGGCGCCGGCCTCCACCAGTCGCGGCACGACGTCCAGGGCGGCGTCCTTGTAGGGGTGGCCGACGGTGACGAACACCACGAGACCGGGGCGGCCCTCGGCTTTGACGGCGGCGAACTTGGCGGCGATGCGGTCCTGGACGGTGGCAGCCTGGGTTGTCATCTTTGTCACTCTAGGAAGGGAAAGGATCGAAGCGTAACTAGACTATCCTACGGGCCGGCGAGTGTCCAGACGGCGCGATGGCGCAGATGCCCGCTGCCGGTAAGGGCGACCATTCTCGGCTGGGACACGACCCGGGTTTACAGGCCCAACCACGCGCTGAGCACGGCCACCAGGTTCTGCGCGGCGTGGACGGCGATGCAGGGCCACAGCGAACCGGTGCGGTGATACAAGAAGCCCAACAGCAGGCCGGTGACGAAGACCGGCAGCAGCAGGGCCGGCGCCAGATGCAGGGCGGCGAACACGGCGGCCGACACGACGATGGCGGGCGCGAATCGCCAGCGATTGGCGAGCCCCCGCAGGATGAACCCGCGGAAGAACGTTTCTTCGGCGATGGGAGTCCAGACCGCCAGGGCCAGCGCGCTGAATACAACCCAACCTCCGGGAAGCAGCAGACCGTCGGGAATCTCGGGAGGCATCAGGTAGTCCCAACTGAAAGCCATCACGGCCATGGTGTACAGTTGGGCAAAACCGAGACTGCACGCCAGCGCGGCCACCGCAAGCATTACGGAGGCGCGGAATGAAGTCCGCGGTCTGGTGAACCCCACCAGCGCTAACGGCGGCGGCCAGGTGCGGATGCCGAGGAGCCACACCAGGGCAACCTGGAGCAATCCCAGGGCGGTGGCGGAAATCACGGCGGCGACGGCCAGGGGAATCACCAGGACCAGGGACGCGATCAGCACCGCGGTGGGCACGAGGACCATCAGCCCCAGGGCGGCTTGCCAGACACCCCATGCGCGCGGGTCGGTTGGGGTCTCAGCGGGCGCCAAAGCTGCGCGACACTCCGCGCATTCCGTCGCGCCGGGCGATAGCGCGGCGCCGCAATGGGTGCAGAAGGATTGCATCATTAAAACGCCATTGTAGATGGAGCCCGAAGTTGGACGATGCAGTATAGAACACGATCAACGGCGGGGCGGATTCGGAATGTTGGATGGAGCACGGGGGCGTGGGTAACCGTTCAGAGTTGCGGGGAAGGGGAAGTGTCATTGCGAGCGCAGCGCGGCAATCCCGTTGGCGCAAGGGAGTCCTTCGGCGCAGACGTTCCCGCTGCGGCGTCGAGATTGCCACGGCGCAAGCGCCTCGCAATGACAACATCCCGAATTCCGAACAGTTACGGGCGTGGGTCCCATTTGCCAACTTGGGATCATTGGGCCATAATTGCGGGCGCCCGCCTGGACAGCAAATCAGGGCGATGTTGCGGGGAGAGCAAATGGCCACGGGTTCTGAATCACCAGGGTATGGCGAGGGGTTTCTGCGCATGGCCCAGGCGTTGGGCTTGGACGTGTCGGACGAAGAACGAACCCAGGACCTGGCGCGCCGTGTATCCCTGATGCGTGAGGGTCTGGCTCGCCTTTATGAGATCGACGTCTCCGGCGCCGAGTCTCCTTCGGCCTTCGTCCCGTCGGCGAACCAGGGTTCCAACTCAGGATCGGGGAGGCGTTAGATCATGGCAGGCGGCGAACTTCATTACATGTCGGCCTGGGAACTGTCCGGCCTCATCCGCAATCGGGAGGTATCGCCGGTCGAGGTGATCGAAGCTTGCCTGGCCCGGATCGAAGAGACCGAACCAACCCTTAATTCGTTCATCACCCTGATGCCGGAGCAGGCGAGGAGCGCGGCGCGGCGAGCGGAGGATGAAATCGGGCGGGGAAATTATCGCGGGCCGTTGCACGGCATCCCGGTGGGATTGAAGGACCTGTTCAACACGGCCGGGGTCAAGACCACCTCGGGAACGCGGATATACGACAACTACGTGCCCGACGAGGACTGCACAGTGGCGACCCGGTTCGGGCAGGCCGGCGCGGTCCTGCTGGGCAAGCTGAATATGCACCCGTTCGCGTTTGGTCCTACGGGCGAGAACGGTGATTACGGCCACATGCACAACCCGTGGAACCCGGAGCGGATCACCGGCGGTTCCAGCGGCGGCAGCGGATCGGCGGCAGCAGCAGGACAGTGCACCATCACCATGGGCAGCGACACCGGCGGCAGCGTGCGAATTCCCGCGGCGCTGTGCGGGATTGTTGGCCTCAAACCGACCTATGGCCGGGTGAGCCGTGCGGGTTTAACACCGTTGTCATGGTGCCTTGACCACCCGGGCCCCATGGTGCGGACGGTGGAAGACGCCGCGCTGACCATGAACGTGATCGCCGGCCACGATCCACGGGATCATGCCACAACGGACGCGCCGGTTCCCGACTACACGACGGCGCTGACCGGAGACGTTCGCGGCTTGCGCATCGGCGTCGTCCGGGAATACTTCGAAACCGAAATAGATCCGGCGGTGGCCGCGCTGACGCAACAGGCGATAACCGTGCTGGGCGAACTGGGCGCGGAGATCGTGGACCTTTCCCTGCCGCTGTACGAGTACGCCCAGCCCATCAGCAACGCGATCCTCAGCGCCGAGGCGACGGCGGCCCATCGGGACGTCCTGCTCAGCGACGGCGACAAGATGTACCCGCAGGTACGCGAGCGGCTGGAAGAGGGACTGTTTATCTCGGCGGCCGAATACCTGAGGGCGCAGCAGGCGCGACAAGTTTTCTGCCAGCAAGTTGCCGGCTTGCTGGAATCCGTCGATCTCCTGGCCGGGCCCGTTGAGCCGGTAACGGCCCCGAAGATCCTGGAAAGGCGGATTGAGATCGGAGGGCAGGCGCTGCCGGCGGTGCCCATGCTGACCAAGTACACGCGGGTGTACAACATCACCGGATCGCCGGCTATCTCCGTGCCCTGCGGCTTTGGGCCGGACGGGCTGCCGGTGGGGCTGCACCTGGCGGGCCGAAACTTTGACGAATCGACGGTGCTGCGGGCCGCCTACGCTTACCAGCAGGCGACGGACTGGCACACGCAGCGGCCTCCGCTGTAACCCGGTTTTACAAACCAAAACCACCTTTCCACGACGGCAGGAACCGCAAACAAAGTGGCTACAATAAACGCCGTTACCTTCGACCTGTGGCAGACCCTGATCCTGGACAACCGGGAGCTCGGCCTGCAACGGGCGCAAGTTCGCCTGGATGGCGCCCGTGACCTGCTGGCCGAGCAGGGGATTCAGCACGACCCGGATCACATCCGCGAAGCTTACCGGGGGTGCTACCGAGCCTGCCGGGCGGTGCGGAACAACAACGTGGACGTAAGTTTCCGCGAGCAGGTGGAGATCTTCGTCAACCTGATCGAAGAAGGGCTCGTCGGGCGTTTGCCGGAACCGACGGTCGCGGAGATCGAGAGGATCTACGCGGAGTCGTTCTTCGACTATCCGCCGCGGTTCCACGAGGCGACGCAGCAGACGCTGGAATCGGTGCGCGCTATGGGCCTGCGGATCGGCCTGATCTCGAACACCGGGATGACGCCGGGATACACGTTCCGGCAATTTTTGCAGCAGCACGGGCTGGCCGACTATTTTCAGACGATGACCTTTTCCGACGAAGTGCTGCTGGCCAAGCCTTCGGACGAGATCTTCCTGATGACCATCGGGGCCCTGGACTCGAGCCCGGCCAACGCCATCCACGTGGGCGACCACGTGAGCAACGACGTGGTTGGAGCCAACCGGGTGGGCATGAAATCCGTCTGGATTCGCGGTTTCTACGAGCCCGAGGACCCGGACGACCCGGACAGCCAGGCGGACGCCGAGGTCGATGACCTTTCCGGCGTCGCGGCGGCGATACGGGATTTGATCACCGGCTGACACCAGGATCGACGAATTTCCCCCATCGCGGTGAGCGATGGGGGCCGATTGGGCGCAAGGAGCACAACCTTGTTCCAGGAACTCAGCGGCGGGCCGCTCCCCAACGGACGGTATCCCGACATCACCCTGGCCATCTTCCCGCACCTGAAGGAATTCGTGGCGGTGGACACCCGGGGAACGGCGGCAGAGGTCAGGCTGATGTCCACCGAGGACGTGTTCAACGACGAATACTACCGCACGGTGGAAAGTGAATTCGCCAGCGCTCTGCGGGAAGGCGGGGATCGACCGTTCCTGCACCTCATGCACCTGCCCAACCAGGTGGATGACATCGTGCGCGGCGTGGCGATGCACTACATCCTGGAGCGCCTGGGGGTGGACTATCACGACGAGGACAGGATGCCGGAGGTGGTGGTATTCGTCATATCGGGTCCAACGCTGGCCATTCCCACCGATCAGGTCGTGGAGGGCTTCTCCGAGATGCTGTCAGGCAAGCTGGACGGCGCAGCCATCGACCGTTGGTCGCGGGAGTTGAGCCGGCTGATCGAGATGGAAAGCAGGGCGTTCCCCGCGGCCGGGGAGGCGCTGGGCGAAACCATGACCGACGAATCGCTGGACCCGTACTATATCTGGCAAAACCGGAATTGAGGGACAACCTTGACCACCGAACGCATGGCGCTGACCTTCAGCAGTCGCGACAACAACGATGACGACGACCTCATCGCCGTGGCGCAGGCCGCCGACCGCCTGGGATACGAGTCCTTCTGGACCGGAGAGTCGTGGGGACGTGACGCCTTCACCGTGCTGACGATGCTGGCGTGCCACACGGAACGCATCGGCTTGGGCACCGGCATCGTCACCGTGTACAGCAGGACGCCGGGTCTCGTGGCGCAGAGCATCGCATCGCTGGACCGCATCAGCAACGGACGGGCCATCCTGGGGCTCGGCAGCAGCGGCCGCATCGTGATCGAGGACTGGCACGGGGTGAAGTTCGACCACCCGGTGGGGCGCACGGCCGAGTACATTGACATCATCCGGCTGGCGCTTTCGGGCGAGCGGGTCAACTATGAGGGCCGGTTCTATAATCTGAAGCGTTTTCGCATGGGCGTGCGGCCGGTGCAAGAGCAGGTGCCGATCTACGTGGCGTCGCTGGGGAAACGCAACCTGGAGTTGACCGGCCGATCCGCGGACGGGTGGCTCCCCATCTGGACGCACCGGGAGAGGCTGCCTGAAGTGAAAGAACCGCTGGCGCAGGCGGCGCAAGCGGCCGGCCGGCAGGTGTCCGACGTCACCACCGCCCCGCAGATCCTCAGTTGCGCCAGCGAGGATCAGGCGACGGTATCCGACGCGATTGCCCAGGCCCGTTCGCACATGGCGTTTTACATCGGCGGGATGGGAACTTACTACTACGATCTGTTCTGCCGGTACGGATACCGCGACGAGTGCGACCGACTGCGGACAGCATGGGCTGAGGGAGACCGGGGGAAAGCCGCCTCCTGCATAACCCACGAGATGGTGGACAACATCACCGCCATTGGGACACCCCACGAATGCCGGGACAAGATGGCCCGGTTCCGGAGCAACGGCGTCGATATGCCGATAGTGGCCTTCCCCCACGGTTCCGACCGGGACACCATGCTGGGCACGCTGGAAGCGTTGGCCCCCGCAGAGGCATAAGTTGATCCGGTGAAGATCGGGCTGATCTCCGACACTCATTCCGCCGGGAGCGGCCGGGACCTGCCGATGGCGGTGTTCGATGCGCTGGAGGGCTGCGACCTGCTGCTCCACTGCGGCGATCTGGAGTGCATCGGCGTGCTGGATTACCTGGAGGAACTGGCGCCGGTGCTGGCGGTGCGCGGGTACGAGGACCCGGTGGAGCCCGGGGGGCGACTGGCCAACGTCTCTCGCATCGTCGAGGTAGCGGGGGTACGGATCGGCATGGTGCATGACATACAGTGGCCGCCGCCGGCGATTGCGACGACGCCCGACGGAACTGGGCTGGTTTGGCCGGAATCGGGTCTGCAAGCGTTACTGCAAAAGAAATTCGGCGGAGAGGTCGACGTGATCGTTTTCGGGGACACCCACGAGGAGATGGTGGAATGGCGCGATGGCGTGTTGTTCGTCAACCCCGGCAGCCCAACCTACCCCGGCCGTCGCCACGCGCCGGGAACGTTGGGTACAGTCGCGTTGCTGGAAGTAGATGATGGAGTGAATGATGCGCGCATCGTGCAGTTGGCGGCGGGATGAGAGTTCATTGACACCCGAACAGGGCCTGTGCTAATTTCGCAACGTTTGTCGTAATTTGTAGCCGAAAAACGGAGAGGAATGTATGGAATCAATACCTATCATCGTGCCCTTGGCTGCGGGAGTCATTGCGCTGGCCTTTGCCGCGTTTATGGCCTGGCGAGTGGTCGGGGCAGACGCGGGCAACGAGCGCATGACGGAAATCGGCGACGCCATCCGCACCGGCGCGTCCGCCTTCCTGCGTCGGGAGTATATGTCCCTGCTGCCCTTCGTTGTGGTAGTGGCCGTGATCCTGGCCGTACTGGACTACACGGTCTTCACTCACAACCTGGGCGTTCCGGCCACGGCCATTTCATATCTGGTCGGCACGATCTGTTCCGGTCTGGCCGGATTCGTCGGGATGAACGTGGCAGTACGCGCCAACGTGCGCACCGCCGCGGCGGCCATGCGGGGACTGAACCCAGCCCTGCGGGTGGCTTTCTCGAGCGGCACGGTGATGGGCGTGACCGTGGTGGGCATTGGACTGCTGGGCGTCACCATCCTGTACCTGATTTTCCAGGACATCGGCGCGGTGGCGGGGTTCGGCTTCGGCGCCAGTTCCATCGCCCTGTTCGCCCGCGTGGGTGGCGGGATTTTCACCAAGGCGGCGGACGTGGGTTCAGACCTGGTGGGCAAGGTGGAAGCCGGCATACCCGAGGACGACCCGCGCAACCCGGGCGTGATCGCGGACAATGTGGGCGACAACGTGGGCGACGTGGCCGGTATGGGCGCGGACCTGTTCGAGTCCTACGTGGGCAGCATCATATCGGCAGTGGCGCTGGCGGCGGCCAGCACGACCGCCTTCGCGGTGTTCGGCAACGACGCAGTGTTCCCGATGCTGCTGGCCGGCGCGGGCATCGTGGCGGCAATCCTGGGCACTTTCGTGGTACGCAGCGGCGAGCAGGCCGACTTCGAGCGGCTGCTTTGGGCGCTGCGCTACGGCATCTTCGCGGCGGGCGGGCTGCTGATCATCTTTGCCGCCATACTGACCATCACCCTGACCGGCAACTGGTGGTGGTTCGGCTGCGTAGTGGCCGGACTGGTGGCCGGGACCATCATCGGCCTCGCCACCGAGTACTACACCTCCTACAGCTACAAGCCGACGCAGCGCGTGTCGGAATCGTCGCAGACCGGCGCGGCCACGGTGATCATCAGCGGCATCGCCACCGGGATGCTGAGCACGCTGATACCGGTGATCTGCGTGTCGGTAGCCATCCTGCTGGCGTACTGGTTCGCCGGGTTCTACGGTGTCGCGCTGGCCGGCGTGGGGCTGCTGTCCACGCTGGGAATCACCCTGGCCACCGACGCCTACGGGCCGGTGGCAGACAACGCGGGCGGCATCGCCGAGCAGGCCAACCTGGACCCGCAAGTGCGGGAACGCACCGACGCGCTGGACGCGCTGGGCAACACCACTGCGGCCACGGGCAAGGGCTTTGCCATCGGATCCGCGGCCCTGACCGCGCTGGCATTGCTGGCTGCCTACTCGGTGAGCGCCGGTTTGATCACCCTGGGACCGGACGGCCGCCTGGCGGCCGGCAGCGCGGGCATCAACATCCTGCAGCCGCAGATCTTGGTGGGTCTGGTCATCGGCGCGATGCTGCCGTTCATCTTCTCGGCATTGACGATGCAGGCGGTAGGCCGCGCGGCGCAGGGGATCGTCGACGAAGTGCGCCGCCAGTTCCGCGAGATACCCGGCTTGATGGAAGGGACGGCGACTCCCGACTCGGCGCGGTGCGTGGACATCAGCACCCGGGGAGCCCTGCGAGAGATGATCCTGCCGGGCGTGATGGCGGTACTGGCCCCGATAGCGACGGGGTTCATCCTGGGCGAGGCGGCTCTGGGCGGCCTGCTGATCGGGTCCGTGTCGGCCGGTTTCATGCTGGCGATCATGATGGCGTCGGCCGGCGGAACCTGGGACAACGCGAAGAAGTACGTTGAGCTGGGCAACTACGGCGGCAAGGGCTCGGACGCCCACAAAGCCGCGGTGGAAGGCGACGTGGTCGGAGACCCCTTCAAGGACACCTCCGGGCCGAGCCTGAACATCCTGCTGAAGCTGATGGCCATCGTGTCGCTGGTGTTCGCCCCGGCATTCGTGGCGGCGCCGGCGTTGATCAACCTGTAACCCAACTTACATCCAAATCAATCGGGGGCGGCCAGCGGGTCGCCCCTTTTTGGCAACACAACTGGCGCGGGCTGTAGGCTAATGGCACAATGGCGGCAAACCAAGATGAGGGTACGGTAATGACTCGCATCACGACCAGTGGCAAGTGCGAACTGTGCGGAAAATCGTACCGCAAATCCGGTATGGCGCGTCATTTGCAAAGCTGCCTGACGCGAACCGGATGGCCGGAACAGCCGGCAGTAACCTCCCGCCGTCAGCCGCGGCAAGTCAATGGGATCCACATCTCGGTTACGGATGCCTACCGATCCGAATACTGGATGCATCTGGCAGCGCCGGCCAGCGCGAAATTGTCCGACCTCGATGATTATCTCAGGGCCATCTGGCTCGAGTGCTGCGGACACCTCAGCGCGTTTGACATCGGCGGCGAAGAATACCATTCATACCCTGAATTCGGCGCCAAAGGGATGAGCGCCACACTGGGACGGGTCGTCCCGCCGGGGACCAACTTCCGGCACGAGTACGACTTCGGTACCACAACCCACCTGACGCTGCGCAGCGTGGGTGAGTTGACAGTCCCATCGGGTGGCATCCGACAACTGGCGCGCAACGACGCGCCGGAGATCAGATGCAGCGTGTGCGGAGAGACAGCGACCCAGATCGGCCTGTCAGAAGACGAATGGATGATGATGACCGCTGGATTTTGCGATTCCTGCGCCCCTGCCACCGGCGAACAGGCGGAATACCTGTTGCCGCTGGTTAACTCGCCGAGGTCCGGGATGTGTGGGTATGATGGGCCGTGGGATGATTGACGCACAAGGCCGAGGCAAGTGACCAGCCGCCTGATGAAATTTACAGCGGAGAGATCTTTTCCGCCATTCAAGCATGGAGACGACGGCAATGACCAGCAGCAACGGCAATTTGTTTGACCTCACCGGCAAAGTAGCCCTGATTACCGGCGGGAACGGCGGCCTGGGCCTCGGCATGGCGCTGGGCCTGGCCGACGCCGGGGCGGACATTGCCATTGCCGCGCGCAACGCAGAGAAAAATGCGGCCGCGGTACACGCCATCGAGGCGACCGGGCGTCGCGCCTTTGCGATCCCGACGGACGTCACGAGCGAGTCGGACATCGACGACATGGCGTCGCGGGCGGTGGCTCATTTCGGGCACGTTGACATCCTGATCAACAACGCGGGGGCCACCGTGCGCAAGGCTCCGGAGGACATCACCGCCGCCGAGTGGGACAACGTGCTGGACGTGAACCTGCGGGCGGCGTTCCTGTCGAGCAAGGCGGTCTACCCGCACTTCAAGGCGCAGGGTAGCGGCAAGATCATCAGCATCGGCAGCATGTACAGCATCTTCGGCGGGGGCGGCAGCGGCGTGCCCTACTCGTCCAGCAAGGGCGGGATCGTGCAGCTGTCCAAGAGCTTCGCCGTGGCCTGGGCCGGCGACAACATCCAGTCCAACGCCATCCTGCCGGGCTGGTTCATGACCGAACTGACGCAGGCGATCCCGGAAACCCAGCCGGAGCGGTACGACCTGATCAACCGCCGGATCCCCATGGGACGCTGGGGCGACGCCAACGAGTTGCAGGGAGCAGCGGTATTCCTGTCCAGCCGGGCGTCGGACTACGTAACCGGGGCGGTGATCACGGTGGACGGGGGGTTTTCCGTGGCGTGACGCAAACTCGACGACCCAAGACTACTCAGCTGCGGATCACCTTAAAGATCACAGCTGCTCCAGGGCCTGCCGGGATAGCATCATTTTGACCGGGCTGATGGGGCGGAAGGTGCGGGAGACGCGAACGTCGCCGGCAAGGCTGCACAGGGTGTAGGCATCGTAGGGAGCCATGCCCTTTTCCGTGATCAGGAAGTCCACCATCTCGCGGACGGCCTGCTTCATGGCCGGGCCAAGATCGTCGCCGTGGGACAGGACAACGTAGTGGTCGGGGGTGATGGCGCGGGGTCCGGTGAGGGTCATGCCCTTTTCGACGGTGACGCGGACGTGGGTGTCGGCGGAGCACTCGGCGCCGGTTCCGGCCACCGCGCCGTCGCCCACGACGGCGTGGCAGTCGCCCATGGCAAGGAGAGCGCCGGGCACGAATACCGGCAGGAAGAGGGCGCTGCCCTCGACCAGTTCTTTCATGTCGATGTCGCCGCCGTAGGGACCGCTGTCGCTGGCGGTTTCCTGCGGGTAGGTGGGTGTGGTGGCAACCAGGCCCAGGGACGGGTTCAGGGGCAGACGCATTCCGTTGGGCAGCACCAGGTCGTCACCGTCAATGCTCATCACGGTGGGGTAGCCCTCGGTGAACTCGGCTTCGAGGAAACTGCGGCCGGGCATGACCATGTGGGCGGGGTTCTCCTTGGGCTTGATGCTGACGAACTCAACGCGGAGGGCGTCGCCCGGTTCGGCTCCGTTGACGTAGATCGGGCCGGTGGCGGGACCTTTCAGGGACTTCTCTTGCAGCACGCCGGGCTCGCGAATGCCCTCGAAGGCGTCCCAGGTTTCCACCATGAGATCGTCGCCGGAGTCGATGGTGACGGCCGGCTCGTTTTCGGGGTGGAGGACATAGATGCGGTGGTCGCGGGAGATGGATTTCATGGTGTGATCTCCTAAAAGTGCGGCAGCAACCTGACGCCCATTGCTTTCGTGTGAACGTACTCGACAACGCCAGCCTTCACAAAGACAGCGGCTACGTAGCTCGATACCATTGTCGAACTGACCGTCGTCTTGAAATAAACATCAAGCGTCCCCGGTTCTCCAGTAGATTGATGGACAGCACCAATTTTAGTGTTGGTTCTGCCCATCAGGTAGGGAATTACATTCTCCAAAGCGTCCCACGGGATTAGGGGCAATATCTTATTGCCGGCCAGAATCCTCATGCCGCTGGCGTCGATCGAAATTATCCTGAACGAACTCCGACCACTTGGAGTTGGCAAGACATCGCCATCGGCGCAATGCTGCCGGATGGCCTGCTCAACTTTGCCGGCCTCGTTAGGCATTTTTACTTTTGTCGTGAGCCGCATATGCTCCGTGTTTGCCACCGGCGTTGTTTGTAGGCCAAAGTTTACTGGCGCGGACGGCTCAGTGGGCGAATCGTTCATCATCAACTGCGTCAGTTCCTGCCTCAGCCCGTGGACTTTCTGCTCTGCTTCATGCGCGGAAAATGCTTCCAGCAGACGCCTGATGTCAACCAGCGCTTCGTCCGAGTAGCTATAATCGCCACTGGGGTGCCCTTCGTAAGTTTTACGGACCTCTCTCACTTGAAAGACCAGCGAGCGTACACGCTGACTATCGGGATAACCGAAAAGCGGCTCGAACACCTCTCTCCAGTAGGAAAGCATCGCAGCGAGTACCTGTGAAACATCGCCTGTACTGGCAAGGTCCTCGGTCGGGCTGATTCGCCCGTTAGCTTCGTAACGGCTGAAGCCGTTATCACTCAGCATCTTGGCCACAATCGGGCCAAGCGCGTGCGACAAGATGCCAAGAGCCTCCAGCACCTTGTAGCGGAAAATGTTGTTGGCTTCCATAGTAGTCATTGAGGACATACATAATTTGGTAGATTGGCGGAGCCTTACAGTACCCAAGCCTGAAAATGCTCTTCTAAAACCGCCCAGCCTTCCGCTGCTGTCATGTCAATCCCAGCTTCACCGGATTCCTGCTTGTTGGCACTGGTCCATATCAAATCACCTTGTCGGGTTTCCGGATCGACTTCCAAGCTGACCTCAACACCGGACAGAGACCATTCGGCGGAAACGATGCCGTAGGTAGTGGGGCATATTGTCGGAGCCGGCGCGTGGACCGGGCACATCCGGCTGAACGCTTCCGACAGCCAGGCCAAATAGTTGTCGTCGAAAGCGACGCCTTCGCCGTTGCGCCAACCATCCTGCAATTGGCGCAGTCCGGAAATTTGGCGGCTGGCATTCA
Source organism: Dehalococcoidia bacterium (assembly GCA_034420475.1). Taxonomy (GTDB): domain Bacteria; phylum Chloroflexota; class Dehalococcoidia; order Lucifugimonadales; family UBA3495; genus Bin87. The sequence goes on from DAOULH010000042.1 coordinate 78,590, forward strand.
GTCCGGGGGCCTCAACGGTGGTCATGGGATGGCTTCTCCGACCAGGTTGTGAGGCCATCATAACAGAGCCAGTTTAGCCTGCGCGACGTTCACCGGGTTTGCCAATGCTGCATCCAAGTCAACCATGTTCACCGCCACCTGCCCGCGTTCTGTCGCAGCGCCCATCGGTGATCCGGAGTAGAACGCGGTTACGCCGTTCTGCGAAACGTCCTCGAAACGCTCCCAATGGCCCAGCGCGATGTAGTCGCAGTTTGCCTCGGCGATTTCGTGGGGGAGGATAGGCGATGAACGCTCTTCGGTATCATCCGGGTAGTGAAAATGGCCGTGGGCCATGGCGACGCGCCAGTGCCCGTTGCGGCCGTTCGGGATGCCGGCCAAGGGTCGAAAGGCCGGCGTGTGGCTGTCCATGGCGCGGCCCCAAACCTCCAACGAAAGCTGGGGAAAGGTCAAGGTCTGCCCGCGGGTGCCGCTGATGATGTGGAGGTTGTCCGGCGCAGCAGCAAAGGGTGAACGCAGGTATAAGGACGCGGAGTCGTAGAGGTCGTGGTTGCCGGGCAGTATTACCGTCGGGACGGATGCGCGGGCAATCTCGCTCACGAAGAACTCCAGGACGGCGTCGGAGATGCGGGCGTTGTCAAAGACGTCGCCGGCGATCAGGAGGGCATCGCCGCGCAGGCTATGGACACCGTCCACCACGGCGGACAGGGCGCGCTGTGCGGATGCGGGGTCCCAGTCGTCTCCCAGATGGGTATCCGAGGTATGGATGATGCGGATCTGGCGGCGGAGAGACATGAAAATTGGGGGGCCAGGTACAGATTTAGACCGTTGCCGGGGCAGGCACTGCGGCGGGCGCGCCTACCCGCTCCAGGATGGCTTCCAGCAGAGCCGGCAGGTTCCAACCCCTGGCCGCGGATACAAACACCCGACCGCTGACGGCAGGCGAGTCCGCGCCCGAAATGGCGGACAGGTCAATCCGGTCCAGGACTTCCACGTCGGCAGGGTCGTCGGTGAGCAGGTCCAGCTTGTTGATCACCAACAGGCGCGGCTTGCCGCCGAGGTCCAGGTCGGCAAGGGTCTGTTCCACCACCTCCGCCTGTTCGGGAGCCTTGGGGTGGGTTATGTCAATGACGTGGAGCAGCAGATCGGCCTCGCTCAGCTCTTCCAGCGTGGCGCGGAAGGCGGCAACCACGGTGGGCGAAAGTTTCTGGATGAACCCCACCGTGTCGCTGAGCAGCAACTCGTTGCCGTCGGGCAGGCGCAGCCGACGGGTCACCGGGTCCAGCGTGTTGAACAGCTGGTCCTCGGCGGGGACGCCGGCGTCGCAGAGAGCATTGAACAGCGTGCTCTTGCCGGCGTTGGTGTAGCCGACGAGGGTGGCCATGGGTGTAGAGGATCGTCGGCGGCGTTCCAGGTACTGACTGCGACGCTTGCGCACGTTATCGAGTTCCGACTCTATCTTCTGGATGCGACGGCGGATCAGGCGGCGGTCGGTCTCCAGCTGGGTCTCGCCGGGGCCGCGGGTGCCAATGCCGCCGCCGAGGCGTTCCAGGTGGGACCACTGACCAACCAACCTCGGCAGCAGGTACTGGTGCTGGGCCAACTCCACCTGGATCTGGCCCTCGCGGGTGCGGGCGTGCCGTCCAAATACGTCGAGGATCAGCGCGGTGCGGTCGATGACCTTGATCTGCAGGGCCGCTTCGAGGTTGCGCTGCTGGGTGGGGGTCAGCTCATCGTCACAGATCACCACGTCGGGACGTTCGTCCGCCAGCAGGTCCTGCAACTCCTGGAGCTTGCCTTTGCCGAGGTAGGTCGGGGTGATGCGCTCGGCGCGCTGAGAAACGGTGGCGACCACTTCCGCGCCGGCGGACCGGGTCAGGTAGTCCAGCTCGACCAGCGTGTCGTCCAGGCCCCACAAACTCTCGCCGCGCTTCTTTGCTTCCACGGCGACCAGCACGGCCCGTTCGGTCAGCGGGCCGGTGGGTTTGGGCTGGCGGGACTTGGGCATAGACGGGGTTTATCGCTGCCGACGAAAGAGTTGCCACACGGGGATGCTGAAACCCGGCAGCAGTTCCTCGCCGTCCAGAGTATCGTCTTCACCCAACACGACCGGGGTCTGGCCAGGGCGGTAGCGGGTAACGGTAACGTCCTCCGGGTTCAGCACCCACACCTCTTGAGCGCCGAAGTCCAGCCACATCTGTGCCTTTTCCGAGAGCAACCGGTCGGAGCGGGAGTTGCTGGGCGATGCCACTTCAATGCACAGATCAGGTGTAAGTTCAGGATAGCCGGTAATCCCCGGAGGGAGGCGCCCAGGAGCGAACCAAGCCACATCGGGGCAGCGTACCGTGTCTGGATTCCGTTCCAAGCGGTACCCTGGCTCCCCGGAGCGAGCTTCACCGTAATCATGGTCGTCGGTGTACCGGAGCATCACGCTGCCAGACCGTATTACAGCTTCCGAGTGAGGGTCGCCGGTTCCCACATCCTTCTCCTTGAGCACGCCACGAACCAGTTCGTACCGCTTGCCGGGAACCCGCTCCATTTCCAAGAATTCGTCCGCTGTTATCAAACGCTGCGGTGCGATTGAGGTAGTCATGTCTAACCTCGCGGGGCAGGAATGTTCCAGTTTTCCAGGCGTTGGCATCCGGTCTCAACGCGCTCGTCCGGAGTGGTCAGGGACAGGCGAATGTAGCCCTCGCCGTATTGCCCGTAGGAAGAGCCGGGGGTGACCACGATGTCGATCTCTTCCAGCAGGCGGGCCGCAAAGTCGGCTGAGGTGAAACCCTCCGGCACCGGAGCCCAAATGTAGAGGCTGGCGCGCGGGGTTTCGACGTTCAAGCCCATGCGGGTCAGCGCCTGGAGCACACGGTCACGGCGCCACTGGTAGGTGGCAATGTTTTCATCGATGCAGTCCTGGGGTCCAGTGAGTGCCTCCATGGACATTTCCTGGATGGCCTGGGGAATGCCGGAGTCGAGGTTGGCTTTGATCTGGAAGAGGGCCTTGATCATGTCGGCGTTGCCCACCGCCATGCCCATGCGCCAGCCCGTCATATTGTAGGTCTTCGAAAGCGAGTGGAATTCCAGCCCCACCTCTTTGGCCCCATCGAGCTGCATCATGCTGCCGGCTCGGTATCCCTCGTAGCCGACCTCGGAATACGCGGCGTCGTGGAGCATGGCGATGTCGTGCTCGCGGCAATAGCGCAGCGCCGATTCCAGGTCTTCCTGGGAGGCCACCGCGCTGGTGGGGTTGTTGGGATAATTGAGCCACATCACCTTCGCCTGGCGGGCCACGTCATCGGGAATGGCGTCCAGTTCGGGCAGCCAGCCGTTGCGCTGGTACAGCGGCATCACGTAGCTCTCGGCTCCGGCGAACATCGTGCCCACCGCATACACAGGGTACGCCGGGTCCGGCACCAGAGCAATGTCGCCGGGATCCAAAAACGCGAAAGCGGCGTGTCCGATGCCCTCTTTGGCGCCGATCAGGGGGAGCACCTCGGTGTCAGGATCGAGGTCGACGTCAAAGCGCTGCTTGTACCAGTGGGCGATGGCGCGGCGCATCTCGGGCAGGCCGTCGGTTTCGGGATACCGATGGTTAGGCGGATCCTGCGAAGCGGTGAGAAGGCGGTCGACGATGGGCTGAGGCGTGGGAATATCCGGATCACCGATGCCAAAGGTAACCACGTCGGCGCCGGCGGCGCGTTTCTCCGCGATGATCCGGGAGATCTCGACGAAGGGATAGGGGGCGAGTTTGCCGAGACGTTGGGAGAGGTTAGGCATGATGCTCCTGGGCCACCATTACCGGAGAAAAGCGTTCTTTCTTGGTAATGGTCAGCCATACGTAGTCGTTGATGAATTTGGCGAGAGTGAAAGGCGGGTTCTGCTTAATTTCATTGGATATGGCTTTCGCCGGATCTTCAATCCCATGCTTACGGGCGTCAGCTATGATGGAAACAGCCGAACTCCGCATTTCTCTCATAAAAATTGCGAACTCGTACCCTTTACACTGTGAGCGGTCAAAGTATGACTTCCGAATGTCGGTATCCCACATGACGAAAAACCGTGGGTACAACACACCCAAGATTTTAGATGCCGTAGTTGGCCCAACGTGTCGGACCGACGCCAGTCGGTCAAACGCCAATTCGGTGACATCGAATATTGCATCATCTAGGAATTCCGCTTCAATCGCCGAGTCGAACAAGCCTTCCTGATAAGAACCTAACTCCTTCATCGCTTCGGCGACAAGGTTATCGGATTCACCGGGCAAACGGCACTTCCATTGATTCAGAAACCGCCGCAACGGCCTAATGTCGGGTGCCCCGTCTTCGGACTGATAAAGGTGCTTCACCAGGGGATGCGGATACTCAGGCTCGTAGACGGCCCGATAGTATTTATTGTAGCGATGGTCGCCCGCGTCGTACTCGCCTCCTGCCCAACTTACTTGTGCATACGTCGTGGGTGGTAGCATGGCCCGCAATTCAGCCGTTTTGGCCGCTATGCGTCCTTGCTGTTCCGGCGTCATTCGCGCCTTCAAATCGCTCCATTTATGTCGTCCCGACATCAGAGTAAGCCCTCCCGCTCCAGTTCTGCGATGTATTCGTCGTAGAGATTATCGGCTATACGTATGTACCGCGCATAAAAGACACGGTCGCTAACGCCGGTCTTGTCACCGCCAATCAGCATTATGGCTGTCTGCCGCGGATCAAAAGCGTAGAACACTCGGATGGGGCGCCCGCCGCTTTGCACTATCAACTCACGCATATGGGAGTTGTGAGCACCGGCGATGCTAGCCGATTGTGGACGAGAAAGGCGCACGCCCTCAAGTGCAAGCAAATCAATAACTGCGCCGACATCGTCCTGCTCACGCTCCGAGAGGCCATCGTACCACTGCACGAATTCGTTGGTGACTTCAACCTCCCAAGCCATTGCGCGCTTACACTGCCGCCGCCACACTTTCCTGATAAGCCATGCTGCGTTCCAGCGTCAGCCAGTTGTATTCGTCGACGAACTTGGCCAGGCTGAACGGCGGATCGATGCCCAACTGGGCCGACAGCGCGCCGGCCGGATCCTCGATGCCTTGAGCGCGGGCGTCGCTGGCGATGGACAGAGCGGCCATGCGCATGACGGTCAGGAACTGGGCGTAGGTGGCGCCATTGGGCTTGTCGTTGGGGAAGTAGGCTTGGCGTATGCCAGTGCCCCAGGACAGGAACAACCGGGGATTGAGCACGGTCATGATGGCCGACGCGCCCGTGGGACCAATACCTTTGGTCGCGGTGAGATGGTCATAGGCGCGTTCCACCACGTCAAGGGTCGAGCAACGCAGGTCGTCAAACTCCAACGATGAGCCGGCCATCGGCTCCAGGTAAGGGCTGGCTCGCCGCACCGCGGCGGCGATTTCACCGATTTTGTGCTGGGGGATGCGACAACCCCACTCGTTCACGTAGCGAACCAGCGTCGCCCAGTCGGCGTCTTCTCGGCCTTCGAGCACCGGCTGGCGGAAGTCCGGGGCGCGGGCCGCGATGCACGTGGCATCGTTGGACAGACTGCGGAACGCATTCGCCGACCAACGAAGCTGGTCAAAGGTGGTGGGGCCGGTAACGTAATTGCTCATTCTGTCCACACTCCGCTGAAAACTTCGGCCGCAGGGCCTTCCAGATAAACTTCGCCAACACCATCCCACTCGATGTTGAGGGTTCCGCCGGGCAGATTGACCGCCACCCGGTCTCCGGTGTGACCCAACAGCCTGGAGGCGACGCCAATGGCGCACGCCCCGGTGCCGCAGGCCATGGTTTCGCCGGATCCCCGCTCCCAGACACGAGCGTCAACGTTGCCGTCGTCCCGTATGTTGACGATTTCGAAATTCACCCGATCCGGGAAGATAGGATGGCGTTCGACCAGGGGGCCGATGTTGTGCAGGGGGAATTCCTCGATGGGCTGGTCGATGAAGGTCACCGCATGGGGGTTGCCCATGGACACGAACGTCAGGGATAACCGGAAATCGCCAGGATGGACGGCATAATTGAGGATCGGTCCGTCCTGGCCGGCGATGGCAGGATCAAGTGCGACGGGGATTTCCGAAGGGGCAAGACGCGGCGGACCCATGCTCACCCGCGCCGATTCCACGGTGGCGCCGGCGTAATGGGGCACGATGGTCCGAACGCCGGCCAGCGTATCGACGGTCACCTGCTGGGCGGAGCTGGACACGATCCCTCGTTCGATGGCGTACTTGGCGAAGCACCGGATACCGTTGCCGCACATGGCGCCCTCAGAGCCATCCGAGTTGAACATGCGCATCTTCAGGTCTGCGACGTCGGAATCCATGACCAGGATGAGCCCGTCGCCGCCGACTCCGAAGTGACGGTCGCTGATTGCCCGCGACAGGCTGTTCCAGTCCCGTTCAGGCATCGCACGGGCATCGACGTAAACGTAATCGTTGCCAGCGCCGTGCATTTTGGTGAATTCCATCGTCGCGACTCCTGCGCCGGGAGGGGCTTTTTCCGTCAAGCGCCAATTGTATCACAAGGGATCGCAGGTTCCAGGAATCGGCGCACCAGTGAGGCGGCATCGGCCACCGGCAAGCCGTGAGTGGCGTCGAGCCAATTGATGCGCCGGTCTCCCGGCTTGAACCAGGTGTACTGCCGCCGAACCAGGCGATGCGTCCGAGTCTTGGAACGCTCCACCGCTTCGTCCAGCGTCATTTCACCGGCCAGGTAGAGGCCCAGCTCCGTGTAGCCGACGCCCGACAGCGCGCCGCTTCCGAGGATGTATCCCGCGGCGGCGAGGCGACGGGCTTCGCCCAGCAACCCCTGGGCCATCATGGCATCGAACCGGGCGTCGATGCGCTCATACAGAACGGCACGGTCGGAGGTGAGACCAAGCACGAGAGAACGGTACGGCGGCTCCGCGCTTTTGCCGGCGGATTCGACCCGACTGCCCACCGCGTTCACAATCTCGAGGGCGCGAATGATGCGGCGCGGGTTCTGCGCATCGACGGCATCGGCGCGGTCGGGATCCAGTTGCCTCAACTCCTGCCACAGGGAAACCGGGCCCTCGGCGGCGAGACGACGCTCCAAGCCGGCGCGGAAAGCGGGATCTGGCGGCACCTGCGGAACCGTCCAACCTTCCAGGAGCGCCCACACGTACTGGCCGCTGCCGCCGCACAGTATGGGCAACCTGCCCCGGGACGCGATGGACGCGATGGCCTCCCGAGCCAGCGGCAAATACTCCCCGAGACTGATTGGCGCATCGGGCGAACGGATGTCGATCAGGTGGTGGGCGGCGCAGCGCCGCTCAGCCGCGGTGGGCTTGGCAGTGCCGATGTCCATGCCGGTGTAAACCTGCCGGCTGTCGGCGTTGACGATTTCGCCGTCGAAACGCCGGGCGATGGCGATAGCGAGGGCGGTCTTGCCGACCGCGGTGGGGCCGACGACGGCGATCAGATTCCCCGGGGCCGACATCGACCGGCCGGACAGACGCTATTGCTCGCGGTTGGAGAACGCGACCGCCACGTCGAGGAAGGTACCGGCGTCCAGGCTTGCGCCACCCACGAGGGCGCCGTTGATGCTGGGCACGGCGGCGAAGTCAGCGGCGTTGGCCGGGTTCACGCTGCCACCGTAGAGCAGCGGAGTCGCCGAAGCGGCATCAGCTCCCAACACCGCCGCGATGGTGGAGCCAATCGCGCCGCCCATGATCTGGTCCGCAATCTCGGGAGTTGCGGCGCGGCCGGTGCCGATAGCCCAAACGGGTTCGTAAGCAACCGCAAGGGCGCCGGCGGCGGATTCGGGGTCGAGATCAGTCAGCGCGGCGACCACCTGGCGACGGATAACCTCGGCGGCCCGGCCGGACTCGCGCTCGTCCAGGGTCTCGCCGACGCAAACGATAGGACGCAGCCCGTGTTGCAGAGCGGCGGCCGCCTTGCGACCCACGGATTCGTCGGTTTCGCCGAAAAACTGGCGGCGCTCGGAGTGGCCGATGATCACGTACTCGCAAAGGCCCACCAGCATCGGCGGGGCCACCTCTCCAGTGAAGGCGCCGCTATCGTCGGCGTGCATATTCTGCGCGGCCACGGCTACGCCGCTGCCGGCCACTGCGTCCCGCACCGCCGCCAGCGACACGAAGGGCGGCGCAACCACAACCTGCACGCCGGATAATGCCGACGCTCCGGCCGCCACCGCGGATGCCAGATGAATCCCGGAAGCGACGTCCGTGTTCATCTTCCAGTTGCCGGCGACGATGTTGATGGGAGAGGTCATGACAGGATCCCTAATCAGCGTTCCCGGCTACGGGCCGAACTTGCCCAATTTGCCGGCGTGGGACAGCGCGAGGAGCATTATGGTTTCGGCGGGGATGCGGCCGATGGATCCCTGGGCGCAGGCGCGCTCGTTGAAACCGTCAACGCCTTCCCCCAGGGTCAGCTGGGAGTGGAGCATGAACGGGACCGGGTGCCAACTGTGAGAGGCCATGATGGCGGGCGTGGCGTGGTCACCAGCGACCATCAACACGTCGGGCTCCAGGTCGAGGATGCGCGGGATGTGTCTATCCAGTTCCTCGAGGCATTTCACCTTGCCGTCGAAGTCGCCGTCCTCGCCAGCGGCATCGGCCGGTTTGTAGTGAATGAAGAAAAAGTCGTGATCGTCCCAGTTGGCGTGCAGCGTGTCCACCTCGTCGCCAAAGGTCATGCCCGTGGGAATGATCCGCATATTGGCGACGGAAGCCAGGCCCCGGTACATCGGATAAGCGGCGATGGCCGCCGGATTCAGATGATAAACCTGGCCGAATTCCGGCAGATTGGGCAGCTGAGCCCATCCCCGGAGCAGCACCATATTGGCCGGCTGTTCCTCGGACAGAAGACGCCTGGCCTGGGATACAAACTCCTGGACGATTTCGGCCGTCCGCTCCGCGGCTGGCTCCAGGGCGCGCGCCGGCCGGGGCGGCAATCCCTCGCGCTGGGGATCGGTCTCTTCCACCGCTTCGGACAGACCCTCGCCGCGCAGGCGCAGCACGAACCGGTAGTCCTGCACCGGCATCACGTCCACCTGGACGCCGGGGATTTCGATACTGTCCAGGCGCTGACACAAGGGAGCGCTCAGCTCGGTTCGGATCCGGCCGGCCCGACGGTCGGTTAGCAGGCCCTCGTCATCCACGGTGCAGAAGTTGCCGCGCGCGGCCACGTCGCCGGGCAGCAGTTCGGCTCCGATTCCCAAGGCCTCCAGCGCGCCGCGGCCAATGAGGTACTTCAGCGGGTTGTAGCCGAAAAGCGCCAGGTGGCCGGGCCCACTTCCGGGGGCAACCCCGACCTCCACAGGAGTGGTCAGACCGCAGGCGCTGCGCTGGGCCAGGGCATCCAGGTTGGGGATGTGGGCCGTTTCCAGCTCGGACTTGCGGGTGTCGGGATGGGGCAGCCCGCCTAATCCATCGGCCACCAGGAGGACGATCTTGGAGGGCGTGCTGGCGATACTGTCGTGGATCTGTTCCAGATCAATCATGCTTGGCTCCAGTGGCCGGTAGTCGGTCAGGCATCGGGAATGGCGTCGATTCCGGGGAGGACACGCCCCTCGAGAAACTCCAGGGAGGCGCCGCCGCCGGTGGATACGTGGGTCATGCTGTCCATGAGACCCAGGGCTTCAACGGCCTCTGCGGTGGAGCCGCCGCCGACGACGGTGGTTGCATCGGGCAGGGCCGCGATGCCGTTGGCCACCTGCCGGGTGCCGACGCTGAATTGCTCCATCTCAAATACGCCCATTGGCCCATTCCACAGGATGGTCCGGCAATCGGCCAGAGCGGCGGCGTAAGCGGAAGCCGCATCCCCACCGATGTCCATGATGTACCACCCGTCAGGAACCGAGTCCACGGTCACGGTGTTCACCGCGCCGGGGTCAGGATCAAACTCGCTGGCGACGACCAGGTCGGGAGGCAGGTGCACGGCAATGCCGGCAGCATCGGCCCGTGCCATCACATCACGGGCAAAATCCAATCGGTCGGTTTCCACGGACGACGCGCCGACGGGTTTGCCCTGGGCGGCCAGGAACGTCACTGCCATGCCCCCGCCGATGAAAAGATGGTCGAGCCGGGTGAGCAGGTTTTCCAGAACGAGGATCTTGTCGCTGACCTTGGCGCCACCCATCAGCGCCGCCAGCGGACGAACGGGGTTCTCCAGGGCCACTCCCAGGGACTCGATCTCTCGCTGGGTGAGGAGTCCCATAGCCGTCGGCAGCAGGCGGGGAACACCAACGGTGGAGGCGTGGGCCCGGTGGGCTACGGCGAATGCGTCCATGACGAAGCAGTCGGCCAGACTGGCCAGTTGAGCCGAAAACCCCTCATCGTTGCTCTCCTCGCCCTCGTGGAAACGCAGGTTTTCGAGAAGGTACACATCACCGGGAGACATTTGGGCGACCGCTTCGGCAACCGCGGGGCCGACGCAATCTTCCAACGGGATAACCGGCCGTCCCAGGAGAGTAGCCAGCCGCTCACCAACGGGCGCAAGGCGCAGGCTCTCGTCGACCTTGCCCCGGGGCCGACCCAGGTGGGAGCACAGCACTACCTTGCATTCCCGCTCCACCAGGTACTCGATGGTGGGCAGGGTGGCGCGCAGTCGATGGTCATAGTTGGCGATGAATTCAACGCCTTGCTCAATGGGTACGTTGAAGTCGACACGCACCAGGACGGTCTTGCCGTTCACGTCCAGTTGGTTGAGGGCGCGCTTGGTCATGCTCCGGTCATCCATCAGGTTTAGCGAGCGTCGCGTCCGACGACCCATTGGGCCGCCCAATCCAACGCTTCCGGATGCTTCAACGCAACATCGTCGCCTGCCAAAGCGGAGCGCGCGTCGTGAAGCAGTTGATCCATCTTCCCGCTGGCGTACTCCAGGGAGCCGGCCTCCTCCAGGATAGCGACGATCCGGGGCGTATCTCCAGGTTCCAGCACGCGCTTCATGTAGATGGAACCCAGTTCGCGCTTGGCCGCGGTGTCCGAGTTTTGCAGAGCGTGGATCAGGGGAAGGCTTTTCTTCTTGTTGAGGATATTGGCCGGAGTGAACCCGTCGCCGGAGCGACCCCACAGATCGGATATGTCCTCCCGGACCTGGCGAGCCATCCCGAGGTTCCTGCCCCATTGCTCCAGGGCGTCGCCGGCGCCCGCGGCGGCTCCGGCGGCCAGGGCTCCCAGGAGCGCCGCGCACCCGGCCAACGCGCCGGACTTTCTTCCGATCATGTCCATGTAGTCGGCTTCGGACACCATAAGCTGATCCTGGTATGTCAGGTCCATGTACTGACCTTCGCAAAGGGTCAAACATGCCCGGTCCAGCGCCTGGAGTCCGGTCAGGACGGTTTCGGCATCCGCCCCGGCGTCGGACATGCGCATCAACACGGAGCGGGCCAGGGCGTGCAACCCATCGCCGGCGTTGATAGCCTGGGAGGGACCCCACACCCACCAGATGCTGGGACGGTCGTTGTCCTGGTCAATGCGGCCAGCCTGGACGTCGTTGTGCACCAGCACGAAATTGTACGCCAACTCGATGGCGGCGGCGGCAGTGACCGCCTCCCCGTGCGCGCCGGAAACCGCGTCGGCAGATGCCATCGCCAGGACGCCGCAGTGGTGCAGCGTGGTCAGCGAGTCAGCGGCGGGGTTGCCCCGCTCGTCCACCCAGCCCAGATGATAACGGAGAAGGTCGTAAACCATACCCTGCCGGCCATCGAACGCCGATCGCAGTTCGGCGTCCACGCCAGCGCGGTAGTTATCGTATGTTTCCGCCGTTGCGATCACCGACCTCGCTAATCCACCGGCCCGACCGTTTCCAGGGTTGCGAGCACGCGCTCGTAGGGCAATATACCCTCGCGGAGAAGACTGATGCCGTCGCCGGATACCGTTACGATGGTGCTGGCGCCGCCGACGGGTTTCGGGCCGGACACAATGATACCATCAACGCGAGGGGCCAGGATGCGGCGCAGTTCGTCCGGGTCGGTTATGTCCGGTTCGCCGCTGCGATTCGCGCTGGTGCCGGTGATGGGGCGACCCAGGGCGGCAGCGAGGGCCAGGGGGACGGGATGGTCGGGCATCCGCACGGCGACGGTATCCCGGCCCGCAGTGAGGCGCTCGGGCAAACCCGGCGCGGCCGTCAGCACCATGGTCAGCGAACCGGGCCAGTAGGCTTCAGCCAGGTGGCGTGCGAGCAACTCGCCGTCCGCCGACACCGCCGCGACCTGGAGGGTCTGCTCCCAGCCGGCCACCAGCACCGGCAGAGGCATATCGGCAGGCCGGCCCTTGGCGGCATAAACGCGATCAAGGGCATCCGGATTGAGAGCGTCCGCCGCCAGACCGTACAGCGTGTCGGTGGGAATGGCGAGGACGCCGCCCTGGGCGAGGGTCTCGGCGGCGCGGGTGATTTCGGTTTGGAAGTCCATGCCGGAGATGGTTGTTCTACTGGACGGTGGGTTGGGGAGTGGGATCAGTCGCCATCCGGTCGGTACGCTGGATTTCTTTGGTTTGCAGACACGGCCAGGAATTGCGCCACGTTCCGCTGTTCTCGTCTGCTCAGAGGCTTTTGGTATATGGCATCGACGTGGGCGTGGGTTTGGTCGTTGGGCGAATCGACCACTCGGACCGCTCTCGATTCTTCGAGTTCTCGCGATGTTATCTCCACGACGGCAACTGATGCGCGCTCCCCGCCATGGGTGTATTCGAGGTAGCATCGCCGCGCCGTGGTACGGGCGCCATCGTTGAGGGAAAGCGTCATATGGCAGCCCATATCCTGCAATACAAAGGCCGGGGACAGTACCCGGCCGTCCTGGAAATTGTTGGGGTGCACCTGGCGATAGTAGGGGCCACCGGCGGTTATGGTTGGGTTGTCGTGAGGGCACAGCGAAGGCGTTCCCACCCTTCCTCCGAGTCCAGGTCGAGCTCAGCGGCCGATACGGGATCGTTTTGACCGGGGGGCCACGGGTCGTACCATCCGATGCGATTCTCAGCGTCCACGGTAAGTGTATGGCACTCGGTGTCAGACTGCCACTCGATAATGAACATCCCTTCGTCCAGGTCGAACCCGATGAAGGGCTGGGGAAGGTTATTGCCCCAGTAGAGGGCCATCGCTTGTTTCAACCAGTGGGCTTGGTCACGTCGGTGTCCGCGCAACTGCTGCTCATGGGGGAGGCTCAGCAATAGCTGGTCTATGCGGTCTGCCACTGGGGTGTCCGGCTGGACGAAGCTGCCGCCGACTTGTTGCGCCCGATGCTGGTTGTAACTTACGGAGGTCATTGTCATTCTCCCTCATCAGACCTGACGCTCGCCAATTTCCCGCTCAATAATTTGCCGCAGGTCGGGAATGTTGAGTATGGAGGAAACGAGCCATTCGCGGTTGCTCGCCGCATGTTCGCGCCGTTCGTTGATTATCGCATGATAATCAACCCCCAACATCTCGCAGAACTCCGAACCGGTCCAAACTTCGGATACATCAATTCGATTCTTGAACCCGTTAGCGATGGCGTCTTTGTCCTGCTGGTTGAACGAGCAAACTCTGATCTCCAACGAATATTCAATGCGCCGCGCTGCGGTCTGCATGAAGCTGTTCAGCGCATCGACTTCCCCATCCGTTTTTTTCGTGTCAAACACGTCGCCATCTTTCAGCTCGACCACATAGCAGCGACGCTTGCCTTCCCGCTGGTCAAAGACCAGATAGTCCGGCTGTGCGCTGGCGCTAATGGTCTGTGACTTTCTGGTGACCTTCTTGTCGGCAAGAAACACGCCGTCGAAGTTGTTCCCAAGTCTCAAAAAGGCGTCCAAATCCGGTATCAGGATTTCGTTATCTTTTGCGTGCTTCTGGATGAGCTTTTCCAATTCCGTGCCCGCCCTGATCGACGTGGCATGTACTTGGGACAACATGGCGCCGATATCGGCGTCATCAAACATTCGAGTGTACGATCCATCCCTGCGACCCGGCTTGCTATCTTTGATCTCCGGCATTGCTGGACCTCCGTCTGCTTCTCTTCCGATGATGTCACAGCCGATAAAATTCCGACCTGCCCAATGCGCCGCCTCCAGCACCGAGTAACTTCCAGCGGCCGGATCCAATACAACATCCTCGGGATCGGTCACGGCTTCGATCAAAGCTGCTTGCAGAATTACAGGCTTGGCGTGGGCATATTGGTCTTCGACCGACTCTGTCCAAACATCTGGGATATTGTGCTTTTGCCATACGCCCTTAGCCCGTATGGGCGCCTTTTGAGCCACGACCAAGTATTCGCCGTACCTGCGGGTTCGGTATCCCATCCCCATCTTCGCTTTGTTCCAGGTGATCAAATCTACTATTTCCAAACCGAACTCGCCGAACCAAGGCTCCACGCCGGTGCAGATATGGAACTTATCAACCCAGAGGAACAGGTGACCGGACGGGATCAATGCCGTTGTGATGCCCGCGATGAATTCGACGATGGTCTCCTCACTCATCTGCGGCAGCGATGACCTGGCACGTCCCCGGCTGACGCCTTCGTTGCCGTACTGCATTTTGTCCAGGATCCCTCGATACTGAGGGTCGAAGATGCACAACGGGACAGTTTCCGAGTCCAGCGCTGCCAGCAAGTCCAAACCGTCGAATTGATTGCGCCGGTTCAACGGCAAAGGCCATTGGACGATTTCGGTCCCGCCCAAGCGTGGCGTTCGGGTTGTCGCGAATACGGTCATAATGTTCGCAGGATAATCCCCGGATCTGCGGCCATCATTCTAACAGGCCGGCGCGGGCGATCAGTGGTCGAGTCCGACGCTCGCTATGCTAATATAATCCGCGATTCCCACAGACGCCGGCAGGGAGTATATGAGCAGCACAGCGCAGCCAGACGCCATCGCGGTGATCGATTTTGGCTCCCAATATACGCATCTGATCGCCAGGCGCATCCGCGAGCTGGAAGTGTACTCGGAGATCATCCCGGCCTCCGCCGGCCGCGACCGCATTGCGCACCTGAACGTCAACGGGATCATCCTGTCCGGCGGCCCGGCCAGCGTGTACGACGCGAGCGCGCCGACCATCGCAGACTGGGTACTGCAATCCGACATCCCGGTGCTGGGGATCTGCTACGGTATGCAGGCCCTGGTGCATCAACTCGGCGGCAAGGTGACACCCGGAAACGCGCGGGAGTACGGACACGCCGATCTACAGGTGACGGAATTGTCCAGCCAACTCCTGGCCGGGCTCGGCGCTTCGGCTCCGGTGTGGATGAGCCACGGCGACCGGGTGGAACGTCTGCCGGAGGGGATGACCACCCTGGGGCGAACCGAGAACAGTGACTGCGCCGCGGTGTCGGACGGACGGCGGTGGTTCGGTCTGCAATTCCACCCGGAGGTGCAGCACACCCCGGACGGTATGACCATCCTGCATAACTTCGTGCGTGAGATCTGCGGCTGTTCCGGCTCGTGGACGGCGGGCAATTTCGTGGCGGACACGGTGGCGCGAGTCAGGGAGCAGGTGGGCAGCGACCGGGTGATCTGCGGCCTCAGCGGAGGCGTGGACTCCTCGGTGGCGGCAGCATTGCTGCACCAGGCGGTGGGGCCGCAATTGACCTGCATTTTCGTGAACAACGGCCTGCTCCGGCACGGAGAGGCCGAACAAGTGCAGCAGACCTTCCACGAGAACATGGGCATGGACCTGCGCTACGTGGATGCCTCGGATCGCTTTCTGAACGGGTTGCGGGGCGTCATCGACCCGGAAACCAAGCGCAAGACCATCGGCAACGAGTTCATCCGGGTTTTTGAGGACGCGGCGGCCGAGATCGAAAACGTGCGCTGGCTGGCCCAGGGCACGCTGTATCCCGACGTGATCGAGAGCGAGACCCCGGAGAACCGGGCCTCGGCCCGCATCAAGACCCACCACAACGTCGGCGGGCTGCCGGAGCGGATGAACTTCGGGCTGGTCGAGCCGCTGCGTTATTTGTTCAAGGACGAGGTGCGCTCCGTAGGGTTGGAGCTGGGGTTGCCCGAGGAGATCATCTACCGGCAGCCGTTCCCGGGGCCGGGCCTGGCGATAAGGATCATCGGCGAGGTCACCCCGGAACGGGTTGAGTTGTTGCGCGACTGCGACCGCGTCGTGCTGGAAGAGATCTACGGGGCGGGTTTGTACCGGGACATCTGGCAAAGTTTCGCGGTGCTGACCGACAACCGCACCGTGGGAGTGATGGGCGATTACCGCACCTACGGGTACGCCTGCGCCATTCGAGCCGTCAACTCGGAGGATGCGATGACGGCGGACTGGGTGCGGTTGCCTTACGACGTGCTGGCCCGGATCAGCAACCGCATCGTGAACGAGGTGGATGGCGTCAACCGCGTGGTTTACGACATCACCAGCAAACCCCCCGGAACCATCGAGTGGGAGTAGCCGGCGGTGCGCGTTCTGGTAGTCGGTTCCGGTGGCCGGGAGCACGCCCTGGCGTGGCGGCTGGCGCGTTCACCGCGGGTAACTGAGATATTCGCGGCGCCGGGCAACTCCGGCACGGCTATGGTTGGAACCAACCTGCCCATCGCCGAAACTGACATTGACGGGTTGGTAACCGCCGCCGCCGACCTGTCGGTTGACCTGGTGGTCGTGGGCCCGGAAGTTCCTCTGTCCCTGGGGTTGACTGACCGTTTGGGCGCAGCCGGCATCCCATGTTTCGGCCCGAGCCGCGCCGCCGCCCGGCTGGAATCGAGCAAGAGCTTCGCCCGGGACGTGCTGGATGCGGCGGGGGTGACGAGCCCGGAGTACCGGGTGTTCCGCAGCGCGTCGGCGGCCCTGGCTTATGCCGAGCATCGTAACCGGCCGCTGGTGGTCAAGGCGGACGGGCTGGCAGCCGGCAAAGGGGTTGCCATGTGCGCCAACCTCGAAGAGGCCAAGACTGCCATCTTGACGTGCATGCAGGACCGGATGTTCGGCGAGGCTGGGGAAACGGTGGTGATCGAGGAATGGCTGCATGGCCCGGAAGTCAGCGTGTTTGGGCTCACCGACGGGGAGAACCTATCGTCCCTGGTTGCCGCCACGGATTACAAGCGCGTGGGGGAAGGCGACACCGGACCCAACACGGGCGGTATGGGCAGCTACGGACCGCCGGCGTTCTGGGACGAGACCCTGGCACAGCGGATCCGCTGCGAAATCATGCTGCCGGTGATCAGGGAGATGGCGTCGCGCGGATCGCCCTACCGGGGCGCCCTCTATTGCGGGCTGATGCTGACCGACGACGGGCCGCGGGTGCTGGAGTTCAATTGCCGGTTCGGAGACCCGGAAACGCAGGCGCTCATGCCCCGGCTGGTCAGCGACCCCGTGGACGCGATGATGGCCTGCGCGACGGGCAGCCTGACCGATGCCGGCCCCGTGGAATGGTCGGACCGCCCAACAGTGGCGGTGGTTATGGTTTCCGGGGGATACCCGGGTTCCTACGAGACCGGGCTGGAAATCCACGGTCTGGACGACGATGGCAGTGAAGACGAATACAGCCTGGTGTTCCACGCCGGGGTCCGTAGCGCCGAGGACGGCAGCGGTCAGCTGCTGACCTCCGGCGGGCGCGTGCTGGCTTGCGTCGGAATGGGCGACGACGTAAAGCAGGCTCGCGATCACGCCTACCGGCGGGCTGCGGAAATCAATTTCGACGGCGCCTACTACCGGCGGGACATCGCTGACCTCCGGTCCGGCCGGCCGGCTGCGGCGCGATAATCGCGGCAACCCGTTACCTCCAATGGCGAGCAACACGGCGTCAGCGCACGATTGGCCGGCCCTGGCGGAGACTTTTCGCCGGGCGGAGCAGCACGGCGAACTGGACGCCTTCCGCCGCCGTCGTTGGGGCAGCGACGGGCGCGCCGATTGGCTCGACCAGGGCTACCTGCCGACACTCACCGAGGCGGAGGCCCTCGCGCTGTATCGCGGCGCCGGCGGCAGACAGGCCAAGCGCTTTGGCAGCAACCCCATCGCTGACGTGCGCGACACCGTGGATTTCCTGCTGTACGACACCATCAAGCTGGAAAACCGATTCGAGGAGTGCGCCGCTGAAACCGGCGGATTCGGTCTGGCCGGGGCGGGCAAGGAGTGGCCATCGTATTTGCTGACACTGCGGGAACCGGCGCTTTTCGCGCCGTGGAGTCCGCACACCGAGCGTGCGCTGCGTCGCCTGGACATGCTGCCGCCGGGGCTCCGAACCGGACACCCTGGATTATGTTACATCGATTTGCTGGACACTCTGGCCGCACTTGCATATCGATTGCATCTACCTGACTTTCGCAGCGTCGATGAGTTCTGTTACCTTAACGGGCGGCAAAAGCGGGCCGCGGGTTGACCTCAGCCGGCGCCGCCGCACGCGAACCCCACGACGGAGGACTGATCAATGCCCTGGCTGGATGACCTGAAACGACTGCGCGTCCGCGTGGACAACGAGGGTTACGGCAAGCAGATGGCGGACGTTGCCGAGCGGCGCACGCTCCTCGAGCGCTTCGCGGCGGAATTGGCCGTGGAGGGCATGATGGGCGAAATGAACGACGTCCTGCTGGACGGCGGCGCGCGCTTGTTGGTGGACCGGTCCTGGCAGTACGACTTCGATGACGACGAGGACGGAGCCGGCGACGACGAACTGGCCGACGAAATCGTTTACACGCTCTACTGGCACGACGGCGAGCCGGTGGAGATAGAGGTGCGAGTCGGCATCGACGACGAGGACGCCGGTTACGTGATCGTGGAGGACGAGGAAGTGGACGACGACACCGAGTCGATCCAGAAAGCCCTTCTCGACGCCTTCCGGGACATCGCGGACATGGACTGACCGGGCGCCCCGGATCGCAATCCGACAACCAAACAACAACAAGGAGCAGTATCTTGCCACTGGTAGGAGTCATCATGGGCAGCGCCTCCGACGAGGAGGCGGTGCAACCGACCATCAACACCCTGGAGTCGCTGGGCGTGAACTACGAGGTCCGCGTCATGTCGGCCCACCGCACGCCCGAGCGGGTCCACGAATACGCATCGACGGCGCGGGAGCGCGGCATCGAAGTGATCATCGCGGCCGCCGGAGGTTCCGCGGCGCTGGGCGGCGCGCTGGCCGCGCAGACCACTTTGCCCGTAATCGGGATCCCGCTGACCTCCAGCGAGCTCAACGGTTGGGACGCGCTGCTGTCCACGGCCCAGATGCCGCCCGGCATTCCGGTGGCGGCCATGGCCGTCGGCGGCTGGGGCGCGCGCAACGCCGCGTACTATGCCGCGCAGATCCTGGGCATCAAGCACGACGACATCCGCGACGCCGTCGAGCGCTACCGGCAGTCTCTGCGTGAACGCTAGAACCGCCGCACCGGATCGCCGGATGCCGGCGGTGCTCACGGATTTCGACGATACCGCCGCAGCCCAGAACGTGGCGGAATTGTTGTTGCATGAGTTCGGCCATCCGACATGGACCGACGTGCGGGAACGGTTCCGGGCGGGAGAACTGTCGCTGAAGGAATACCAGGAAGAGACGTTCCTGCAGATGCAGGCGGACAAGGACGCCATGCAGTCCTACGTGCGCGCCCACGCCAGTTTCCGCCCCCACTTCACCGAACTGTCGGCGTTCTGCCGGACCCACTCGATCCCCATGTGCATCGTCAGCCAGGGCCTGGACTTTTACATCCAGGCGCTGCTGGACGGGTGCGGACAGTCGGAAATGCCGGTGTACGCCGTCGCCACGGAATTCGACGGGCAGGGCAGGGTGTGCGATTATCGGTACGATTTCGCGTATCCCGACGCCCCGCACCTGGGCAACAGCAAGGCTCTGATCGTGCGCCGGTTCCAGGAACGGGGCCATCACGTGTTTTTCATGGGCGACGGACGCTCGGATTTCGAGGCCGGCGAGGTGGCGGACACGGTGTTCGCCCATCGCCAGATGGCGGCCATGTGCGACGCGGCCGGCATCGAGTTCACCTCATTCACCGATTTCGGGCCGGTGCTGGAATCCCTCCGGCAGTACATGGCCGCGCTGAAAGGCGGCTAATTCCGGCTCACTGCCCGACGTTGTGCTGCGGGCGCGGCGTCAGGCACGGCCGGCGCGGAAAATCGCTGTGATAAAATATCTTGGCGTTATGGAGATCCCGCGGAGGCGACTCAGTGATTGACCGTTATTCCAGGCCGGCAATGAAACAGGTCTGGTCTGATGAAAACAAATACCGCATGTGGCTGGACGTCGAGCTGGCCGTATGCGAGGCGTGGACCGAGGCCGGCGTCATCCCGCTGGAAGACATGGAATCGCTGCGTGGAGCGGCGTACAACCACCAGCGGATGATGGAGATTTTCGAGACGACCCGGCACGATGTCACGGCGTTTCTGCGCTCCATCACGGAAACCCTGGGCCCGGAAGGGCGTTGGCTCCATTTGGGCATGACCTCTTCCGATATGCTGGACACCGGCCAGGCTCTGCAATTGGTGGCCGCCGCCGATCTGCTGCTGAGGGAAATCGACGCCGCCATCGAAGCCGTCGGTCAGCAGGCAGTCCTTCACAAAGACACGCTGATGATGGGCCGAACCCACGGCGTCCACGCGGAGCCGATGACCTTCGGGCTCAAGCTGGCCCTGTGGTGGGACGAACTGCGGCGCCAACGGGAGCGCATGGCGGCGGCGCGGGAATCGATCCGCGTCGGCAAGATCTCCGGGGCGGTGGGAACTCACGCCACGATCCCGCCCCATATCGAGGAGCGGGTGTGCCACCATCTGGGCCTGGACGTGGCTCCGGTGTCAAACCAGGTCGTGCAGCGCGACCGCCATGCCCACTTCATCACCACGGCCGCCCTGGTGGCCGCGTCCCTGGAGAAGTTCGCCACCGAGATCCGGGGGATGCAGCGCACGGAGGTCCACGAAGTGGAAGAGCCCTTCGGCGCCGGTCAGACGGGATCATCCTCCATGCCTCACAAGCGCAACCCGGAACTGACGGAGCGCATCTGCGGGCTGGCGCGAACCATCCGCGGCAACGCCGTGCCGGCCCTGGAAAACGTCGCGCTGTGGGGTGAACGGGACATCAGCCATTCGTCTTCCGAGCGGATCATCCTGCCCGATACCTGCCTGATGCTGGACTACATCCTGAGCATCTTCACCCACGTGGTGAGCGGCTGGCGCGTGGACGCCGACCGGATGTGGCAGAACCTGGAAAGCAGCCGGGGGCTGATCTTCAGCCAAAGGGTGCTGCTGGCGCTGGTCGAAGACAAGGGGCTGTCCCGCGAAGCCGCGTATGACATCGTGCAGCGCAACGCCATGCGGGCCTGGGACGACGCCCAGGACTTCCGGCAGTTGCTGAAGTCGGACGCCGAGGCCGCCCAACACCTGAGCGCAACGGAGATGGACGAACTCTTCAACTACGGCTACTACACGCGATACATCGACGACAACTTCAAGCGCATCGGGCTGCTGCCCGTACCCGCGCTGGCCTGACACACACTTTCCGACCGACTCAACCCGGTCGCTGAATGGCTGCCATGATTATTGAAACCCGAATGCCCGACCGCATGCATCGCGGCAAAGTCCGCGACACCTACCAGCTCACCGACGACCTGCTGCTGATGGTCGCTACCGACCGTATTTCGGCCTTCGACGTGGTGCTGCCCAACGGTATCCCCGACAAGGGGGCGGCGCTGAACCGCATGTCCGCCTTCTGGTTCGGATTGACCGATCACATCGTGCCCAACCACCTGGTGGCCCTGGCCGACGGGCCGGATGGGGCCGCCTACGCCGGAAATCCGATTATCGCCCACCCCGCGTATTCTGAGGACAACGTGGGCCGGCAGGCGATGATCGTGAAGAAGGCGGAGCGCATCGACATTGAGTGCATTGTGCGCGGGTACATCACCGGCTCGGCCTGGGGAGAGTACCGCCGGCAAGGCACGGTGTCCGGTAAGCCCATGCCCACCGGTCTGGTCGAAGGCGATATGTTCCCGGAGCCCCTCTTCACGCCGACGACCAAGGCGGAAGAAGGCCATGACGAGAACATGACCGACGAGCAGGTGGTCGAAATGGTCGGTTCCGATACGGCGCAGCGATTGGCCGACATCAGCAAGGCGGTGTACCTGCACGCCCACGACTACGCGAAAGATCGGGGCATCGTGCTGGCGGACACCAAGATGGAATTCGGCTTCCTGGACGGGGGGCTGATTCTGATCGACGAGCTGCTGACGCCCGACTCGAGCCGTTTCTGGGACGCCGAGGGATACGCGCCCGGCAAGTCGCAGCCCAGCTACGACAAGCAGTTCGTGCGCGACTGGCTGACGGCCCAGGGCTGGGACCAGGAACCGCCGGCGCCGGAATTGCCCGATGACATCGTGCAGCGGACCGCCGAGCTTTATCGCCAGGCCTACCAACGGCTCACCGGCGATACGCTGTAAGCGTCTTTAGCCGGCGGCTGCACCGCAAGGAACCGGATTGCCTCCCTCCCGACATCGCCGACGGAGCGCCGCACGGCGTTCCCAGCGACGAACTCCGCCCATTGCCACGGGCGGCGGATTTCGCAGCCGGTGGCTGCTGTTCGCCTTCGCCGCGATTGCCGGACTGTTCATCATCGCGCTGTTGGTGCCCGTGGTCCTGCCGGTCAATTTCGGCGGCGCCGGCCAGGGCGAGGCCAGCGAGTACGTGGAAGGGATCGGCATTGAAGCCGAGCTGGCGCCCAGCGCAGCCCACTTCCCGGACAATCTGACCATCGCCGAAGTTGTGCCGGAGGGCTACCTGACGACGCCACCCACGTCCGGCCGGCACTGGAACGGTTGGGTGCAATGCGGTTTTTACACGCGCCCCGTGCCTGACGAACGCATCGTGCACAACATGGAGCACGGGAACATTGTCGTCAGCTACAACCTGGCCGACCAGGCGCAGATTGACGAACTGGCAGACGCCTTCAACGATATTGGCCTCACCAACGCCTGGGGGGTCGCCCGACCCTATGATCCGGGCACCGTGGATGCTGACGGCAATGAACTCTTCCCCGAGGGGACCATCGCGCTCACTACCTGGGGTGTTATCGACAAGTGGAACGTGAGGCAGGTGGATGACACCGATAATTACCGGGTGGTCGGCATCGACAAGGGCCGCATCGAGCGGTTCTTCGAGGCCTACTCCGGCAAGTTGGGGCCGGAGTTCCCCAACGGAGCGCCTTGCACCACCGGCGGCGTGATGAACCCTTAGGTGATCCGCGGTGATGATCGCGCGGAGCGCGCTGGGAACCGCCTGTATCCTGGGACTGTTGTTGACGCTGCTGGGTTGCCAGTCGATGGAACCGGCGCCCGCGCCGCAAGCGGCGCCTCTGGCAACCGCTACCGTCACGCCTCTGCCCACTCCGACGCCCTTGCCCACACCCACCATCACCATCGCGCCGGCCGGGGGCGCGCTCGCGCCCACGCTGAGGCCCACGGAACCTCCGGCAACGCCGGCGCCGACAGCCACATCCACCCCAACGCCGACGGAGATCGCCGCCGTCAGGATTCAACCCACTGCCGGCCCCATCCAGGTCGAGGCCATGCCCAGCCGCGACCATTTTCCGCCGCAGCTGAAAATAACCGACGTGATCCCCAGCGGCTACAGCACGGTGCCGCCCACCTCCGGCCGTCACTGGGGAGCGTGGAGCGACTGCGGATTTTACAACCATCCGCTGCCGGACGAATTGCTGGTCCATAACCTGGAACACGGCAATATCATCGTCAGCTACAACCTGGTCAGCGACGCCGAGGTTGCCGCGTTGCGAGCGGCGGTGGAAGCGATTCCGCTGGCCAAAGAATACGCCATCGTCCGTCGCTACCTGGCGATACCGGAAGGGATGGTGGCGTTGACGACCTGGGGCGTCCTGGACCGGATGGAAGGCGTGGACCCGGCGCGCATCGCCAGGTTCTTTGAGGACTACCCGGGGAACACCGGCCCGGAGTTCGCCAACGGGCTGCCGTGTACCACCGGTATCGACATGACGCAGTCGTCCGGCGGGTAACCGCCGCCGCGATCAGAGAGGCAGCGCAACCAGCATGTTTTTGGCACGGGTTTACGTGACCCTGAAACCCGCGGTGAACGACCCCCAGGGACTCACCGTGATGGGCGGTCTGCACAGCCTGGGCTATGCAGCCGTGGAGGATGTCCGTATCGGGAAGTACCTGGAAATCCGGGTTGACACGGAGGACCACGCTCAGGCCGAGGGCGACGTGGCGGGGATGTGCGACCGCTTGCTGGCCAACCCCATCATCGAGAATTACCGCTTCACACTGGAACGGGTCGAATAAGCGTCGGGGCGGACCGTGGTCCGCCCCTATTGTATTCAAGACGCTGAGAACGGCGTGCAGCGTCAGTGCAGATGGTGCTGCAGGAGTCCCACCAACTCGTCCACGGTGGCCTTCTGCCAGTCGCCAGCTCGCGCCGCCGTTCGGGCGCGCCGCTGCCGGCCGAAGTCCTGGTCGGAGATATCCGGCTGCTCGGAGCGGATGGCGGATTCAATCTCGCCCTGCTCCCGGTTGGCGACCTCAGAGCGCTCAATCCAGTGGCAGATGTACTCGTGGCCCTGGTCGTAGAAGACGGCGACGGGGATCGACATGTACAGGCCCTCTTTGAGGAACTCGTTCATGATGTCGTGGTTTTCGTCGCGGGGGAAGATGCGCAGCTCGAGGCCGGCCGCCTCGGCGACACGGGCCAGCACCGGCAATTCACGCACCACGTCTCCGCACCAGTCTTCGCCGATCACCATCATGCGAGCCGGGCCGTTTTCGTGTGACGACAACTCCTGCAACCTGGCGGTCTGCTCAGAGTCCAACGCCACATTGGAGTAGTATTCTTCGATCCTGGCCTTGTTGACCTTGACCGTTTCCATGTACTGATCGTAAGTCATGCCCTGGGAGTAACGCTCCGGGGTCACGACGCTGGCTTCCTGCACCATGATTGCACCTCTTGATTTCGACGATTCGGTTCCGGCGATTGCCGAGGGGAAGTTTGGGAACGGGCCACCGGCCGGTCAGCCGATCTCTCAACCGCGCTGGCCGCGAAAGCCGGTCTCCACCTTGCCGTCGGGCCACACGATGATGGGAACGGCATCCCCATAGTCCAGAGCCTCGTCCAACGTGTCCTGGCTCTGGTCGACGCGGCGCTCCTCGTATTCAACGCCCTCCCGTCGCCAGGCGGCGCGCAGCGAATCGCATGCGGGGCACACCGTGAGGGTATACACGATGGGAATATCTGCCATGATTGCCTCCCGTGTGGCGAGCCGACTATGGCGTAACTGTTCAGAGTTGCGGGGAAAGTGTCATTGCGAGCGCAGCGCGGCAATCTCGTTGGCGCCGGGGAGTCCTTTGGGGCAGACGCTGCGGCTACGGCGTCGAGATTGCCACGGCGCCAGCGCCTCGCAATGACAACCCCCTGAATGCTGAACAGTTACACTATGGCGGCATTCTACAACTTTGCGTCGGTCACTGCTATAATCCCCGGCGATTCCCCGACATCCAAGGAGACGACAATGATCGCGCTGATTGTGGAAATCAATATCAAACCCGGCTTCAAGGACCAGTTCATGGCCTCCATGCTGGGCGACGCCAGGGGCTCGAACAACGACGAGCCGGGTTGCCTGCGTTTCGACGTCCTGCAGGACAACGAGGACGAGAACAAGATCCACCTGTTCGAGGTGTACGAGGACGAGGCGGCGGTGGAAGCCCATCGCAACGCTCCCCACTTCATCAAGTGGCGGGAAGAATGCGCGGACTGGTTCGCCACGGAGAACATCCGCAAGATCGCCACGCCGGTTTATCCGGTGCCGGAGAAGTGGGAAAAGCGGCCTCCGGTGGACTGATCTCAGACACACCGGCGACCAAACGGGGCAGGTTCATCGCCTGCCCCGTTTGGTCTCTATGGCTGTGGGCTAATCGACCTGCCGTTGCAGGACCCGCTTGAACCCGCGCACGAAAGCGTCGACCTCAACCTCACCCAACTCGGTGGACACCGCGCCGACCAGGTTGGGCGCCAGCAGGAACCCTTCGTTCAGCATCCCGATGAACACCCGACCGGCCAGCGCTTTGTCCGTGGCGGCGATGTCCCGGTAGTTGTGCAGCGGCCCGCTGCCGAAGTGAATGCCGAAGAGGGAGCCGGCTCCCGTGACTACGACGGGCTGTTCCAGCTCGGCGCAGACCTTGCGGATGCCCTGTTTCAGCATCTCGGTCAACTCGGCGAGGCGGCGGTACACGGTCGGGGTCAGTTCGTTCAGCGTGGCGACGCCGGCGGCCATGCTGATAGGGTTGGCGTTGAAGGTGCCGCCGTGGGCGATGGCAGCCCCGTTGACCGGACTGTACTGGGCCATAACATCCGACCGGCCGCCAAACGCGCCCACCGCGAAGC
The DNA here is from genome assembly GCA_034420475.1 of Dehalococcoidia bacterium. Taxonomy (GTDB): domain Bacteria; phylum Chloroflexota; class Dehalococcoidia; order Lucifugimonadales; family UBA3495; genus Bin87. Next base: position 104,874 of record DAOULH010000042.1, read on the forward strand.
CGCCGCCGATGATCTTGCCCAGGGCGGTCATGTCGGGCGTGACGCCGTAGTATTCCTGGGCGCCGCCGGGCGCGACGCGGAAGCTGATCACCTCGTCGAATATGAGCAGCGCCCCACTGTCATCGGCAAAGTCGCGCAGCATGGACAGGTACGACGGATCAGCGGGCAGCATACCCACCGAGCCCATCACCGGCTCGACGATCACTGCGGCCAACTCATCACGATGCTCCTCCAGGATGTTCCGGGCCACCTCGACGTCGTTGTAAGGGACGATGATGGCCTGGTCCAGGACGCCATCGGCAAGGCCGGCGCTGGACGCGACGGGTTCCGGGTGATCGTAGGCGCCGCCGCTGGCCGGGTCGATGCGCAGGCTGACCAGAACCGCGTCATGAGTGCCGTGGTAGCCGCCTTCCACCTTGGCAAACTTGCTGCGGCCGGTGAAGGCGCGGGCGGCGCGTAGCGTATTGAGCGTGGCCTCGGTGCCGGAGTTGGTGAAGCGCACCTGGTCGAAAGACGGGATGCGCTCGCACAGCAGTTTGGCGAGTTCCACCTGGTGACGGTTGGGCGAGTTGTACGCCAGACCAAGCTCCATCTGCTGCCGCGCGGCGTCAAGAACGGGAGCGGGTCCGTGGCCCAGGATCATGGTGGTCATCGTGTTGATGAAGTCGAGACGCTCGACGCCATCGGCATCCGTTACCACGGCTCCCTGGGCGGATTCGGTGAAGATCGGGTACGGGTTCCAGAAGATGGAATGCCGGCTGTCACCGTCGGGCAAGTACCGGCAGGCTTCTTCCCAGATGTCGCGGGATTTCGGGGTGGTCTCAACGTAGCGGGCTATCTCGTCGTATGGCACGGCACAACTCCGGAAACTGCAATGTCCTGATCCAAGGGTAGCAAACTCCGCCCGCGACCGATGCGTGCGGGTTTTATAAATCTCAACCAAATGCCGAGCGGCGCAGCGACGCAATGGCCGACGCGTGGTCCGGCCGGCAGCAAGCGTCGCAACTCCGTCCGGCTAATTGTCACCACCGGCGGGACTGGCAACGGCCGCCACCGGGCGAGCCTCGCCCCGGAAGTAGATGCCGCGCCAGAAACCGCTGCCGATGAGCGTGCCAACGACCACCAGGGTGAACGCTGCGCCCGCCACCGCCATGACGTTCCCGGGGGACCAGAAGTCCGCCAGGCGTCCGTACAGCAGGTTGGCAAAGGCCATGCTGCCGCCCACGTGCATGGAATACACCGACGACACGCGGCCGCGAATGTCGTCAGGGACGACCGACTGGATGATAGTGTGGGTGATGGTCATGAAGCCGGAAGTGCCGAGGCCCATCAAGATCGCCGCGATCATGGAAATCCCGGTCTGGGCGGAGAGCCCCAGCCCGATGGGGGTCAGGCTGCTGGTGAAGCCGAGGAACAGGAACACTCTCCCCCGTGTCATGTGGCTGACGATGCCGCCCACGAAAATTGATGAGAGCAGCGCTCCGATGCCCAGGGCAGTCATCAGCGCGTAAACGTCATTCTCGTTGAACGTGACGCCGTCGGGAGACAGCTTCTCCAGGGCCAGGGGAGGCAGCATCGACTCGAAGGACATGACCAGCACGCAGTGGGCCAGGGCCATGAGAATGATCCCGAACACCAGCGGCGTGCTGTACGAGTACACGAACCCGGCCGCCGTGTTGGCCCAGAAGCTGCGTCGGCGGTCGATCCGGCCTGAAGATACGGTTCGAATGCTGAGCGCGGCCGTCAGGGCAACCAGGTAGAAGACCGCGCAGGCCCAGAACACAATCGCCGAAGTGCCGATGGTCAACGCCAGGTTTTGAATGTTGAACCCTACGCCTCCCTCACCGAACAGCACGCTGCTGCCCACGGTCGCGGCCACCGCCAGCAGGATCGCCGGACCAACCGCCCGCGAACCCTGCTGCATGGCTTCGTTGAGCGCCACGGCGTTGGGCAGGCGTTCCCGGTCCACCAGGTTCGGCGTCAACGCCTGGGCGGCGGTCTGCTGGGTGGCGCGCAGGGTACCGTTCACAATTGCCAGCAACAGCACGTACCACGGATTGTCGACGCCCACCATCACCAGGACTGCCATGATCGCCGCCTGAGTGAGCTGCAGGGCATAGACCCACTGCAACAGCGTCTTGCGGGTCATCTTGTCGGCAAGGTAGCCGATGAATGGCATCGCGAAGAACCGGGGCGACATGGCGGCGAAGGTGATCAGGCCCACCCAGAGGCCCCAGGTTCCCTGCAACTCGGGAATGCTGTAAACCCACGCGCCGCGCGCGACGATCAACGCCCACGCGCCGCTGCCGCTGGACAGGGAGGCTACGGCCAGGAAGCGGAAGTCGCGGAAAACCAGGGCCGCGAGGAAGCGATAGGCTTTCTGCTGGAAGAAATTGCGCTGCGGGGCGGGAGCCGTGGCCATTTCGATACTCCTGCTTGCGACCGAAACCGAGTCTGACGACCGACGCAATCCGGCTACATGAGCAGGTCAGAAACCGGCAGACATTCGCTGCCAAACGCGCTGATGCCGTCGTTACCAGTCGTTAACACGGGATAATTCACGCATTATAACCCACGGCAATTAGGGGTCAAATTGCCGCATCGGTAGTGACTGCAGTTGCATCCCGACGAACCCGAAGACCAACCCTGCCGTCCCAAGCGTGTAGTCGCTCCCAGATGAAATTGGCCGGAGACCGCTCACACGCCTCCGGCCGGGGTGTTTGGCGATTCTGACGTGGTGTTTGCGCCGATTAACGGCCGCTAATCGGGGCGTCCAAACACCGCCACGGAGCAGGTGAAAGATCCCGGTCGACCGCCCAGGTTGTGGGTGATGCCCAGATCGGCTTTCTGCAATTGCCGGCCGCCGGCTTTGCCCTGCATCTGCTTGTACACCTCGTAGATCATGCGGATGCCGCTGGCGCCGATGGGGTGGCCAAAGCACTTGAGGCCGCCGTCAGTGTTCACCGGCAAATCGCCCTCCAGGGAGAATGCGCCATCGGCCACATCGGCGCTGGCCTGGCCGCGGGGGCTGAACCCCAGGTCCTCCATGATGATCAGCTCGGTGATGGTGAAGCAGTCGTGGACCATCGCCATGTCAATCTCGGTGCGAGGGTCGGTGATGCCCGCTTCCTCGTAGGCGGCCTGGCTGGCGCGCACGGTCTCCGGGAAGTAGGTAAAGTCCCAGTCGTTGCGCAGGACGCCAAAGGCTCCAACCGCCAGGCCGAGACCCTTCACCAGGATGTAGTCGTCGCGGAGGGTGCGGGCGATCTCCGGCGTGGTGATGATGGCGGCGGCTGCGCCGTCGCTGACGCCGCAGCAGTCGTACAGGCCCAGGGGCCACGCGATCATCGGCGCGTTGATGATCTGGTCCTCGCTGACCTCCCGCTGGAAGTGCGCCTTGGAGTTCAGCGTCCCGTTGTGATGGTTCTTGGAAGCGATCTGCGCCAGCGTGCGCTTGCCGTCGTCATATTCTATGCCGTAGTGGTGGAAGTAGCGGGTGGCCGCCATTGCGAACTGCGACGGCGGCGGGGTGGGCGGCTCCACATCGGAGCCGGGCCCGGCAGCGATGGCCAGACCGGAGAAGCCGCTGTCCTTGAGCTTCTCCACGCCCATGGCCAGGACAATGTCGTACACCCCGGCGGCCACGGCGTAGCAAGCGTTGCGAAAAGCGTCGGTGGCGGTGGCGCAAGCGTTCTCAACGCGGGTGATGGGGATGTAGTCCAGCTTGAGGGCCTCGGCCAGGGGCTGGCCGGTACGAAAACTGCTGACGGTGCCCAGCCAGGCGGCCTGAATGTCGCCGGCGTCCAGACCGGCGTCTTCGTAGGCTTCATAGGCGGCCTCTACCATGAGGTCCGCCGCAGATGCATCCCAACGCTCGCCAAAACGGGTGCAGCCCATGCCGACCACGGCGACCCGATCTCGTATTCCGCTCATAAATCCCCCTGTCGAAGTTACTTCACTCGTTCAATATGCTTGACAGATGTTGGTACAAATCGGCTTCCAAACCGGATTTGCCTCTTATTGCGTCCTTGTAAAAAATGACCCTGTATCCGCTTAGGTCAAAGGGCAGTCGGGTCCCTTCTTCCGCCAACAGGATCACTGGTTTGCCCAGAGCGTGGGCGTAGCCAAGTTCGTAAAAAACGTTGGCGTTGGTGGGTGTAATCTCAGCGACGACAACTTCAGAATCCGCTAAGCCCTGAATGATGTCCTGTAGGATCACGCTCGGACGATAAATATCACTTGCTCGAAAGGCCTTTACATCCAGCCTTCGGCAAACTGGTCCAATGACTTCATCGAACAGTTCGTCATACGGGGAACCGAATTGCATGACCACAAAAGCGGTAGGCGGCCGAGCAGACACTTCTACATTGCTGAATTCCACACGGCCATTGCCCCATGCGGACAATCCTATTTGTCCTGCTGAAAGTGGCTGTGGGAAAATATGAGTCAATACCCTAATGCCTTCAACGGTCAGACGCAAGCGTTGACCGTCTATCTGAACTTCGACTTGATAAGGACGTTCAGGCTGCAAATTGGCACGAATTCCCGCTCCGTCCAGTCTTATCAAACCGAGACTGGGTTCAAATTCGGAAACGACATAAGCTTCTCCATGACCGCCCAGCCCAACGATGATCTGGCGCGAGTTAGGAGAAGTGTAACCCAACAGGACTCCACCGCCGTCGGCCTCTTCGGAGAGAGCGACAACGGCCTTCACGGTTCCATTGCGCAATCGTGAGTGACCTAACAGTATGCCCCGCGCTGACGCAGGCGACCCTAGGTACTCAGCGCGTCTATCCCCTAACTCCCAATTGCCGGTAACCGCAGCCCAACTGGAAAGCGGTTTCGATAAAGTCATCATATTCCGCCTTTTTGCGTTACTGCCGCCGGCTCGGGTGTACGCCTGGGTATGGCTTTCCAGTAGTAGTTGTGGATGCCGTTGACGACGCGCAGCTTGCGGAAGCTCATTTCCACCGGCATCCCGACATGCACCTCGTCAAGTTCGCGGTCGGTCATCATGCAGAGTACGCGGCCACCACCCTCGAAATCCACGACTGTCACCACCAGCGGGGTATCCACCGCGCCGGCGATGTAGTCCATCGAATAGGTGAAGACCGAGGCCGGCGTTTCGCTGAGGCGCACCGGTTCGCTGTCGTCCACCTTGCGGCACTCCACGCAGACCCGCTGAGCCGGGTATTGCACGTAGCCGCAGCTCCGGCACCGCGCTCCGTACAGCCGCACGTTCTTGTCGCCCTCGCGCCACAAGGCGGACACGGACGGAGATGCCGCCGCCGGACGACGGGAAGCGTCGTCAAGCGTCCAGACTTCGCGCCAGCGCGCGTAGGTCTCGTAGTCACCGAGCATACGCTTGGCTGCAAGCCAACCGGACACCCCCATGGGCGGGGTCGGCGCGCCGGCGATGGCGTCGGTGACGCGGAAGCCGATAACGTCGCTGCCGTCCCCGTAGGCCACGGTCAGCAGCAGATCCTTCGGTTCCGCGGTCTCCAGCGCCGACGCGAGGAGCATGGGCGCAAAGGCGGCTCCGGTGTTGCCCACGGCGCCGAACAACGGCTCCTGGACCTGGCTGTCGGCGAACCCCAGCTGACGGGCCGACCGGGAATGGCGGCGGGCATCGGGCGCGTACAGGGCGATTTTCGCAACGTCGGACGAACCAATGCCGGTACGCTGGAAATAGCCGCTGACGGCATCAGGGACGATGCGCTCAATGCCTTCTTCGGTGGCAAAACGATCCTCCCACGTACGCACGAAGGGATCGCCGGGCGTGCGCCAGGCATCCAGCATGTTGTCGGTCACGGCGTGGCTGCCGACGTGTTCGGCGATCACCCCCTGGTCAGCGATGACGAAAGCGGCGGCGCCATCGCCGGAGGCGCGCTCGGTTTCCCCCCGCGGCGGACCCTGGCGGCTGTCGGCGACGACCACGAGGACCTGTCCGGCTCTTCCGGAAGCCACGGCATCCAGGGCGGTCTGCAAGGCGTTGGTGCCGGCCCGGAGCACGTTGGCGACGTCAACGGCGAAAATGTCGGTGCGGAGGTCGAGAGCGGCCGCCACGATGGCGGCGCACTGCTTTTCCGCGTAGGGCGGCGTGGTGCTGGCGAACACGATGCCGTCAATGAGAGAGCGATCCCTGCCGGTGAGGCAATCGGAGCCCGCGGCGACGGCCATGGTCACGCTGTCCTCGTCGAAATTGGCTACCGCGCGTTCCTGGCGGGAGTTCCAGCCCGCGGTTTCCGCGCCCAGACGGTAGCGGGGGATGTACGCGCCATAGACTGCGATGCCGACCAATTTCCTACTCCAGACTTGGGACAAGACGTGCCGGGGATGCTATCAGTGGGCGCGACGGAGTGTCAACGAAAAGGCCCGTGCTACAATGCAGGCGATGACTGATCGTTTGACAACGGCGAGGTTGCCGCTACTCCTGATTGCCCTTTCACTGCTGGTGGTTTTGGCCGGTTGCAACCGGGTCAGCGCCGTCGCCACGGAGCCGATACCGCCGGGCGACCGTCTGCCTGCTGAACTCGGAACCGTGGGCGAGGCCTATCGCATCCTGCTGGACGAACACGTCGATCACGAGGTGCTGGACCCGAAAAACCTGTCGGAAGGGGCAATTCGCGGAATGCTGGCCGCGTTGGAAGACCCGCACGCCTCGTATCTCAGCGCAGAACAGCATTCCCGGGAACAGGAGGGCTATCGGGGTTACTTCGAGGGCATCGGCGCGCAGGTTACGTTGACGGAAGCTGGCCTGACCGTGATCGCTCCAATCCCGGGCGCGCCCGCCGAGGAGGCGGGCATCCGAGCCGGCGACCTGATCCTGGCAGTGGACGGCGAAGACATAGACGGGCTTACTCTGATCGAGTCGGTGAACCTGATCCGCGGGCCGGGAGGCACTGAGGTCACGCTGCTGGTGCGTCACGTCGGAGCATTCGAGGACGTCAGCATCACGGTGACCAGGGGACGAATCCCCATCGAGAGCACCGCGTTCCGTATGCTGGAAGATGGCATCGGCCACCTGTGGATTTACAGCTTCTCCAACACCACGGAGGACGAGGTCAGGCGCGCGCTGGACGAACTGGAAACCGCGGACGGGCGCGGTCTGATCCTGGACCTGCGCAATAATCCCGGCGGCCTGCTGGCGTCGGTGATCAGCGTCACCGACCTGTTCCTGGACAGCGGTACAATACTCTACGAGATCGACGCCGAGGGCGACCGGAGCGACTACGAGGCCGCCCGACGCGGGCCGGCCACCGACGTGCCAATCATCGTGGTGGTCAACCAGTTCTCGGCCAGCGCCAGCGAAATCATGGCCGGGGCGATCCAGACCAGCGGCCGCGCCACCGTGGTGGGCACCAGCACCTTCGGCAAGGGCAGCGTCAACATCGCTCGTGAACTGTCGGATGGCTCAGCCATCTACTTCACTATCCGGCGATGGTACCTTTCGGACGGCACCCAGATTGAGGGCGAAGGCGTCACTCCCGACATCGAGATCGAAGCCGACGCGCACCCGCTGCCCATAGAATTCGAGCAGGACGCGGCCCTGAAACGCGCCTTCGAGGCGCTCAATCAGCAAATCGCCCGGCGCTAGCCTTAAGGATAAAATGTAATTTAACAGGACAGTCCATCAAATTGGGACAGCAACACGGAGAGACCAGAAACGGCGGGCATCATGCCGAGAAAGAACCGAAACACCAAGAAGAAAGCCCAGGCGGCTGCCGGCGGCAACAATCGCCAGGTCGCAGTGAACCGCAAGGCTCTGCACGACTACGAGATCCTGGACCGGGTGGAAGCCGGCCTGGTGCTGACCGGCACTGAGATCAAGTCGATTCGCGCCGGCAAGGTTGACCTGCGTGACGCCTACGCGCGGGTGCAGGATGGCGAGTTGTGGCTCCACGGCGCCCACATCGCCCCGTACGACGCCGGAAGCTACATGAACCATGAGCCACGGCGTCCGCGCAAGCTCCTGGTCCACCGTGGCCAGATCAGCGAGTTGGCGTCCCAGACGGCGGAAAAGGGGCTGACCCTCGCCGCGTTGCGCCTGTACCTGAAGAACCACCACGCCAAGGTCGAGCTGGGCGTGGCCCGGGGCAAACGGCAATACGACAAGCGGCGCGCCATCATCGAACGGGAGCGGGAACGGCAGGCCAGGCAAGCGGTGAAGGAGTGGCGGGAGTGATAGTCGCCCCTGTTTGCCGCCGTTGCACCGCGCTATAATTTCGGAGGAAAATCGCGTCCCGGCTCGCAGGGGCCGGGGCGTTCCAGTGTGAGGTAAGCATCTTGATTCGCAGCTTGCGTGGAATTGAACCGAAGATCGCGCCCACCGCCTGGGTGAGCGAGGCCGCCTACGTGGTGGGCAACGTGGTGATCGGCGAATACAGCAGCGTCTGGCCGGGGGTGACCATACGTGGAGACGGAGATCTCATCACCATCGGGAACCACGTGAACATCCAGGAGGGTTCCGTAGTGCATGGCGATGGTCTGGTGATCGAGGACTACGTGTCCATCGGGCACTGCGTGGTGGTGCATGGCGACCGCATCGGCACGGGCAGCCTGCTGGGCAACAACTGCACTTTTCTGACCGAATCAACCATCGGCAAGGAGTGTCTGATCGCCTCCAACGCGGTGGTGCTGTCCAACGTGGACGTGCCCGACCGCAGCTTCGTTGCCGGCGTGCCGGGCTCGGTGAAACGACCGGTGTCTGAAGAGCAGATTGAGCAGATGCGGATGACCGCCGAGCACCTGGTGGAACGCGCGGAATGGTTCAAGGAGAGCGGGTTGTAAGGTGGCTGGAACCGGAGCACAAATCAGGGGCGAATTTTCATTCGCCCCGTTTCATTTACTGGTAGGCTGCGTCGCCTCAGCCCAGCCGCTCCGCCACTGGCAGGATGTGTTCCGCCAGGTGCTCCATGACCTGGATGCACGGGCCAATGCCATCAACACGGAAATCGAAGGTCAACTGGTCGATGCCCAGCTCGTTGCAGTAGTGGACATCGTCGATAACGGCCTGGGTGGTGTTGATGAGCGCGCCGCCGGAGCGGACACCCACGCCCTCCTCGGAACCGGCCATGTCCGTGAAGTGGAGGCTGCGTTTCAGCGAGATGACGATGTCAGCCGGGTCGCGCCCGGCCAACTCGGTCTGCTCCCGCAGGTAGGGGAGGTTCTGGGCCACGAAGTCGGGGGTCTGGCGGGTGGTGTGCCAGCAGTCGCCGTACTTCGCGGTGCGACGCAGTGCCCGCCGGGTGTGGCCGCCGACCCAGATGGGGATGCGCGGCTGCTGGACTGGTTTCGGCTCGAAGTAGATGCCGTCGATCTGGTAGTACTGACCCTGGAAATCGGGAACTTCCTCCGTCCACAGGGCGTTGAATATCGCCAGAAATTCATCGGTCATCGGCCCGCGGTCGGCATAAGGGACGCCGAGGATGTCGAACTCCTTTTCCAGCCAGCCGACGCCCACGCCGCAGATAATCCGGCCGCCCGACAGCACGTCAAGGGAAGCGAACATCTTGGCCTGGACCACGGGGTTGCGGTAGGGGAGGATCAGCACGGTGCTGCCCAGGCGAATCTCGCTGGTGCAGGCGGCCATGAACCCCAGCATGGTCATGGTCTCGAGGAACGGCTCGTCCGACGGACGCTGGAACGCGCCGGTAGGAGTGTACGGGTACTGGTCGGTGCCGCCCACGGGCAACACGATGTGATCGCCAGCCATCACCGACTCGAAGCCCAACCGCTCGGCGCGCTCGCAAAACTCGCGGATACCCTCGGCGTCCGGCAGACGGGGGATGCTCACACCTATTTTCATTCTAAAAATCTCCTGGCCTCGGGGACGTGGGACGCGGCCACAGACGTTGCGGCGGCGGCATTATACTACTGTCGCGGTCAGGCGGATTGGACTTCAGACAGGCTCGATGAAAATGGGCGGGCCATCCTGTTGTGGATGCCGATGATTGACCAAAGCCTTGATGATCCGGGCCTCGCTATCACGGATAGCCCCGAGGAGTTCATCACGCATGGCCGCCATCTCCTGGCGGAGCTCCTCGCGCATCACCGCCATCTCCTGGCGAAGCTCATCGCGCATGGTCGCCATGTCCCGGCGGAATTCCTCGCGCAATTCATCACGCATCGCCGCCATGTCCCGGCGGAACTCCTCGCGCATCACCGCCATCTCCTGACGGAGCTCATCACGCATGGCCGCCATGTCCCGGCGGAATTCCTCGCGCAATTCATCGCGCATGGCCGCCATGTCCCGGCGGAACTCCTCGCGCATGGCCACCATCTCCTGACGGAGTTCGTCACGAGTGGCCGTTATTTCCTGACGGAGTTCATCACGGGTGGCGTGCAACTCCTCCCGCGTGGGCAGCTTGCTGGTATAGCGCACCTGGGCGACAAACCCGCCGACTACAGCCAGCAGTATGACTACGCAGATGCCAATGATGGCAACTGACTCTGGGCTTAATGTAGTTTCCATATCGTCAATTGCTCCGGTGGTCGCCCGGCTCCGATTTTATCACCGCTATTCCACCAATTGTGCTCATATACGCACGGGAGCCACACCGTCGATGTTCTTGCGCCACGTTATAACACCGTTGCATTTGGCGCAGACGCGATTGCGCGTGATACGGCGTTGCAGGGTTTGCCGGAACCACTGCTGGCCGCAGCCGCACTCCCCGATCCATTTCGGCGTAGAATGCTGAACCCGGTGGCAGCGTTCGCCGGCGCACCCGATTTCACGAGCCTTGGCTTTCCAAACCGCGTCGTGATTATGCCGGGGACCCACCATCGCGTGGGCGATTTCGTGGAGCACGGTGTCCTCAATCTCGGCGCGGGTGGCGGCGAGACAATAGCTGACCGACAGGTCGATGCGCCGCTCGGCGTACCGGCAGACGCCGGCGCGGGAGGTGGCGAGATCGAAACCGAACGCCCACCCCGCGGGCAAGGCTCCCCTGGACTGGAATGCGGACACCAGGTGATCGCCCAGCGTCTGGATTTCTCGCAGCGTGCATTCCGGTACCGGAGCGTCGATGACGGACAGGACCGCAGAGTAAGGGATGTCCCACTCGACACCGGCGTCGTCAACGGCATGGGCGCTGCGAGTTCGGATGGCCGTTACGGTGGCGCGATGATCGCGACCGCCGGATCCGGCGAAACGAATGACGCTGCGAGGCGGACACGCGGCGCCGGGGAAATCGGCGGTAATGAGAGTACGACGTCGCTGGCTCATAAGGACGAATGGGCGGAGGGATTATAGGACGATCCGGGCAGTTTGGCATGGATTTGGGCGAACTTTTGAAAAGCGTTCTTGCGCTAATCTACCACGGTGCTATAATCCGCCCAAAAGGAACGGTTACGGTGCACGTGACCGCGAAACATCCGCGTTCCAAGAGGAGGCGAGCTCATGGAAAAGGGAGACACCATTGTCAACATCGGGCCGGTGGACGTAGCGCTGTCCTATCGCAAGGAAATCATGCCTGACCAGGGCTTGATGGTCCAGGTGTTCGGCGACGTGGAAGGCCACGACACCGAGATCCTGCGGTTCGACTGCTTCGACCAGGACCCGCACTACCACTACGGGCCGGAGAACATGAACATCCGGCTGCACATGGACAAGACCACCGTCGGCACCCCGTTGGGCTGGACGTTGAAGAACATCCGAACCAACCTGCCCGCCATGGTCCGCCGAGCCGGCTATGACGACCTGGCGTCCGCAGTCGAGATGAACGGCATCGACGAGAACAAGATGGATGAGGTCGAGGCGTGCGCGTTGGGGAAGGCCCGCGACGAGCGGCGCACGGTCACCCACTTCCGCGGCGACCACATCTACGAGGCCGGCAACATCCGCTTCGGCGTGGAGTTCCGCAGCAACATCGGCGCGGCCAACGACCGCGGCGTGGCCATCCACGTGCTGACCGACCACCTGGGGCAGGAGTTCGAGCTGCTGGCCTTCGACTGCTTCGAGATCGCGCCGCACTACCACTACGGCCCGCGCAACCAGGACGTGCGGATCTACTGGGATGTGACCACCAGCGGCAACACCCTGGCCTGGACCCTCGACCAGTTCAAGTCCGGCAACCTGGCCAGCATGATCGACCGCGCCGGCTACCCCACCGTGGCCGCCAACGTCGACAACGACCTGGTGCAGGCTGTCCTTCCGTCGATGGAAGAGAAGGCCTGGGCCCTGGTTGGCACGAACCAGCAGTAATTTTCTCTCATTCCCAACGGACGGGGGCGGCGCATGTGCGTCGCCCCCATTTTCGTGTACCAACAACTAAACACCATGAACCTGACCGAACGCTTTCGAGACAGACTGAATAATCTGCTCTCTGGCAACCTTCTGGCTACCGTGTTCGGCGCGTTGCTGATGGCAGTTGCGCTCTACGGCTTGGTATCGTTACTAACATGGTTCCTTTACCGTGTTCCCGGTCTTCCGGGAACAGTGCAAACCATGGCGAGGGAAATCGGAGTCAGCACTCCCCAACTGCTGGAATTCAATGCGATAATTGTCACAGCCATATTCATCGCTGTCCAACTCTGGACGACGCACCGCCGCGCCGGGGCGGCCGAGAATACCGCCGCTGCCGCCATGCAAACCGCAGAATCTACCGCAAAGACAAACACCGCCCATCAATTCAAAAACGCCGTGGAATTGCTGGGAGACCAATCCGACATTGTGCAGATAGGCGGCGTTTGGGCGTTGAGCTATATCGCAAGAGATTATCCTGAGTACCAGGATGCGGTGTTCTCGATAATTGATTCCTACATCACGCAAAGCGAGGTCAGCGAACCATGAAAAAACTACCTTATCCGCGTCAAGTCGCAATGGAGGCCCTTTTCACCGGCCATGGCCCTACCACCTTCAAAGGCAAGGAACACAACCTCAGCCGTTCCTACCTGGTCGAACTTTTCCTGGAGAACGCCGAGATGCCCGATGTCCGATTGGACCGTTCCAATCTGCAGAAGGCCCAACTTGCCGGCTCCAACCTCGTTAATGCCAGCCTGGTAAGATCAGACCTACGCGGCGCTGACCTCTCAGGGGCCGACCTGCGCGGGGCTGACTTGTCAAGGGCCGACCTGCGCGGGGCTAACTTGGCGGGGGCTAACCTGCGAGGCGCTGACATAACACTTGCCAAACTACAGGGTGCGAGCCTCTACATGACCAATCTGGACGGGTCCGAACAATTAGCAACAGTGGCGTCCCTTTATGAAGCCAAAGGACTTATCTCAGAAATAGTATCCGAGCTGATGGACTTCCACCCTGGCCTTTTCACAGAACCCAAAATCCCTAGCGACGACCTCGACTACTTCACGACGAAGTAGGAAAATCTCTGCTCCATCATGCTTTACGATCCGTAGTGACTAGCCGGCTACGCCATGGTATATCCGCCGGAGACGCTGAGGGTCTGGCCGGTGATGAAGCTGGCGGCGTCGGAGGCGAGGAAAACCACCGCGTTGGCAACTTCCTGGGCCGAGCCGATGCGACGCAGGGGGTAGGCGCGCCTCACCCGCTCCAGGACCTCGTCGGTGAACAGGTCCTGCATCCCCTGGCTCCACATGCTCTCGGAGCCGGCCACCTCGGACTGATCGGGAACCACCAGGCCGGGGCAAACCATGTTGAATCGGAGACCGTAGCGGCCGGTCTCGCGGGCCAACGACTTGCTCAAGGCGATGACGCCGGCCTTGCACGCGGAGTAAACGGCCTCTCGGTACTCGCCCATCCTGCCGGCGTCGCTGCTGATGCTGACTACAGCGCCGGACTGTCGCTCGATCATGTGCGGGAGCGCGGCGTGGATGCAGTTGATGGCGCCCCAGAGGTTGACGTCGACCTCTTTGACGTGTTCTTCGCGCGCCTTCTCCATGAAAAGACGGTCGATGGTCCAGCCGACGTTGTTGACCAGCACGTCCACGCTTCCCAGGCGGTCGATGGCTTCGGTCATCATGGCGACGGTGCGGGCCTGATCGGTCACGTCAGCGTCAACCACGATGGCCGACGCCCCCGATTCCAGGGCGGCAACCTCGGCGGCGACGCGCTTCCCGGCATCGCGGTTCAACTCGGCGATGGCGATGTTGCAGCCTTCAGCGGCAAAGGCGAGCACAATGGCCCGACCGATATTGTTGCCGCCGCCGGTCACCAGCACGTTCTTGCCTTTCAGTCCAAGTTCCAATTTTCATCCTCCAACATATTCCGCAGGACGCGCAGGTTTTCCACGTCCTCGCGGTTGTATTCAAGCAACATATCCAGGGCGTCGTGGTTATCTTCACGACGGTACTTGTCCCAGAGCAAGACCGCATCGTAGCCAGCCATGTCCGGCAGGTTCCGCGCTATGCCCAGGGCCTTTTCTATAGCCTTCAGTCCACCCTTCAGGCCGGCGCGGCGGGACTCCCGCATGAGATCCCGGTGCTCGAATCGACCACGGAGGTCCACGCCCGGCTTCCAGGCCAGGAACGGCAGGTCGAAGCTCGCGCCGTTGAAGGTGTAGATGGTGGTGACGCCTTCGAGGACGTGGAGCACGGCGTCAGTGGTGATGCCGTTGCCCACCAACTGGGTGGTCGTCCAGTCGCCGGGGAAGTCCACGGCGATGCCGACAACGGTCGGGTAGGAGCGACCACCGATGAAGCCGGTGGTCTCGATGTCCAGGTAGGCGTCCAACGGGGACGGTCAGTGGCGGAAGTGACGAACGCCGGTGAACACCATGGCGATGCCGGCCTCATTGGCGGCGGCAATCACCTCGTCGTCGCGGATGGAACCGCCAGGCTGGACGATGGCGGTGATGCCGGCCTCGGCGGCGAGCTCGATGTTGTCCGGGAAGGGGAAGAAAGCGTCGGAAGCCAGTACGCATCCGGCGGCTTTGTCGCCCGCCGCGCGTTGCGACAGGTGGACGCTGACCACCCGGTTGGGCTGGCCGGCGCCCATGCCGACCAGGGTACGATCCTTGACGAAGGCGATGGCGTTGGACTTGATATGCTTCACTGCTTTCCAGGCGAACCCCAAGTCGGCCAATTCGGCGGGAGTTGGCGCGCGTTCGGTGGCGGTGGTCCAGGCCTCGGGATATTCGTCGATGGCGTCGGGGGTTTGCACCAGGACGCCGCCGCTGAGAGGGCGAACATCGTAATCCACGGAACCCGGAGCGCCGGCAACCGGGGCCACCGACAGAATACGCAGATTGCGCTTCCGCCGCAGGATCTCCAGGGCGTCGTCATCATATCCCGGCGCGACGACGACTTCGTAGAACACGGGGTCCATGGCCTGGGCCGCAGCGGCAGTGACGTTGCGATTGAAACCGACAATGCCGCCGAAGGCCGACACCGGGTCGCCCTCATACGCCAGTTCGTAAGCCTGCGCGATGTCATCGCGGGACGAGAGGCCGCAGGGGTTGGCATGCTTGATCACGCAGACCGACGGGTCAGCATAGTCGCTGACCGTGCGCCAAGCGGCGTCGGCATCCATCAGGTTGTTGAAAGACAGTTCGCGGCCATGCAGTTGCGTGGCCCGGGCCAGCCCACCCTCGCCGCCGCTGGCCGGGACGTACAGGGCGCCCCGCTGGTGCGGGTTCTCGCCGTAGCGCAGGCTGGAGACGCGGGTCAGTCCGATGGTGACCTGCTGGGGCATCTCCTCCTCGGAGGTGGGATCGCTGGAGAGATAGTCGGCCACCGCGGCGTCATACACCGCGACGTGTTGAAAAGCCTTGGTGGCCAGGGCGCGCCGCTGTTGAGCATCCAGCCCGGAACCGGACAGGGCCTCGCCGACCCATTGGTAATCAGACGGGTCCACGACGACGGCGACGGACGGGAAATTCTTGGCCGCGGCCCGCAACATCGTGGGGCCGCCGATGTCGATGTTCTCCAGAGCGTCGTCTAACGTGACGCCGGCTTTGCTGATCGTTTCCACGAAGGGATAGAGGTTGACGACCACCACATCAATCGGCCCGATGCCGTGCTGCTCCAACTCCGCCATGTGCGCGGCGGAGTCGCGACGGGCCAGGAGCCCACCGTGTATCACCGGGTGCAGGGTTTTGACCCGGCCCTCGAGGATTTCGGGCGAGCCCGTAACGTCGGATACCTGCGTGACGGGGACACCGGCGTCGGCAAGGCTCCGGTGGGTGCCGCCGGTGCTGATCAGTTCATAGCCGGCACCGGCCAGCGACTTGCCGAAATCCTCGATGCCGGTCTTGTCGAATACGCTGAGTAATGCTTTCAACTTGCCTGGATGCTCCTCGTTGAATAGGGGTCGAATCTAGATTGCGCCGCCACCCCCGTCGAAGCCGCCAAAGCCGCCACCGGCATCGCCGTGATGGTGGAAATTGGCCGCGTCGCCGGAATGGTGAATTTGTCCGGGGTCAACCGGCGTGTCGGAGTGGTGGCTCCCGTACAACACCAGGCCCAGAGGGCCCCACGCCCACCAGGGACGCATCATGTCAAACACGGGTTCGGATTTGTCGTCGGCGTTGTTGCGGACATTGCGGCGGAACGGGTTCTTCAGGTTCATAACAGCCTCCACCTTCTTCCGTGTCGAGCGGTCCGGATTAAATCAGGCAGCCCGAAATACGACCCGGCTCGGACCGGAGTCCTCGATGATCTGACCAACATCTACTGCGTCCGGCAGGCCGGCTATCAACTCGGCGCCGCGCTCCGGGTCGCACACCGCGACCATGCCAAGCCCCATGTTGAACACGCGGTACATCTCTCCGTCACTGATTCCGCCGGCCCGTTGAATTGCACCGAATACCGGGGGAATGGGCCAGGCTCCAAGATGAAACTCGGCGGCCATTCCCGGTGGCAACGATGTCGGCATCTTGCCCGGCAACCCCCCGCCGGTGATATGACACAACGACTTGACGCTGCCCAGGTAAAGTTCCAGGAGCGGGTAGTAGGCGCGGTGCCGCACCATCAACTCGTCGCCCAGGTTGCGGTCCAGTCCGGGGCAGGGACGGAACAGGACCCCAGGGTCGTCGTCGGTGTTAAACACCCGCCGCACCAGCGAAAAGCCGTTGGTATGCACGCCGCTGGATGGTATGCCGATGAGACGATCTCCGGGCACGACCCGGCTGCCGTCGAGCAAGTTGTCCCGCTCCGCCACACCCACCACGAAACCGGCAAGGTCGAAGTCGGCGTCGGCGTACACACCGGGGAGCTGGGCGGTCTCCCCGCCGATCAGGGCGCAGCCGGCTTCCCGGCAGCCCCAGACCATGCCGCGCATCAGCATTTCCAGGCGATGCTCGTCCAGCGCGCTGAAGGACATATAATCCAGGAAGAACAGCGGCCGCGCTCCCTTGGTCAGGATGTCGTTGACGTTAAGGGTGACCAGGTCCTGACCGACCCCTTCGAAATGACCAAGCTGCGCTGCGATCTTGAGCTTGGTGCCCACGCCGTCGGCGCTGGCGACGAGCACTGGATCCCGGTACCCTCCCAGGGCGAACAGACCCGCGAAGCCGCCGCTGCCGTCCAGCACCTCCGGGCCGTGGGTCATCGCAGCGAAGGCTTTGATCCGGTCCTTCAGGCCGTCCATGGCGTCTAAGGCAACGCCGGCGGCCTCGTATTCGGCCGATGCGGGGGCAGCCGCGCCAACCTCGCCAGCAGTCATCAGGCGGTGGCCCGTTCCAGGGACTGCTTGGTCAGTTCCAGCTGCACCGGCACCGGGTAGTTGCCGGTGAAACAGGCGTCGCAGAACCCGCCCTGCTGACCGTGCACCAGGTCCATCAAGCCGCGCACGCTGAGGTAGCCGAGGGAGTCGGCGCCGGTCAATTCCTGGATCTCCGGGATGGTCTTGTTGGCGGCGATCAGTTCCTGCCGCGTCGCCATGTCCACGCCGAGATAGCAAGGGTGCTTGATGGGCGGGGCGCAGACCCGCAGATGCACTTCGGCCGCGCCGGCGCGACGCAGGAGATCCACAACGTGAGGGGTGGTGGTGCCGCGAACGATGCTATCGTCCACGACGACGAGGCGCTTGCCGGCAAGGACGGCCGGCATTGGGTTGAACTTCTGGCGGACGCCGCGGTCGCGCCGTTGCTGCTCCGGTTCGATGAAGGTGCGTCCAACGTAGCGGTTGCGCACCAGACCGTTGGCGAAGGGGATGCCCGATTCGCGGGAGAAACCGACCGCGGCGGAAGTGGAGGAGTCGGGAATGCCGATCACCAGGTCGGCGTCGGCGGGATGCTCCCGCGCCAGCCGGGCCCCCATCTCCTCCCGGACGGTGTGCATGAGCCGGCCATCCATGACGCTGTCCGGCCGGGCGAAGTAGATCCACTCAAAGACGCACAGCGCCCGGCTGCGACGGGCGCCGTCGCCGTAGATGGCGCTCTCAACTCCATCGTCGCTGATGACGGCCACCTCGCCGGGTTCCAGTTCCCGGGTGAACTCGGCCTGCATGTGGTCCAGGGCGCAGGTTTCCGAGGCCACCGCCCAGCCATTTTCCAGGCGGCCCAGACACAGGGGCCGGATACCCAGTGGATCGCGGACCGCTATGACTGCATCGGGTGTCAACAGCGTCAGGGAGAACGCCCCCTGCATCCGGGACATGGCATAGAAGATCCTCTCGGGCCAGGTTTTGCCCGAAGCGTTGGCCAACAGGTGGGCGATAACCTCGCTGTCGGTGCTGGTCTCGAAGGCGGCGCCCCACTGGGACTGAACCTGCTCGCGCAACTGCCTGGAGTTGATGATGTTCCCGTTGTGGGCAACCGCCAGCGGGCCGTTCAATCCGTCGACGAGCAGGGGTTGGGCGTTGGCGCTGCGGCTGGCCCCGGTGGTCGAGTACCGGGTATGGCCGATGGCCATCCCCCCCGTGATACCCTCGATGTCGCCGTCGCGAAAGGCTTCCGATACCAATCCCATGCCGGTGTGCACCTTGATCCGACCCTGGTCCACTGCGGCGACCCCGGCCGACTCCTGGCCCCGGTGCTGCAATGCGAACAGGCCGATGGAGGTCAGGGTGGCGCTGTGCGAACCAGGCGCGTACACGCCCACCACTCCGCACTCCTCGCGCGGGTGGTCAAGTGCGGCGCCTCCCGAGTAGGTTGCCGGTTGCGACGTCATGGTTGCATTCTATGTGGCGGCCGGTGTCGGGTCAACGAAAACGCTGCCTACAATAACAACCAAAACCCCGACATTGGGCGCGCCGCAGGCTCAGTCCCGCTCGGGAATAATCTGAACCTTGCGGGCGTCGCCGTACCCGACGCTCTCGGTGCGGATACCCTCGCGCTCGCCCAGGTAGAGATGGATTACCCGGCGGTCAGCGGGGGCCATGGGCTCCAAGGTTATGCTGCGGCCGGTCTGCGCCACTCGATCCGCGACGCGGTCGGCCATCTCACGCAGGGAGTCCTCCCGGCGCTGACGGTACTGCTCAACGTCCAACGCAACGCGAACATCCTCATCGTACTGCTGGCGCACGATGCTCTGGACGATGAACTGGAGCGAGTGCAGCGTATTGCCGCGTCGTCCGATCAAGAGCCCGGAATCAGGACCGTTGATGTCGATCACGGGGCCGCCGGCCAACTCGTCGTGCTCGGACCTCAGGGTCACGTCGACGTCCGCGCCCACCGCGGTGAGGATGCGCTGGACGGCCTGGACAGCGGTACCTGCGGGGGTGTCCGCATTAATAGTTTGGACCGGCGCGGGTTCGTCGGCCGGGTCGGGTTCATCCGCTACGCTCTGATCCGCATCGGGTTCAACGCTCTCCGGCGCAGCGGGTGGCGCAGCGCCGATGCGGGTAACGCGAACCTCGGCGAGTTCGCCGCCGATGCCGAGGAAGCCCTGGCGGCCTCTATTTAGTATTTCGACCTCTACCTCGCTGCGGTCGGCGTCGAGAGCTGCGAGCGCCTGCTCTTCGGCCTCTTCTACGGTTCTCCCGGTTTGCACTATCTGATCCATCGGGTTTACTCTCCTGCTGGTCGGAGTCCGGGGTCACTTCCACGAGGGTCACGCCGTCTTCCGCATCCTGGCCGCGTCGTGGGAACAGCGGGAACAAGGGCCCCCAACCGGTGATGAAATACTGGATCGCGATGCCGATGAGGTTGGAAACCACCCAGTAGAGGGGCAGTCCGCTGGGCCAGCCCAGGGAGAATGCTCCCAGGAAGATGGGCATCATCCACAACATCATCGTTTGGCTGGACTGCTGACGCGGGTCCGGGGACGGCATCTGCGTCATTTTCTGCTGCACCCAGGTGGTGACGGCCACCAGGACCGGCATGACGATGGGCGACGGGTCCGGCTGGCTCAGGTCGAGCCAGAGGAAAGTGTTGTTGACCGGCGCCGCCGAATGGATCGGGACAAAGTTGATCCACGGGTACAGCTTGTCGGAAAGGTTGACCAGGTCTTCCGGGTTGTTGAACAGCGTGAGGATCAATACCCGGAACAGGCCGATCAGGATGGGCATCTGGACGATCAGCGGGCCCAGGCAGCCAATGGGATTGACGCCGCTCTCGCGGTACAGCCGCATGGTCTCCTGGGAAATCCGCTGGCGGTCGCCCTCGTAGCGTTGCTGGATTTCGCGGACCCGAGGCTGCATGGCGGTCATCGCGCGCATCTGCCGCAGCTGCTTGATGGTCAGCGGGATGGTCACCACCCGCACCAGCACGGTGAACGCGATGATGGCGACGCCCATCTGGGAAAAGCACAGCACGTACAACACCAGCAAGGTGTTGAGCATCGGCCGGATGATCACCTCGTTCCAGATGAGGATGAATATGGAGAAAAATTCCACTTATTCCTGCCTGTCGCCGCCGGTCAGCAGCTCCGGGTCCCTAATTTCGGGGACATTGCGTGTTGTTTTCCGTGTCGTAGCACCAATGGGGCATGAAGCCGGAAATCACTTGCAGACGCCGCACCTTGCCGTCGTCGGTTCCGACGTACACCACTTCCTGCTCGCTGGCGCCCCCCAGGCCGATGGTGCTCGACTGGACCAGCGGAGCTTTGATCTCCCCGTCGCGGATGCTGTAGGAGGCTAATTCCTGGGGCGTTTCCTGGGCCGAGGCAGAGGCGCGGAGCAACACCACCCGGCCTTCCCGGGAAGCGACCACGATACCGCGTTCGAGCAGCACGGGGTCGGCGACGATGGGCGCGCCCATGTCGTATTTCCAAAGCAGCACGCCGTTGTCGTCTACGGCATAAACGTTGCCGTCCATGGAGGCGGCGAAAATCCCCCGCCCGGAGGAAACCGGGGTTGCCCACCACCAGTTTTCCGCCTCCACCTGCCAGCGCGGTTGGCCGTCGTTCAGGCCCAGGGCATACAACTGACGGTCGAAGGAGCCAACGATCAGGAGGTTCTTGTGAACCAGGGGAGTGGCCACCACAGCGCCGCCGGTGTCGAAACGCCAGACCAGCGCCCCGGTTTCCAGGCTGACCGCGTAAACGCCGCCGTCCTGCGAACCGAAATAGGCCACCCCGTTGCGCAGTACGGGGGTCGACCAGACCTTCCCGTCAGTGCGGAAGGGAGACCAGTGGAGGTTCTCTCCGGTCAACGCGTTGTAGGCGTACAGGCCGCCGTCTTCGGACCCAACGGCGATGATGCCGCCGGCTTCGTCCAGCCCGGGGCCACCGACCACCGGCGGCATGTCCTCGGACTCGAACTGAGGCTGCCGCCATGCCACCTGGACCGCGCCGGCGCCGCCGGAACCGTCGAAAGCGTACAGGAAGCCATCGATGCCCGACACGTAAACGTAGCGTCCCACCGCTGGCGAGCCGTAGGCGCCGCCGAAGCCTTGTTCGCTTCCCAGCGCGGAGACCCATCGGGTACTTACGCCATCGACTCCGAAATCGTCCAGGGCGTACACCTGTCCGGTCAACGTGGTGGCATAGACTATCCCGTTGCCCGCGGCGACGGAACCCCACCCCTTGGTGGAAGCCCCAAGGTCGCGGCCGCATCCGGTGATCGCCAGGCACAAAAACGCCAGCGCGGCAAAGACCGGAAGCAGCCTCAGCAATTGAGATTTAGCGGGTCGGGCCCAGCGGGTCAGAGGGTTGCGGGAGGGCAGGAATTGGTGGGTCATTATCAACGGTCAAACTACGGGATCATACCCGCGGCCGCCCACGGGGTTACATCGCAAAATTCGGCGCACGCCGAGCCAGGTTCCCCGCACGACGCCGTAACGGACGATGGCATCGGCGGTGTACTGTGAGCAACTGGGTTGGTAGCGGCAAACCCCGGGCAGGTACGGAGATAACGCCTGCTGGTACAAGCGGATGGCTCCCACGGCGACTGCTTTCATTTCGCGGCGTCCTGCGTGCCATCCTCACGCTCGGCCGAAGCCGGCGGAGCGTTCAGCCTGGTGCGACGGATGAGATTATGCACGGCGCGTTCCAACTGCTTGAAATCGGCGTCGCCGGCTCCTTTTCGGGCGATGAGGACGGTGTCCCAACCGGGAGCGGCAGCCGAGTTGCGGACAACCTCCCGCAAGCGGCGCTTGACGCGGTTGCGCACCACCGCTTTGCCCACGCGCTTTCCGGTCACGAAACAGAAACGACTGCGATCCAAACCGTTGGGCAGCACCCGCATAACCAGCAGCCCATTCGCCACGCTTCGCCCGCGGCGGTGGATTTCGGAGATACGGCCGGCGGCGCCGAGCCTATGTTGCCGTTGCATCGATTGAAGGAAACCGGCGGCGTTCAAAACGGCCAACAGACCGTTGGCTAAACGGACAGCCGGTGCCGGCCCTTGAAGCGCCGGCGGCGCAGGACGGCGCGGCCGTCAGAAGTGCGTGAGCGTGAGCGGAAGCCGTGAACGCGAGCGCGGCGTCGCTTTTTGGGTTGGTAAGTACGTTTGGGCATAGGTAGATCTCCGACGGCGAATTATGGTACTGCGTAACCCGGAATGCGTCAAGAAATCGATGCGATTGCGCGGCGGTCCAAAGCGCCAGGCGCTGGCTACGATGACGCGATGGTCAGCAGGATATTGGCCAACTCCCGGGGCGTGGTAATCATAGGATCGTGTCCGGTGTCGATATGGTGGACGCCCCAACCGGAAGCCGCAGCGCGCTGGGCCACGGGCTCGAAGCCCGATTCGCTGCATAGGATAAACTCCCGGCGAAGGGCAGCGGCATCAGGAT
This sequence comes from Dehalococcoidia bacterium, assembly GCA_034420475.1. Lineage (GTDB taxonomy): Bacteria > Chloroflexota > Dehalococcoidia > Lucifugimonadales > UBA3495 > Bin87. Next base: position 127,910 of record DAOULH010000042.1, read on the forward strand.
TGCCCGTTCGGACGGGCTGGGCGAAGGTGAGAGTTGGCTGGGGAGACAGCCGGGGCAGCATGAACGCCTGGTCCGATGGGTCGGTGATGGCCCAACGGTTGGCGATCTCCTCGGGTCCGGTTGGCGCGGGCATGAACGGCGCGCCGTCCGCGATGAACCCACGGATGCGGGCGACGAACTCGGGGCCGCGGACGGCCTCCAGTTGATCGACCATGGCCTCGCTGTCGGACGGAGCCACGCCGTTGACGTACACCAGCGTGGCAATGCGCTCGGGCATCAGTTCCGCCACGCCCGTGATCACCATGCCGGCGTAGGCGTGACCCACAAGGATGACGTCGGTCAGGTCTTCGGCATGGAGCAGCGACGCCACGTCGCGGACGTGCAGGTCGAGATTGATGGCGGCGGGCGGCATGAGCGCCGCCAAGTGCTCCCGCTCCCCCAAACCCGTCAGGCTGGGGGCCAGGACGCGATGGCCGGCCCGTCGCAACAGCGGAGCGGTCTTCCACCAGGACCATCCGCCGTGCCAGGCCCCGTGTATCAGGACGAATGTCGCCATGGCGCGGGTTTACATGACCACCACGGAGCGAAGGACTTCTCCGCGCTCCATGCTGGCGAAAGCGGCCTCGACATCGCCGATACCGATGCTCTCACTCACGAAGGCGTCCAGATCGAGCCGGCCCTGAAGATACAGGTCGATGAGCATCGGGAAATCGCGCGTGGGCAGGCAGTCACCGTACCACGAGGACTTCAATGAACCGCCACGGCCGAACACCTCGATCAGGGGCAGTTCGATTCTCATGGTGGGATCGGGCACGCCCACCAGGACGACGGTGCCGGCCAGATCACGGGCGAAGAAGGCCTGCTCGTAGGTGGCCGGGTTGCCTACGGCCTCGATGACGACGTTGGCGCCGTTGCCGTCGGTCAGGGCCCGGATCGCCTCGACCGGATCCGTGTCGGTTGAGTTGATGGTATGCGTTGCGCCCAATTGGCGGGCCCACTCCAGCTTGCGTTCGTCGATGTCGACGCCGATGATGGTGCGCGCGCCGGCCAGACGGGAGCCGGCGATGGCCGCGTTGCCCACGCCGCCGCAGCCAATCACGGCGACGGAGTCGCCGCGTCCGACGTCGCCGGTGTTCATGGCGGCGCCCAGGCCAGCCATCACTCCGCAGCCGATGAGGCCGGCGGCCAGTGGGCTGGCGGACGGATCGACCTTGACGGCCTGAAGGGCGTCGACCAGGGTCAACTCGCAAAAGGCGCCGATGCCCAGCGCGGGCGACAATGGAGAGCCATCGGTGAGGGTCATTTTCTGCTGGGCATTGCGGCTGGCGAAGCAGTACCACGGCCGACCACGCAAGCAGGATCGGCAGTTGCCGCAGGGCGCCCTCCAGGCGAGGATCACGAAGTCGCTGGGCGCAACGTTGGTCACGTCCGGGCCGACCTTCTCAACCACGCCGGCCGCCTCGTGGCCCAGCAGGAACGGGAACTCGTCATTGATGGCTCCCTCCCGATAGTGCAGGTCGGTGTGGCAGACGCCGCAGGCCTGGACACGCACCAGCGCCTCGCCCTCTCCCGGGTCCGGCACCAGGATCGGAACCAGTTCGACCGGCGCGCCTTTGGCTCGCGATACCACACCCTGAACTTCGTTGACCGGCATTAGCTTTCCCTCCGAGTGGGCCACGCCGAGCGACCCGCCTAGCGGCAGGTATAATGCCGCAACCGACTGCGGACGTCAAAACCGGCCACGGGTTTCGCTGGCCACCGGGAATGTCCGCCGCCTATTCCGAAATGAACGGCAGCAGGGCAAAGGCCGGAGGAACAGCATGGCGAAGCGGGTAATCATCGACACGGACCCGGGGGTTGACGACTGCGCCGCCATCCTGCTGGCGCTGGCGAGCCCGGAATTGCAGGTCGACGCGCTGACCATCAGCTACGGCAACGGCTCGATGCCGCGGTGCGCCGACAATGCCCGCAGAATCCTGGCAGCGGCCGGCCGGACCGATATTCCGGTGTATGCGGGAGCCGAAGGGCCGCTGATCCGGCCTCCGACTGCCGGCTGGGCGTCGCATATCCACGGGGGCGACGCTTTGGGCGAGGTAGCCGGTGCATCCCCAGCCCTTGAGCCAGTGGAAAGCAGGCCGGACCGTCGGGCAGCGGTGGAGATAGCGGCCAGGGCGCTGGACGCGCCGGGGGAGATCACGGTGCTGGCGTTGGGCCGGATGACCAACGTGGCGCTGGCCTTGCGGCTGGCGCCGGAAATCGCCGGCGCGCTGGCCGGCGTCGTGGTCATGGGCGGCGCGGTCAGGGTTCCCGGCAACGTTTCGCCGGTGGCGACGGCGAACATCCACGAGGACCCGGAAGCGGCGGCAATCCTGTACGACTCCCGCGTGCCCATCATTCAAGTGGGGTTGGACGTGTGCGACCGGTGCGGTTTTTCCGACCAGCAGTTCCAGCGGCTGCGGACCAGTACCGCCCCAGCGGTGCAACTGCTGGTGTCGGCGTCGGCCTACACGCAGGCCGCGTACCGACGGCTGGGCCGGCTGGCCAACGGCGAAGCGGTGCGCTACAACGACGTGCCGGCCGTAGCCGCCGCGATTGACCCGACGTTGATGACCGTGCAGCGGCTGCCGGTAGCCGTGGACACGGGAAGCGACCTGACGCGGGGGCAAACGGTGGTCGACTGGTACGGGCTGACGGGCAGAGAAGCCAATGCCGACGTGTGCCTGGAAGTGGACGCTGATCGACTGACGGAAATGGTGGTGCAAAGGTTGATTGACCACCCCTGGCCTGCATAGCGGAACCGCCGCCCGGAACAAGCAACGAAAAGGGGCGACCTGGACGGTCGCCCCTGAGTTTCAAGAGGTGGTCGGCGGATCAGCCCAGCGCGGCGACGGCCGCCTTGACCTCGTCGTAGTCGGGCTCGTTGACCGGCGCATCGGCGACCCAGTGGTAGCGGACGATGCCCTCGGCGTCCACGATGGTCACCGCGCGCTTGGCGGCTACGTAGCCTTCCATGCCCGCGAGACCAGGCAGGGCAACGTCGTAAGCGTTTACCACCTCACGGTTGTAGTCGCTCAGGAAGGTATAGTTGACGTCATTGGCCGCTTTCCAGGCAGCCTGGGCGAAGGGCGGATCGACGGTGATGCCGATAACCTCGGCGTTCATGTTCTGGAACTCGCCGATGCTGTCGCGCAACGTGCACATTTCGGTGGTGCAGACGCCGGTGAAGGCGCCGGGGAAGAAAGCGAGCACCACGTTCTTGCCGCGGTAGTCGCTCAGGCTGTGGCGCGTGGCGGGGTTTTCGTGCAGGGTGAAATCGGGTGCGGGCTGACCGACGGTGATGGCCATCAAGGAACCTCCTGGCTGTTGACAGATTAATGGGCGGGTGGGCGTGTCGTTTGCAACCTCAAATCGGGTCCGGGAAAACGACGCCAGCATCTTATCATAACGGCCCGCACTCCCATGTTTCCGGGGCCGTGCTAAACTGGCCGCCACCCAAACCCGGAGCTATCACCATGTTCTTCAACTCACGCCGTTCCACGATACACGCCACTCACGGCATGGTTGCCACCAGCCAACCCCTGGCCGCCATGGCCGGCCTCCGGGTCCTGATGGACGGCGGCAATGCCGTTGACGCCGCGGTGGCGACGGCGGCGACGCTGAACGTGGTCGAGCCAATGTCCACCGGCGTAGGCGGCGACGTGTTCGCGCTGATGTGGAAAGCGGCGGACCGGAAGGTGACGGCGCTGAACGGCAGCGGCCGGGCTCCCCGGGCCGCGTCGATTGACGACCTGCACGCCAAGGGCCACAGCCGGATGCCGGCGTTCGGCCCACTGTCCATCTCAGTTCCCGGAACCGTGCACGGCTGGGAGGTTCTGCTGGAGAGCGAGGGTACGATCAGCCTGGCCGAGGCGTTGGCGCCGGCTATAGATTACGCGGAGAACGGCTTTCCGGTCAGCGACATCATCGGGTTCCAATGGAAGCAGCAGGAAGACAAACTGGCCGCGCTGCCCTCGGGCCAGGAGATGCTCGTGAACGGGCGCGCACCCCGTGAAGGGGAGATGATGCGGCTGCCCACCCTGGCCGGCACGCTGCGGGCAGTTGCCGAAGGGGGGAGCGAGGCGTTTTACACCGGGCCGATAGCGTCGGCCATGGCGCAGTTCGTCCAGGAGCAGGGCGGCTGGCTGGCGGAGGACGACCTCGAGTCGCACCACTCGGACTGGGACGAGCCAATCAAGACGGACTACCGGGGCGTCACGTGCTGGGAGTGTCCGCCCAACGGACAGGGGATCGTGGCGCTGGAAGCGCTGAACATCGTCGAGGGATTCGACATTGCCGGAATGGGTCCGCAGAGCGCGGAGCGCTACCACCATCTGATCGAAGCCACCCGGCTCGGGTTCGCGGACGCTTTTGAGTACCTGGCCGACCCGCGCTGCGCTGACGTACCCACTGAAATGTGGACGTCCAAAGAGTACGCGAAAGGCCGGCGCGGCCTGATCAATCCGGAGCGGGCGATGGACACCGCGCCCTACGGAAAGCTGGTTCCGGGAAGCGACACGGTGTACATCAGCGTGGTGGACGGCGCGGGGAATGCCTGCTCGCTGATCAACAGCGTTTTCGCCAACTTCGGCTCGGGCCTGGTCGTGCCGGGAACCGGGATCGTGATGCACAACCGCGCATCGTTGTTCAACGTGCGGCCCGGCCATGCCAACTCGCTTGAGGGCGGGAAGCGGCCGTTCCACACCATCATTCCGGCAATGGCGACGCGGGACGGCGAGTTCTGGCTGAGCTACGGCGTCATGGGCGGGTTCATGCAGCCCCAGGGCCACCTGCAAGTGATCTCCAACATGGTGGACTTCGGCATGGATGCCCAGGGAGCCCTGGACGCCCTGCGGTTCCAGGTGGCCGGAGACTCCGTGTGGCTGGAAGGGGACGTGGACGACGCGGTGGTGATGGGGTTGCACCAGCGGGGCCACCGGGTCAACGTGATGCACGGCCCTCAACGGGGCGGAGCCGGCGGCATGGGCGGCGGTCAGGCGATCAGCCGGGATCCCGAGTCCGGCGTGCTGAGCGGCGGCAGCGAGCCCCGGAAGGATGGAGCGGCCGTCGGCTGGTAGTTACCGGGACAGCCAGCGTCGAAAACGCTGCCAGGCTCCCTGGGGTTCCGGTTCAATGGGCCGGCCGCGCCAATATTGTTGACGCTGGGTGCCCATGCGGCGGATGAACATCCACGCGACCGCGGCGGCCATCAGCACGAGACCGGCCAAAGACAGCCACGGCAACTTGACCAGGAACAGGCCGATGAGGGCCAGCGCACCGCCCGCGATGGCGAGCTTGGTCGGAGAGATGAAAGCCTTGGGCTGGCGCGGCCGCGGGGTGAACGGAGACGGTTGGTCATCCAGGGGCGGAGGAGCATCGGCCGGCGCAGCAGCGGGTTCCGGAGCGTCGGTTTCCAGCTCGTTGAGCAGCTGCTCGATTTCCTGTTCGTAACGATCTTTCATCTTCGCACCTACCCCTGACTGCGCAGAACCGGACATCTGGTTGGGATTATAGCGTTTACCGGGCCCGGAAGTAAGCGAGTGATCGCCGCAAGAATTCATCAGCGCAATGCGGGACGTGCGAACGGCCTATCAAGCCTGGACCGGAGCAGTCCGAGGAATGTGCTAGGATATCGTCGGCAAGGGCAGGTCGGAACTGCCGGCAAAGGAGACACACATCATGGCGAATACCCCGTTGGGGCTGGACATCAGAGCCTGCATCTTTGACGTTTTCGGCACGGTGGTCGACTGGCGATCCAGCATCACCGAGCAGTGCGCGAACATGGGTCGTATCAAGGGGATCGAACGGGACTGGGGCGCCTTCGCGGACACTTGGCGCAGCAAGTACGGACCTTACATGAACAAGGTGCGCACCGGCGAACTGCCCTGGACTAACCTGGACGCACTGCACCGGATGTCCCTGGACGAGGTGCTGGACGAATTCGAGATCAGCGGGTTGGACGATGACGAGAAGATGGAGGTCACCTACTTCTGGCACAACCTCCGGCCCTGGTCCGACAGCGTGCCCGGTCTGTATCGGCTCAAGAACCGGTTCGTCATCGCGCCCATGTCCAACGGCAACATCGCGCTGATGACCAACATGGCCAAGAACGGCGGAATGCCCTGGGACTGCATCCTGGGCGCCGAGGTGGCGCAGCACTACAAGCCCGACCCGGAAAGCTACGGAACGGCTGTCAAGTTGCTGGGCCTGAAACCCGAGCAGGTGATGATGGTGGCAGCGCACCAGGGGGACCTGCTGGCGTCGGCCAAGGTGGGCCTGCGCACCGGGTTCGTACCGCGCCCCCGGGAGCACGGGCCGGACCGCACGCCGGACCCGACACCGGACCCGTCGTTCAACGTGGTGGCGGACAGCTTCGTGGACCTGGCGGCCAAGCTGGGAGCGTGAGGCTCAAGCGGCCATAACCACGATGATTAGGGGCGAATGTCATTCGCCCCTAATCGGTTAACGGTTCCAGACCGCAAACCTCGGCGACCAATTCGTAGGAGCGAACGCGGTCGGCGTAGTGATAGCAGATGGTGACCACGCTGAGGTCCGGGGTCTGGTAGTCCTCGGCGACTTTTTCCAACCCTTCCTTGACCTGCTCGGGATCGCCATCAACGCAGTTGCGACTGTACTGCTGGATGAACTGCCATTCGTTGGCGAGGTACTTGTAGTTGGCGGCCAGGTCCGGGTGGGGGATGCCTTTGGCCCGGCCGGTGACCGAGCGGAGGCGGCCCAGGTTTCGGCTGGATGCGATGCGCCGAGCTTCCTCCTCGGTGTCGGCGCACAGCACCTGGACGCCCACGTTGACCAGCGGCTCGGACAGGTACTCCGACGCCTCAAAGTTCTGCCGGTAGGATTCGACGATCTGCGGCCCGTCGGTAGCGCCCATCCCGAAGAAGTGGGCGTAGGCGAAGGGCAGGCCCATCTTGGCGGCCATGAAGGCCGATTCGTAGCGGGAACCGAGGAGCCAGACGTTGGGAGTGGTCTCGGACTCCTCCGGGGCGGCCAGCACTTCGTTGAAGGGATGGTCGTCGGGCTGGGTGTCGTTCAGGTAGTTGATTACGTCGCGGACTTGCTGGGGGAAATGGCGGACATCCTTGGGCATACTGGGGTAGGCCAGCGCGGCGGCGGTGATCTGGTCGCTACCCGGAGCGCGGCCGATGCCCAGGTCGATGCGGTCCGGGTACAGCGAGTCCAGGATCCGGAAGGTTTCGGCGACCTTGAGTGAGCTGTAGTGGGGCAGCATCACGCCGCCGGAACCGACGCGGATACTCCGGGTGTGGGCGGCAATCTGGCCCACCATGACCTCGGGAGCGGTTCCGGCGAAGTTGGGCAGATTGTGGTGCTCCGCCACCCAGTAACGCTGATAACCCATCTGCTCGGTAGCCACCGCCAGCTGGATGGTTTCGCGGAGCGCGACGCCGGCGTTGCTGCCTTCGCGCATGGGCGACTGGTCGACCACGCTCAGTTGCAGTTGTTGGCTCAAGTGATCCCCCTTGCTGTCAATGCGCGGACAGCATCCACGCGCGGTATCCGCCGCCAGCATGTTTTGTATCAAGAAAAATCGGGTTGTCGGCAAGGGCCGGCTGGCATATTATAATAGTGTTCCACGGAGAAAGTAGCGGCCAATAACTACCGGCGGAACGACCCGATAGCGGGCGTGAACAGCCAGCGCGACAGGTGAACCGCTTTGCTTTTCGTCAAGATAATTGGAGCCAAGCCGACCGTCACGGAACCCCCGACGGTCGGCAAGCCGCTAACCGGAAGCGGAAGCAAGTACCTACTTGAGCGCATCGTCAAGTGGGTACTTTTTCTTTTGGCGTCCGTTTCGGTCCTGACCACCGTCGGCATCGTGTCGGTACTCCTGTTTGAGGGAGTGCGATTTTTCACCTCGGACTTCTACGAGCAACGGCCGACCGAACGGGTTGCTACCGTCGAGGCTGAGGGGTTGGACGGAGAGTCCACCAGCGCTCCAGTTCCGGGAATAGTTCCCAAGGTCGAAGTACGGGCCACGACCGATTCGCTGATTTATGTCACCTGGGAAAGGCCCACAGTTGGGCAGGAGCCGACCGGGTACGAAGTGTCAGTGCTGCCCAGCCTCAACGCGGACCTTTCCGATTGCGCCAACCTGGGACCAGATCAGACGTCGTGCGTGATCTCCAACGCCGCGCCGGGGCGCTCGCACAAGGTCACGGTCGCGGCGGTGGCAGGCCCGGAGATAGGTGTGGGCCTGCAAACCGACTCCTTCAGCGTGCCCGAAAAGGTGAAGTGGCACCGCTTCCTGACGGATACCAAGTGGCGGACGCTGCTGGTTCCCAGGTCCTACGGCATCTGGCCGCTGCTGGTGGGCACGACGATGATCGCCGTGCTGGCAATGGTGGTCGCGGTGCCGCTGGGACTGCTCAGCGCGATCTTCCTGAGCGAGTACGCGCATCCGCGGGTTCGAGCGATCACGAAGCCCATCCTGGAGGTGCTGGCGGGCATCCCCACGGTGGTGTACGGGTTCTTCGCGCTGTTCTTCATTACGCCGATTTTGCGGTCCGTCAGCGATGACGTGGGCATCTTCAACGCGCTGTCGGCCGCCATCGTGATGGGAGTGATGATCATCCCCATGGTATCCAGCCTGAGCGAGGACGCGATGCGCGCGGTGCCCAACGCGCTGCGGGAAGGCGCCTACGCGCTGGGAGCAACCAAGGTTGAGGTTGCCACCAGGGTGGTGCTGCCCGCAGCCCTGTCCGGCATTGTGGCCGCGATCATCCTGGCGATGTCCCGGGCCATAGGCGAGACCATGATCGTTTTCATTGCTGCCGGCCAAAATGACAGTCTGACGTTCAATCCCCTGGACCCGGTGAACACCATGACCGGCTTCATGGCGACCACCAACTTCAGCGACAATGCTATCCCGGGCACCGCCCAGTTCCAGGCGCTGTTCGCCGTCGGTATCACGCTGTTCATCATCACCCTGCTCATGAACCTGCTCAGCCAGTTCGTGGTGGCGAAGTTCCGTGAGGTGTACGAATAATGGCAGCCGGAATGGACCACGACTACAACCGGAGGCTGGCCAGCCGCAAGCGGAGCGCGTCGATTTTCTACGCCGTGTGCGTCGCGGCGGTGATCGTCGCGCTGCTTATGCTGGTTGCGCTGCTTTACAGCGTGATTTCAGAGGCCGTGGCGTGGCTCAACCTGGACGGCACGTCGATCAGGACGCTGCTCACCGACATCCCGTCCAGCAAGGCGGTAAACTCCGGGCTGTTCCCGGCGATAGTGGGCACCCTGTGGGTGATGGGGATTTGCGTGTTCGTATCTTTTACGGTAGGAGTGTCGGCAGCCATCTACCTGGAGGAATACTCGGGCGGAAGCCGGCTGGCCCAACTGATCCAGACCAACATCCAGAACCTGGCGGCGGTGCCGTCAATCGTGTACGGCATCTTGGGGCTATCGATATTCGTGGCGTTTTTCGTACTGGCTGCTCCCGGCAATGACGGCAAGAACGTGACCGCGGCCGGCCTGACGCTGGCGTTGCTCATTATGCCCGTGGTGATCGTGTCTTCCCAGGAAGCAATTAAGGCGGTGCCGCCATCGATCCGGGAGGGCGGATTCGCGTTGGGCGGCACCCGCTGGCAAGTGATCTGGCGCCTGGTACTGCCACAGGCGATGCCGGGGATACTCACCGGCATCATCCTGGCGGTCAGTCGCGCCATGGGCGAGGCAGCGCCATTGGTAATCATGGGCGCACTGTCCTTCGTGCCTTTCGCGCCCACCAGCCCACTGGACCGTTTCACCGTGCTGCCGATCCAGATCTACGTGTGGATCTCGAAGCCGCAGGAAGAGTTCCACCACCTGGCAGCCGCCGGGATTGTCGTCCTGCTGATCATGCTGCTGGGCATGAACGCCTTTGCGATCTTCCTGCGCAACCGACTGCAAAAGAACCTACGGGGGTAAACCAGAATGGCTGCAACCGCAGCGGCAACCCGTCCAGCCATCCGCGCCATTGACGTGGGGGTGTATTACGGCTCCAACAAGGTGATCGAGGGCGTGACCATGGACATGCCGGAGAACGAGATCACCGCCATCATCGGGCCCAGCGGCGCCGGGAAGAGCACGTTGCTGCGCTGCATCAACCGACTGAACGATCTCATCGAAATCTTCCGCATGGAAGGCGAGATGTGGTTTGGTGATTTCAACCTGTACGCGCCGCAATCGGACCCCACCCAGATCAGATACCGCATCGGAATGGTATTCCAGCGCCCCAACCCGTTCCCCAAGTCGATTTACGACAACATCGCGTTCGGGCCGAAGATCAACGGGTTCAAGGGCAACATGAACGATCTGGTGGAGCAGTCCTTGCAAGGCGCTGCCCTGTGGGATGAGGTCAAGGACCGGCTCAAGGAGTCGGCGCTGGCGCTGTCGGGCGGCCAGCAGCAGCGGCTGTGCATCGCCCGCGCGTTGGCGGTGGAGCCCAGCGTCATCCTGATGGACGAGCCCTGTTCGGCCCTGGACCCCATTGCGACCCTGGCCATCGAAGAGCTGATGCAGGACCTCAAGCAGCGCTACACGATCATTATCGTGACGCACAACATGCAGCAGGCGGGCCGGGTGTCGGACAAGACGGCCTTCCTGATGCCGGACGAAAACCGGGTGGCGCACCTCATCGAATTCGGAGACACCCGGACGCTTTTCACCAACCCATCCGACGAGCGCACCGAGGCTTACATTACCGGTCGGTTCGGCTAGTCCACAGCGGCGTGACTCGCCGGCCAATGCACCGGGTCAGGTCACGGTTGACGGCGAGCCGGGTTGCCAAGAGGACAAGGAGGCAACGCAATGCTGAGGTCTGATTACGAACGCGACCTGGCCAGCCTGGAGGACGACCTAGCCGCGATGGCCAGCCACGTGGACCAGGCGACACGGTCCGCGCTGGAGGCGCTGGAAAACCAGGACAACGAACTGGCCCAGAGGATCGTTGAAGAAGACGACCAGATCGACCGGCTGCAGGATGCCCTGGAGAACAAGTGCGTGGAGATGCTCGCCACCCAGCAGCCCACGGCCCGCGACCTCCGGCAGGTACTGTCGGCGGTGCATATCGCGGTGGAACTGGAACGGATGGGAGACTACGCCGAGGGAATCGCCAAGATCTGCCTGCGCATCGGGGACCAGCCCCTGCTCAAGCCGTTGATCGACATTCCTCGAATGGCCGAACTGGCGTTGACCATGCTCCGCGAGAGCCTGCAAGCGTACTCGAACCGGGACGAGTGGCAGGCCCGCAAGGTCTGCAAAGACGATGACGCGGTGGACGACCTGTACAATCAGATTTACCGGGAACTGCTGACCTACATGCTCCAGGACCCCCGTAACATCGAGCGCGCCACCTATTTGCTATGGGTCGCCCACGACCTGGAAAGAATTGCCGACCGGGCGACCAATATCGCAGAGCGGGTGATGTGGCTGGTTTCGGGTCATACCGTCGGCACCGGCACCCTCAAGTCCGACAGATCATTGCGCTAATCCAGGAGGGCTAACCACTGCCGGAAAACGGAAAATTTGAGCCGCAAATCGTCGTTGACAATTCCCGACCTCGGCAGTATAGTTTTCGCAAATGCATAGTACCTGCAAAACCATTTGCATCTGCACATGTACCTGTCCCCCGAAATCGGGGGCAGGATAGTCCTGATTTAACCTTTCGGGTTAACGCCTGCGCCCACCGATTTGCCACGCGGCAGCGGTGGGTTTTTTCGTGTCAAATCGCCGAGGAGGGCCGCCTTGACCAGCCAAACACAGAACCCCAGCCTGGAAGAAATCCACGAGTCCAGTATGCGGTTGGCGTCCGACGCCGGTTCGATCATCCCCTTCATGGAGGATGAGATCCAGCGGTTCGACGCTGAAGTCGACCGGTTCCGCACCGGGGACCTGGACAACACCGTGTTCACGCCCTTCCGCCTGCGCCAGGGGGTGTACGGGCAGCGGCAGGCGGACGTGCAAATGATCCGCGTCAAGCTGCCGGGTGGCATCATTTCAGCGGATATGCTGGACTCCTTTGGGGACGTCACCGAAAAGTACGCGCCGTTGCAGAAAGGGCACATCACCACGCGGGAGAACATCCAGATCCACCACATCCCGCTGGAGCAGACCTCGGAAGTGCTGCGCATCCTGGGCAGCGTGGGATTGTCCACCCGCGAGGCCTGCGGCAACACCGTCCGCAACGTGGTCGGGCCGGCCACGGCCGGCGTGAGCCCGGAGGAAGTTTTTGACCCCACGCCTTACCTGACGGCATACGTCCGCTTCGGTGTCCGCCATCCCATCACCCAGAACTTCCCCCGCAAGTTCAAGTCGGCGTTTACCGGCAACGACCAGCGGGACGAAGTGGCGGCTGCGATCCAGGACCTCACCTTCGTTTCCCAGTACAAGGATGTGGACGGCGAGCAACGCAAGGGATTCAAGGTCTATTGCGGCGGCGGCACGTCGATCATGCCGCGTCTGGCCAAGCCGCTGTACGAGTGGGTATCCGAGGATGACTACCTGCGCGTCGCCCTGGCGGTGTGGACGGTGTTCAACAACGCCGAAATGCTGCGCAAGAACCGCATGATGGCGCGCCTCAAGGTGCTCATCGACCGCATCGGGCTGGACGAGTTCAGGGACATGGTGGACGCCGAGTTGGCGAACATCGGGCCCATAGACTTCCGGTCGCTGATGACGGCGGAGGACATCCAGCGCGAGGATCCGCCGGTACAGCCGGCTACCGGCAACGGCGACCACAGCGAACCCGAATACCAGGAGTGGCTGGACGCCAACGTGGAAGCGCAGCGGCAGGATGGCTACCACGTCGTGTACATCAAGACGGTGCGCGGCGACCTGAGCCCGGAGCAGTTCCGCGGCCTGGCCGACATCGTGCGCAAGTACACCGGCGGCAAGGCGCGAACGACGCAGGAGCAGAACCTGGTGCTGCGGTGGGTTCCCACGGGCCACCTGCACGACGTTTGGGCGGCGTTGCAGCCGCTGGAACTGGCAGAGGCGGGTCATAGCCACATCAGCAACGTGGTGTCCTGCCCGGGCACGGACAGTTGCAAGCTGGGTATCACGTCGTCCATGGGGCTGGCCAAGGCGCTGCGCACCGAGATGGCGGACTGGAACGGCCTTTCCGAGGACAAGGGAGTGGGCGATATCCGCATCAAGATGAGCGGCTGCCCCAACGGCTGCGGCCTGCACCACATCGCCAACATCGGTTTCCACGGCGCGGCGGTAAAGGGCGTTGAGGGCCAGCAGATACCGTCCTACGAACTGTTCCTGGGCGGAAACTACGGCGACAACCAGGTGGAGGACTCCCGCATCGGAACCCGGGTGCCCAAGGTCAAGGTGCCGGCCAAGCTGGTCCCGTCGGTCCTGAAAGACATCGTCACGTACTACAAGGACAACCGCGCCGACGAGTCCGAGCGGTTCAACGACTTCCTGGACCGGGTGGGCCTGGAGGAGATGACATCCGTGGCGGCCCGAGCCCAGGAGGTGGGCCACGAGGCTGAAGGCGGCGGCGAGATGTACTTCGACTGGGAGCGGACGAACCAGTACGTGCTGGAGCGCGGCGAAGGCGAGTGCGCCGTTTAGCGGCTTCTCAACGTCGCAATGACCAAGGCATCGCTTAACGGTAGAGTGCTGGCCTTCGTCGAGGCTCGGATGCCCGACGAGATGGCCGGCCTCATCCGTCGTCATGGCGGCGTGCCGGTGGGCGCGCCGGTGATGCAGGAACACTACCTGCAGGATAGCCCGCAAGTGCAGCGGGCCATCCTCGATGTCTGCGAGGGGCGGGTGGACACCGCCATCTTCCTGACCGGGGTCGGCGCCAACGCCATGATGGGCATCGCCGAGAGCATGGGCCGGCTTTCGGAGTTCGAAGAAGCGCTTCGAGGCATCACGGTGGTGGCGCGCAGCCCGAAACCGGGACGCATCCTGCGCCGTCACAAGATACCCATCGACATCATGCCCCCGGAGCCCTACACCTCGGGCGATCTGATCGCCGCGATGCGTGACCTGGACCTGGCAAGCAAGCGGGTGATCTTCCAGCGTTACGGCGGGCCGGACTCCGAGCTGCCCACCTACCTGCGCGAGCAGCGGGCCGATTACGAGGAGCTGACGCTGTATGACTGGGGGCTGCCCGATGACACGGCGCCGGTGGTCCATCTGATCGACCGCATGGAGCGGGGTGAGATCGACGCTCTGGCCTTCACCAGCCGGCCGCAGGTGCCGAACCTGATGACCATCGCCGCCGGGGCCGGACGCGAGGAATCACTGCGGGCGAGCCTCGGTGGAACCGTGGCAGTTGCGTCCGTGGGTCCCGTATGCACCCGGAAGTTGCAGGAATTCGGCATCGGTGTGGACGTGGAACCGGACCACCCGCACATGGGCAACCTGGTAATGGCGGTGGCCGAGTATTTCGGCGACGCCGCCTAGTATTTGAACTCCTCGCGCACCGGGCTGAATATGTCCAGCGCGATGGCCTTGGTTCCCTGGCCCTGCGCATAGTGCTCAACGTCGCTGGGGATGATGTACATGTCGCCCGGCTTGAGGACGCGCACCTCGCCTCCGATGCCCATTTCCAGCTCGCCCTCGACGATGATGCCGCCCTGCTCGTGGGGATGGGTGTGCAGGGGCACCAGCGCCCCGGCCTCGACCTCCACCAGGGAGAAGAGCATCTGCGCTCCCCAGAAGGTGCGGGTGCGGGCGCCTTCGGCGAGTTCTTTGTAGCCGCGGCTCTCCGGGGTGAGGAAGTAGTCGCTCATCGCATGATCTCCTTGTCTGGCGGGTCTAATCGAAACCCAGCCGTTTTTCCTTCAGGCTGGTGAACCGCCCGCCGTGTCCGATGACGAGATGGTCCAGCAGCTCGATGTCCATGAGTTTCCCGGCGGCAATCAGGTCGCGAGTGACGGAGATGTCCTCCGGGCTGGGCGTCGGATCACCGGACGGGTGGTTGTGGGCCACGATGATGGATGGTGCGTTCTCCCGGATTGCAGGACGCAGCACCTCGGCAGGGCGTACCGCGCTGCTGTTCACCGTCCCGATGTAGATTGTACGTCGGGCCACCACCTGGTTCCGGGTGTTGAGCAGCAGGACGACCAGGCTCTCCTGCACCAGCGGAGCCATCTCCGCAATGAGCAGGCTGGCCGCGTCCTGCGGACAGGATATCTGGGCGCGCTCCTCCGGGGCAAGTGAAGCGATGCGGCGACCAAGCTCCAGGGCTGCCATGATCTCGCTGGTCTTGGCGTGGTTGAGTCCGCGCTGATCGCACAACTCCGCGTACCCGGCCCGGGCCAAACCGGCAAGGCCGTCAAACTCCGCGAGAACGCGCATGGCGACGCTGATGGCGTTTTCGCCGGCCACGCCGGAGCGCAGCAGTATGGCGACCAGCTCGGCGTTGTTCAGGTAACGCGGCCCATGCTCCCGCAAACGTTCCCGAGGGCGCTCGCACGGCGGGAGGTCCAGGATGGTTGGCTGGTAGGAGACCGCAGCAACGTTGCGAGATGAGACTTGCTCAGCCGTGCGCTCAACCTCGGCTTGGCCAGAAGGATCCTGCGGAACCCGGTCCGGCGAGGCAAGGGAAACGGGAGCGCCGGCGACGATGCGCTCGAGTTCAGCCCGGAAGGCTTCGAGGTCGGCGGGTTCAACCGGTGGTCCGGCGAGGGTCATCGTTGACTCCGTTATCGAGATTGGACGCGGCCAGTCTAAACACGAGATGGCCGGGTGCGCCATTGGTTGGTGTCAGCAATTGACGCCACCTGACACTGAAGACCGGCGCCAGGGATTTCCGGCTCCGTGCGGGCGCTCCGCGCACCTGGGACTGCGCCACATGAAAGTGCAAGTCCTGCTAATGTAACGGCTCTGCAACAAGGGAAACCGACCCGTCGCCCTCTAACTCGTACCAGATTAAGTGTTCCCCGTCGGTCGTTTGCGCTGCGGCCTGGCAGAAGGCCCCATACTCAGCCGTAGTATCCGCGTCCGGATCGGGGGTGATTTCAAGAATCCGAAAATCATCGAGTGGCTGCCCGGTGTCCGTGTCCTCCCAATCTGTAGGCTCCATCGCCCAATCGTGAAGTTCCTGACAGTCGAATTCCTCCGGTCTGCCGTCGCCGCACGTGGAAATAATGAATGCGAAAAAAATCGCGATTGCAATTGCGATGATGAAGCCGCCGCAGCCAACAGCATAGTGACAGCCCACCTCCTTCAACAGGTCTTTGAACCATCCCCTTCCAGCCTTGCCTTCACGAGGATCACGTTCCTTCGATAGGTCCGAAAGCGTATCGACCGAAGCCGCCGGCAACGAACTTTCAAATGGCCCGAAAGTGCGGCAATGTGGACATACCGTGGTGTCTTCTTCAATATCCTCGCCGCAGTAGGAGCATGGTTTTAATGCCATTAGCAAAGCTCCCTTGAGCCGAGCGGGCGTCTCTCCAGCGCTTTACGAAAATTTGGAAAAAGTGTGATGGCAGGGCAAACTGATCTGACCTGTTCACTCCTGCCGACGCCCCGGAGGGATTTTCACTGGCAACCGCCGAACCTGATGTACGATAATCTCCGTAAACCCGTGCGACTGACTGGTGGATTCCACCGCTTATGCCCTTTGAATCGCGTAAAGTCCAGCTTACACCGCGGGCAGTATCCCGCCTGGCGACGTACCGCCCGGCAGGAACTCCTCGGCGTCGAGGTCATCGATGGCCGTGAGCGTGCGGGTCACAAACGCCTCAGCCAATTGGCGGCTTCGCTCCGCGGAAAGGTCGAGTTGCCCGCTGGCGATTACGAGGGTTTGGAAGCAACCGAGCATGTTCTGCCGGTAGCTGCGCCAGCATTCTTCGAGGGTGAAGTTCGTCGTACCCATGCTCCGGACGATGTCGTGATACTCGGCGACTGCTTCAGCCTCAATCTCCCGGCGCACATCGACGGGGACACTTGAGGAAAGGAAATAGGCAACGTCGTACAGCCCGCTGCGCACGCCGCACACCTGCCAGTCAACGACGGCGAAATCATCGCTTTCGTCGGCGCCGAAGAACATATTGTCCAGCCGGAAATCGCCGTGGCAAAAGGTCAGCGGGCCGGCAAGAACTGCGCCGGTGTGCTCCACGATGCGGTGGCCGTAAGATTCGGCGAGCCGTCGCATGGGTTCGGGGAACAGGCTGCCCAGGCGCTCGAAAGCGGCCGGCAGGCTGGCCTGATAAACGCGCTGTACCAGGCGCCGGCGCTTCGGGGTGGCAGCATCGTAGAAACCGGCCACGGGCGGCTGATCCACCCGGTTCCAATACCGTCCGTGCATCCGGGCAATCGCCCGCGCCGCGGTCGTCGCCTGCGCGGCGTTCGCCCCATCGATCTGGTCCACTGAAGCCATGCCCCGCAGGTCTTCCAGGACCAGGACAAAGCGGTGGTCGCCGTCATCGAAATCTCCGTAGAGGAGAGCAGGCGAGCGCAGGGGAACGTCGGGAGCCATTTGCCGGTAGAAGGAGTATTCGCGCCGGTACAGTTGCAGCCGGCGGGCAGTCTGGAGCGTTTCGGCGTGTGAACTGTGCAGCTTGACGATGACCGACTCCGGCGCGTCGGCGGCATCGCCGCGGTAGGACAGATGGCAGCGCAGTATGGTACCCACCAGACCGACGCCGGCGCCGATGTTTTCGACATCCACCGTGGCCATGGCCGGCAACGCCGATAGATCACCGGAGGTCAATGCCTGCTGCATCCACTCGACGGTAATTACGCCTTCGTCTGCGGGAATGGGGAGTGTGGTGGTCATAGCGCGACCCTCGTAGGTCGAAATGCCTAGGGGCGAATGAGTATTCGCCCCTACGAGGACTAGCCGTTGCTCCGACGAGATTGCCGCGCTGCGCTCGCAATGACAAGCTATCAGTCAAAGCGGAACTTGGAGAAAGTGCCCTCTTCCTTGGTGATGAACTCGAGCAGCGCCGGACGGCCGTCGGCGTTGGCCTGCATGGCGCGCTGCATGGCCGGCTTGATCTCCTCGGGAGTGGTGATCTGCTCGGCGTAGGCTCCCAGGGCCAGGGCCACCTGGTAGAAGTCGCCGCTGAGGTCCTTCAGGCCGTAGCGCTCCACGGCAGTGGGGATGCGGCTGTCGGGGTAGATTGCCATGGTGTAGTTGTTCATCACCACGGTCGTGATCGGGATGTTGGCGCGAACGGCGGTCTCAACGTCCAGGCCCACCATGCCGAAAGCGGCGTCGCCCATGAAGTTGATGACCATCTTCTCCGGCGCGGCCATCTTGGCGCCCATGGCGAGGCCGAGGCTGTAGCCCAGCTGGGTGGACTTGCCCCAGCCGATGAAACTGCGAGGAGCCCGGGCTTCCCAGAAGGGCGACACCTGTTCGCGTGGGCTGCCCGACTCGTGGGTGACGATGGTGTTGTCCAGGTCCACCGTGTGCATGATGTCCCAGACTACCCGGTAGGGGTTCAACGGGACTTCATCGCTGGTGAGCCGGGGCAGCCATTCGGCCATCCAGGCCTCGCGGCTGGCGGTGATCTCGTCGGCGAGTTCCTGGTTCGGCGCACGCTGCTGGGCGCCCTGGGCCTTGAGCTCGTCGATGAACTGGCGCAGGGCCAGCTTGGCGTCGCCGAGGATGGGGTAGTCGGTGCGGTAGTCCTTGTTCACGTCCCCCTCGCCGTTGGTGAGGTGGATCAGGGTCTTGCCGGCAGGCATGGGAACCGTGAAGCCGCTCTTGGTGAAACTGACGCCGACGCCGAACACCACGTCGGCGTTGGTGAGGAAACGGTGCACCGGGCCGGTCTGGCTGGACCCGCCAACGCCCAGGGACAGAGGATGGTTCTCCGGGAAGGCGCTTTTGCCCTCGAGAGTGGTCATCACCGGGATTTGCAGGAACTCCGCCAGCTCCAGCAACTCGTCGGTAGCCTCAGCATAGAGCACGCCCTGGCCGGCGTGGATCACCGGACGGTGGGCTGACATCAGGGCGCGGACACCACGCGTGATAGCCGCAGGGTCGGCGGCGACGCGCATCTTGATCGGCGGGACGTAATCGAAATCCTCCTCGCTGATCTGGTCGGACACCAGATCGGAGGGGATTTCCAGGAGCACGGGGCCGGGCTTGCCCGACCGGAGCTTGGTGAAAGCCTGCCGGAAGAGCTCGGGAACCCGGTCGGCGAAGTTGACGTGGCCGGCCCACTTGGTGATGGGGGCGTAGGCCTGGACGGGATGGAAGTTCGGTTCCACGCCGAGACGATTGCGGGCGACGCCGGCCGGCAGCACCAGAATGGGCACGGAGTCGGCATAGGCCTGGGCCACGCCGCCGAATGAGTTCTCGGCTCCGGGACCATTCTGGGCCAGGAAGATGCCGATCTTGTTGCCGTTGTTGATCCGGGAAAAGCCGTCGGCCATGTGCACGCCGGTGCGCTCCTGGCGACAGACGACGGGCCGGATTCCGGCGATGGCCGCCGCCTCGATGAGCGGGTTGGAAGGCATGACGGCGATCCAGTCGACGCCTTCCATCTTCAACACGTTAGCTACTGCGGTGACTCCGTCCACGGTGGAATTCCTCCATTCTTGGGGTTGGCATGGATGCGCAGGGTTCGTGGGGTTGTGGTTCAGACGATTTCGTGCAGAAAATCGTCCAGGGCAGCATTGAATTCGTCCGGCTTTTCCACCATGGGGAAATGGCCGGCGTCTTTCATCTTGATCAGTTTCGATCCGGGGACGGCGCGGTGGATTTCTTCCTCGTAGTCCCCCGTGGCCAATGGGTCGTCAACGCCCTGGATCAGCAGCAGCGGCGCTTTGAGAGTATGGATCCGGTCGCGCACGTCGAAGCGGTCAATGACCACCAGGTCGCGGTGCTGGGCGACCGGGCCGACCTCGCGGTGTCGCTGCAACAGTCGGGCGCGCAGGTCAGGCTCGACGAAGTGCATGATGCCGTCCATCATGCCGAGCCACTTCTCGTAGGTCTCCGGGTCCTGGGCGGCGTCCAGGCGGAACTGGAGATCCTGGGGCCGGCGCTGCTTGGGACGCATGGCAATGGTCATGAGCGCCAGGGCCTTGACCTCGTCCGGGTAGTCCAGGGCGTATTGCAGGGCGACACACGCGCCGAGGGTGAAGCCGCTGAGCACCAGGTCCTGGTGGTGTCCGCGGGCGTGCAGCCAGCCGCGCAGCCACTCGGTATAGCGTTCCACGCTGCTGCACGGAGCGCCTTCGAGATGGCCGGTCAGGTTGGGAGCGAGGCTGCTGGGGTAGTGGTAGAGCTGGTTGATATAGGAATCGGCGCAGCCGCCGGCGCCGGGGCCGTGGATGAAAACAAGCTGGGTCATGGAAACCTGCAAAAGACGGCCCTGTGGGCCGGGTGCCGGCATTCTAGGGTGCGGCGGCTATGGGGGTCAAGGCAGCGGCCGACGGGTAACTGTTCAGAGTTGCGGGGAAAGTGTCATTGCGCCCTCGTGCTTGATACGGGCGCGGCAATCTCGTTGGCGCCGGGGGGCCTTTGGGACAGACGTTGCGGCGGCGGCGAGATTGCCGCGGTGCAAGCCCCTCACAATGACAACCCCCTGAAGTCTGAACGGTTACGCCGATGGGTCAGCTGCCGGACCAGCCGGTGACACGCTCCGGGATGATCCGTATCACCGGATTGCCATCGAGAGGCATTTCACGGTATTGGGGGTACTTCTCGCGCAGCCTGGCAATGGCCGCCGGCGGCTCGGGACCGTCCTCGACCAGTTCCGCTCTGCCCTGGACCAACAGGTACCAGAGCCGGGTCCAATCCTCGTCGTAGTGGTCAATGACCAACGAGACCTGCGGGTTGGCGAGGATGTTGCGCACGCGCCGCAGGCCGGTGAGGCTGCCGCGCTTGGGCTTGGCGTCGAGGACGGAGTAGATGTGCTGGCCGTCGTAGGCGAAGCAGACCGGTATGACGTGGGGCCGGCCGTTGGCGTCAGCGGTGGCCAGGTGGCCCACCGGGGTTTCGGACAGGCGAGTCGCCTGCTGCGGGGTCAGGCTAACCACGGGTAGCCTCGGGGCCGCGTAGGCCGGCGACGATGCGGGGGATGCGATCCAGCAGGTCGCTGGCGACCACGCCGGCGTTACCGTATTCGGCGCGCACTTGCTCGGCCGCCGTGCCGTGGAGGAACCCGCCCAACCGCGCGGCATCGTAGGGAGCGAGACCCTGGGCCAACAGGCCGCCGATGATGCCGGTGAGTACGTCGCCGGTCCCGCCGGCGGCCAGCGCCGGGTTGGCAAAGGGCAGAACACACCGCTTCCCGTCCGGAGAGGCGACGACCGTATGAGCTCCCTTGAGCAGCACGACTTGCCGCCAACCCACGGCTGAGCGGCTGGCGGTGGCGATACGGTCGGCTTGCACCTGCGCGGTGGGTTGACCGGTGAGGGTCGCCATCTCGCCGGGGTGTGGCGTCAGGACGGCAGCGGCGCGCAAGCGGTCGGCCCAATCCGGGCATCTTGAAAGGTTGTTCAACCCGTCGGCGTCAATGACCATTGGCATTGCAGGGCGGTCTTGGCCGGCCAACAGGAGACGCTCCATCAGGGCGGCGGTGCCGGTCGACCAACCCAGGCCACAGCCTACCGCCATGGCGGAATAGTTGTCGATGCGTGCGCGTATCACGTCGGAGGCTGACGCATCTATGCGCCCGTCGGCGTCCTCGGGCAGGGGCAGGTGGATGGTCTCCGTGAGCCGGGAGGCGGCGATCCGATAGACCGATTCGGGAGCGGCGAGGGTCACGAGACCGGCGCCGGCCCGGTGTGCGCCCCGGGCGGCCAGGGAAGCCGCGCCGACGAAATTGCGCGATCCGGCTACGATCAACAAGTGGCCGAAGGTTCCCTTGTGGGATGTGAGCGGCCGGTCGGGAACCAGGGCGCGGGCTGATTCCGAGGTCATCCACTCGGTGGGCAGGTCAGCATCTGCTGACGCGGATACCTCGTCCGGCAGGCCGATGCCGAGCACGGTTATCCGCCCGGCATAGCCGGCCCCGGGGAAGTTGGCGATGCCGTACTTGGGATGGCACAGGGCGAGCGTCTCGTCGGCGCGGAGTGTGCGCGGGTCAGCGTCTCCGGTATCGGGGTTGACGCCGGTGGGCAGGTCCACGGCCACGACGGGCAGGCGCGGCCGGCCGGAGCGGACGTCATTGACGAGGGCGACAACGTCCCCGACCAGGCCATCCAGGGGGCGATAGCGGCCGGCGCCGAGGATTGTGTCCACGACCGCGTCGCTTCGGGCCAGCAGCCGGCCCAAGACTGCCAGGTGGTCGTCCCCGGAGCAATCGGCGACCGTCACACCGTAAGCCAGGGCATCGGTCATCTTCGGATCATCCGAGGGGCGTCCGCGGACGATGTAGCAGCACACGTCGGAACCCCAACGGGTCAGGTGCCGGGCCAGGACGAGACCATCGGCGCCGTTGTTGCCGGGTCCGACCAGGACGACGACGCGGCGGCCCGCGGCCCCGCCCATGCGCTCTCGAATGCTCCGGGCGCAAGCCAGGCCGGCGTTTTCCATCAGGGTGTCGGTGCTGACGCCGGCAACTTCCGAGGCGGCCTCCAGCGCCTGCATCTGGGCAACGGTGACGACCTTGACGGCCATTGGGTCAACCGGCCCGGGGAGCCAGATCATCGCCCCAAAGCGTGGCCCTGGCCGCTTCCACGGATTCCGGGGTGTCGGGGCGCACCGCCACGGCAACGACCATGGCGAACCCCCGGGAGTGGGAGAGGCTGATGGCGATTTCCGTGACGCCCAACCGTTCGGCGCGACGGCGGGCCCGGCCGTGGAGTCGTGGGCTCGGCGCGCCGCTGGGAGCGCGGACCACCTCCACGTCTCTCCAGCCGACGCCACGAAAGCCGGTGCCAAGGGACTTCATCACGGCCTCTTTCGCCGCGAAACGCGCCGCCAGGTTGGGAGCGCGGCCCCGGCAATAGGCGATTTCCCCGGGGGTGAACACCCGGCGCAGGAATCTATCCCCGTACCGGTCCAGGACACCGGCCACGCGATCAATTTCTATGAAGTCAACGCCGGTGGAGAGCATGGGCGATCACCGGCCCGGCTGGATCAATCGCCGCCGTGGCCCCCGATGTGCAGGTCGTTGAGTATGTGCGACACCGAATAGGTGCGATTGAGGACGTAGAAATGGATGCCCGGCACGCCATTGGCCCACAGGTCCTCGGCCTGGCGGGTGGCGTGTTCGATGCCGATTTCACGCACGGCCCGATTGTCCTCGGCGAAGCGTTCCAGGCGCGCGTCCAGATGAGACGGAATGGTCGCTCCGCACAGCGAGGTGAAGCGCCGGATTTGCGGGGTGCTCAGAATCGGCAGGACGCCGGGGATGATGGGAATGGTGATGCCGGCGGCGGCGGCGCGGTCCTGGAGTTCGTAGAAGTAGCTGTTGTCGTAGAAAAGCTGGGTGATGAGAAAGTCCGCGCCGAGGTCCTGCTTCAGGCGGGCGTAGGCGATATCCGTTTCCAGGCTGATCGACTCGGTATGGCCTTCCGGGTAGCAGGCCCCGGCGATGCCAAAGTCAAAATTGGCGCGGATGTGCTGGATGAGTTCGGTGGCGTGGGCGAACTCGTCCTCACCTGGCGGCTCATCTTCGGTTCCCGGAGGACGGTCGCCGCGGAGAGCGATGACGTTTTCAATGCCGGCGGCCTGGAGGCGTTGGAGCACGCCATGCACCTCCTCGCGGCTCTGCGCCACGCAGGTCAGGTGGGCCATCACCTCCATGTCGCCGCGACGCTTGAGGCGCATGGTGATCTCTTCGGTGAAGGCGCGGGTGCCCCCGCCGGCTCCGTAGGTCACGGAGACGAAGTCGGGGGCGAACCGCTGCAAGCGGCTGGCAACATCGACGACGGTAGGAACACCGTCCGCCTCCCGGGGCGGGAAGAATTCGAAGGAGATCGTTCTTCGGTTGCTGAGAATGTCCTTGATTTTCAAACCAATAGTCCTAAACGGCCAATCTGGACGCCGGCCGCGATAGTGCGGTCAGGGATAGCGCGAAGGCGGCGGAGTTTCAAAATTCGGGCTGGCGCTTCTCTTTGAATGCCTGAATGCCCTCGCGGGGATGGTTCGACGTGGCGAACACGTGGGTGAAGGTCGCCCCTTCCAGCGCGACGCCGTCCTTGAGGGGAAGATCCTGACTCCGACGGGCCAGATTTTTCATGAGACTCAACCCCACCCGGCTCTTCCCGCGCAGGCCGTCGAGCAGCGCTTCCAGCTCGTCCTCAAGGCTTTCGGGCGGCGCGGATCGGAGGGCCAAACCCCACTCGACGGCTTCCTTGCCGGACAGCCACCTGCCCGTGGTCAACAGCTCCATGGCCCGGGGCATGCCCACGCGGCGCGGAAGGCGCTGGGTGGAGCCGCCGCCGGGAATCAAACCGAAGTTAGCGTGCTGGTCACCGATGCGCGCATCGTCGGCGACGAGGGCCATATCGCAGGCCATCATCAGTTCCATTCCTCCGGCCAGGGCGTAGCCATGCACCACGGCGATGGTCGGTATGGGCATGGCCTCCAGGGCGAAGAAGGCGTCGTTGAGGTCCTTCACGTAATCGGGCAGCAGCGACAGGGCATCGAAAACCTGGTCGAAATACAGCAGGTCGGCTCCGGCGCAAAAACCCCGGCCCTCGCCGCGCACCACCATCGCCTTGACGGAGGAATCTTCGCCAACGGTGCCGACGGCGTGGGAAAACTCGTGCAGCAAGTCGGGGTTGAGGGCGTTCAGCGCGTCGGGCCGGTTCAGGCGGAGGGTAGCGATGCGGTCTCCCACCGAAAGCGTAATGTTGCTATACTCCATTCGATCTCCTGCCAAATCACAACGGTTCACATGGCCGTCGGTGTCCATACTATACCAGACCTATTATCACGTGATTGATGACCAAGGCGGTTACATCCCGCTTGCGGGTAAGAGTGCAACCCAACGCTGCCCGGTCGGAGATTGCAGGTTGGCACGGCGGAGCGCTGAGGGTGCGGACCACCGCTCCCCCAGTTTCCGGCAAAGCCAATCGGGCGGTGGCGGAGGCGCTGGCCCACGCCCTGGACATCCCCCGCGCCAACGTCAGCGTGGCGCGGGGCCACGGGTCCAGGGACAAGGTTATGGAAATAGTCGGTATCGACGAACCGGAACTGCGCCGCCGCCTGGAACGTCTGGCGGCGCCCGATACACCGGCGGCGACCCGCTGAGCGCGGACCGGTTTGCCGGAACACGGAGCGACCCATGCAAGACAATTTTCGCAACTTCAGCTGGATTTTGCCCGGCGCGCTGGCCGGAGCCATGGGGCCGACTGAGCGCCGGCACCTGATCTACTTCGAGCTCAACGACGTCACCGCGATAGTGCGCATGGAAGAGCAAACGATCTCGGGTGAGCCCTGGGGCTTCGAGGAACTGTTCGAGCCGGTGCCGGACTTCGAAGCGCCGTCGGTGGAGCAGATCGACCGCATCGTCACGTTCACGGAGCAGCAGATCGAGACCTGGGAGCGGCCCACGGTGGTAACATGCGCCGCCGGGATCGGCCGGACGGGAACGATACTGGCCTCCTACCTGGTGAACACCGGATGGGAAGCCGACGAGGCAATCGATTACATCCGGCAGCTGCGCCCCGGATCCATCCAGACAGCGTCCCAGGAAGAAGCGATCAGGCAATACGCCGTGTTCGTGAAGGAACGCAACGACAACATGCCCCGGCGGTTCCGGTGACCTGCGGAAACGCTGCGTGTTTTAGCATGAAAACGGGGTCCGAGTTCTGAACTCGGACCCCGATACAGTTGACAGGAGCGCGGATGAACTACGCGACCAGCAATTCGCCGGATTCCGGCTTAGCGGGCATGGCGGCCGGCGCGGACCGGACCATCGGCGCCGGGGCGGCGGGGATTTCCCGGCTGCACTGCAGGCACTGACGGTATTCGCCGTAAATGTCGCGGACCTGGCGCACGTCGCCGCCGCAGTGGGGGCAGGAGCCCAAATCCATGCGCCGGCGACGTACGCCCCGAACAAACCGGGCCCGGTTCAGTGTGCTCTCCATCATCTCATCTCCTTGACCCGACGGCGTATGGGGCCTGCCGGTCGTGACTGCGCGTAACTGGTTGAGGGTAATTTGATGCCGGTTGTCGCTACGGTCGAGATGCGGTGTTAAAAATATTGCGGCCTCGGAGCCAAGTCCGAGGCCGCTGCCTGCGGTTGCTTGTGCTCGGTATCTTGATCAGGCCGTAACCTTCTCGCGATGGTGGGGCGGGTTCGATGGCATATCCACGGCGGCGATGGTCGTGGCCGGGACCGGGCTGGAAGCCACGCGTCGGATTTCGCGGCCGCACTGGGCGCACTGGTGATACACTCCAAAGGTGTCCCTCATGCGACAGATGTCGCCGCCGCAGCGGGGACACGCCTTGAGCTTCAACGATTTGCGGGTTAGGGTCTGCATTTCCTCATCCTGTTCACGATTTGTCGGGGCGCGGGGCGGGCTGTCAGTTTCTGATTTCAGTTTACCGCTACCGTATTACCGGAGTATTACGGTAAGCAGTCAATAAACGGCCGAATTAGAATATCAGGTTACGGTTTTCGTAACAAGGGGGTTTAATGGCCAATTTTGACGAACCGCTGGAAATTCCGGCGGAAATCATGCAGGCCGTGTTTCGCCAGGCGAGGCAATCCTTTCCTGCGGAGTGCTGCGGCTGGCTCAGCGGCCCAGCGGATGGGACCGCGGTGGACGGAATACGTCCCGTGGTCAACGACCAGGCATCGGGCAATCACCCTACGGTGGCGGAGCGCACGGCCGAGTCGGCCTACGTGTTCAGCACGGCGGACCTGCTGGAACTCAACAACAGCCTGGATACGGAGACCCCGGCGCGGATCATCTACCATTCCCACCCCAACGGCCGGGCCTACCTGTCGGAAACGGACCGTACCGTGGCCACCAGTCCCTGGGGAGATGGCCCGGCCTATCCCGTGCAGCAACTGGTGGTGGGAATCGACGGCGAGCGCGTGGTGGAAGCGGCGCTGTTCGACTGGGACGACGGCGCCGGCGCATTCGTCGAGATCGCCCGGTTCGAGGGGGCGGAAATCTAGTGGGATGGGGCTCCCAGGAGCGCGACCCAAATCGCCCCGGCGACGGTGACCAACAACATCAACGCCAGGGCTCCGACAATCACGGGTTGCGGCAGACGGTTCCGTCCCCATAAAAGCAGGCCGCCCCAAGCTATCAGGCCGGCGGCGATGACCCCGGCGATGTAATGCTCGGTCTCCGCGCTGTTGACCACGACGCCTTTGCGATAGAAGAAATCAGCGTAGGCCAGGATGGTTATATTGAATACGCAACTGCCGTACACCCCGGCAAACCCGAGATCAGCCGCACCCAGGCGCGCCGCCGCGAACGTCGCTGAGATTTCCGGCATACTGGTGACCAGGGCCACCGCCAAAATGCCCAGGACACCTGAGGATACTCCCGTGACGTGAGCGATCCGGTCCACGCTCTGGGCCAACAGCACGCCGGAAATGATGACCCCTATGGATACCAGGATGAACATTATCCAGGCGCGGCGCAGCGTGATTCCGACGTCTTCTTCCCGTTCTTCTCCGTCAGTGGAGGGTCGTCGGTTATACACAAACCACATCCCGGCCAGATATACGGCGATGACGATGATGGAAGAGATGCCAACCTGCCACACACTCACTCCGCTCTTGAAAAGCGCAAAAACAACCGCCATACCGGTGAGCAGCGCCGCCAGGACGATGAGATAACCCTGTTCCGGAGCGACGCGCTGCACGAACCGCTTGCCCCCAAAAAGCAACGCGACGACCGCCAGGATCAGCATGTTGAACATATTGGACCCGAGCACATCCCCCAGGGCCAACTGCGGGTTGTCGATGCGGACAGCGGTGATGTTGTTGGACACCTCCGGCAGTGAAGTCGCCAGCGCGACCAGGATGCTGCCGACGAACATCCGGCCCAAACCCGTGAGCGAGGCGAGGGCGTCGCCGTACTTGGCGAGATAGGTTCCCAGGAACACCACCGCCACCGCGCTGGCCAGAAAAATAACAATGGCGACGGCCAGGCCGACGCCGGAAAGGACGTTGAGCACGGGTGCCGGTCCGCCCTAGCCGATAGCGTTGGCGATGAGGTCGCCCATCTGCGTGGTTGCCGTGGCAGCATCCCCGGGGGTGGCGATGTCGGCCGTGCGGTAGCCCTGCTCCAGAACGGTCTGGACGGCCCTTTCGATGGCGGCCGCCTCCTCGGTGAGGCCCAGGGAGTAGCGCAGCATCATGGCCGCGCTGAGGATGGAGCCGCAGGGGTTGGCAATACCCTGGCCGGCGATGTCCGGAGCGGTGCCGTGGATCGGCTCGTAGAAGCCCGGAGTCCGCGCGCCGTCCTGGGGCACGCCGGACAGGCTGGCCGAGGGCAAGAGGCCCATGGACGCGGCGAGGATGGCCGCTTCGTCGGTGAGGATATCGCCAAAGGTGTTCTCGGCAACGATGACGTCGTAGGAGGCCGGGCGCAGGACGATCTGCATGGCGCAGGCGTCAACCAGGGCGTGCTCCAGTTCAACGTCGGGATATTCGTCGGCCAGGCGGGTGGCGGTGGCGCGCCATAAGCGCGAAGTTTCCAGCACGTTGGCCTTGTCCACAGAAGTCAGCTTGCCGCGCCGGCCGCGAGCCAGCTCGAACCCGACGCGAAGCACGCGCTCGATTTCCGATTCCGAGTAGCGCATGGTATCGACGCCGACGACGCCCTGGGGGGTTTCGGTGCGGCCCTTGGGCTGGGCGTAGTAGAGGCCGCCGGTGAGCTCGCGGACGACCACCATGTCCACGCCCTCCAGCACGTGCGGCTTCAGCACGCTGGAGTCGGTGAGCTGGGGATAGACTTTGACCGGGCGGATGTTGGCAAAGACGTTGAGGTGGGCCCGCAGAGCCAGCAGTCCGTCCTCCGGTCGCGAGGGAGCCGAAGGGTCGTCCCATTTGGGCCCGCCCACCGCGCCGAACAGCACCGCGTCGGCCGAGGTGGCCAAGTCGCGGACGCCGTCGGTCAGCGGGGTCCCGTGCTTGTCGATGGATATGCCGCCAACGTCCCCGTATTCGAGGATGAAATTATGCCCAAAGGCGCGGCCCACGGCCTCCATGGCCTTGACACCCTCGGCGGTAACCTCGGGTCCGATACCGTCGCCGGCCAACACGGCGATGTTGAAATCCATTTTGCCAACGGCTCCGATCAGGTAGTGCGTCCCCAATTGCCGGCATCGAATCCTGCCGAGCGTGGGGCGGCGGGTAGTATAGCCTATGGCTTATGGGGTATCAAAGGGTTGTACTCGCGCCGCGCATATCGAAATCGGGTTGGACCTGGTCGGCGGCTACGGATGGGGCGGTTCAAATTCCGGCGCGGGGGTATCGTTATTCACCTTCTTCCAAAAGGGAAAAGTGTGCAGATCATGCCCTCCGGATTTAATCGTTCGCTCGCAGTATTCGATAACCAGGTCATCCATGATTGCCGTCAGCTTGCGCAATGGGGTGACGGTCTGCTCTGCGTCGAGCATTTCCTGTACGGCGTCCTCGCGGGCTTTGGCCTCGTTCAGCATGGTCACCAGGTCCAAACGGATGGGGCGACTTGACGGCCAGCTTTCCGGGTGATGCAGGACCATTCCGCAGGCGGTGGCGGCCGTGTGCATGACACCGATAATTTCTCGTATGAGCTCCACGGCATTATCCAGTCCATCCGTCCGCAACGGATCGGGAGCTACGGAGTGGACCACCAGATTAGTGCTGATGGAATCCACAAAATTATCCCTGACGGCCTTGAAGGCCTCCATCAACTCTTCGTAGCACTGGCGGGACACGGGGGAGGTCATTACTTGCCGGGATGCTTTTTTAGAGCCCGGTAGGGGCGGCTCCAGGAGCGGCAGGGTAAGGTTGTCCAGCGGGGGCATTATCCGCTCCGCCAGGATGACGAACTCCGGCGGCACAACTACCCGGTCCACCGCCCGGTTTACTTCCCGAGCCACTTTCGGCGGAAAATTGACGGTATTGAACAGATTGTCCAGATACCTGATTTTACGTTCCGGCGGCTTCATGCTTGCGACACGGGCCACCTCAACCGCGATCAGACGAACCACAAAAGGATCGCCAATCGTCGGGCCAATGGTAGCCATAAAGTCGATAAGCTCGTTCGGAGTTTGCCGGCGTCCACAACTGTTGAAAGCGTTACGAATGGCGCCGGGGGTAGGGATGCGCAGTTTTTGGCGAGGCGATGTCATGGCAGGTGTCCGCAATGGCGTGGGCAATACCAGGGGCATTGCTGATTTCCGTCAATTATAGCCGCGGTTATCGCAGCGCTGGGGTCTCATCAGGACTGGGCGGCCGTCCCGGGATGCCGGCATCGCAGTTCGTTGACACGCCGGGGCGCACACCTTAAACTGCGAGCATCAGCCAAACCTGCGCTGGCGCTTTGCGTTGCGCCTGGATAAGGAGGCCCATCCGCGATGACCACCACCAATAATGACCGGTCTCTGGTCGTAGTCCAGTTGACCGGGGCCAATGACCCGTTGAATACCGTCATTCCCTATACCGACGGCCACTATTATGACTTCCGGCCCAACGTTGGCATTCCCACCGAGCAGGTGATACCGCTGGACGGACAGTTGGGCCTCAATCCCAACATGGCCCCCATCAAGGCCCTGTGGGACGAGGGCAAGGTCGCCATCGTCAACGGCATCGGATACCCGAACCCGACCCGTTCGCACTTCCGCAGCATGGACATCTGGCACACCTGCGAGCCGGAAAAGATCGCCACCGAGGGCTGGCTGGGCCGCGTCATCCGCGACCTTGACCCCTCCGGGCAGAACGTTATCACCGGCGTGAACTTCGGCCGCGGCCTGCCGCGTTCCATGGGCGCCTCGGGCGTTCCCGTCGCCTCAGTGGGCAACCTGGAGACCTACGGCCTGTTCCCCGACGTGGAGGAGGAGCGCATCCGCGGCCTGTGCCTGGACGCCTTCGGCAAGATGTACGGCGGGTCGATCCAGGACGCCGTGATGGACTACCTGGGCCAGACCGGGCGGGACGCGCTGAAGGGCGCGGACATCCTGCGCACGGCTCCCGAGCAGTATTCCTCCTCGGTGGAGTACGCCGACAATCCCATCGCCCAGTCCCTCAAGAACGTGGCCCAGGTGATGACCGCCGATCTGGGCACCCGCATCTACTACACCCAGCACGGCAGCTTTGACACCCACGGCGACGAGATCAAGGTTCACGGCGGCCTGTGGACCCAGGTTTCCGGCGCCATCAGCGACTTCCTGGCCGACCTGGACGAGCACGGCCGCGGCGACGACGCCATCGTCCTGGTGTGGACCGAGTTCGGGCGCCGCATCCGCGACAACGGCACCGGCACCGACCACGGCTCCGGCGGAACCGCTTTCATCATCGGCAACCAGGTCAACGGCGGCTTCTACGGGCAGTACCCGTCCCTGGCCGAGCGCGACCAACTGGACGGCGACCTGCACTGGAACAACGACTTCCGCTCCACCTACTCGACCATCGCCGACAAGTGGCTGGGCCTGGACCCGGTGAACATCGTCAACGGCCAGTTCGAGCAGTGGGACTTCATCGGCAACTAACCCGGCCGGTCGCATCAATCCTTTGAAAACAGAACTTGCGGAGGCAATTATGAGCAATGCCGATATTGCCCTGATGGCTCACCTGATGCGTCGGGCCGGTTTCGGCGCCAGCCGTGATGAGCTGGAGCAGTTGGTCGAGCAGGGCTACGAAAACGTGGTGGAAGACCTGCTCAACCCCGGCGACGCCGGCGTGATGCCCGACGACGTGATCCGACGGTATCACTCGGAAATGGCCGAGATGCGGGAGCTGAACAGCGCCGGCGCATACTGGATGTACCGGATGGTCACGACCCGTAACCAGCTGGAAGAGAAGCTGGCCCTGTTCTGGCACGGCCTGTTCGCCACCGGCTACTCCAAGCTGAACCAGGCCAGCGCCCTGGTCAACCAGATCAACACCTTCCGCCGCCACTCCCTGGGTTCCTACAAGACGATGCTGGTGGAACTGTCCAAGGACCCGGCCATGATCATCTGGCTGGACAACCACGACAACCACCGGGACAACATCAACGAGAACTACGGGCGGGAGTTGCTGGAGCTCTTCTCCATGGGCGTCGGCAACTACACCGAGGACGACATCAAGGAGTGCGCGCGGGCTTTCACCGGATGGACGCTGGGCAACGCCGAGTACATGTCCACCCGCGCCAGCCGGGACTCCATCTGGCCGTACAGCCGCATCAACTGGCACTTCAACTACCGAGACTACGACCACGACGACGGCGAAAAGACCTTCCTTGGTCACACCGGCAACTTCAACGGCGAAGACATCGTCGAAATCATCGTGCAGCAGGAAGCAACAGCGCGGTTCATCAGCACCCGCCTGTTCCAGTACTTCGCCGCCGACGATGTTGACGAAGCCGGGGAAGCCGTCATCAGCGACATGATGGAATCGTACTTCGCCTCGAATTACGAAATCCGCTCCGTGCTGCGGACGCTGTTCAACTCCGACTACTTCAAGTCCGAGGAGGCACGGTTCGCCCGGGTCAAGGGCCCGGTGGAACTGGTGGTGGGAGCGGTCCGAATGGCCGGCACCTACCAGGAGCCGACCTTTGGCGCGGACCAGCTTGCCCGTCAGACCATGTACATGGGCCAGGGCATCTTCCAGCCGCCCAGCGTGGAGGGCTGGCACGAGGGAGCCGAGTGGATCGACAGCGGCGCGCTGGTGGAACGGGTCAACTTCGTGGGCAAGGAGCTGGGTGACCCAGGCAACCCGGGCGTCAGGGCGATCATCGACCGCATGGCCCGGCAGGGTCAGGGCGTGCTGTCACCCGAGGAACAGGTCGCCGCATGCGCGGACCTGATCGGGCCCCTGGAACTGTCCGAAGCGACCGCCACGTCGATCCGGGAGTTCGCCAGCGAACAGGGTCCTGCCGACCTTCGGGAAGGCTCTCGCACCGAAGCGGACGAGCAGCGCATCGCCAACCTGCTGCGGCTGCTGACCGCGACGCGGGAGTACCAGTTGGCATAGCCGCTTCTACAGCGCACAATAGACGACTTCAGGGGCGAATGACTATTCGCCCCTACGCAAAACAGGAGAGGCTGCAATGACTACCGCGACTGCGGTGAGCGCAGGCCCGATGGAATACGTCAAGACCATCGGCGTGACCACCAACCAGAGCGGTCGAGGGTTCATCAACCCATACGACTGCGCCTTCACCAACGACGGACGCATCCTGGTACTCAACCATGCCGACGCGGCCCGACAGGCGCTGATCCGCATTGGCGTCCTCAACTGGGATGAAGATTACCTGGGCGAGTTCAGCAAGGGCACCGGGCGCGGCGAAGGGCAGTGGACGCTGCCCATCGGGATGACGATCAGTGCCAACCAGCACATTCACGTGACGGACGAGCACCTGCACCGAGTCACCGTATTCGACACCGACGGCGAATTCGTCAGGATGTGGGGAGAAAAAGGCGACGGAGCCGGGCAATTGCACGGCCCGGCGGGCATCGCCGTAGCTGCCGACGGAACCGTGTACGTGGCCGAGCAGTACAACCACCGGGTGCAGGTGTTCACCGCCGAGGGCGAGCCTGTAACCACCTGGGGTGAAAACGGAGACGCCGCCGGCCAGTTCAACATGCCTTGGGGCTTGGCTTTGGACGGCACTGGCAACGTTTACGTTGCGGACTGGCGCAACGACCGGGTCCAGAAGTTCACCGGGAACGGTCAGCACTTGGCTACTTACGGCTCTTCGGGAACGGGCGACGGCGAGTTCAGCCGGCCGTCAGCGGTTGCCGTGGACTCCGATGGCTACATATACGTGGCCGACTGGGGCAACGAAAGAATCCAGTTGCTGGATCCCAATGGGAATTTCGTGCAGTCGCTGCGAGGACAGGCGACGCTGTCCAAGTGGGCCCAGGACTTCATGTCGGTGAACCCCGACGAGTACAACACGCGACAGATCGCCAACCTGGTGCCGGATCTGCCGGACCATCTGGACACGCCGTACCTGATCTCCGCGCAAACGGAGCCCTACTTCTGGGGGCCGGTGGCGCTGCGGTTGGACCCGGAGGAACGGCTGTTCGTCGTGGAAGCCAACCGGCACCGCATCCAGGTGTACCAGCGCCGCAGGGAGTAGAATGACTTTGGTGGCTGCGGTGGACGGTCGCCGGAACCGGGGACGCGTATGGAAACTACCACTATAATCGCCTTCGTCGCTGTGGGCCTATCCGCAGTTGGCATTGGTTTAACTATCGTCATACTGCTACTCCGGGGCAGTTTCCTGCTTGGCGGATCCCTCAATCAGGTGAACACCCTCGGCAAACAGGTTGACGACCTAACTGCCGAAGTCAAGGAGCAACGTCAAGAGCACCAAGAGGCTATCCAGCGATCAAATCAGGAGCACCAAGAGGCTATCCAGCGATCAAATCAGGAGCACCAAGAGGCTATCCAGCGATCAAATCGAGAGCACCAAGAGGCTATCCAGCGATCAAATCAGGAGCACCAAGAGGCTATCCAGCGATCAAATCAGGAGCACCAAGAAGCTATCCAGCGATTGCGCCAAGAGCATCAGGAGTCCATCCAGCAACTGCGAGCTGAAATGGTCGCCGGGTTTGACAAACTGGCGGACGCGATAAACGGTCTGCGCGACGAGGTCCAGCAGAACAACCAGATGCTGGCGGCGTTGGCGAACCACACGCACGACACTGACGGGCGAACCGTGTTCACCCTTCCGTCAATAGCCTGACGATAAAACGGCTCTCACAACGTGGCCACCAATGACCTTCTGGCAGGCATTCGCGCCGTCGTCGGTGACGATTATGTAATCGCGCACCGGGAAGACCTGCTGGTCTACGAATACGACGGCTCGGTCGACCGCTCGATGCCCCGAGCGGTCGTTTTGCCGGCCGACACCGACGAGGTGAGCCGGGTGATGGCGCTGGCCTACTCGGCCGGCGTCACCGTGGTGGGTAGGGGCAGCGGAACCGGGCTGAGCGGCGGGGCGATCACACCGCCGGAGGGGTTGCAGGTCGCATTCCCACGCATGAACCGCATCCTGGATGTGGACACGGTGAACCGTACCGCGCTGGTAGAGCCCGGAGTAATCAACTTGGACCTGGACAATCACGTGCGCGGCTTCGGGATGCGTTACGCGCCCGACCCTTCGAGCCAACGGGCATGCAGCCTGGGCGGCAACATCGCCGAGAACGCCGGCGGCCCCCACTGCCTGGCGTACGGCGCGACCACCAACCACGTCCTCGGAATGGAGGTTGTGCTGGAAGACGGTGAAGTCGTGCACCTCGGAAGTATGGCGCGCGAGGCCGTGGGATACGACCTGCGGGGCGCCTTCGTGGGTTCCGAGGGCACGTTCGGCATTGCGACTAAAATACTGGTCAGGCTTTTGCCGCTGCCGGAGACGGTGCGCACTTTCCTGGGCATCTTTCCCGACATCGACTCGGCGTGCACCGCAGTGTCGGCGGTGATCGGCCATGGCATCGTACCTGCGGCCCTGGAGATGATCGACGCACTGAGCATCAAGGCGGTGCAGAACGTCACCGACGCCGGGTATCCAAACGACGCCGGCGCAGTGTTGCTGATCGAACTGGAAGGGCTGAATGAAGAGGTTGACGAGGTCAGTGGTGAAGTGGAAGCAGCGCTGTGGGATACCGGCGCCGCCGACGTCAGAGTAGCCGAGGATGACGCCGAGCGGGAGCGCCTCTGGGTGGGCCGGAAAACGGCATTCGGCGCGTTCGGAACCATCGCGCCGAACTACTATCTGGTGGACGGCGTGGTGCCGCGAACCCGCCTGACGCAGATGCTGCGGAAAGTAAGCGAAGTCAGCGAGCGTTATGGCATCACCATCGCCAACGTGTTCCATGCCGGCGATGGGAACCTGCATCCCTGCATGCTGTTCGACGCCCGTGAGCCCGGCGTTATGGAAAGCGCGATGGCGGCGGCGGCGGAGCTGATGGAAGAGTGCGCGTTATTGGGCGGCACGCTGAGCGGGGAGCACGGCATCGGCCTGGAGAAGAAGGAATTCATGCCGCTGGTATACACCGACGCGGACATGGCAGCGATGCAGCAAGTCCGGGAGGCTTTCGCTCCGGAGAACCGGCTGAATCCCGGCAAGATATTCCCCGACGGGAGCTACTGGCACCCGGCGGCGCACCCGGCGGCGCACACCGCCGGGATGTATGCGTGACCGCCGCCGCAGTGTTCCTCGGCGTCCGACCGGCTCCCCCTCGGCATGACCACAACACCCTCCATCGCTGAAAAACTGGCGGATCTGATCAGTTCCAGCGCGGTAGCGAACGCGGAGGATCTGAGTAGATATGCCATCGGGCAATGGCTGCCCGTGGCCGCAGCAAAACCCTCCAGCGCAGATGAGGTTGCCGAGGTGATGGCCTGGGCGCATCGTGCCGGCATATCGGTGTACCCATCGGGCGGGCGGACGCTCACGCAGTTGGGCAACGCGCCGGCTCGGCCGGGAATCGCGCTGGACCTGTCCGGGCTGAACCGCGTCGTCGACTTTCAGCCGGCGGACCTGACGGTCAGCGTTGAGGCCGGCGTGACCATCGCTCAGCTGGATGCAGCCCTGGCGCAGGACGGCAAGTTCGTGCCTATCTCCGCTCCGCTGGCCCACAGGGCCACGGTGGGGGGTACGCTCGCCACCGGGATCAGCGGGCCTTTGCGTTCAGCCTATGGCCTGCCACGGGATTGGCTCATCGGCATCAGTGTCGTGGGGGCGGACGGAACCCAGACCAAGGCGGGCGGCAAGGTAGTAAAAAACGTCACCGGCTACGACCTGAACCGCCTCTACACGGGATCACTGGGCACATTGGCGGTCATCACGGAAGCTACTTTCAAGCTGGCTCCGGCGCCGACGGATTGGGCAGTGATCGTGGCAGCGTTCGATGGTGTAGATGCCGCCGCCGCCGCCGCGCAGAACTTGCAGGCCCAATACTACACTCCGCTGGGATTGCATATCCTGACCGGCGAGGCGGCGCAGCGGATTGCGCCATCGCTGGATGGGACCGCGTTCGCGCTCGCGCTGCACGGAGGCCGGCCGGCCTCCATGAAACGGCGAGTCGAGGAAACCGTTGGGCTATGGTCTCCCGTTGCCGACACGGTACGGGTAGCCAGAGAAGACGAAACGGATGGGCTGATCCGCGCCCTCACCGACTTGCCGGTTGATTCCAATTCACCGCCCTCGATATGCGTCAGGATCAACGCGCAGCCTTCGTTGTTGCGGGAGGTGCTGGGTTTCGCCAACACCCCCATGGATAACGGGCCGTCGGTGATGGCGGACGTTGGATTCGGGGGTGGTCGCCTGCTCTGGTGGGACGCAGCGTCTGCGGATGCTGAAGAGGTGGCTGCCGGGCTACGTGCCATCCAATCAACGGCCGCGTCGCTGGGCGGAAGCGCGATCATCGAGCGATGCCCGGCCAACGTGAAAGCGCATATCGACGTCTGGGGGGAGCAACCATCGGGTATGCAAATCATGCGACGGCTGAAACGGCAATTTGATCCCCGGAACATCCTGAACCCTGGCCGC
This sequence comes from Dehalococcoidia bacterium, assembly GCA_034420475.1. Taxonomy (GTDB): domain Bacteria; phylum Chloroflexota; class Dehalococcoidia; order Lucifugimonadales; family UBA3495; genus Bin87. The sequence continues at coordinate 165,500 of DAOULH010000042.1, forward strand.
TTCGTTGGAGGACTGTGATGGTCAGCGCACCCGACCGGCATCCGGATGCCGGCCAGCACCTGGGCGGTGGCATCGACGCCGGACACGGTTTTCCGTATGGATTACCCTTCGAGGGGTCGCTGAACGATGGCCCCGGTTTCTCCGGAGCAGATGCGCCGGCCGAGGCGGACCTTTACCGGTGCGTGCACTGTGGCCTGTGTCTGAGCGCGTGCCCTACTTACGTCGAAACGCGGCTGGAAACGGAATCCCCGCGGGGGCGCATCGCCCTGATGAAGGCCGTCCACGAAGGCCGCGCTGGCATCAGCGAACGGCTGGTGTCGCACTGGGAGCTGTGCTTGCAGTGCCGGGCGTGTGAGGCGGTCTGTCCGTCGGGCGTGCCCTACGGCCGGCTCATGGAACACACCCGGGCGCAGGTCCAGGACAACGACCTGCAAAGCCTTGAATTGGGCCGGCTGTCGCGACTGTTCCTGCGGGCAGCGTTGCCGCACAACGGAAGGCTGCGCCTGGCCGGGCGCCTGATGCGTTTATACCAACGGTCCGGAATGCAAGCGCTGGTCCGCAAGTCTCGGCTCCTCGGCCTGTTGCCGGGAGATCTCGCCGCAATGGAAGCGCAAATGCCGGTCATGGGTGAGCGGTTTTTTGGACCTCGCGGTGCGTTGTTCCCGGCGCAAGGCGAAAGGCGCATGACCGTGGGTTTGCTGTCCGGCTGTGTCATGCCGCTGATGCAGGGCGACGCGATGCGTGCGGCGGTCAGAGTCCTACAGCGGAACGGGTGCGATGTTGCGGTCCCGCCAGCCCAGGGGTGCTGTGGCGCGCTGAACCTGCACGCTGGCGACCTGGATATTGGCCGGCAACTGGCTAGACGGAATATCGACGCCTTCAAGCGGGCCGGCGTGGATGTGGTGGTAACGGCGTCGGCCGGGTGCGGTTCGTCGATGAAGGAGTACGGCGATCTTCTCCGCGATGATCCGGAATACGCGGACACGGCTCAGGATTTTGCGCACAACACCAGGGACATCACGGAGTTCCTGGCCGCATTGCCGCTGGAGTCACCACGTGGTCAACTGCCCTGGCGGGTCACCATGCAGGACCCGTGCCACCTGGCGCACGCCCAGCGAATTACCGAGGCGCCCCGTCAGGTTCTGAGAAGCATACCCGGGTTGGAGCTGGTGGAGATGTCGGAGTCGTCGCTGTGCTGTGGGTCAGCCGGCTTTTACTCGCTGATACAGCGGGATATGTCGAAGCGGTTGCAGCGGCGCAAGATCGGTAACGCAGCTGCGACGGGAGCGGAGGTCATCGCGTCCGCAAACCCGGGGTGCATCAGCCAGCTGGAGCAGGGCCTCGCGGACGCGGGCTCCGGGGCGCGGGTGATGCACGTGGTAGAGATACTGGATGCCGCATATCAGGTGAAGGAGTAGGAGCGGTAAGAGGTTTGCTCACAGGAAAATGGCGGAAGCCCTGCTTACTCAGGAGAGACGAAACTGCTCGCGCAAGTCAGGAATCACAACATTTCCCCAGCATCGACCGGTTAAAGCATGGGCTTGCGGCGGAAACGCGCCATGTACAACCTTGATTCCGCGGGTTTGCAGAAACTCGACGACAGGAATGAAATCGCGGTCTGACGATACCAAAACTGCTATTTCGTAGTTTCCCACCCAGGCAAGGCTAATCATATCGGTAACTATTCTGGTATCGACCCCTTTTCCTCGGTGCCACGCATATCCCCACCGCAGCTGGGGCATTCTTTAGTTTCGGCGTGGCAGGATCGGCAAGTTGGCCACCCTCGCTTACGCTGCCTTTCTACGATGGTGCCATATACGCCTGGGAAGCCACTGAGTTGGAACCGGCCTGAGTATCGGGATCGTAAGAACTGTACACGTTCATTCCCTGATACTGCGCCGACGCATTGGGGTCAACCACTCGCAGCACTTCTTGAGCTAGGCAAAGTCCGAAAACCTGGTTCGACTCTCCGTAAGGAAAGCGCAAAATTCTGGTAATCAACGAACACGCGCACTCGTTGTTCACTGAAGGAAACCTGTGCCGCAACCATCGTAGTCTGCCCAAGTTATTAAAGATTTACAGGGACGCAAAACGCGCCCCTGGGGTAATTGTGATCGGGCACTGGATTTCCCTAGTCTTGGGCAGTGCCTCGATGGGTAATTGTGCTGGCAACAGCAGCAAAAGTGCTGGTTTTCGTCAATTCCGGTAGTCTGCGCAGACTGGTATCAGCCCTGCCCGTTGTGCATTGCAAAACTCCGTTGGGCCGCCGCCACGCTGGCTCCGTAGGCCACCTCGTAATCCATGTCGCCGAGGATGACTTCGAGGGCGGACAGGAGAGACAGCACGCTGGTTTCGCGGGCGCCGTTGCCCATCATGCCGACGCGCCAGACCCGGCCGCGGAATTCGCCCAGGCCGCCGCTGACCTCAATGTCGAAATCATTCAGGAGACGCGCGCGCACGTCAGCCTCGTTGACTCCCTCGGGCGCGTTGACCACGGTGATGGGGTTGAGCTGGTAATCGGGGTCAGTGGCCAGTTCCAGGCCCATGGCGGTCAGGCCGGCGCGCAAACCGGCGGCAACTCTCGCGTGGCGATCATGCTGTTCGTCGAGGCCCTCCTCCATCATCATGCGAAGGGACTCGCGCATGGCATAGATCATGGTGATGGGGCTGGTGTGGTGGTACACCCGCTGGGTCTCATTCCAGTATTCGGCAACGCCCTGGAGGTTGAAGTAGAAACTCTCGACGGTGGTGTCGCGTTTGTTGATGACGTCCATGGCGCGCTCGCCGAAGCTGATGGGCGCCAAACCCGGAGGGGCGCCCAGGCACTTCTGGCTGGCGCTGTAGCAAACGTCGATATCCCAGTCATCGACCTGGACGTCGTGGCTGCCCAGGGAGGTCACGGCGTCGGCGACGACCAGAGCGCCATGACGGTGAGCGAGGTCTATTGCATCCGTCAGGGGAGTGATCGCGCCCGTGGAAGTTTCCGCGTGGACCAGACCGACCATCTTGGTGCCGGGGTTTGCGTTAAGCGCGTCCTCCAGAGCGTTGAGGTCGGCCGGCTTGCCCCAAGGAGAATCGACCATAACCGTGTTCGCTCCGCAGCGCTGGGCGATGTCGGCGAGACGTACCCCGAAATAACCGTTCCGGCAGACGATGGCCGTGTCGCCCCGTTCGATGACGTTGACGCAGGCGGTTTCCATGGCCCCCGTTCCGGTGGCGGAGATGGGCATGGTGACGGTGTTCCCGGTGTGAAACACCTGGCGCAGCATCTCGCATACCTCGTCCATGACCTGGAAGAACACCGGGTCCAGATGCCCGACCACCGGCTGGGTCATGGCACGCAGGACTCGGGGATGGACGGTGCATGGCCCGGCGCCCAGCAGGAGTCGGTTCGGCGCTTCGAATTCGTCTCGATATGATTCGGTCACGATGGTCTCCCCTCCGGATAAACAGGCCGGCATGGCACGGATTGTAATTAGACGACTGCCGAAGCGCCGCCGTCGATGTTGATCGCAACGCCCGTGAGGTAACTGGCACGGTCGGAGGCGAGGAACGCAATCACATCGCCGGCCTCGGAGCCCTCGCCGACGCGACCCAACGGCACCCCGCGTCCTGTGGCCAACTGGGCATAGAAGTCGTCCATGTCCAGGTCCGGCTCGTTCACGATGCGGGCATCGTAACGGCGCTGGTGCTGGCCGCTCTTGATAAGGCCGATGCAAACGGTGTTGACAAGGATGTTGTCGCTGGCCAGGTCCTTGGACAGGCCCTTGGTGATGGCGATGCCGGCCGCGCGGGAGATTGACGTGGGCATGGAATTCGCGCCCGGGGTCCGGCCGCCCAGGTTGGTCACGTTGATGATGCGCCCGCCGCCGACCTTGCGCATCTCGGGGATGGACGAACGGATGAGGCGAACCGCGCCCCATACCTTCAACTCGAAGTCCAGTTCCCAGTCGTCGTCGCTGACGTCCTCGAAGCCCTTGGCCATGGAAGTGCCGGCGTTGTTGACCAGGATGTCCAAGCGGCCGTACCGCTCGATGGCAGTATTGACGACGCGGGCAGCAGTCTCTTTGTCGGTGACATCGGCGGAAAGGGGCAGCACCTCACCCTCGGTGGCAGTGCGAATCTCATCGGCTGCCGCGTCCAGAACCTCCTGCCGGCGGGCCACGATGATCACGTTGGCTCCTTCGCCGGCCATGCGCTCCGCCGCTGCTTTCCCGATGCCCTCACTGCCGCCGGTGACAATGGCTACCTTGCCGTCCAGTCCCATCTCCATGGCTCGCCTCCTTAGCGTTTTCGGCCCGAACAACGCGAATAGTTCGGGCGGCAAATTATGTCTACGGGCAACGGGGATTATAGCATAGGGGGCGGATCATTCAGCCGCCCGGAGCCCCGGTCAGGCCCCATGAAGCGTCATCGTCGCAGGTGGCAAGCATCTTTTCCAGGGCGTCGACTTCAGCAGAGGTTACGGTCAAGTCCCAAACCGTCTTGACGGAGATCCAATCGGCGGCGTAGCGGCACCAACCGGCGCTCTCTTCGGGGCGCCATTCATCGGGCGGCTGCTTGCCCTTGGAGCGGTTGATCGGCGCGCTGGTGGCCTGGAGGCTCGCCGGGTGGGTCAGGTCATTGGCGTAGGCACGTTTGCGCTGGGAGTTCCAGCGCCAGCCACCGGATTCATGGGCGTGGCCCAGAGGAACGTGGTGGTCGATATCGACGTCGGAAGCATCGGTGAAAACCTCGCCGGTCCAGGGGCCCACCCATTCGCCGGATATGACACGGCACTGATCGCCATCATCCGAAGGAGCGAAAGAGACCGGAGCCACGCTTTCGGCGATGAGCACCTCGGCGCGGGTATTCTGGCAGTCCCGATCGGCATCAATCCAATCGCCCCAGTCGCGGCGATTGTAGTCCACGCCGCTGCCGCGGGCGGCCACGCGAAGGCCGCGAAGGGAGACGAGCAGCGATTGAACTTCCGGGGATTCCGCAGATGGGTCGATTGCAGCCGGTGGTTGCGGGCTCGGCTCCGACGACTCCGTGTCGCTCACGACGTCGCCGGCCAACTGCCGCGCGGCGCCGATAGTATCGGCCACCTCTGGTGCGCAAGCAGTGACCAAGAGGGCGGCCACCGCCGCAGCCAACAGGACGGCGATTGCAGGTGCCCGCAAAGGCGTCACTCCCCGGTATCCGTCAGGAACCGATGCCCTCGCGCTCCGCTATGGAGGGCACGTCCTTGTCGCCGCGGCCGCTGAGGCAGACCACGATGACGTCATCAGCCGGCATGTCTGCGGCCATGCGACTGACGTGATAGATGGCGTGAGCGGATTCCAGGGCGGGAATGATTCCCTCGGTGCGGCAGAGGAGGCGGAAGCCTTCCAGGGCCTCATCGTCAGTTACGGCCAGGTACTCGCCGCGGCCGGTGGCCTTGAGCCAGCTGTGCTCCGGGCCGACGCCGGGGTAGTCGAGGCCGGCGGAGATGCTGTGCGCCTCCTGGATCTGCCCGTGTTCGTCCTGCAGCAGGTAGGACAGCGAACCGTGGAGCACGCCGGGACGTCCTGCGGACAGAGTCGCCGAATGCCGGCCGGTGTCCACGCCCTCTCCGGCGGCTTCCACACCGACCAGTCGCACGTCCTCATCGCCGATGAACTCGTAGAAGGTGCCGATGGCGTTGCTGCCGCCGCCCACACAGGCGACCACGGCGGTAGGCAGACGGCCTTCGGCATCGAGGATCTGCTGACGGGCTTCACGTCCGATGACAGACTGGAAATCGCGCACCAGCATGGGATACGGGTGCGGACCGACCACGCTGCCGATGAGGTAATGCGTGGTCTCCACGTTGGTCACCCAGTCACGGATGGACTCGTTGATGGCGTCCTTGAGGGTCCGGGTGCCGGATTCGACGGCGATTACCTCGGCCCCGAGGAGGCGCATTCGATAGACATTCAGGGCCTGGCGCACCGTGTCCTCGGCGCCCATGTAAACAATGCACTGGAGCCCGAGCATGGCGCAGACGGTGGCCGTGGCTACGCCGTGCTGACCGGCGCCGGTTTCCGCGATGATGCGCTGCTTGCCCATGCGCTGGGCCAACAGACACTGCCCGAGGGCGTTGTTGATCTTGTGGGCGCCGGTGTGGGCCAGGTCCTCGCGCTTGAGGTAGATGCGGGCTCCGCCACAATGCCGGCTCAGGTTTTCGGCGTAGTACAGAGCGGTGGGGCGGCCGGCGTAGTTGGTCATCAGATGGCTGAGCTGTTCAGAGAACCCGGCGTCGTCCTGGACGGCCCGGTAGGAATCCTCGAGCTCCGTGAGGGCGGCCATAACCGTTTCGGGGACGAACTTGCCGCCGAAATCGCCGAACCGGCCGCGCTCGTCCGGAAGGTTGGTCTGGGTGGTAACTACCATTGATTTACAGCCTCCGGTGGTTCAGGCGGGGCGCCGGGCGTTGGCAACAAACTGCTTGATCTTGTCGGGGTCTTTGACGCCGTCCGTTTCCACGCCGCTGGAAACGTCGACGCCCCAGGGACGGACAACCGCCACAGCCTCGGCGACGTTGGCCGGGGTCAACCCTCCGGCCAGGAGGAAACGACGTCCGCTGGCGGCCAGTTGCGCGGCGATGCTCCAGTCGAAGGACTGGCCGGTTCCGCCGTGCAACCCGACAACCTGGCTGTCCAGGGTGACCGTGCAGCCGGCGGCGGCGAAAGCGTCGATCCGATTGGCAACGTCGGCTATAGCGTCGGGACTGTCATCGTTGGCCACGTGAAGGACCTTGATCACACCGGCGCGCTCGAGCACGGCACGGCAGTAGTCCAGCGACTCCTCCCCGCACAGTTGGACATAGTCCAGGCCGGCCGTGGCGATGGTATCCAGCACTTCGTCCAAAGGCTGGTCGCCGAATAGGCCGACGGACTTGGGGCCTTCGAGACCCCCGGCCCTCAACCCATCGGTGATGACCCGCGCGGCTTCAGGTTCAACACGCCGGCGGCGGCCTGGCACGAACACCATACCTACGTAGTCGGCGGCGGCCCGGGCGGCGACCAGCGCGTCGTCGAGGCTGCGCACCCCGCAAATCTTTACGGTTGTGGATTCCAAGATCCGCGACCTAGACCGGAACGGGCGCGCCGGTGAGGGACCGCACCTTGGCGGCGGTGTCGGCGGCAGTGACCAGGGCCTCACCTACCAGCACGGCGTTGATTCCAAAGGGCTCCAGCCGGGCCAGGTCTTCGGGCGTGCTGATGCCGCTCTCGCTGACGATGACTTTATCGGATGGAATCAACGGCGCGAGCGATTCCGTGGTAGCCAGGTCGGTGACGAAGGTGTGCAGGTCGCGGTTGTTGATGCCGATGACCTCGGCGCCAGCCGCGACGGCCGTGGCGATCTCGTCAGCGTCGTGGGTTTCCACCAGCGGCGTCATCCCCAATTCGGCGCCGAGGCTGATCAACTCAGCAAGCTGCGACGACGAAAGGATGTCGACAATCAGCAGGTAGGTGTCGGCGCCGATGGCCCGGGCCTCGTACACCTGGTAGGGGTCGAACAGGAAGTCCTTGCGCAGCACCGGCACGGATCCCGACGCGCCGCTCTCCTTGACCGCGGTCAGGTGCGCCGGCTCGCCGAGGAAATGGCTGTCGGTGATAACGGAGATTGCGGCCGCGCCGTTGCCGGAGTAAGCAGCCGCGAGTTCCGTGGGCTGGAAATCCTCGCGGAGCAGGCCCTTGGACGGCGACGCCTTCTTCACCTCGGCGATCAGGCTGATGTGTTCACCACGTAGAGCGGCGGGAAAGTCCAGCGTGGGAGGACGCGCGGCGATGGCGTCGTGCAACTGCAATAGCGGAACTGCTGCCTGGGAAACGGCGAGTTCCTCGCGTTTCTTGGCGACGATCCGGTCCAGGATGCTGGGCATGTGCCGCCTCCTCTATTGTTCCGGCGGAGAAAGTTCGCGGGTCAACGACACCATGGCGTCCAGCTTTTCGGCTGCCCGGCCGTCGGCGACGGAGGCCGCAGCCATTTCGATGCCCTCGGCCAGGGTGTCGGCGACGTCGCCGGCGACCAGGGCAGCGCCGCTGTTCAGCACCACGGCGTCTCGAACGGGTCCGCCGACGCCGGAGAGGATTGCGCGCATAGTTTCAGCGTTGGCTGCCGGGTCGCCGCCACGGAGATCATCGGGAGTGGCATGGGGCAGGCCCAGGTCCCGGGGGCGAACCACGTAGGGCCGGATCTCTCCATCCAGCACCTCCCAGCCGGCGGTATCGCTGCCCAGGGACAGCTCGTCCATGCCGTCGTCGCTGTGGACGATGATGGCGTGGTGCGTGCCGAACAGCCGCAACGCCTCGGCCATCTTCTCCGCCACTTCGGGGTATCCCACGCCGATGAGCTGACAGGGAACGCCGGCCGGGTTGGTCATGGGTCCGAGGACGTTGAAAACGGTGCGAATGCCGATTTCGCGGCGAACGGGAGCGGCGTAGCGCATGGCGGGATGGTACGCCGGCGCAAACATGAAGCCGATGCCGATTTCGCGCAGGCAACGTTCCACGGCTTCCGGCGGCAACTCGATCCGCACGCCCAGGGCCTCCAGCACGTCGGCGCTGCCGCAGTCCCCGGAGGCGGCGCGGTTGCCGTGTTTGGCGACGGTGAGTCCCGCGCCGGCAACCACGAAGGCCGCGGCGGTGGAGATGTTGAAGGTCCCCTTGCGGTCGCCGCCGGTGCCGCAGGTGTCGATGGCGTTGCCGTCCACGACGACGCGCAGGGACTTTTCGCGCATGACGGTGGCAAAGCCCGCGATTTCCTCCGGGGTCTCGCCCTTGAGCGCAAGGGCAGTCAGGTAGGAACCCAACTGGGCGGGGGTGACTTCTCCCTCCATGACCTCGCGCATCACCGTAACGGCGGCGTCCATGGACAAGGACTCGCCGGCCGTTGCGGACGATATGGCTTCTCGGATCATGTTGACCTTTCAATGCTGCCGCGACGGGCTATTGGCTCTGCAAGCGTCTGAGTTGCTCTTCCAGTTCCCGGTTACGCGCTTCGGCGGCAATGCGTCCATCGGCCTCTTCGTCATAGGTGGGCAGATAACGCCGCGCCACCGGATCGTAAAAGCGCAACTGTCCATATTCCCAGCACACGTCCAGGTTCAGCGCATCACTGCGTCCCCAATAACGACCGTCGTCCAGCTGGTTAACTGTAATGGGCCGATACACGCCGTTGACCAGCCGGTCGCCGGACAGCGCCGCCGCGTACAGTTCTCCGCCGGTATGGTCAAATCGCCAGTACTCCGACACCCCGAATGCCGCGTAGCCGACCCGCTTGCCCCTTTCGTCATTCTGCGCGGTGTTCTCCGACGCGATTTCCAAGACGAACTCAGGCGCTTTGCTCCACTCTGAGATGTCGTAACCCTTCCTGGCAATGATGGCCGCCCGGTTTACTCCGAAGGCAACAAGCAAATCCGGCTGTTGCAGGCCCTCCCGCTGGCTGGTATTCCAGCCGATGGGAATTTCGCTGGAGACTAAGGTAGTGTCGAAGTTGCCGTAATGCCGGCGCAGGGCCGGGATGTGGCCCGGCTCATGGAGATAAATGACGTTCAGCATATCGTCTCTGGGGGGCAGTTCCTGGAACCGGTCTCCCGGAGTGGCGGGCAACGCGGTGGTTTTGGTGGTCATGGCGTGCCTCGCTGGGCGGGAACAGGAATTATGCTGGAAAACCGCCCGTGATCGACTGCTGACGTGTGTCGTCTTTGGGCGCGAACGTAAGTAACGCGAATTTAGCGACGGATAATATAATAGCACGCTCGGAGGAGTTCTCACCCATGCGCGTTGACGTTCACACCCATATATGGCCGGACCGGATCGCCGATGCGGTGGCGGAGAACATGGAGTCGGAGTTGGGTTTTGAACCTATCGCGGCGAACACGGTGGCCGGGATCAAGGCGCACATGGCAGCGTCGGGCGTGGACAAGTCCATCGTGCTCGGCGTGGCGGCGCGAGCCGACCAGGTAAGGCGGGCGAATGACTGGCTGATCTCTGTTGCGGACGAAAACCTGGTCCCCTTTGGCGCGGTGCATCCCGACCTCCCGGACAAAGCCGGCGAGATTCGGTACCTGCGGGAACACGGCGTCAAGGGAATCAAAATGCACCCGGTAATCAACGGGTTCTACCCCGATGATCCCCAGTGGTTTCCGGTGTACGAAGAACTGGGCGACGACATGACCCTGTCCATCCACGCCGGCCGATTGCCGCATCAGGGAATCGACGCGCCGCTGTACGCCGCGCCGGAGCGCATCGCCAACATCGTGCGGCGATTCCCCCGGCTGAAAGTGATCGCGCTGCACCTGGGCGGGTTCTACATGCTGGACGAGGCGGAACGCCAGCTGATGGGCCACGAAAACGTGCTGGTGGACACGACCTGGCCGCCGTCTATTCGCGAACTCACCGCCGAAACCCTGACCGCCATCATCGGCAAGCACGGGGCGCACAAGGTCTGCTTCGGCACCGACTATCCGCTGGTGGACATGGGGAGCGTATCGGAATACCTGGCGTCGCTGCCCCTCACCTCGGGTCAGGTGGAGGGCATACTGGGGGAGAACGCGCGGAGGTTCATCGGGCTGTAGCGGCTTCAGTCGGCGTCCGCCATGCCCAGGACGTGCAGGACGAACGCGTACTCCTCGGCAACCTCTTTGATGCGCTCGAAACGGCCGGAGGCCCCGGCATGGCCCGAGTCCATGTGGGTCTTGAGGAGGAGCGGCCGGTCGTCGGTGCGCATGGTGCGCAGCTTGGCGACCCACTTGGCCGGTTCCCAGTAGGTGACCCGGGGATCGCTGATGCCGGCGGTTACCAGCATGGGCGGGTAATCCTGCTCGCGCACGTTGTCGTAGGGTGAATAGGTGCGCATGTAGCGGTAGGACGCTTCGTCGTTGGGATTACCCCACTCGTTGTATTCCATGGTGGTCAGGGGCAGGGTGTCGTCCAGCATGGTATTCAGCACGTCAACAAACGGGACGTGAGCGGCCACGCAGCCGAAGAGGTCGGGGCGTTCGTTGATCACCGCTCCCATCAGCATCCCGCCGGCGCTGCCCCCGGCGGCGGCGATGCGTCCGGCGGCGGTGTATCCCTCGGCAACCAGGTACTCGGCGCAGTCGATGAAGTCGTTGAAGGTGTTGCGCTTGTTCAGCAGCTTGCCGGTTTCGTACCAGTCCCAGCCCATTTCCATGCCGCCCCGGATGTGGGCGATGGCAAAAATGAACCCGCGGTCCACCAGGCTCAACACGGATACGCTGAAATTGGCGTCCATGTTCAGGCCATAGCTGCCGTAACCGTAGAGATACAGCGGAGCGCTGCCGTCGATTGGTGTGTCCTGACGCCTCAGCAGGCTGATGGGAACGGCTGTCCCGTCTCGCGCGGCAGCCCAGAGGCGGCGGGTCTCATATTGACCGACGTCGTAGCCGGAGGGTATTTCCTGCTGTTTGCGCAGGACGCGCTCTCGCGTCGCCATGTCGTAGTCGTAAACGGCCGCCGGGGTTTTCAGCGACGTATAGCCAAACCGCAAGGTGCTGGTGTCGAACTCCCGGCCGCCCCGGGCCGACATGGCAAAGTCGTCCTCGTCCACCCCGGAAATGAAGTGGGCGTCCCCATCGGAAAGACGGAGCACCATGACCTGGGGCAGACCGTCCTGCCGGCAGGACACGACCAGATGGTCGCGGAAAGCCTGGATGCCCCGGATGGGCCGTCCGGGCTCGTGGGCCATGAAATCGGACCAGTTGGCCCACCCGGGATTGTCGATGGGAGCGGTGGCCAGCATGAAGTCCCGCGCACCCTTGCCGTTGTGCCGGATGAAGAAGCGTTCGCCGTGGTCAACCACGTCGTATTCAAAGTCGGTGGCCCGGGGCTCGATCAACACCGGTGCTGCTGCCGGGTCGTCGGCATCCAGGAAGCGCCATTCGGACATGTTGTTTCCGCCGGCGGCCACGTAGATGAACCGGCCGCTGTTGGACTTGCCCACACCCACAAAAAACCGCGGGTCCTCCTCCTGGTACACCAACTCATCGGAAACGGGATCAGCGCCCAGGGTGTGACGATAGATATAAACCGGCCGATGGTGCTCGTCGAGAACCGAGTAGTAGATGGTCCGGTTGTCGTTAGCCCACTCCAGGCCGTAGTAGGCGCCGGGAATCTCGTCGGCAAGGGTTTCTCCTGATTCCAGGTCCAGAACCCGGATGGTGAACTGCTCCGAACCGTCAAAGTCCACGCCGTAGGCGGCCAGGCGGTGGTCGGGGCTGTTCTCAAAGTCTGAGACTCTGGTGTATTCGCGGCCCTCCGCCAGCAGGTTCACGTCCAGCAGCATTTCTTCCGGGCCGTCGGGGCTGCCCACGCGGCGGCAGTAGATGGGGTACTGGCCGCCCTCCTCGTAACGAACGTAGTAGTAGAAGTCGCCTTCCTTTTCGGGGACGGTGTTGTCATCCTCCTTGATGCGTCCGCGAATCTCTTCGTAGATCCGCTCCTGCAAGGAGGCCAACGGGGCCAGGAACGCCTCGGTGTATTCATTCTCGGCGCGCAGGTACTGCATGGTTTCCGGGTCGTCCTGATCCCGGAGCCAGTGCCAGGGGTCAACGCGGGCGTCACCATGGGTGGTATCGGTGTGGGCGCGCCGGGGAGCGGAAGGCGGATTGGGCAAACCGTTGCCGGTGGTCATGTCGTTACTCCAATGGGAGGCGCCGGCCTTCCGGCGTCAGTCGACTACAGGTTCCGCAAACACGGACTTGGCGCTGGAATCAATGGCAGCCAGTTCGCCGGCCACGTAGCGGCGGCAGGCGCCGGGCCGCAGCCGAGCGATCAACGATCCCAGCCAGCCGCCATATTCGGCCTGCACGGTGAGATAGGCGTTGCCGTCGTCGTCCGAGGTGTATCCGGGATCCGCGTCCGAACAGAGGCGGACCCAGTAGGAGAACTCCACGGAAAAGCCGGGGCCGACGGTGCGGTGGCGGAGCATCTCGGGTTGCTGGACGACGGTCATCAGGCTGGTGAATTTGTCCCGTCCAATTTGCAACTCGATGCGATTCCCCGGCCTGGGTTCCTTGCCGTCGGGCAGATCGGAGCGGCGGTAGGCTGGGCCATGGATCGTGCGCGATGGAAAATCGATCACCGCGTTCCACACTTCATCCGGCGTGCAGGGAAGAATTTTTCCGAGTTCAAACGTCCGCATGTGTTTCCTTGCCGGTGGCACGACGAGCCACAGCGGGGTTATCCGGCGAGCCAGCGAGCGGCGACTCGCTCTGCTGCCTGGGTTTCACTGTTAAAGTCTACACAACACGGGCAGATCGTACCTGCTTTTCAAGTTGACCAGTACCGCGAATTATGCAATGGTAGCGCATCCGGCGCGACGGACACGCAGATGACAAGTATGCCTGAAGGCGCCCTGACCGGCCTCAAAGTACTGGACTTCACCCACTACGTGGCGGGCCCGTACTGCACCAAGCTGCTGGCCGATTACGGCGCGGACGTGATCAAGGTGGAACGCCCACCTGAGGGTGACGGGTCTCGCCGGATGGGGCCGTACCCGGGCGATGAACCGCATCCCGAAAAAAGCGCGCAGTTCCTGCACCTCAACACCAACAAGCGCGGCATCGCCGTGGACCTGAAGCAAACCGGAGCCGCCGCTATCGTGGAGCGGCTGGCCTCATGGGCCGATATTGTCGTTGAGAGCTACCGTCCCGGAGTCGCCGACCGGTTGGGGATCGGCTACGAACGCTTGAGCAGCGTCAATCCCGCTATCGTTTACACCAGCATCTCCAACTTCGGCCAGACGGGACCGTATCGAGACTACCGCGGCTCCGAAATCGTTTTCTACGGCATGGGCGGGGAGATGCACTCCACCGGCCTGGCGGACCGGGAGCCCCTGAAACTGGGCGGAAACGTGGGGCTGTACCAGGCCGGCGCGGTGGCAGCCGTGGCCACCATGGGCGCGGCGCTGGCCGGAGCCTTTTCCCCGGATGACGATGCAGATGAGATGATCGGACAACACATCGACGTTGCCATCCTGGAGACACAACTGGGCTCGGTTGACCGGCGACAGAGCGCACTGTTGGCGTACCAGTACACGGGAGAGCTCAGTCACCGGCCGGCTTCGGGCGGGTCCGGCGGCTACCCGAACGCGGTCTATCCATGTTCGGACGGATACCTCCAGATCAACGGCAGCCGGATGTACTTTCCCCGAGCCGTGGCAATGCTGGGCAATCCACCGGAATTGAGCGCCGAGCGATGGAAAGATCCATCCTCCCAGGGCAACGCGGAAATGCAGGAAGAATTCGAGTCGGAGTATTTCCTCCCCTGGATACTGGAGCGCACCCGGGCCCAGGCATGGAGCGCCGCCCAAGAGAACCGGGTGCTGTCAGGTCCAATCAACACGATGGCGGATCTCGACGTGGACCCATCGTTCAATTCCAGGGGCGTGTTTGCCGAGGGAGACCACCCGGTCGCGGGACTGATGCGGTATCCGGGTCGGCCCTTCATTATGAACGGTTCGCCGTGGCGGTTGCGCAGAACGGCGCCGTTGCTGGGGCAGCACACGTCAGAAGTGCTGCGGGAGCTTGGCGTCTCGGACGCAGAGATCCACCGTCTCCGATCCGCTCAGGTGATTCTGGACAATACCGGGGGAGATTAGGATGCCTCGCCTGCCGCTGGAAGGTCTGCGCGTCCTGGAGATCACCGTGGTATGGGCGGGTCCCTACTGCGGTTCGTTCCTGGCCGACCTGGGGGCCGAGGTAATTCGCGTCGAGTCCACCAAGACCTTCGTGCCCCTGACTCGGGGAGCCGCGCCGCATCTGTCCCAGGCGGTGATCGATAACCTGCCGCTTTACTCGGGCGGCACGCCGGGGCGCGTGCCGGGTGATCGGCCCTTCAACCGCTCACCAATGTTCAACTCCCACGCCCGCAACAAGAAGAGCATGACCGTGAACCTGCTGGATCCCGGCGGCCGCGAGATCTTTGACCGGCTGGTGGCGATCAGCGACGTGCTGATCGAGAACAACCCCACCGAAACGATGGAAAAGCTCGGCATCTCCTACGAATCCCTGCGCGCGGTCAAGGACGACATCATCATGCTCCGGATGCCGGCTTACGGGAGCGACGGCCCCTATCGTGACTACCGGGCCCACGGCGTGCATATTGAGGGGGTAGTGGGCCACACCATGCTGCGCGGCTACGAGGACACTGACCCGTCGTACAACACCACCGTCCTGATGTCTGACGCGGCCGGCGGAGCGCAGGGCGCGTTTGCGGTGCTCGCCGCGCTCCGGCACCGGAAAAGGACAAGTGAGGGCCAACTGGTGGAACTGGGCCAGGCGGAGAACGTATTTCCGTTCCTCGGCGAGTACTATCTGGATTACGCCATGAACGGCCGCACTCACGAGACGCTGGGGAATCGCCACACGCGGGCTTTGCAGAACTGCTACCCGTGCGCCGGCGAGAACCGGTGGGTGGTCATCACGGTTTACGACAACGACCAGTGGCAGACGCTGTGCGACGTGATCGGGGCAGCGCACCTGAAGGACGACCCGGAGTTGAAGAGCGCGGAGGGCCGGCACGCGCGGCAAGCGGACATCGATCCGGTGATTGAGAGGTGGACGCGGGGCCGGTCACCGGAAGCCGCCATGAACGCGCTGCAGGATCGGGGCATCCCCGCGGGCGTGGTGATGAACCAGGCCGACGCTTTCGGCGACCCCCACATCCAATCGCGCCGGTTCTTCCACGAGGCGTACCAGGAAGACTGCGGCACGCACCTGTATCCCGGCCCGCTGTACAAGATGTCGGAGACGCCGCTGGGCATCCGCCGGGGCCCGGTGATGTTCGGGCAGGACAACGAGTACGTATACCGGGAACTGCTGGGTTATTCCGAGGAGGAATACGCGGCATTTGAAGCCGCCGGACACATCGGTACGGACTACGCGCCAGGAGTGGGTTGATCCTTCGAGGCTACTTCCCATCTTCGCGACCGAGGACGGGATTGCGGGCAACTGTTCAGAATTCAGGAGGTTGTCATTGCGAGGCGCTTGCGCCGTGGCAATCTCGACGCCGTAGTAGCGACGTCTCCCCCGAAGGCCTCCTTGTGCCAACGGGATGACCGCGCCGCACTGGCAATGACACTTCCCGCAACTCTGAACAGTTACCATTGCGGTCCCGTCCTCTACAAATTGCATGGCCGATGTTAGGATAGGGCAAAACCCGAAAATCCCCGGAACGAGGTATTGCCATGCCCACCAAACGGATCGGCATCCACGCGGGAGCGCCGAACGCCGAAGCCTCCCTGGATCTCATGCGTCGCGCCGAAGGGGCCGGCGCCCACGCTGCCTGGCTCACCACCGGCGGCACCGGCCTCGACGCGCTGACCCTTTTCGCGGCGGCGGCGGTGCAAACGGACAGCATCGTGTTCGGGACGTCCATTGTCCCGACCTATCCGAGGCACCCCATCGTGGCGGCCCAGCAGGTGCAGGTGCTGGACCAGCTGGCGCCCGGACGCCTGCGCCTGGGAGTAGGCCCGAGCCACCGGCCGACCATGCGGTCGATGTTCGGCTTCAGCCTGAGCTCACCGCTGACCAACCTGCGTGAGTACCTGCAGATCCTGCGGGCGTTGCTGCACGAGGGCGCGGTGGATTTCGACGGCCAGGAATACACGGCGCACGCCAGCATCCCGAGGCCGGTGGACGTTCCGGTGATGGCGTCGGCTCTGCAGGAGGGCTCTTACGAATTGTGCGGTGAGCTGGCCGACGGCGCCATCAGCTGGGTCAGCCCGGCGGTGTACCTGCGGGACAAGGCGCTGCCGGCGATGCGTCGGGGTTCCGACCAGGCCGGGCGAGACACACCGCCGCTAATCGCGCACGCGCCGGTGTGCATCAGCGACAACCCGGACGCGACCCGCCTGGCGGTGCAGCAGCAGCTATCGAACTACCCGCGCCTGCCCTTCTACCAGCGCATGTGGGCCGCCGCCGGCTACCCGGAGGCAGCAGAAGAGACCTGGAGCGACGCCATGATCGAGGCCACCGTGCTGACCGGCGACGCCGACACCGTGGGCGAGCGCATGGTGGCGATGCTGGATATGGGCATCTCCGAACTGCTGGTGACCCCGGTGACCGCCAGCGACGACCCGGCGGCCGACATGGAGCAAACCATCAGCCTGCTGGGGAAAGTCGCACAATCCATCTGACCGGAGCAGTGACATGAAACTGGGCCTGTTCAACATGCCGCTGCACCCGCCGGGGCGCCTGCACGCGGACACTTACGACGAAGATCTGGAGCTGATGGCATTCGCCGACGAACTCGGGTATTCCGAGGCCTGGATCGGCGAGCACTTCACCACGGAATGGGAGAATATGCCCGCTCCCGACCTCTTCATCGCCCGGGCGCTGGGAGTGACCAGGAACCTGGTGATGGGCACCGGCGTGTCCCTGCTGGCGTTCCACGACCCGATCATGATCGCCCACCGCATGGCGATGCTGGACCACCTGGCGCGAGGACGGTTCTTCTTCGGCATTGGATCCGGCGGTGTGCCCACCGACTCCGAGCTGTTCGGCATGGATCGGGAATCGGGCCAGCAGAGGGACCGGATGCGCGAGGCGGCGAACGTCATTCTCAAGATGTGGACGACGGACAACCCGGCGGACGTTCGCCACGAGGGCGACTATTACACCGTTCGCCTTCCCGAATCCCGCCCGGAGATGGGCCTGGCCTACCATATGCGGCCGTACCAGAAGCCGCACCCGCCCATTGCCGTCGCGGGGAGCAGCCCGTCGTCGCCGACCCTGGAAGTCGCCGGTGAAATGGGCTGGTGGCCCATGAGCACCCTGTTCCTGCACACCTCGCATCTGCCAAGGCACTGGGCCGCGTACTCCAAGGGGGCCAAGTCAGCGGACCGCGACGTTTCACGGAACCAGTGGCGGATTGCCCGGGAGGTCTACGTCGGCGAAACCACCGAGCAGGCGGTGGCCGATGTTATGAACGGCCCGCCGGCGCGGACGTTCGACACGTACTTCATTCCCCTGTTGGGCCAGGGACAGCGCGGCCTCGACGGCATCAAGACCGACCCCGATATGCCCAACTCGGCTCTGACTCCCCAGTACATGCTGGAAAACTTCTGGATCGTCGGCGACCCGGACGAATGTGCCCGGCAGATCCGCGATCTGAGTGATGACACGGGCGGTTTCGGCACGTTGCTGGTTCTGTGCCACGACTGGGGCGCGGACCGGGCGAAGGGGTTGCGCTCGTTGGAACTGCTGGCAAAAGAAACACTGCCGCAACTCGCGGACCTGCATCTGGACGACTAGCCAGGCGCTACTGCGCCGGCCAACATCAGGAGGCATCATGTTCATCGCCACCAACCGCATCAAGGTCAAGACCGGCTTCGGCGACACGCTGGAGCAGATGTTCAAAGCCCGGGGCGCCGTGCAGGACCACTCCGGCTTCATCAGCTTCGAGCTGTGGAAAATGCACAAGACTCCCGACCACGAGGAGTTCCTGGTAGTCACCCATTGGGAGACCGAAGAGGACCACCATACCTGGACCCGCAGCGACGCTTTCCGCTCCGCTCACGCCGGAGGTCCGCCCGATTTTCTGTTGGGGCCCGGGGAATTCCACACCTACGAGGTGGTGCACCGGCTGGAAGCCTCCGGGGCGGCGACGGCAGCGGACTGACGGCCACCGCGCGATCTTTACCGAGGAGAGTTGCCATGACCTCCGCAACGGAAATCGGCATCGCCCTGGACAGTGCGCTGGTCATCAATCCGCGTGACTTGGGCATTACCGCCACCGGCCCGGAGTTGGAAAAACTGTTTGACCAGTTTTGCCAACGGAATCGCCACAGCATCTGGCAATTCGAGCTCAGCCCGGATGGGGAGATAATCGCCATGCCACCCACTCATCACCCCAGTGACGACCACGAAGGTAAAGCGTTTTCACGGCTTGATTTCTGGACTGACGATTATGGCGGTGAAGCGCGCAGTTCCAGCTCCGCGTTCCGGATGCCGGCCACCGGGTGTGTTCTCTGCCCAGACGTTTCATGGACATCCCAGGAAAGATGGGATTCCCACCCTCATACCGCAGGCAGGGCGCATCCACTCTGCCCGGACTTTGTAGTGGAAATCCGCTCCACGTCGGACAACCTGGCCCCGCTTCATGCCAAAATGCGTCTCTACATACAAAACGGCGCCTTGCTTGGTTGGCTAATAGATGCCCGCAACCGCCGCGCCTATATCTATCGGGCGGGGCAGGCGGAGCCGGAGTTGTTGGAAAACCCGGTTACCCTCTCTGGAGAGGACATACTGCCGGGTTTTGAGTTTGAGGTCGCCCGTTGGATTTTTGACCGGGTTTAAATCCGCAGGTCTTTGAGCCCCGGAGTTCAGACATGACCACCTCAGCCGAAATTCGTATCGCCCCGGACGACGCGCTGGTCATTAACCCGCGAGATTTCGGCAGTTCCGCATCCGGGAGTGAGCTGGAAAAGCTGTTCGTGGAATTTACCAGCCGGAACAGCCAAAGCATCTGGCAGTTTGAGCTCAGCCCTGACGGGGAAATTATCGCTATGTCGCCAGTCAACTACCCTGGAGGCTTGCACGAGAACGCCACCAGCAGCATTTTGTTCGCATGGGCAATGGATGCAGGCGGCATAGCCACTGGATCCAATGCCGCGCATCGAATGTCGGTAACCGGAGGCGTCCTGGTGCCCGATGCAGCTTGGACATCGCCGGAAAAGTGGGCAGCGCATACGCACATCACCGGGGAGCCGATACCGTGTTGTCCCGATTTCGTCATCGAAATCCGTTCTGGTTCCGACAACCTGGCTCCGTTGCACGCCAAGATGCGTCTTTACCTGCAAAACGGCGCCTTGCTTGGTTGGCTCATAGACCCGCCAAACCGCCGCGCCTATATCTATCGGGCGGGGCAGGCGGAGCCGGAGTTGTTGGAAAACCCGGTTACCCTCTCCGGCGAGGACATACTGCCGGGCTTTGAGTTTGAGGTCGCCCGCTGGATTTTTGACCGGTCTTAGCCGGCATCGACGTCGCGGGTGACAGCGCCCACTTCCTTCGCCTGTGGCCTTCATTTCGCAAAGGAGGCTACGCATGGGACCACCGGAACCGACATTGGTGCCTGAACAGTTCGGCACGCTCCAGGGCGTGCGCATTCTGTCCACGGGCACCATCGTTGCCGAGCCGGTGGCCGCTGGCATGGCGGCGGACATGGGCGCCGAGGTGATCCACATCGAACGACCCGGCGGCGGTGAAGACTGGCGGCACGCAGAGTTCCCCATTGCGTCTCCCAGCGGTGTGGCGGTGGCCAGCTCCTGGATCCAGGACCACCGTAACATGTTCCATACCACGCTGGATTTCAGCACGCCGGAGGGTCGGGAGATTTTCCTGAAGCTTTTGCAGCGAGCCGACATCTGGATGGAAAGTTCCAAGGCCCGCACTTACGATAAATGGGGCCTGGACGACGACGCTGTCCGGGCTGCCAATCCCCAGATCGTGATCTGCCACGTGTCCGGGTACGGACAGGACGGCGACCCGGATTACGTCGGTCGGGCTTCCTACGACTTCACGGCGCAGGCATTCGGCGGCATGATGAACCTCATGGACAACCCGGAGCCCGAGCCGCCGACCCGAGCCGTGCCCTGGACGGCCGACTACATCACTGCCCTGTTCTGCCTGTGGTCGTCATTAGCGGCGTACATCCACGCGCAGCGCACCGGGCAGGGACAGGTGATCGATCTCGCGCAATTCGAGGCAGTGCACCGCATCCTGTCTGGAACCATGGTTGCGTACAACGAGCTTGGCTTGGTGCGGGAACGGGCCGGCAACAAGGCGGGCAACGCGCAACCCTGGGACACCTTCCAGGCCAAAGATGGTTGGGTAGTCATCGCAGCCGTCGGGCCCGCGGTTTACGCCAGGGTGTGCCATGTCCTGGGCCTGGACCCGGATGACGAGAAATGGATCAAGGCTCGCCGCGAGATCCATTCGCCCGAGGGCATCGAGTTCGACGCAATCCTGCGCGGGTGGGTGGAAGACCGGACGGTGGACGAGGTGGTCCGCATTTTCAACCAGGCGCAGGTCGGATGCAGCCGGATAATGAACGCCCAGGAGATGGCGGAAAACCCTCATTACCAAAGCCGGAGCGTGCACGCTGAATGGCGCGATGATCAACTGGAAAGGCCAGTGAAAGGCGTTGGGGTTATCCCCAAGTTTTCGCGGACGCCGGGGAAGATCTGGCGCGGCTCGGTTCCCGTCGGTTATGACAACGATCTGGTGTATGGGGATTTGCTGGGTATGGCGCCGGAGACGCTGCGTGATTTGGCAGGGCGAGGCGTGATCTGAGCGCAGCGAAACGGGCGCGACAGCGAAAGCCCCCGGCATCGCCGGGGGTTTTGCTGAAACTCTTGGTAGCGGGGGTTGGACTCGAACCAACGACCTTCGGGTTATGAGCCCGACGAGCTGCCACTGCTCCACCCCGCGTTGACGGCGCAAATGCGCCTGGCAACTGAACAGGAAATCTGAACTTAGCGATCGATATTTGATGATGAGCGCCGAACCGAGCCAAGAGAATTAGAAGCTCTTAGCGTGGGTCAAATCACTCGACTGGTTAGTACCGGTTTGCTGAAGCTGTTACCAGCCTTACACATCCGGCCTATCAAGCAGCTAGTCTCGCTGCAGTCTTACCCCCGAACTGAATCGGGGAGGGAGGCCTAATCTTGGGGGATGCTTCGCGCTTAGATGCCTTC